>CANQPS010000008.1 GCA_947625785.1 uncultured Clostridia bacterium
TGCGGATGTAGCTCATTTGGTAGAGTGTCACCTTGCCAAGGTGAATGTAGCGGGTTCGAACCCCGTCATCCGCTCCATAATAACGCTTAATCTCTTTAAGCGTTATTTTATATTGGGCGTCATAGCCAAGCGGTAAGGCACGAGTCTGCAAAACTCCGATTCCCCAGTTCGAATCTGGGTGACGCCTCTTTTCTTAAAAAAGTCGGGAATTATATCCCGACTTTTTTATATACAAACTGTCAAAAATTAAGATTTGTTTAAGAGTGCCTTGTATAATAGCATTTCCTTTAAAAATAGGTATTTAAGTAAATCTTAACCCAAATCATATCTGTTGACACCAATTTATAATACTTGTATAATTAAAATATGGATTAGTAATATGTAGGAGTGGTATGGTTTGAAAAAAATAATATCATTTTTTGTTTTAGCAGTTACAATGTTAGCGTTTATGACTTTAAGTGGCTGTAAAGATAATGAAACGAGTGAAGAAATTACAGAATTAAATGGCGTATGGACATTTTCATATGCTACATATAACGATGATAACATAAAACTTAAATATGGTTCAGAAGTATCAATATATTTTAAAGGCGGTATATGCAAGGTAAAAGAAAACGATAATATAATTTCCGGTAACTATAAGGTTAAAGGTAATGAGATTACATATACTTTTAATGATAAATTTTATACTATGACAAGTAATGACGGCGGCAATACTATGCAATATGTAGAAAAAGATGATAATAATATATTATGCATATATTATAAAAGAACCGGCAATATTGACGAAAGTGAATGGATAATAGATGATACGAGTTCAGAAGAAACATAATACCCGTAAGTATTTGGCACACAAGTGTTGAAATTTATCTTGTAGTAAACTTTTGGCTAAAAGAAAATTACAAAAAACGACTCTTATTAAAGAGCCGTTCTTTTATTTTATTACAAATGATTACAAAATTTAATATCCTCTTTGCATATATATACTAAGTGTGATATAATTTAATGCAGATAAACTTTTACAAGGGAGGATAGATATGAAAAGATTTTTTTCATTATTTGTTGGCATAGTATTGTTATTCAGCCTGACCTCTTGTAGATTAAGTAATGAAATAAAAAGTACAGTTTCAAATTACTTTAATATTACTGATAATAAAATAAACAGCGATGATAACAAGAAAGAATATAACCTTGTATCACCAACGGTTTATATTAATAATAGTAATTATAATTCCGTAAATAGTACCGATTGTTACTCAATGCTTAATAATTACTATCAAAGAAATCTATACAATCAAATGCAAAGAAATGTTTATTATATATGTGATACGATTACAAACGATAGAGATTATTATATAAAGCGAATTGTTATACAAGATGTTGAAATACCTGTACAGGAAATAAGAATGACATTTTACGCTTTTATAAATGATAATGTAGACGTATTTTGGCTAAAAAGAAGTTTTGAGTATGATTATAGAGATGGCGATACAATAATAGAATTGAAATCTATATTAAACAGCACAGAATGTGCAGAAAATATTGATAAATTGAGATTGCATATAAATCAGTATTTAGACAGTATTCCAAGTGATTTAGGCGAATTTGAAAGAGAATTAGCCATTCACGATTTAATAGTTAATAATTGTCAGTATGATAATAATGCCTCTCAGATATCAGATAATTGGAGCAGCTTTACAGTGGTCGGAGCATTAGTAAATGGTATGGCAGTATGTGAAGGCTATGCGAAATCATTCAAATTATTACTGAATTTATGTGGTATAAATTCAAGATTAATTTTAGGATATGGTAATTCACAGCCTCATATGTGGAATATCGTTAAAATAAATGATAATTGGTATTATGCGGATATAACTTGGGACGATTCGCAACAGCATATAAATCATAATTATTTAAACCTGAATTCTGATAAAATGCTTATCGACCATACATTAGATGAAGAATATCCATCTGATTTAAATTGTATAACAGAAAATAAAAGCTTTAATTTTAAAATACCTGAATGTTTTTCAATGGAGTATAATTATAATTACCAAATGACATATGTGCTGAATGAGTTTTCACAGACAACAGATAGTGAAATAATTAATGAAATTTGTCAGACTATATTATCAAACCAAGATTCATATTCTATTATAGTTGGCGACAATATGGACTATGAGGATACTGTAAATAAATTGTTATCGGAAGAACCATACAAATTATTTTATTATCTTATAAAGGCTAATGAATTTTTGGAACAGGGATATAATATAACTATTGACACATCATCTTTATCATATTATAAGTTTGAAAGATTGAGATTGATAACAATTAACTTGAATTACAGTGAGGTTCAATAAATGAAAAAATTTTTCAAATGCGGCAAATATAATATAGAACTTGGTAAAAAAATCTATGTTATGGGGATTTTGAATATTACACCCGATTCTTTTTCGGACGGAGGTAAATGGAATAATCCGGAAAGTGCTTTAAAAAGGGCACTCGAAATGGTTGAATGTGGCGTAGATTTTATAGATATAGGTGCACAATCAACAAGACCGGGTTATATTGAGATTCCGCCAAAAGAAGAATTGAAAAGATTATTGCCTTTTTTGAAGATAATACAAGGTAAAATTAACATACCTTTATCTATTGATACATATTTTCCTGAAGTGGCGGAAACAGCTTTGAAATATGGAATTAATATAATAAATGATGTAAATGGATTTGAAAACGAAAAAATGTACGAAATAGCTTCAAAATCTGATTGCGGTTGTATAATTATGCACAATAAGTCCGATGGAATTAAAAAATTTTTTGAGAGCAGCCTTGAAAAAGCAAAAAGTTATAATATTTCTCCCGACAGAATTTGCTTTGACCCCGGCATTGGATTTGGTAAAACCTATGAGATGAATTTGCGGCTTTTGAAAAATTGTAACGATATGAGAATTGAAGATTGTGCATATTTAGTCGGTGCATCAAGAAAAAGAGTTATTGGTATGTCTTGCGGAAATCCGCCATTTGAGGAAAGAATGGCAGGAAGTATATCCGCACATATTATAGCGGCTATAAATGGTGCGGATATTTTGAGAGTACACGATTTTAAAGAAACTATTCAAGCAGTAAAAGTGGCACAAGCAATTTTAAGGAGTTAATTACATATGGATAAAATAATAATAAAGGGATTAAAAATATTTGCATTTCACGGTGTTAATCCGGAGGAGAAAGATGATGGACAGGAATTTGAAGTTGATGTAACAATGTATATTGATATATCACAACCTTGTAAAAACGATGATTTGTGTTGTACCGTAAATTATGCAAAGGCTACGAAAACTATCATAAGAGCGATGACAGAAAAAAAATTTGACCTTATTGAAAGAGCAAGTGAATATATCGCTGAAACACTTATAAAGGAATTTAATATGATAGATAGCGTAACGGTTTTATTGAAAAAGCCTAATGCACCTATAAGGGCAGCATTTGAATATGTAGCTGTTGAAATTACAAGAAAAAGAAGTGATTATATTGAATAACTTATATAAAGCGGTTTTGTGCCTTGGTACTAATATAGGGGATAGAAAATTAAATTTACAAAAGGCTATATCATATATAAATAATTTATATGATACAAAAGTAATAAGAAAATCATTTATTTATGAAACATTACCTTTCGGGATTGAAGAAGAACAGCCTAATTTTTATAATTGCTGCATAGAAATCGAAACCACTCTTATACCGGAAATCCTGATGGGGGCTTGTTTAGGAATAGAATCTGCAATGGGCAGAAATCGACCTTATCATTATGCACCACGCACGATTGATATTGATATTATTGCCTGTGAAAATTATAATTCTGACAAAGATTATCTGACAGTCCCTCATAAACTCTATAAAGAAAGGGCTTTTGTACTTATTCCGCTTATGGATTTATATCCTGATATGGATTTATATGGTGATAAATTTGATATATCAAATTTATCAAATATAAATGATGTTGTAAGAAAAGAAAATATATAAATATAAAATATCTCCCATTATAAGAAACTTAAAATTCTCTTATAATGGGAGTTGTATTTTATGGTAAAAGTGCTTTCATAGCGGTTACTGCAATAGGGCCTGCCGAACTTATGCCATATCCGCCTTCTTCAACGACTACTACAAAAGCATATGGAAAATCTTCATCTTTACTATATCCGACCATCCAAGCATTAGGCTGTTTACCTCCGCCAACTTCTGCCGTACCGGTTTTTGCACAAATGTCCATTCCTTCAAACATATCTTTACCATAATGAGATAACATAGTATAATCAAGCATATCTGCAATTACAGAATTTGTACTTGGTGAAATCATTTGATTATAATATTCTGTTTTTGTTTTGTCATTCGTTAAAATATTCCCGTCTGATATTTCACTTATAATATATGGCTTAACGGGTGTTCCGTTATTTGCGATAGCCCCGCATATAATAAGCATACTAATAGGATTAACAAGGTCAGTATATTGACCGATACCGGACCACGCAAGAGCATTATCATCTGCATTTGATACATTATAATTTCCTGATTTTGTAGGTATATCATTTATATAATATTTTGTATTAATACCCATTTTATTAGCCGTTTCGGTCATTATATCTTTACCGACTTCAACGGCCAGTTCTGCAAATGCTATATTGCACGATTTAGCCATAGCGGTTTTCATATCAATTTCACCGTGTTCCAACATACAAGTAATTAATTCGCCATTGATTAATTTTGAACCGTTACAAGTAAATGTTCTGTCCATAACATTTGGAATAGTATCTATTGCAGCAGCAGCGGTTACTATTTTAAATATTGAACCGGGTGCATAGGTAGAAGATATTGCACGATTTATATATGCACCATCATATTTTGCATTGGTGAGTAAATCGGACGGTATATTTTCGGGGTCATAGCTCGGGGTACTTACCAAACAAACTATCTCACCTGTTTTATAATTATAAACGATTGTGGTACCTTTAACATTTTCCATAGATTCATAAACTTTTCTGCAAACCTCACTGTCTAATGTTAAAGTAATATCGTGGCTGTTATTGCTGTATCCTGTTAAGGCATTAAAGCCTATTAATTGTTTTCTATAAAATACTTGGACTGATGTTGCTATATTGTTTGTACTGTCGCCAACGGTATGCAATATTGCCTTACGGATATTAACATTATTGCTATAATTTCTTGTACCGTTTGAAGATGATGCAACGACTATGCCGTTTCTGTCGTATATTGTACCGGCTCGGTCAAGTCCGCCGCTGCCGCTGACATATTGGTTCATAGGCTTTGATGCCCATTCTTCTTGATGTATTATAAGGTTGACAGCAAAATATATAAGTCCGATAAAGAATGTTACTGTTAATATAAGCAATAAAATAGAACGGTTTCTTGTCCTTTTCATATTAAACACCTTACTTTCTTTTTACGCCGTAAGTCCTTTCGTCCGAGGCTTTCATAAACGAAAGAAGTCCCCAAACGGAAATTATACTTGAACCGCCTTGACTTATAAAAGGAAGTGTTACGCCTGTTAGAGGTAAAATATCGGTTGCACCAAATATGTTCAAAGCCGCCTGAAATAGCAGTAATCCTGCCGCTGTACAGGCAGATATTGAATAAAAGGTTGACCTGCTGCGTAAAATAGAACCTCTTGTATATAAAGCAAGTCCGGCTATTGCACAAACGATAATAATGGCGAGTACTACGCCTAATTCTTCACACATAACACCAAATGCAAGGTCACTTGTTGCGGCGAATATATACCTCAATTCCCCGTTTCCTATACCTACACCAAATAGTCCGCCGCTTGCACTATATGTTAAGACATTAGCTTGTTGATATCCGGATGTTTGGGCATATTCCCAGACGTGTCCCCAAGCCTCAAATCTTGTTGCTATATATGGTTTGAAGTTTAATATAACAATAACTCCTATTACCGCAGCAGCTATGCCAAGTATAAAGGCTGTTATACTTCCTGACCTCATAAATGATATAAGTAAAAATGTTACATAAAATATACAAGCTGTTCCGAAGTCGCCCATTAGGCACAATGCACCTATGCAAATCAATGAAAATAAAATAAATCCTGTAAGATTTTTACTTTTTTGCAATTGATTAAGCGTTGATGTGCCAACAAATATAAATGCTATTTTTACAAATTCAGATGGCTGTACAGATATAGAACCTATTTCTATCCAGTTTTGAGCACCGTTTTTAACATCTCCGAATATAAGATTTATGGCTAATAATAATATTGCAAGTATAGATATTGAAAATCTATATTTGGCAACAACATCTGTTTTTTCCATAAATTTTATTAGACAACAGTAACATATTATTCCAATACTCCCAGCGATAAGCTGTACATATGCCTGTCTTGTATTAGTTCCTGCGATAATTATAATACCAACACCCGTAAGCATTAACGCTATACTTTCAAGTTCAAAAGTAGCTCTTTTGAATACAAATGTCGATATAATATAAAATAGCCACGATATTCCTACAAATATCCCAAATATTATAAATATATCTTTTTTATTGATATTATCACTTAAACTTGCATCAATCGTTAAAAACAACAAAAATAATGATACAGTAAGCATAAGTAAAAATGGGTGAACAGCTTTCTTATTTTTTTCGGCTGAGCTGTCTGAGGAAATATCATTTATACAATCACTAACTCTTTTTAACATAAGATTTTTACTTCCTATGCTCAAAACGGCATTTACATATACAGGAACACTTCCTCTTACAAGTTTACCATTAAGATAAACACCGCTTTTTGAACCCGTATCAGAAATAAACCAAGCCTTTTCTCGCCTAAATAATACAGCGTGTTCTCTCGAAACAGTCATATCTTTAATTTGTATATCAGAGCTTTTTCTTCTTCCGATAGAATTTTCCCAATAGTAAACGGGATAAATATTGTTGCTGTCTACATCTGCTAACATTATAAGAGGGCGTTTTTCTCTCCTGCGATGACGAATAGATACATATCCCTCATATACTATAATAACCGCAAGTATAGGTAAAATAATTCTTACACTTATATCCGCAAAATTAAAAATAAAAGACATTTTCATATCACCTCTAATATAACTTTTTCTTACTTAATATCATATAATTAGTTCTATATTTTGTCAAATTATAAATATGTAACTAATTGTAAAGAATATATAAATTTATAATTTATTTATTTTCTTATTGATTTTTAGCAAATATTATAAAATTGTAATAATTTGTATAATATATTATTCCATTTTTATACTGTTATAATCACTTATTTATACTGTTATCATTTGTAACCAAATATTAATAAAAGTATTGTTGAATTTATTTTGTAATAGTGTTATTATATTATTAGTTACTCAAATAACTAAATATATTGAATGGAGATGTACAATTTATGAAAAAATGTTTTAAACCGATTGCATTAGTTATTACATTATGTATAACAATGATAATGTTTGCATCTTGTGGTAATAAAGCTGAACAAATTTCTTTTACAGACGCTATAAAAAAAGCTGCTGAAATTACAGAGGGAACTGAAACCATTGAAACAACATTTAATATTAAAGTCGATAACCTCGCAGATGATGTCCCGCAAGAAGCGGCTGATGTAATTAATCAGCTTGGTATTGACATTAATAATATTGTTGTAGGATTAAAGGCTGATGCTAAATTTAATAGTACTTCAAAACAATCTGTTGTAGATATATATTATAAGCTGGGTGTAAATGATTACAAGAAACTTACCGATATTATTGCAGCAGATGATGCAGTATATATTAATATTAAGTCTATTATAAAAGAAGCTATGGAAATAGCAAGCCTATTCTCAACACAACAAGGTGGTATGGCTAATAATAATATTGATGATTATATCAAAGAAGATTATTTAAAATATGATGCTGAAACAATAAAGAGTATGATGGATGATTATGTTATATCATCAACTCTTTCGGAATCAGTAATTGATAATGCGCAAATCTATCTTAAAGATATAGCAGATATTATATTGCCGTCATTACAAACAGCTATTGATAATCTTGGTTCAACGGTTATTACTGAACAAGACGGACTTCAAACCTTAACAATTAATAATGCTAATCTTGCAAGTATCCTTACTGAATGTGCAAACGCTGTAACTGATAATATTTCAGAAATTATCGATAAGTTAGTAGAGATGGATAATAGTATTGGAACAGAAGAATCCAAAAACACTGCAAATATGTTGGCTCAGCAAAAAGAAATTATTGTCGCAAATGTATCTACATATAAAGATAAAATTCAGGAAGGCATAAACGAACTTGTTAAAGAGATTAATGATGAGGGTGCAACATTTAATATCTCAGTTGGCACAGGTTTTAAAGATGATACATTTACTTTAAAAGGTATTGCCTCTATCAGCCAGACTAATGGCGGTGGTTCTGTATCATATACTATAACAAAAAAAGCTGAAACAATTAGTGGTATTACTGCTCCATCATCTTATGTTACAATAGATGAATTTTATCAAAATATGGCTATGTAATATATAAATCACAATTTAGTTGTTGAGTAATTAAATAAAATTCGGACAGGTTGGATTTTTCCAATCTGTCCGCTTTGGTTTTATTGGTAAAAAATAAAAAAAGTCCAAAAAATATCTATTTTTCTTTAAACTATATTGCAAAAAAATTTAGTAATTATTAAAATATAAGTAAGTATGATTAGATTGAATGGAGAGTAGAAAATGACAGTAAGAACGATTAAGGATACATTAATAATACAAACAGTCAAAAAACTTTTTATGGACTGTAATTATTATATTGGTGACGATATAATGGCTTCTCTTAAAAATGCCAAAAATAATGAAAAATCTCCTGTTGGTCAAAGTGTCTTAAACCAGCTTATCCAAAATAATGAAATAGCAGGAAATGAAGATATTCCAATATGTCAGGATACAGGTATGGCGGTTCTATTTGTTGAATATGGCGATAAGGTTGTCATTGATGGGGAAATGTCATTTGCTGAGGCTGTCAATGAAGGTGTAAGACAGGCATATATCGAAGGATATTTGAGAAAATCTGTTGTATCAGACCCTGTATTTGATAGAATTAATACAAAGGATAATACTCCCGCAATTATTTATACTGATATAGTCAGTGGAGATAAAATAAAATTTACAGTAAGCTGTAAGGGCTTTGGAAGCGAAAATATGTCAGCTATAAAAATGCTTACGCCATCTGCCGGAATTGAAGGTGTAAAGTCTTTTATACTTGATACTGTAAGATATGCCGGTCCTAATCCTTGCCCGCCTATAATAGTTGGTGTAGGCATAGGGGGAACTTTTGATAAGGCTGCCCAGCTCGCTAAAAAGGCTACTATTCGTCCTATAAATATTAAAAATCCCGACAAACGATTTGCGGATTTGGAGAATGAATTGCTTGTCGCCATAAATAATATGGGATTTGGTCCTGCCGGACTTGGCGGAAATACAACTGCTCTTGGAGTTAATATAGAAACATATCCTACTCATATAGCAGGTATGCCTGTTGCAGTTAATATTTGTTGTCACGCAGCAAGACATAAGGAAACTGTAATATAACTAAAATAAAAATTAAATAAGGTGATTTTATATGACATATAAATTAAATTTACCGCTTAAAGATGAAGATATAGCTATGCTTAAAGCAGGAGATAATGTCTTGCTCAGCGGGGAACTTTTAACGGGGCGTGACGCCGCCCATAAAAGACTTTTTGAACTTATACAAGAAGGTAAAGATTTACCGGTTAATATAAAAGGTCAGGTTATTTATTATGTTGGTCCTGCACCGGCAAAAAAAGGTCACGCAGTAGGACCGGCAGGCCCTACATCAAGTTACAGAATGGATAAATATTCACCGGCTTTGCTTGATTTAGGCTTAAAAGGTATGATTGGTAAGGGTGCAAGAAATAAAGAAGTTGTAGATGCTATGATTAGAAATGGTGCTGTATATTTTGTAGCAATAGGTGGTGCGGCTGCACTTATTTCAAGAAGTATAAAAAGCACTGAGGTTATTTGTTATGATGATTTAGGAACAGAAGCTATACATAAGTTTATAGTAGAGGATTTTCCGGCTATTGTTGTTATAGATAAATATGGTAATAATATTTACGAAACAGAGTTTCTGAAATATAGAAAATAATTTTTGTAACAGAATTATAAGTATAAAATATATTTGTAATATTTTTGTGAATTTACTTGATATATCTACAATTTTATTATATAATATGGATATAGTTTTAGAGTATATCTATGCTATTATGAAAAATTTTTAGGTAAGGGAATGTTTATTATGAGAAAAGATCCAAGAATGATACCAATTAAAACAAGCTTGCAGTTAGCAATTATTGCAAAAATGGCCAAAGATATGTGGACAGAGTGTTACAGTGAAATTTATCCAAAAAAACAACTAACATATATGATTAAAAATCAACAATCTTATGATGTTATTAAACATCAAATTGAAGATGGTTATTTCTACTATTCAACAAATGTTAAATGTCAGCCGGTAGGATACTTCTGTGCTAAACCGCAAGAAGATGGTATGTTTTTAAATCATTTATATATTCAGCCTGAACATAGAAAAACAGGTATTGCAAAAGAGGTTATTAGTTTTGTGGAGGAGTTGGCAAGAAATAATCAACAAAAGAAAATCTATTTGCGCTGCAATTCCGAAAATACAGATGCTATTGCGGCTTTTGAAGCACTTGGTTTTTCAGTCGAGGAAGATGTTAAAACAGATTTGGGTTCGGGTTACATATCAAATGATGTTATAATGACAAAGCCCGTGGTTCCGAGAAAATTTAGATAATTATTTTAATTTTAGTTCAAGGCAAGTATAGAGGATTTCTGCACTTGCCTTGTTCTTTTTATTACCATAAAAAATAAATATACTTCACATATCAAATATGTGAAGTAATATAAAAAATTATTTATGTTCCAAAAGTTTAATTAAATAAATTTTGTCTTTGATAGAAAAACCACATTTTTGCCATAATTGCATAGCCGCTGTATTTCCGATGTGAGAATAGAATATTGGCGTATAATTGTTTCTCTTAAAATCAGACATTGCATACATCATATTTGCATAACCATAACCTTTGCGTCTGTATTTGTTTATAACCGCAACCGATTCAAGTGAAATATATTTATTATCAGTCAGACAACCTGTAACTATATTGGAAACAAGTTTGCCTTTATCAATTATGCCATACATCTGATGTTTTTCGTATTCGCCGATTTGATTTTTTAGGCTTCTCCAATGAAATTCCATAGACAATGATTTATAAAAATCATCAAGCAGGCTTTTATGTTCGGGGTTTTTAATTGATAAAGCAACCGTATTGAAATTTTTGAAATCTTTTTCATTTACCATAATATTATCGCAAGTGAATAAACCCAAGGAAAATTCATCTTTTACAGAATAACTTATTTCAAATGATACAAGTGCATATAAATCGGATAATTGTGTTGCTATATCATATTTAACATAAAGTCGTATATTCGGGATATTTAAATCTCTTAAAAAAAAACTTAAATCCATAAGAGATTTTGTATCATTTTTAACGGCATTTGATGTCCATATCCATACACGAGAGTTATTGTTATAATTCTGAATAATTATATTTTTGCCGTCTGAATAAAAATTGGAAAAATTACTTTGTCTGGCATTCTCAATAGTATTAAAAAGCATAATATCTTTTAGATATTCCTCATTATTGAATACATCATCATTTGCAGATATTTTTTTAAAATCCATATATGCACACACCTCGTGAAAAGTATTAATTTTACAGATTATATTATACACTTTATTATATAAAATTTCAATAAATTTTCATAAGTTTGGATATTAATAATATATATTTACTTTTTGTGTCAGTATAGATATGTAAAAATTTAGTATTATAAAACTTTAATATGTTTATAATATAAATATAATTTTTGATAGGAGTGTTTTTTATGATTTATACCGTAACTTTTAATCCAGCGATTGATTACACCGTTTATATGGATATGCTCAAATTAGGGGAAATTAACAGAACAAGTAAAGAAATTATTTATTTTGGGGGAAAAGGTATTACTGTATCAACAGTATTGCATAATCTTGGTATTGATAATATAGCTCTGGGATTTATAGCAGGTTTTACGGGGGATTATTTGCAAGAGAATATTAATAAATCAGGTATAAATACTGATTTTATTAAATTAAAAAATGGTATTACAAGAATTAATCTAAAAGTTAAAGCGGATTTGGAAACAGATATTAATACACAAGGACCAGTAGTTGGAGATGATGAAATAGAATTGTTTTTTGAAAAACTTGATGTCCTCAAAAAAGATGATATTCTTGTACTCGCCGGAAGTGTTCCATCTACTATGCCTGATAATATATATGAAAAGATTATGGAAAAATTACAAAATAGAGGAATAAAATTTATTGTTGATGCTGCGAACGATTTATTGATAAAATCTCTAAAATATAAACCTTTTATGATAAAACCTAATAATAAAGAATTGGGTGAAATTTTTAATGTTTCAATAGAGAGCTATGAAGATGTTGTATTATATGCAAAAGAATTGCAGGAAAGAGGTGCTGTCAATGTTCTTGTATCAAGGGGAAAAGACGGAGCTGTATTAATTGGCGAAAATGGTAAAATATATTCTGTCGGAAGTATTGACAGTAAACCAAAAAATACAACAGGTGCGGGAGATTCTATGGTTGCCGGATTTATTGCGGGATATATTCTTACAAATAATCTTGAATATGCCCTAAAACTTGGCAGTGCTTGTGGTAATGCTACTGCTTTGTCTGATGGCTTAGCCACAAAAGATTTAGTAGATAAATATATAAATTTACTTTGATATGAAAATAATATGCACACCATTTTAGGTGTGCATATTTGTCGGAATTATATAATATTTAGGCATATCAGTATTATACTCATATTATGCGATTGACGACAGCAAATTCTCTACAAATTTTAGAAAAAATTTTTATGAATTTAAGAGTTTATCAGAAGGAAATGCTATATAAATGATAGCTTGTATATTATATGTATATTATGATATAATGTATTGAAAGAATACACATTATTTTGAAGGGATAGTATATGAAAATTTTATCGGGGTTTCCGAAAAATGACGGTTATAGAATGCCGGGGGAATTTGAAAATCATATTGGTTGTTTTATGATATGGCCGGAGCGTAGGGATTCTTGGCAATATGGAGGTATTGCCGCCCAAAATGCCTTTGCAAAGGTCGCCGCTGCTATTGCTAAAAGCGAAAAGGTTACAATGCTCGTCAGTCATAGTCAATATGATAATGCAAGAAGGCTTTTACCCGAAAATATTAGAGTTGTTGAAATGTCAACAGATGACGCTTGGGCGAGAGATGTTGCACCCACATTTGTTGTAAATGATAATGGCAATATCAGAGGAATAGATTGGGGATTTAATGCTTGGGGAGGATTAATAGACGGTCTTTACTTTCCTTGGGATAAAGATAACAAGGTGGCAAGAAAGGTTTGTGACCTTTTGGATAAAGATGTTTACAACGCAAGAAATTTTATAATGGAGGGTGGTGCGATACATTCGGACGGCGAGGGGACAATTATGGTTACAGAGGCTTGTCTTTTAAGCAAGGGAAGAAATCCACAACTATCCAAAACCGAAATTGAAGAAAATCTTAAACTTTATTTGGGTGCAGATAAAGTTATATGGCTTAAAAACGGTATTTATAATGATGAAACAAATGAACATATTGACAATATATGTGCTTTTACGTCACCTGCAAATGTTGTCCTTGCTTGGACAGATGATGAAAACGACCCACAATATGCTTTTTCAAAAAGTTGTTATGATATATTATCAAATTCTACGGACGCAAAAAATAGGCATATAACTATACATAAAATTCCTCAGCCATCACCTATTTATATGACAGATGAGGAATGTAATGGACTTGATTATTTTGATGATGAGCCAACAAGGTCAAATAATTATAGATTGGCTGGTTCATATGTTAATTTTTATATATCGAATGGTGCGGTAATTATGCCGGGCTTTAATGATAAAAATGATATTATAGCAAAAAATATACTGCAAAATTTATTTCCTACAAGAGAAGTTATACAAATTTATGCGAGAGATATATTAATTGGCGGAGGTAATATACATTGTATTACTCAACAGTATCCGTCCGGTATTAAAAATATTTAAGAAAGGTTATTCGTTATGAGAAATGTTAAAGTTGCTGCTACTCAAATGAGTTGCAGTTGGAATAAACAAGAAAATTTACAGAAAGCTGAATCAATGGTCAGAGAAGCTGCTTTGCAAGGTGCAAATATTATACTTTTGCAGGAGCTTTTTGAAATGCCATATTTTTGTCAGCAGGAAAGGTATGAATATTATAATCTTGCTACAACATTAAATGAAAATCCTGCCGTTAATCATTTTAAGAAAATTGCAAAGGAACTTGATGTTGTTATACCTATTAGCTTTTATGAAAAAGCCGGTAATACTACTTTCAATACTGTTGCTATGATTGATAGTAATGGCGAAATTCTGGGAAAATATAGAAAAACTCATATTCCTTGTGGACACGCTTATGAAGAAAAGTTTTATTTTTCACCGGGGGATACAGGCTTCAAAGTTTGGAATACAAAATATGGCAAAATTGGTGTAGGTATTTGCTGGGACCAATGGTTTCCTGAAAGTGCAAGGTGTATGGCTCTAATGGGAGCAGAAATATTATTATATCCCACAGCAATAGGCTCTGAACCTGTTATGGATTGTGATAGTATGGAGCATTGGCAAAGAGTTATGCAGGGACACGCCGCTGCGAATATTATGCCCGTTGTTGCCTCCAATAGGATTGGTGTTGAAACTGACGAAACTTCTATGACTTTTTATGGTTCATCGTTTATAGCCGATGAAACAGGTAAAATTGTTGCAAGTGCTGACAGAGAAACTCAAACTGTATTGATTGCAGAATTTGACCTTGATAAAATCAGAGATTTAAGAATCGGTTGGGGAGTATTTAGAGATAGACGCCCAGAGATGTACCAAGCATTATATAAACTGGACGCAAATCAAGATTAGTATAATGGCTAATTAATTCTTGACGAATTAATTAGCCATTAATAAGTTATAAAAAAATCTGATACACAACATATAGTGTGTATCAGACTAAAAAATAAAATAAAGAACGTTGGCATTTTCCTAATTTCCCAAATCGTCACCAATTAAGTATTTTCGGCACCACTGAGCTTAACTACTGTGTTCGGTATGGGAACAGGTGTACCCTCAGCGTCATCAACACCAACTTTTGCATTACAATCACTTTCCGACTGCTTGTTTATTGTAACATATAGTAGAATAAATTGCAAGTCTTTTTTTTAAAAAATTTATAATTTTTTTAATATTCATAGTTTTTGCACATAAAATTCATATTAATATCGTTTTTAATTGTTAAAATATGTACAATAGGGTTGTTTTAAAATAGTTGTAATATTTCAATCTTTATAATATAATAAAATTATTAATAAGTTCGTAATTTGTTCACTATTTTAGAATATAATATATATTAAAGTTTTATATTTTACATATTTATAATACTATGGTGCAGAACTTTGCAATTAAAGTAATTATATAATGAAAGGATTTTTCAAAAATGAGTATAGGTAAAGTGCTGATAGTTGATGATGATAGAAATATTTGTGAACTTCTAAGACTATATATTGAAAAAGAGGATTATGATGTTGTTCTTGCCCATAACGGTCAAAGAGCTATTGAGGTGTTTTCTGAGGAAAATCCCAATATCGTTTTGCTTGATATTATGCTTCCATTACTTGACGGTTGGCAGGTTTGCAGGGAAATAAGAAAAATTTCTGATTGCCCGATAATTATGTTGACTGCAAAAGGTGAAGTTTTTGATAAAGTATTAGGTCTGGAACTTGGTGCCGATGACTATATTGTTAAGCCTTTTGAAGCCAAAGAAGTTGTGGCAAGAATAAAAGCTGTTTTAAGGCGTACAGGTGCGGCAGAACAGACTAACGATGTAAAAGAAGTAAAGTATGATAAATTATTGATTAATTTGACAAATTATGAACTTAGAGTTGATGGTGTTCAAATTGATACTCCGCCAAAGGAAATGGAACTGATATACCATCTTGCAAGTAATCCGAACAGGGTTTTTACAAGGGACCAATTACTTGACGAAGTTTGGGGATTTGATTATTATGGGGATTCAAGAACAGTTGATGTCCACGTAAAGCGTCTAAGAGAAAAATTAGAGGGTGTATCTGATAAATGGGCATTAAAGACTGTTTGGGGAGTAGGTTATAAATTTGAGGTTAAAGAATAAGGAATTAATTTATGGTTAAAAGACAAAAAACCTTATTTAAGAAATATCTTAGAATAAGTTTAGTTATAGTTTTTGTAAGTATAGTAATATTAAGTTCATTATTCTTTTTATTTATGTCACAATACTGGAAAAACGACAGATACGATATGCTTGATAATACGGCAAGGTCTGTATCGAATTTGGTAGCTCAAAACTCCCAAAAAATAAATAATACATTATATATAAGTTCAGGCGAACTTATACGCCAGATGCTTGAAATTTTTTCGGGTAATGTTAATGCGGATATTATGATTACTGATAATAATGGCAAAATTATGATTTGTACTTCACAGCTTGTACAATATGAAGGTAATTATATTTCGCAAACTATTATGAATGATGCTGTAAAAGGAAATTATTTCTCTACCGGAACTTTTGATGATATGTATAGCACAAGACACTATATTTCGGGTATGCCGATAATTATAGATATTGACGGCGAGTATATGAGGGCTGGAATTGTATTTGCGACTGTTGACGCAAGCAGCTTTTATACATTTTCCTCTGATATGTTGAAATTAACCTTTTTTTCAGCAATCGCCGCACTGCTAATCTGCTTTTGTATAACAGGATTATTCACATATAATATGGTCAGACCTCTAAGACAAATGTCAGTAGCTGCAAAAAGTTTTGGTGACGGTGATTTTTCGAAGCGTGTTTCTGTTAAATCAGATGACGAGATTGGCGAACTTGCAATAGCCTTTAATAATATGGCGGAATCGCTGTCTTCGTCCGAAAATATCAGAAGGAGTTTTGTTGCGAATGTATCGCACGAACTTAAAACACCTATGACTACCATAGCAGGTTTTATTGATGGTATTCTTGATGGGACTATTCCTCCTGATAAGGAAAAATATTACTTGCGTATAGTTTCTGATGAGGTGAAAAGATTATCAAGGCTTGTCAAATCAATGCTTGATTTATCAAGAATTGATAGTGGTTCGTTAAATCTAATACCGAAGCGTTTCGATATGACCGAAACTATATTTACAACTTTAATTACTTTTGAGCAGCAAATCGAAAGAAAAAATATTGATATTCTTGGCTTGGAAGATTCTAAAAGCGTATTTATAGAGGGTGACCCCGATATGCTGCATCAAGTGGTCTATAACTTGCTTGAAAATGCAGTTAAATTTGTTAATAATAACGGATATATAGAGATTAAAATTATAGATGAAAGTAATCGCTTAGTTGTATCTATTAAGAATAGCGGTGAGGGTATAAGCAGCGAAGAAGTGAAAAGAGTATTTGAACGATTTTATAAAACTGATAAATCACGCAGCCAAGATAAAAATGGTATGGGATTGGGGCTTTATATCGTAAAAACTATTATAAAATTACACGGCGGCGAAATTAAAGCTGAAAGTAAACTTGATGAATATTGCAAATTTGAATTCTGGATACCTAAAGGACATTAATGTGGGGTGCTTATATGAACGAAAATGATTTTAACAATATTAATAATAATCAAGAAGATAATGTTAATCAAGATAATACACAGCAAGAACCTTCTGCATCACAATTTATAATACAGCAACCGATTATGCAGAATGTACAGTCACAACAACAAACTATTTCCGATTATTATGATGATGAATTTGTGACTAAAACTATTAGTAATAATGAGTTTAATAACAGTCAAAATATGGAAGTATCTGCCAAGAATATAAAAATTAAAAAGAAAAAAGGATTGTTTTGGAGTGTTTTACCTACTACTGCTGTATTATTAGGAATATGTATAGGATATTCAATTTACAGTTGGAGGACTTTATCGGACAGCGATATTGTTCTTTCCGAGAATGATAAAGTTGGCAGTGAAGAAAATGCTGACAAATATGCAAATCCTAACGGACCACAAATTTCAACACAGGATACTCCTACAATTAATTCCGGCGAAAATAATGCTGAAACTGCTTATCAAAAAATAGCTGATTCTGTTGTGAGCGTTAAAGCATACACAACCGATACAAGCGGACATCTCGGCTCTGGAGTTATTATAGACGAAAGCGGATACATTGTTACAAACAGCCACGTTATAGAGGACAGAAGAGATATTAATGTTAGTGTTGTTTTAAATAACGGTAAATCTTATGAAGCACAGGTTATTGGTTTTGACTCTGATGTTGATATTGCAATTCTAAAAATAAGTGCTGATGACCTTTTACCGGCAACATTTGCCAATTCTGATAATATAAAAATCGGTCAAACTGCTTTGGCTATTGGCAGTCCTTATGGTTCGGGGTTTTCAAATTCTTTGACACAAGGTATTATATCAGCGGTTGACAGAAAATTAACTTTGTCAACTACCGTTAAATATATACAGACTGATGCAGCTATAAATCCGGGTAATTCGGGAGGTCCTCTCATAAATATATATGGTCAGGTTATAGGAATAAATACTGCTAAAATTTCTAAATCAGGTTATGAGGGAATGGGTTTCTCGATACCAAGCAATACAGTCATAGAGTTTGCTAATCAGATTATTAAAAATGGTTATGTTATAGGAAGGGCAAGAATAGGTGCTACTATTGGCATTTTAAAGGATAATAACCAATACGGTCTTGAATATGGGGTTGAAATAGTGGAATTTGCATCAACAAGTTCTTTTTCAGGTACAGGTGTTGAGGAGGGAGATATTATTCTTGAAATGGACGGTGTTAAACTAAAAACAGTAGATGATATTGATAGTGTTTTAAATAATCACGCACCGGGTGATGAAGTTCAAATTCTTGTTTATAAACCATCAACAAAGCAAACCATTACTGAAACTATAAAATTTATTTCCTCGTCATTACTATAATGGAACTGTAAACATTAAACGGGATTATTAAGATTTTATCTTAGTAATCCCGTTTTAAATTTTTATAAATTAAAATAGCAGTCAAGTAATGATTTGGCGACATTCATAGAGTAAATTCCTTTTGCACCGTGTTCAATTACTACGGCAATCGCAACTTGTGGATTTTCAGATGGTGCAAAACATATAAATGTTGTATGGTCAGAACCTGAATTTTCAGCAGTACCGGTTTTAGCGGAAATCTCTATCGGATAATTTCCAAATACATAACTTGCCGTTCCTGTTAATACACATTCACGCATACCGGATTTAACAATATTAATATTTTCTTGGTCAATATCCGTTTCATTTACAATAACGGATTTAGAAATATTATTTTTATAAATAGAACTACCGGTAGTATAGTCTGTAATATTATTTACTAAATGTGCCTGATAACGAGTGCCGCCGTTGGCAATTGTAGCCGTATATACTGCTAATTGCAGCGGGGAAAAGGCATTGTCTGATTGACCAATAGATGCACATATTGTATCGCTTGAATACCATTCCTGACCATATTTTTGGCTGTTTTCTTTACCGGCAAGTATGCCCTTTGTTTCGCCAATCTCGACACCCGTATATACACCAAGACCAAATTGTTTTGCATACATATTCATCTTATCTATACCAAGACGATTGCCTACATCTGCAAAAAAATAATTGCAGGATTTAGCAAGAGCACTTTGGAGATTGATATAGCCGTGTATTCCCATACATCTTAAAGTAAAGCTGCCATTGTGATAATATTTGCTGCAACATACAATACTGTCCTTGTCGATAATATTTTCCTGTAATGATGACATAGCAACAAGCGGCTTAAATATTGAGCCGGGTGCAAATTTTCCGGAAAATGCTCTGTTGAATATAGGCGTAGTATTATCATTCATAAGTTGTGAATAATATTCCGAGTTTTTAGTATATAGTTCCAAGTCATAGGACGGATAACTTACAGCCGATAAAATCGAAAAATCGTTTACATCAAGCATAACTGCTGCTCCTGCAATACAATCCGAATAGCCGCTTTGTCTTGCGTTATTTATATTTTCTTCAAGACTTTTGAGGGCAGTGCTTTGTAATTCTGTATCTATTGTTAAATAAATATTATTTCCGGCAACAGAATTTTCCGTATCTATGACTTCTATATTACCTTTTTTGTCACGAGTTATAATTTTTTTGCCGTTTGTGCCTCTGAGATATTCCTCCATAGCTTTTTCAATACCAAATTTACCGATTTTATCGTTAAGGGAATAACCATTGTCTTTTAAATTTGTATATTCTTCCTGCGAAATGCTGCCTATATTACCAACAATATGAGGTGCGGCAATACCATTAGGATATTGTCGTGATAAAGTTCTCTCTATTCTAATTCCGTTAATGTTCTGAGTTTTCTCTGAGATGGCTGCAAGAAGTTCCTGCGATATATTTTCTGCAAATGTGTATGATGTTGACATAGAATATCCACGCTTTTCCATATTGTAGCGAACGGATATAATATTACGCTGTAAAATTTTATCGTTTTCATAACAGTTGTATCTGTCTGCGAGAATATCAATAAATTTATCTGCCGTATAATTGCCTGATATTCCTATATCTTCAAAAGAATAGAAATCTTCTGAAAATGTATATTTGTTGTTATTTATATTTATAGGTAATTTATCTATCCAAGTTTCGTTGTATGATTTGAATATATCCATAAGCATTGCAATAACGGTATTTTCGGTATTAGGTGTGATATATAGTTTATCTATAACAACATTATAAACATTTTCATTTACTGCGAGAGGGATACCGTTTCGGTCAAATATTTCTCCTCTTATGGCAGGTGTTTTTATAGTATATTCGGAATACGAAGACATTTGGAGATAAATTTCTTTATCAGTAATCTGCCATTGAAATAATCTTTTTGTAAATACTCCGAATATCATTACTATAATTAATATACATACAATAACTCTGATTTTGTGCAAATATATCATCTCACCTTTAAATATATTTTTTTATTAATGATATAAAATAGTGGTGATACTATAATTGTATATATAATATTTGGTATATATAGGCTTTTAAAATTATAAAAGTTAAGTTCATAAGGAGATAACACAAATGTTATATACAACATAAATGTCACACTGAAAGCGGTGTATATTATATATATAATAAAAGAGTGGATTTTTATTTTTGATATTATAAAGCAAATTATACATAAGATAAGTGCATTAATACCCATAATATTTCCTATTGATATATCGACAAGCAATCCGCATATTGCGCCTAATATAATATTTATACCGTTTCTTTCGTATATAGCTATGCTTATTGCAATAGATATTGTTACTATTGGTTTAGCGTTATAGTATGCTATAACAATAAACTCTATATCGTGTATAATAAAAAATAAGATTATTTCTAATATATATATAATAAGTCTTTTTATAGATATAACAGTCACTCCTTTGAAAAATTTTTTAAGACAGCAACTTTTTCAACTTTTTGAATATCTTCGTAAATATCAACAACTGCATATATAGATGTATCATATTCATCATAACAAATATTTGTAATTATGCCAATCTTGATATTTTCCGGATAGATATCACCTATTCCGGATGTTGTTATAATATCACCAATATTAATATCATCTTTTGATTTTGTGTAAATTAATTTTACTTTATTGTCTTTTGATAATTCAAAATCGCCGTTAAGAACTCCTGTTTTATCTGTAACAATATTTTTAACTGCAACCTTAGTCAGCGGTGACATTATAGTCTGAACTGTTGAGGTGGTATATGATACTTTGCTTATAAATCCGACAAGGCCATTTTCTGTTAAGACTGTATCTCCGATTTCAACTCCGTTTCGAGAGCCTTTATTTATCGTGAGATTGTACCTGTCATTTCTTAAAATAATTGTTGCATTAGTAAGAACAGCGTCATCTACTTGTTCGGTAATACCAAAATATTTTTTAAGCTGTTCATTTTCGGCATAGATTTTATAGTAATTAACTAATTTGTTTGATAAATCAATATTATTTGCTGTAATACTTTGATTTTCATAGTAGAGTTTATTTTTTTCGTTTCCATAAACTGTTATAGAATAAACATTATTTATAGTATTAGTAATAATCTGCTTTAATGGACTTAAACTATTAGCAAAAAAATCCTTAATAATACTTTTATTTGTTATAAGGTCGGTTACTGCTATTGATATTGTACATATAACAGTGAGTATTAATATTTTTGTATCATATTGTAATCCTTTTTTTCTTTTATAAATGTAATTTTTCATAATACTCTGCCTGTACCTTCAACTACACAGTCAAGCGGTTTGTTTGCCATATGGACAGGCATATTTGTAGC
The DNA here is from genome assembly GCA_947625785.1 of uncultured Clostridia bacterium. Classification (GTDB taxonomy): domain Bacteria; phylum Bacillota; class Clostridia; order Oscillospirales; family Acutalibacteraceae; genus CANQPS01. Next base: position 22,658 of record CANQPS010000008.1, read on the forward strand.
TTCTCCTATTAGAGTGTCAAGACCTCGCAATAATGCACCTCCTCCCGTCAAGGTTATACCATAATCAATTATATCTGCTGAAATTTCGGGAGGCGTTGCCTCTAATGTTCCTTTAATTGCCTCTATTATTAATTCTATGGAAGGTTTGAGAGCCTTTCGTACTTCTTCCGATGTTATAATAATATTTCTTGGCAAACCGTCAGATAGATTTTTACCTTTAATTTCAATATCGTTCTCATTCTCGTAAGGATACGCCGAACCAATAGATATTTTTATTTTTTCAGCAGTTGTTTCACCAATCAGTAAACCATACTTTTTTTTAATGTACTGGATTATACTATCATCAAATCTATTTCCTGCAACTCTAATTGAATTATCCGTAACTATTCCACCTTGTGATATAACAGCCATTTCAGATGTTCCTCCGCCGATATCAACCACCATACTTCCCTGTGCCTTAGTAACAGGTAAATTAGCTCCCATAGCTGCCGCCATAGGTTCAACTATTAGTTTTACTTCGCCTGCACCGGCTTGTTTAGAGGCATCTTCAACGGCTCGTTTTTCTACCGTTGTTACACCGGACGGAATACATATAACTATCTTTGGTTTGAAAAATATATTATTTTTAGTTGCTTTTTTAATAAAATACTTTATCATAATAGCAGTTATATCGAAGTCGGAAATAACACCATCTTTCAGCGGTTTAACAACACTGATATTATCGGGTGTGCGGCCAACCATATCTTTTGCTCGGTTGCCAACAGCAACAACAGTATTGTTTCTGATATCAACGGCAACTACCGAAGGTTCTCGCAATACAATTCCTCGATTTTTTATATAGACAAGAGTATTTGTTGTACCTAAATCTATACCTATACTTTTAGTAAACATTTTTGCAGCACTCCTTTGTTTAATTCTCTATGTAATGGCATTATATCACCATTTTTAACCTTTCTCAAACAATTAATTAAATATCTCCGTTTAGACGGCAAAATGGTAATTTATGGTAATTAAGTTTGGTTACTTTACCATTATTCTATCGACAAATTTTCCTTGACATTTATCAACTTAATATAATAAGTTTAATAACACTAAATCAAATATAAAATATGTTTCTTTGACTTGTAAAATAAAAATTTACAAAAATGTCTTTAATCATAAGTTCGTTTGTAATATAATTAAATAATGAAAAACTAACTAAGAAAGGATTTTTTACTATGGCTGATAATAAAATTAAATTGAATATATGTGGTAATGAATTTACTATTATTACTGATGAAGATGTTGCTTATACTCTGGAACTCGCTAATGATGTTAATGTTAAAATGAAAGATCTCCAAAATAACGATAATTTATCCATTGTGAAGTCTGCAATTATTACCGCCCTTGAATATTGTAACGACTGCTGCAAGGCTAAAATGGAAACTGATGATTTAAAAAATAAAATGAAAGTTTACTTTAAAGAGGCTAAAAAATTAAGAGATGACTATGATAGTAAAATAAAAGAAATTGAACAGCTAAAAGAAGAAAATACTTCCTTAAAAGAAAGAATTGTCGAATTAGAGGCTAATGGTTTTGCACAAACTCAAAAAGAACCTATTTCTCGACCTGTAAAAAACAGCAATCCAATAATTGTAACTGAGGGTAGTACTTCCGAGAGTGCTGATGATGACGACAGCGAATTCTTTGTTGATGGTAATAAGGAATGAATAATTTAGAAATACTTGCTCCTGCCGGTTCAATGGAATCTTTGATTGCAGGTGTTAGAAATGGTGCTAACGCTGTTTACTTAGGAGCACAGTTATTTAGTGCAAGGAGCAGTGCCAAAAATTTTAATAAAGATGAATTGAAGGAGGCAATCAGATATTGCCATATACGAGATGTAAAAGTATATCTTACCGTTAATACTCTTATACACGATGATGAACTTGAAAATGCCATAAATCTTATTAAATATGCCGCTAATATAGGTATTGATGCCATTATAATACAAGATGTTGGTCTTGCTAAGCTTGTGCGTAAGGCAATTCCAAGCATTAACCTTAATGCCTCGACTCAAATGTCTGTTCATACTCCTATGGGTGCAAAATTTCTTTATGATATGGGATATAAAAGAGTTGTATTATCAAGGGAAATGTCTGAAAGTGAAATAAAAGAAGTTTCTGATTTTTGCCGTAAAAATTCATCTGATATAGAATTAGAAGTATTTGTACACGGTGCGTTGTGTATGTGTGTTTCAGGTCAGTGTTATTTAAGTGCTATGCTCGGCTCAAGAAGCGGCAATAGAGGAGCTTGTGCACAACCTTGCAGATTGCCGTTTGCAGTACAAGGTGGAACAGGTTACGATTTAAGTTTAAAAGATTTGTCGTTGATACATCATTTGAACGAGCTTAAACAGATTGGAGTTACTTCAATAAAAATTGAAGGTCGTATGAAAAGACCTGAATATGTTGCTGCCGCTGTTGATTGTATTAATGATGCCTGTAAAAATGGTTTTGTTGATAATAATAAGTTTTCTGATTTAAATGCTGTTTTTTCAAGGCAAGGTTTTACTGATGGCTATTTTATAAATAAAACCGGTCGTGATATGTTCGGAAAAAGAACCAAGGAAGATGTTATTTCTGCAACAAATAATGTTTTTTCAAAAATAAAACAAACCTATTTATCAGAAAACCCTTCTATACCTCTAAAATTAATTTTTACTGCTAAAAATAAAAAGCCATTGCAATTAACTGTAATAGATGATAAAAATAATAGTGCTGTTGTTGCCGGAAATATTCCTGAAACAGCAATAAAAGTCGCTTTATCACAGGAGCGTTGTATTGCCCAATTATCAAAAACAGGCGGTACACCATTTTTTGCAAAAGAAATTATATGCGATATAGACGATAATTTATCTGTACCTATATCTGAAATAAATCAACTTCGCAAATCTGCTATTGAAATTATTGAAGATAAAAGAGCCTATGTTCCGCAAATTCAAGTTAATGATATATATTTACCTATCTCAAATCCAAAGCCAAAGAGTAAAACTATTAAAAATCGTGCAGTATTTTCAAATAGTGATATTCCGAAATATTTTAAAAATTTTGAATTTGTATTTGTGCCATTAACCACAAGCCAAAGGGAATTACAAAGACTTATAAATGAAGGTTTTAATATTGCTTTGGATATACCTCGATGTATGTTTGGCAGAGAAAAATTGGTTGATAATCTTTTAGAAAAAGCTAAAAGCTATGGTATTAATGATATTTTGGTATCAAATATAGGTGCTGTTCCTATTGCTAAAAAATATGGATTTAATATGCACGGAGGTTTTGGTCTTAATATAACTAATACTGCATCATTATTATGGGCAGAAGATGTTGGCTTTAAAGATATTGAATTATCTTTTGAACTTACGGTTTCACAAATAAATGATATGGGTGCGGATATTCCAAGAGGTGTAATCGTTTATGGGCATTTGCCATTGATGATAACCAGAAATTGTCCTGTTATAAATAATGGCAATATATGTCATAATTGTAAAACACCACAATTTATCACTGACCGTAAAGGTATTAAATTCCCTATAAAATGTAATTTTGGCTGCAGTGAATTATTCAATTCTGTGCCTCTGCGAATGATTGACAGAATAAACGAATTTAGTAATATTGATTTTGTTATATATAGATACACTGTTGAAAACTCTGTTGAAATTCTTGAAAAGTCAAAAGTTTTCAACATAAATAATAAATCGGAAAATAACTTTACTCGTGGTTTATATTATAGAGGTGTTGAATAATCTATATAAGAAATAGTATCTTTGCTGAAAAAGTGGAAAACTTTTTAAAGTTTTCCATTTTTATATTTAACAAAGATGAAATTTTTGAGGGTTTTAAGAGAACTTTTTCCAAAAAAATTCTCTTAATGTGTCGAAGGCAAAATTTCGCCTTAAATATATTTTTGCAATTATCTTATCAATGTGATATAATACTATTGATAAAAAGTTTATTATTTATTATATTAAATATGTGTTTTTTTGATTAAAAAATAACAAAAATCCCTTTGACTTATAGTAAATATTATGGTAATATGTTAAATGAGGTAGTTATAAAGTATGGGCAGAATAACAGTGGTAACATCAGGCAAAGGTGGTACAGGTAAATCAACCGTTACTTCCGGATTGTGTACGGCATTGGCCAGACAAGGTAAAAAAGTTCTTATAATGGATTGTGATACAGGTATGCGAGGAGTGGACTTGCTTTTAGGAATAAACTCGGAGTTGGTTTTTGATATTTCTGATGTTGTAAACGGCAACTGCAATATACTAAATGCTATTTATCCTTGTAAATCTATAAGTGGTTTGTATGTATTGGCTTCACCGCTGAATGAACAAAATAAAATCAGTCCGTCTGTATTTAGTCAGATTGTACGGGCTTTATCAAAATTTTATGACTATATATTTATTGATTGTCCTGCCGGTATAGGTGCGGGTTTTAAAACTTCAATATCGGGAGCTGACAGTGCTGTCGTTGTTGCAAATGCAGAACCTTTATCTTTAAGATGCGGCAGCAAAGTTCGTGAATTGCTCAATAATTCCAATATTAATAATATTCGTCTTGTGATAAATCGTTTTTCAAAGTCGGCTTTTAAAAAGTTAAAAGTTTTTTCGGATTTAGATGATGTTATTGATGAAGTTGGTATAAGATTATTGGGAATTGTTCCGGAGGATTTTAAAGCGGTTTCTCTTGCCCAAAGAGGCTTGCCTATATCAGGCAAAATTCCCGCCGCAAAAGCATTCGATAATATAGCGTTAAGATATATAAAAGATTATCCTTGTAATTAATTAATTTTTAAATATATATAATAGGAGGTTAAAACTATATGAACATAGCTTTTATAGCTCACGATGCTAAAAAAGAATTAATGGTACAATTCTGTATAGCATATTGTGGTATTTTAAGCCGTCATAATCTATGTGCAACAGGTACAACGGGAAAAATGGTTTCTGAGGCAACAGGCTTGGAAATACAAAGATTTTTAGGAGGTTCGCAGGGTGGTGACCAACAAATAGCTGCAAGAATTGCTTGTAATGAAATTGATATGCTATTATTTTTTAGAGACCCGCTTAATCCTAAACCGCACGAACCTAATGATATTAATTTGCTTAGATTATGCGATATGCATAATATTCCTGTTGCAACAAATATAGCAACAGGAGAGGTGCTTATTCACGGTCTTGAAAGAGGCGACCTTGATTGGAGAGATATTATAAGACCTAAGATTAATTAGAGTGTTTTTATTATGTTCATAAGGGCGGTTTAATACCGCCCTTACAACATATATTAATAAAATAATATAAATATTTGGGGGATTTTTTAGATGGCAATTATTACACAAAGAGTTAAAGGTACAGAAGATATTTTGCCCAAAGACAGCTATAAATGGCAATTTATAGAAGAGATTTTGCGTAAAGAGGCTAAGTACTATGGCTTTAAGGAAATTAGAACACCTGTTTTTGAACATACGGAACTTTTTTGTCGTTCGGTAGGCGATACAACAGATGTTGTCCAAAAAGAAATGTACACATTTGTTACAAAAGGCGATGTTTCCATAACGCTAAGACCGGAGGGAACTGCCGGTGCTGCAAGGGCTTTATTGGAAAATGCTTTGCATAATGATGGGTTGCCTGTAAAAGTTGATTATATAACATCTTGTTATAGATATGAGAAAGCCGAAAAAGGCAGATTAAGGGAATTTCATCAGTTTGGTATGGAAGTATATGGTGCTGCTTTGCCTGTGGCAGATGCAGAACTGATTTGTTGTGTTGATTCTATTTTTAAAAGATTAGGTATTAAAAATATTAAACTTGAACTTAATTCTATTGGCTGTCCTACTTGTCGTGCAAAATATCAAGAGGCTTTAAGAGAATACTTTGGGGCTTATAAATCACAATTATGCGGCACTTGTCTGTCAAGACTTCAAAAAAATCCTATGAGATTATTAGATTGTAAAAGTGAAGTTTGCTCAAAAATTGCCGAAAAAGCTCCCACTGTTCTTGAATATCTCTGCGAAGAATGTAAAGAACATTTTGATAGCGTAAAATCAATGCTTGACAGTGCAGGAATAGAATATAATGTAAATCCAAATATTGTCAGAGGTCTTGATTATTATACAAAAACCGTCTTTGAGTTTGTATCAACGGATTTGGACTCAAAGGTTACCGTTTGCGGCGGTGGTCGTTATGATGGTCTTATAGAAGAATTGGGAGGACCACATCTGCCATCTCTGGGTTATGCAATAGGTCTTGAAAGGTTACTTATGATTATGGAAGCACAAGGAATTGAAATTCCTAAACCATCATCTTGTGATATTTATATTGTAGGTCTGGGAGATAAGGCTCAATTAAAGGCATTTGAACTTGTTAAAAGCGTAAGAGCAGCGTCATTGACTGCCGAAAGTGATATTGTTGGCAGAGGTTTAAAGGCACAAATGAAATATGCTAATAAAATCGGTGCTAAATATACTATGGTTATTGGCGACGATGAAATATCTAATAATAAGGCAAAGCTGCGTAATATGCTAAGCGGCGAAGAAAAAGAAATTTCTATAAATGATAATTTTTTAGAGGAATTTGACAATATCTATATTAATGAGTATATTGATGTTTTAGTTTGAAAAATTCAGGAGGATACAAAAAATGGCAGAATTTATGACAGGTTTAAAAAGAACTCATTATTGTGGCGATTTAAGAATTGAGAATATTGGTAATGAGGTTACCGTATGTGGTTGGGTACAGCGACAAAGAAATTTAGGTCAGCTTATATTTATAGATTTAAGAGATACAAGAGGAATGGTTCAACTTGCCTTTGATGATACTACGGATAGAACTATTTTCGATAAGGCTTTTACGGTAAGGTCGGAGTATGTTCTCGCCGTAAAGGGTATTGTTAGAGAGAGAACCTCTAAAAACAAGGATATCCCAACGGGTGATATTGAAATAGCCGTAAAAGATTTAAGAATATTATCAAAAGCAGAAACACCTCCGTTTGAAATAGTCGATAATTCAAACGCTAATGAGGAACTTAGATTAAAATATCGTTATCTTGATTTGAGAAGAAAAGATCTTCACGAAAACATAAAAAAACGAAGTGAAATTGCTAAATGTGCGAGGGATTATTTTTATGAGAATAATTTTGTTGAGATAGAAACTCCTATGATGATTAAATCCACTCCTGAGGGTGCAAGAGATTATCTCGTGCCGTCAAGAATTCATAAAGGAAAGTTCTATGCTTTGCCGCAATCTCCTCAAATTTATAAACAGCTTTTGATGTTGTCGGGTTTTGACAGATATATTCAACTTGCAAGATGTTTCAGAGATGAAGATTTAAGAGCCGACCGTCAGCCTGAATTTACCCAGATTGACCTTGAAATGTCATTTGTCGATATGGAAGATATTATGCAGATTGCAGAAGGGCTTGTTAAAAGACTTTTTTCTCAGATAATGAATATTGATATAACTACACCATTGCCTCGTTTGACCTATACCGAGGCTATGGAACGCTATGGTTCTGATAAACCTGATACCCGTTTTGGTATGGAAATTATTAATATTTCCGATTGCGTGAAAAATTGTGAATTTGCTGTATTTAATTCGGCTTTATCCGAGGGAGGTTCGGTAAGGGCTATTGTTGCTAAGAATCTTGCCGCTAAGCTCACAAGAAAAGAAATAGATAAACTTATAGAGTATTCGAAAGGTATAGGTGCAAAAGGTATAGCTTTTGTGCGTTGGATTGATGATACACCTAACTGTTCATTCTCAAAATTTATGAAACAAGAAGAATTAGAGGCTATTTATAATAAAGTGGGTATTGAAAAAGGTGATGTAGTTCTTATAGCTGCTGATAAAAATAAAATTGTTTTGCCTGTACTCGGTGCATTAAGATTGAAGATTGCAAAGCAATTTGATTTAATTCCGAAAGGTTTATTTAATTTCTTATGGATAACGGATTTTCCTTTCTTTGAATTTGACGAGGAAACAGGTACTTGGGTTGCTATGCACCACCCATTTACGATGCCAAAAGAGGAATGTCTTCAATATCTTGATACGGCTCCCGAAAAAGTCTTTGCAAAGGCATATGACCTTGTACTTAATGGTACAGAATTGAGCAGTGGCTCCATCAGAATTACTGATTATGAGTTACAACAGAAAATGTTCAAAGCTCTAAACCTTACCGAAGAAGAAATAAAAGCTAAATTCGGATTTTTGGTAGATGCTTATAAATATGGTGCTCCTCCTCACGGTGGAATGGGAATCGGTTTAGACCGTCTTTCAATGATTATGTGTAATGCACAAAGTTTAAGAGATGTAACTGCCTTTCCTAAGGTACAAAATGCCTCGGAATTAATGTCTGATTGCCCTTCCGTTGTTGATACGAAGCAACTCGAAGAATTAGGGTTAAAACTCATTGAAAAATAATTGGTATATATTTTAAATATAAAAAAGACGAGCTAAGTATTTTTAAATACTTAGCTCGTTATGTTATATATTATTTTTATTCGTTTATTTTTACACCACAATTATCGCAGAAAGTACTGTCTGCTCTTAATAATATGCCGCAATTTTTGCAATATTTAAGTGGATCTTTACGAACATTAACAGCATTACCCCTACTATACTGGGTAGGAGGTGGTGGAGGAGGGGTATATCGTCCGTTATTCGGATAGTTATTGTAATTATTATTTGGTCCATAATTATTATAGTTATTATTATAAGGAGGATAGTTATTGATAGGAGGCGGAATTAGTGCTGTAACAATTATTCCTAAAATTCCTAATAGACCAAACCACATATAATGTTTTGACAAACCTCTGTTTATAGCTATCCTATAACATATAAATACAAATAATGCCGGTATTCCAACAATTACTGAAATATAAAACGCAAGTATAAACAACATAATGATTGCTTCCATTTAAATTCCTCCTTTTTATATGAATATTTGCCTTATTTATAGATTTATTCGCCGTATGTCATACCGTCTTGTAATTGATAGCCCGGCTCCATAGCGGCAGGTAATTGATTAGAACCATCATTGAATATTACAAGTGCTGAACTCCAACCTTCCGTAAATTCATAGCTATAAAGTCCGTTGCCTTCATCTTTCATAGCTACGCCGGGCCAGTTTGCAACAGTTAGTGTTGTTGAACCACTTTCATCATATATATAAGCGTTGACTGTATTACTCCAATTACTTGGCTTTTTGAAGTAAATTTTTGCACCATTAGCAACAGATACTTTCTTTGTGAAATAATATGTCATAGTAGTTGTTGCACCGGCAGAGTTTTTGGCTTTGAGTGTTACCGTTATGGTGTCGTTTGCGGCTGAGCCGTTGCCAATAGTTATTTTAGTTCCGTCTGTGTATGATGTTTCCGTGCCGCCGTTTATGCTGTATGTTGCAGAAGAACTATCTTTACAATGAATTATAAAATCGTAGGTATCTGTATAGAAAACATTAGTTTCAAAGTCAGCCGATACAGCTGCAGATTTTGTCAACTCGTTGTATCCATCGTTATATAGCACTATGACAGACTGTGCCGGAATAGTTCCTGAAAGCGTGCCATTGGTAACGGTATATGAAGAAGTATTATCAACTCTGTTTGTATAAGAACCGTTAGCAAGTGATACTTTTACATCAGATAAAGAAACTGAGGTCGTACTTGAATTAATAATTACACAGCCTTTTGTGCCTCTTTCTATCATAAGAACACTTTTATTATTATTAGGATTTGAAAAACTTTCATTTTCACCGACCATAGCATTTCTAAATCTGTTTACTGCTACAACAGTAGGATTTTTGTATAAGTCGCTGCCTGCTGCACCTATTCTATTGATTGTGCCCCACATATTGTTTGATGTACTGCCATAAGGTCTGTCAAAAAATAATGGTGTACCTTCTGCACGAGCACAGATTATTGCCCAGCCAAGTATTATATCTTTATCTGATAGTGATTGGTTTGTGCCATCACCCGTATAGTTATCGTGTGACTCAACCCAAGTTACAACGCTGTCTGAACCGCCTGCTGAAAAATCTTCCATTTTTGAAGCAGTAAGATTTTTACCTTTAATGCCTTCTCTTATTATGTAACCGTAGGAGCTTGCGGTTGCGTGACCAATTGCAGATATGTAATCAGAAATTCTCTCGTTATCACCTTGCAGAATTTCGCCGTAATTAAAGATTTTATCAGCATTAGTAATTTCTGTTGTTACACGCTCCCAGAAGTTATTTTCGAGAGAACTGTCAGCTTTTGGGTCATCGCTTAATGCTATATGTTTAGCAGTATCATATCTAAAACCATCTGCACCGCAGGCTATACATTCATTTAAGTAAGATATAAAATAATCTTGAAATTTAGGATTTTCGGTGTTAACATCATACAAACTGTTCATAGCATAAGATGTGCATTGTAATCTATCGCTATATGAACTTATATTTTTAGTGCCGTTCGGGTGATATAAGTTGTCTATGCCGCCAACAGCATTTATGAGATTTTCGGAAACTTCATCTTTATTGCCGACCGTATGATTTGGCACAACATCGACTATTATTTTAATGCCATATTCGTGAGCTTTGGTACACATTTCTGTAAATTCATCTTTTGTGCCAAGCTGATAATTACCTATTGTCCAATCAATAGGCTGATAGTGATAATACCATTTGCCTTCGCCATAAAGCTGCATACCGCCGTTACCGCCTACATAGCAAGCGTTTATTGGTGATGTTTGTATAGTTGTATAGCCTGCTGCTGCAATATCTTCAAGACTTTCTGTTATTGTTTTAAACGACCACGACCAAGCGTGTAAGATTGCACCATCTTCAATATTATCAGCGAGTTTATAATCTATTTTAGTAGGTGTGTTATTGGTGTTGTTATTAGAATTATTATTTTTATCCTTATCTGTTCCTGAGCAGCCTGATGCTGCACTTGCTGCAAGTAAAGATGCCATTATTAAAGATAAAATCTTATTGTTTTTTATACGCATAATTTTAAGCTCCTTTTTTTGATATATTTTTACTTTTATTTTAATGTTTATAAAACTCAATGTCAACTACTATTAAATGCATAATTTCTAATTTTATAATAGTTGAGATAAATTGTTATAAAGCAATATATATTCCTTTTCGACATTTTGAAAATCAATAAATTTGGTTGGTATATGATACATTATTTTTGGTTCTTCATCACTTAAAATATCGCCGTGAAATATTTTAAATTCGTGATATAACATAGCATTATCTATTTCTTTTACAAGGGAATATTCGTATTCAGTAGGTAACCTTTTAAGAAATTTATTATAAATGATATTTTCTAATTGAGTTTCGTATAAATTATAGTCATCTAATTGGCGTTTAAGCGGTCGGATAATGTCACTTATATATGCCTCTGAGGCATCGTGCAATAAACAAGTTAATTGTATAAAACTGTTGTATCCAAGTAATTTTGCCTCTTTACAGCAGGCTATACAGTGTTGTGCTACTGAATAAAATATTTTAAAATGACCATTTGCTCTTACCATAAGTGATAATGCGTGTGCTATATCTTCAATAATTATATTATCCGGTGTTGGTGTTGTAGGATTAAAGCGTATTTTTGAATAAGTTGACATAAAATTTTTATTTATCATAAACAATAACTCCTTTTCTGATGAATTTATATGAATATATTATATCATATCACATTAAAAGTTTATAGTAATTATATTATATTATAGAACTTTTCAACATATAAAATTTTTATGGTAACTATTCATAAGCGAAATTTGTAGTTTTTATGCAAAAAATAGAAATAGATTAAAATATCTTTGTTATTATTTACATATTAAGATAAATATGTTATAATCAATTCAAATTATGAATAATAGGAGTGTCAATATGGAAAAAAATATTAAAAAGATTTTATGTATATATATTTCTTTTATTGTGTTATTAAGCGTTGTAACATTTGTATTTTTTGATTTTTCTATTAATGTCGTAGCCTGTATATACATAAGTAATATGGTGTCTGCCACTATAACATTAGTTGGTGCGATTATACTTTTTATAATGGGAAAATCAAAAAATGAATTCGCTAAAAAATCGCCTTTTGCCAATATGTTTAAAAAATTTGAATTAAGTGAAGTTATATTATCAGTGATTTATGGATTAATTTCATTTTTTATGATAAAAAATGGTTCAAATCCCATAAATCCTATTTTGTATGTTATAGTCCAATTAGCCGTTTTAGTTATATTATTTATGCAATTCAATGCCTATCCATTGGAACGCAGATTTGTTGACCCTGTTGATTATGTAAGCAGATATTAACTTATTTTATTCTTATGTATTTAGTAAAATTTTATTGTGATTAATACCTATTTTTGTTTTTGGTCTCCTTTGAAATAATTTGTTGCGAACACCTGTAATCATCCCTGAAATGATTACAGGTGTTTCGTTTTTAAAAAAACTATTGACAAAAATATACAACAGTGATATGATAGTCTTATCGTTAGTTACTTAACTAATTAACCATTTAACAAAGGCGATGGTTTATAAAGGGGGTGAATATTTGAATATAAGGGACGATATAGATAAGCCTATTTTTGTTCAGATAGCAGAAGGTATTGAAGAAGCTATTTTATCAAAAACTTTTGCTGAAGAAAGTCAGATTCCATCTATAACAGAATTTTCTGTTATGTATAAAATTAATCCGGCAACCGCATTAAAAGGTATCAATATTCTTGTTGATAATGGAATAATTTATAAAAAAAGAGGTATAGGTATGTTTGTTTGTCAGGGAGCTGTTCACAAGTTAAAAGAAAAACGAAAAAATCAGTTTTTTGATAATTTTATAAGCAATATGGTTTCTGAGGCTAAAAAAATCGGAATAACTAAGGAAGATATTATTAATATGATAAAAAAGGAGTATGACAATGGGAAAAATTGAGTTAAGAGGCATTAGTAAAACTTTTAAAAATACTGTTGCTTTAAAAGATGTTAACCTTACTTTTGAAGAAAACAAAATTTATGGTCTTTTAGGAAGAAATGGTGCCGGTAAATCTACTATGATTAACATTATTACAAATTGCTGTTTTGCAGATGTTGGGAAAGTGCTTATTGACGGAGAAACCGCTGTTGAAAATGATAATGCTTTAAGTAAAGTTTATTGTATGAGTGAAAAAAAATTATATCCTTATTATATGAAAATTAAAGATATTTTTAAGTGGAGTAAAAATTTCTACAAGGATTTTGATATGGAATATGCTTTAAACTTGAGTAAGGATTTTGAACTCAATATAAATAAAAAGGTAATTGAAGTTTCAACAGGTCAAAGTTCATTATACAAATTAATTATTGCATTGTCGGTGAATACGCCTTATTTAATTTTTGATGAACCTGTTTTAGGTCTTGATGCAAATAACAGAGATTTATTTTACAAAAAATTATTGGAAAAATATATCAAGAAACCTTGTACTATGATAATATCAACTCATCTTATAGAGGAAGTTTCAAATATAGTGGAGGATATAATAATCATTAAAGATGGAATTATTATCGAAAATAAATCAACAGAAGAACTATTAAATTCGGGGTATACGGCAACAGGCTCATATGAAAAAATTGATAAATTTGCAAATGGTAAAAATATAATAGGTGAGGATAAAATAGGCAGTATGAAGTCTGTATATATATTAGGTAAACCGGAAAAAGTGCCGGATGGTATAGAAATTACAAAATTAGATTTACAAAAATTATTTATTAAGTTGACAAACTCATAATCGGCAGGGGGTGAATTTATGAGATTTAAAGAAACATTTAAGTATATTTCTATCAGTTGCAGAAAAAATTTAATAATATTTTATATTTCATCATTAATTTTTTCATTTATTATTACATTATTAGCAGTCTTAGATGGAGAAGAATTTTATTTAAGAACAGATGTTTTTTCATTTATGATGGTATCCATAGTCTATAATTCATCTTATAGACAGAATAAACTAATGTTATTACAAAATGGAATATCAAGAAAAACATATTTTTGGGCTGAATTATCATTTATAGGAGTAATATCTGTTATTTTTGCATTTTTAGAAAATATTATATTTTTGATTGGAAATCTTTTTATTAAAAATATTAATATTCAAATAACATATAATTTTATATGCAAAATTGATAATTCTAATTTAGGAGTAAAAGATTATGCCATTTCTTTATTAGTGGAGTTGGGAATGTTATTATTATTAATATCTTTATTTTCTGTGTTATGTAAGTTGTTAGATAGATTTGGAAATATTGTTGTATTTATATTTTTTATTTTAATTTTTAACGCAGCTCTGATTATTGGATTATTTGGCAAGGATTTAATTTTTATAGGTGATATATTAGGTATAACAAATAATAAAATATATAGATTAGGAATATCAACAGTGATAGTAATTTTATTATTGAATACTGCTTCTTATTTAGTAATGAGAAAGTCAGCAATTCGTTTAAGTTTATAGAGTAAAAATATTTACATATACAAGTGAAAACACCAAAAAATAAAATCTACGATATATTTATATCGTAGATTTTATTATATAATTTTATTTAATATTAGTATTGTCTGCCCCAGTATACCATATGTTTTGCAGGTTTTCCGCAGCATACGCAAGTATCAGACAGGTGTTCCTCATTAAATGGAATACAACGGGATTTAACACCGTTTGTTTCATCTTTGAGTTTTTCTTCGCAGGCTGTTTCGCCGCACCACATTGCTTTAATAAATCCCGGTTTATTTTTGGCTATATCAAGAAATTCCTCGTGTGTATTTGCAACAAATGTTTTTTCCTGCATATTTTTTAAGGCTTTTTCGTACATACCATTGTGTACGGACTGTAAGGCATCTGCAACTGCTTTTTCTATATTGTCAATAGATACAAATAATTTTTCTCTTGTATCTCGTCTTACAATAACACATTGATTATTCTCAATATCCTTAGGACCTAACTCTATTCTTATAGGCACACCTTTCATTTCGTATTGACTGAATTTCCAACCCGGTGAATTATCGCTGTCATCAAGTTTAACTCTGTAATTTTCTGAAAGTTTGTCGGCTAATTCATTAGCCTTATCGAGTACACCCGGTTTGTGTTGGGCAACAGGAATAACTGCAACTTGTATAGGTGAAATTTTTGGTGGTAAAACCAATCCGTCATCATCGCTATGTACCATAATTATAGCACCTATCATTCTTGTGGATACTCCCCAAGATGTCTGATAAGGATTATGAATTTTATTATCTCTGCCTGTAAATGTTATATCAAATGCTTTTGCAAAGCCGTCACCAAAATAATGTGATGTACCTCCTTGAAGTGCAACACCATTGTGCATCATAGGCTCTATTGTATAAGTAGCTTTTGCACCTGCAAAGCGTTCTTTTTCGGTTTTTTCACCTGTAACGGCAGGGATAGCAAGAGTTTCTTTATAAAAATCGGTATATACTTGAAGCATACGCATAGTTTCTTCTTTTGCTTCCTCGGCAGTTTCGTGCATTGTATGACCTTCCTGCCATAAAAATTCAGATGTTCTAAGAAATGGTCTTGTAGTTTTTTCCCAGCGTACTACCGAACACCACTGATTATATAATTTTGGTAAATCTCTGTATGAATTTATTATTTTAGCATAATGTTCACAGAATAATGTTTCAGAAGTTGGACGAACACAAAGTCTTTCAGCTAATTTTTCATTTCCACCATAAGTTACCCAAGCAACTTCCGGTGCAAAGCCTTCAACGTGGTCTTTTTCTTTTTGCAAAAGGCTTTCAGGAATAAACATTGGCATATATATATTTTCGTGACCTGTTTTCTTAAATCTTGCGTCTAAATCTTTTTGGATATTTTCCCATATAGCATACCCATAAGGTCTTATAATCATACAGCCTTTTATACCTGAATAATCTACAAGTTCGGCTTTTTTAACAATATCCGTATACCATTTAGCAAAGTCAACATCTCTTGATGTAATAGCCTCGACCATTTTCTTTTGTTGTGCCATTTTAAACACTCTACCCTTTCATACTTATAAATTTAATGATTATTTTAGCATAATAGTACAAATTTTTCAAGTGTTTTGTAATTGTCTATAAAAAGTGAGTTTTTCCATACTGGGGATTACCTGCGGGAAAAAGCAAAGGGTTCTCTCTTAATTTAAGAGCCTTTTGAAAAAGGCTTGACCGAAAACTTTTGCTAAAAAAAAATTAAAAGTTTTTGAGGATTTTAATGGAGCTTTTTTTAAAAAAGTCATAATTGTTGTGTGGGGCAAAACCGCCTAATCATAAATATTTAGAGATAAAAATAAATCGTTATATCGTATTAATTATATACGATATAACGATTTAAAACACAAAGAATAAAAGTTTTGAAAAAATTATTGATTATCTTCGATATACTTAACAAGGTCGCTAACGAGTTTGATATTTTCAACCTCGCTGTCAGGAATTTCGATTTCAAATTCATCTTCAATAGCCATAATAAGGTCTACAACATCAAGAGAATCTGCATCTAAGTCCTCAGCAATTTTTGTGTCAAGAGTAATCTTTTCCTCATCAACATCAAATTGTTCACTAAGCATAGCTTTTACTTTTTCAAATACCATAAGTAATTCCTCCATAAAAAATCTTTACTTTTTCTATTGTATTATAGACAGAACACATAATTTGTGTTACAATCCAAATTACAAAGATCTTATATCCCCATATTATTAGTAAATCTTTACTTTGTCAATAAGATTTTTAAATTTTATGAAATTTTTTTATTTTTTTTCTTTTTTGACCATATATATATTGCTTTGGGGTAGTTTTTATATAAATCATTAACTATAAATTAAATAAAAAAGGTGTTAATAATAATTGCATCTGAAAATATAATGTTTTAAAAAGAGGAGTTATCTAATATGAGTAAAAAACAATTTGCGGTAATCGGTCACCCTATCGGACATACTATGTCACCATTTATTCATAAGCGTTTATTTGAAATAGCAAATATAGATGCTGAGTATTCTGTATTTGATATTGCTCCAAATGAAATTGCCGGTAAGTATAGTTTTCTCCGAAAACTTGATGGTTATAATATCACTATTCCACATAAACAGGCAATTATTCCGTATCTTGACAAACTGGATAAAAAAGCTAAAATGTATGGTTCTGTAAATACCGTTAAAAATGGTGAAATTGCACAGGGTTATACCACAGACCCGATTGGCTTTTTAAAAGCCTTGGAAAATGCCAATATTGATTTGCAAGGTAATGTATTGATTATAGGCACAGGGGGTGTTGCAAGAACTATGGCATATGAAGCAGCACTTGCAGGCTGTCACACAACGATAGCAGTAAGATTTGAAGATATATCAATGGTAGCCTCTTTGGCGGGTGAATTATTAAGTAATATTCGTAATGCACAGATTGATACTTGCTTTATAGACAGAATACCTGATGAGCATTATGATTTGCTTGTAAATGCCACACCTCTTGGAATGTATCCGAATATAGACAGTATGCCTGTATCAGAAAAAGTCATTTCAAGATGTTCAAGTGTATTTGACGCTGTATATAATCCTCTTGAAACTAAGCTATTGAAAATTGCTAAGGCTAATGGCTCAAAGGCTCTTGGAGGAATGTCGATGCTTGTATGGCAGGCCGCCGCCTCACAGGAAATATGGAATGGTACTAAATATAATTCTGACGATATAGCACAGCTTTGTGAAGATAGTTCCGAGGAATTAAAGAAGATTTTTGGTTGATAGGCAGTGTAATTATTATGGTTAATAAAAATATAATTTTATGCGGTTTTATGGGCTGCGGCAAAACTACAATAGGAAAACTTGTAGCAAAAAAAATAAATATGGATTTTGTTGACTTGGATATATATATCGAACAAAAACAAGATATGACTGTATCCGATATTTTTGCAAAGTATGGAGAAGCGTATTTCAGACAGCTTGAAAGACAGGCAACCGTTGAGCTGTCGCAAATGAATAACAAAGTTATTGCGGCAGGTGGCGGAACTTTGATATTTAAGGAAAATGTTGATGTGTTTAAAAATAGTGGTGTAATAATACTGATTGATGCAAGTCTTAAGGCTATATCAGAAAGACTTAAATATGATAACACAAGACCATTACTCGCAAGACCGGATAAAGAAAAAGCTATGAAAGAACTTTACGAAAAACGATTGCCTATATATAAATCTGCTGCGGATTTAATCATTAACGGCAATAATTCTCCGGAATATGTATGTATGGATATAATAAACTCTATTCAAAATTAAATTGTTATTTTTAACAGTATTTATTACAAATATGTACTAACTCTTGACAAAGAATACAGTTTTGTATTATTATCGTTGTAGTAGGTTTGTATTCGGAAATGAGTTTATTGGCTTTACTATGAGATACAATCTTTTATTTGTATTTATAATTATAGATTGAAACATAGAATTAACGGAACTCAAAACCGAGTTCCGTTTTTTGCTGTATCGGAGAAAATATTTTTTGAAAAAGAGGCGTTAATTATGAATATAGTTATAGTGGGATTAGGTATAATAGGAGGTTCTTATGCTAAGGCTCTGATGAAATATACTGACCATCGTGTAATAGGAATAAACAGAAGTTCTGCTCCGCTTGAAATGGCTTTAAAAAGTGGTGCTATTCACGAGGCCGGTACAATTCATTCCCTTGAAACAGCCGATATGGTTATATTAGCTACATATCCTGCCGCTGCGGTTAAATTTATTCAAAATAACGGTTCCAATATACCGCCGAATTGTATTGTTACAGACGCTGCCGGTATTAAGGGCAGTATTTGTCCGGAACTAAAAGATTTAGCCGGAAAATTTGGATTTTCTTTTGTGGGCTGTCACCCTATGGCCGGTAAAGAAAAAAGTGGTTTTTCAGCATCTGATGCCGATTTATTCCAAAAGGCAAGTCTTATAATAACGCCTTGCGGTGCAAGTGAAAAAGCTGTTAATAAAGTTATAGAATTATCAAAAGTTTTAGGCTTTGGAAAAATTACGATATCTACACCAAGAGAACACGACAGAATGATAGCTTTTACATCACAATTACCGCATATTCTGGCATCTGCCTATGTTTTAAGTCCTCAATGTCCAAATCATAAGGGCTTTTCTGCAGGAAGTTATAGAGATGTGTCAAGGGTTGCATCTATAAACGAAAAATTATGGTCTGAATTGTTTTTAGAAAATAAAGAAATGCTTTTATCCGAAATAGATATGTTTATGGATAATATGAATAATATACGAAAAGCTATTGACAAGAATGATAAAGAAGAAATTGAAAGATTGCTTAAAAAAAGCAGAGAAGTAAAGGAGGCTCTCGGAGAATGAGAACTGTTCAGGTACAAGTAGGAAAAAATTATGATATACTTATAGATAGAAATATTTTAAAAGATAGCGGAACATTTATAAAAAATGTTTTTAAAAGAGATAATGTTCGTGCAGCAATAGTGAGTGATAGTAATGTCGCACCATTATACAGTGAAATTGTTATTAATTCTCTTAAATCAGTAGGATATGAAACTTCATTATTTGTATTTCCTGCCGGTGAACAATCCAAAAAACTTAGTACCATTGAAAAAATGTATCAGCATTTTTCGGAAAATTCTTTGACGAGAAAAGATATTGTGGTTGCATTGGGCGGAGGTGTTACAGGTGATATGGCGGGTTTCGCCGCCGCAACATATTTAAGAGGTATTGATTTTGTTCAAATTCCTACAACTTTATTGTCACAAGTTGATTCATCAGTAGGAGGCAAAACAGGTGTTGATACAGATTTCGGTAAAAATCTTGTCGGAGCATTCTGGCAGCCAAGACTTGTTATTATTGATATAAATACACTTGATACTCTCAGCAATAGAGTTTTTTGCGATGGTATGGGTGAGGTTATTAAATATGGCTGTATAAAGAGCAAATCACTTTTTGAAAAACTTGAAAATAATAATATTAAAGATATTATTGAAGATGTTATAGAGGAATGTGTTTCGATTAAAAAAGATGTCGTTGAGGCTGACGAAAAAGAAACAACAGGTGAAAGAGCTTTATTGAATTTTGGTCATACATTCGGTCATTCCATAGAAAAATTATATAATTTCTCAACTATAAGTCACGGCGAAGCTATAAGTATAGGTTCCTGTATAATAACAAGAGCCTCTGAAAAGGCTAATCTTACAAAATCGGGTTGTCTTGACAGAATAGAAAATCTTCTAAAAAAATATAATTTGCCTACTACAACAGATAAGAGTATTTTAGATATTGCTAATGCCTCGAAAAATGATAAGAAAAGTGTCGGTACATCTATTGGTCTGGTGCTTATAGATGATATAGGAAGCAGTTTTATTTATAAAATAAAATTGGAAGATATCTATAATTTTATAAATTGCTTATAGTAATTTTAAATCGCAGAGGAAATAATAATATATGTCTAAGAGGGATAGGCTTAAAATTATATTGGCAGTTTGACGGCTTTGCTCCACAAAGATGGCAAACCGATTGTCAGTGAATTTATAAAATGGGATTAGAGGGATAAGTTTTGGCAAGATTATGTCCGTTGTTTAGCGGCAGCAGGGGAAACTGCTATTATTTAGGTTCGGCTAAAAAAGGTATATTGGTTGATGCCGGCAGAAGTGCTAAACAGATAGAAAATTCTTTGTTATATAATGGTCTTGATATTAAAAATATTGAGGCTATTTTTATAACACACGAACATAGCGACCATATTAAGGGATTAAGGGTTCTTGCATCAAAATATAAAATACCTGTTTATGCGTCAGAGGGAACTATCAGTCAGCTTGAATATAACGGGACTTTAACACAAGCATTTCCATATGAAATTATAGATAAATCCGGTGCGGCTGTTGCAGATATGTTTATTGAGCCTTTTCGTATATCACACGATTGTGCGGAGGGATATGGATATAAAATTAATACATACGATGACAGAAAGGTCGCCGTTGCTACCGATTTGGGATATATTTCAAAAGAAGTAAAGAATAGCTTAACAGGTTGTGATACCATTGTAATTGAGGCTAATCACGATATTGGTATGCTGCAAAACGGTCGCTATCCCTATGATTTAAAACGCAGAATACTATCCGATAAAGGTCATTTGTCCAATATGGCTTGTGCTGATTTATTGCCTTATTTTACGGAAAATGGTACTACAAGATTTGTGCTTGCACATTTAAGTGCTGAAAATAATATTCCTGAGCTTGCATACCAGACGGCTGTATGTAGTTTATCTATGGCAGGAATAAAGGAAAATTCGGATTATATATTATCTGTTGCCCCCGCCGAAAATAAAAACGGAAGCATTATCTTTTAGAGGATTATTTTGATAAAATAATTGGAGGAAAAATTGATGTTAAATTATATGAAATTAATTGATATATTTAAAGATACTGTTAGTATGTTTAATGATAATGAAGATTTAAAAGCTGCTGCAAATATATTAAAAGAAAATACAGAGGTTTTTCCGGAAAATTTTATTTCTCCCATAAGAAATATTGCTAATGACAGAAAAAATATTGTTGTTGAAGAAAATACTACTTTCAAATCTGCCAAGGAACATATTAATCATAATAACAAGATTGCTGTACTTAACTTTGCAAATCCTCATACGGCAGGTGGTGGTGTAACTAATGGTGCTATGGCACAAGAAGAATGTTTATGCAGAAGCAGTAATTTGTATTTGAGTCTAACTACCGAAAAAGCTAAATCTGATTATTATTTATACAATCGCAAGAAGGTTGGTAAAGTTTTTACAGACAGAATAGTATATTCGCCAAATGTTACGGTTATAAAATCTGATGATACATATCCCGAATTAATGAAGGAATATTTTAGTGTTGATGTTATAACCTGTGCTGCCCCTATAACAACAATTTTATTAACGAATAATCAAAAGAAATCTCTCGAACAAATTTTTTATAACAGAATAAAAAATATTTTTGAAGTTGCTTTATCGAAACAAGTTAATATATTAATATTAGGTGCATTTGGCTGTGGAGCATTTAACAATCCTCCGGAATTGGTAGCAAAAGTTTTCAAAACTTTATTAGTCAATGAAGAATATCAAAAATATTTTAAACAAGTAGTATTTGCTATTAAGCCAAAAAATAATAGCAGTAATTGTCCGAATGTTTCTGCATTTAGAGAAGTATTCAAGAATATCTAAATTTCGCATAAGGTAATGATGTATGATAACAATTAATATAATTTGTGTGGGTAATTTAAAGGAAAGGTATTGGCGTGATGCGTGCGGCGAATACTCGAAAAGATTATCGTCTTTTTGTAAATTTAATATTATAGAAATTCCTGAGTGCAGATTGCCCGAAAATCCATCTCAATCTCAAATAGAAAATACTCTTGATGATGAAGGAAAACGCATATTGGATAAAATTCCAAGAGGCAGCAAAGTATATGCTATGTGTATTGAGGCAAAAGAAAAATCATCTGAGGAACTCGCTGCCGATTTTGCGAATATTGCTGTCAGTGGTTATAGCAGTATTTCATTTGTGATAGGCGGTTCTTGGGGATTATCTAAAATAGTTAAAGATAATGCCGATTACAAGATTTCAATGTCTAAAATGACTTTCCCTCATCAACTTGCAAGAGTTATGCTTTGTGAGCAGATTTACAGAGCATTTCAAATAAACAACGGCGGAAAATACCATAAGTAAATTTATTAAATAGGAGGTAAATATTATGATAGCAATAGTAACAGGTGCATCATCAGGTATAGGAAAAGAATTTGTAAGACAAATTACATCTCATTATAAAAATATTAATGAAATATGGGTAATTGCAAGAAGAACAGAACGATTAAAAACCTTACAAAAAATGGTTAATGTTAAACTTGTGCCTATAACACTTGATTTAATAAATCCTGACAGCATTAAGGTATTAAAGAAAATGTTGAAAGAACGCAGTCCAAAGGTTAAGTTATTGGTAAATAGTGCCGGATTTGGTCAGGTTGGCGGATTTACAGATATGGATTGTAAGTACAGTACCGATATGATAGCTGTAAATTGTACGGCATTGACAGCTATAACTCATACCGTATTGCCATATATTACATATAATGGCAGGATAATTCAGATTGCTTCATCAGCAGCATTTTTACCTCAGCCTGATTTTGCGGTTTATGCGGCAACTAAATCTTATGTTTTAAGTTTTTCAAGAGCGTTGAATATAGAACTTAAACGCAGAAAAATAAAAGTAACCGCTGTTTGTCCCGGACCTGTTAAAACTGAATTTTTTGACCTTGCCGAAAAAACAGGTAAACTTGCAGAATATAAAAAATATTTTTTTGTAGATGCGGTTAAAGTTGTTCGCAAGGCACTTATTGATAGTGTTGATGGTAAAGAATTATCTATTTACAGCATACCTATGAAGGCTTTTTATATTCTGACTAAAACAGTACCACACAGAATTATATTGAAAATTTATAAGTGATAAAATTGCATCATTTTGAATTGCCTTCTGAATATGAAAAAAGTATCTGTTATTAATATCAAAGCAGTTAATGTATAAAACAATTTGATTTTGTTGTTAAGACATATAAATGATTTGGAAAGCAGCATTGTTAATAAAGTATTTATTTAATAAAATATTATTTTAGATATTATACTATATTCCGAGTAGTATAATATAGTTTTTGGATTGTGCAAATTATATAAAAAATATTTTAAATGTTGTGAAAAATTCTATCCCCCTATATTTTTCAAATACTTGCAAAATATAGGGGGATATGCTATTATAATAGAGCGTGACTGCAATAGATATGCGATGAAGCGGGAGGTTGCGACTGAAATATGTCGGTTTTTCCGTGGAGTATGTCCGATTTTAAACCGGGCGAAAGAATATAAGAAGATTTGTTCTTGATATATGATTTGTTTGCACTTGTAAGAGTTGCTGTGTAAAAAATCATTGTATCAGACTTCTGTGCTTGAACTATGCTCGGATTTATGAAATTCTAAATCCGTTTTTTTAATAAATGCGTAGGGAACACCCGGAGGGGTGTTTTAAATCAAGCGAAACGCCCGCCAACTACAATAAGGAGGCGACGACAATGGCAGTTAAGGAAAAAATCAGAATAAGACTTAAAGGTTATGATCATCAAATTGTTGACCAATCTGCTGAGAAGATTGTTGCTACTGCTAAGAAGACAGGTGCAAGAGTTTCAGGACCTATTCCTCTTCCAACAGAAAAGCAAGTTATAACTATCCTTCGTGCTGTTCATAAGGACAAGGACAGCAGAGAACAATTTGAAATGAGAACTCACAAAAGACTTATCGACATTCTTAGACCATCTAACAAAACTGTTGATGCTCTTATGAATATGGAACTCCCTGCAGGTGTTGAAATCGAAATCAAATTATAATATTTGAAATTTATCTTCAACCAACCTATCGGTGAGGTCAAGTTGGTGAAAAATCCAACCAATAACCTTGTATTTAGGAGGAATAAACAATGCAAAAAGCAATCATCGGTAAAAAAATCGGTATGACACAGATTTTCGATGAAAAAGGTAACGTTGTACCTGTTACTGTTGTAGAAGCCGGCCCTTGTGCAGTTTCTCAGGTTAAAACAGTAGAAAACGACGGCTATGCTGCTGTTCAAATGGGTTTTGACGATTTGAAGGCTAAAAGAGTTAATAAGCCTATGAACGGCCATTTTAAAAAAGCTAATGTTGCTCCAAAGAGAACATTGCGTGAATTCCGCTTTGATGATGTTACTGCTTATAATGTGGGAGATTTAATCAAGGCTGATGTATTTGCTGAGGGCGATAAAGTTGATGTTACAGGTACAAGCAAAGGTAAAGGCTATGCCGGTGTAATTAAGCGTTGGAATTTCCAAAGACTTAAAGAAACTCACGGTTCGGGTCCTGTTGCTCGTCACGGCGGTTCAATGGGTGCTTGTTCTACACCTTCAAGAGTTTGGAAGGGTAAGAAAATGGCAGGTCATTTGGGTGCTGAAAAGGTAACAGTCCAAAATCTCAAGATTGTTAAGGTTGACGCCGAAAATAATCTTATCGCCATAAAAGGTGCTATACCGGGTCCTAACAACGGTACAGTAATAATTCGCGAAAGCGTTAAGGCGTAAGGGAAGGAGGAATTTAAATGCCAAGTTTAGCAGTACTCGATATGACAGGCAAGGAAGTTGGCTCGGTCGAACTTGCAGAAAGTATTTTTGGTATTGAACCAAATACCACCGCTGTTCACCAAATGGTAGTTAATTACCTCGCTAATCAAAGACAAGGTACACAATCCGCTCTTACTCGTTCTGAGGTATCCGGCGGCGGCAGAAAGCCTTGGAGACAAAAGGGAACAGGCCACGCAAGACAAGGTTCTACTCGTTCACCTCAATGGAGACACGGTGGTGTTGTATTTGCTCCAAAGCCTCGCAGCTATGGCTTTTCTGTAAATAAAAAGGTAAAAAGACTTGCTATGAAGTCAGCCTTATCAAGCAAGGTTGTTGACAATGATTTAATCGTTCTTGATGCTATCAAAGTTGACAGCTACAAAACTAAAACTATCGTTAATATGCTCACAGCAATAGGTTCTGAAAAGAAGGCTCTTATTGTATTGCCTGAGGTAAACGATATGATAATTAAGTCTGCAAGAAATATTCCTGGTGTTAAAACAGCACAAGTAAACACAATCAATGTTTACGATATAGTAAATGCAGACAAACTTATAATAGTTAAAGATGCATTAAGCAAAATTGAGGAGGTGTACGCATAATGACAGCTCGTGATATTATTTTAAAACCTGTTATCTCTGAAAAAAGTATGGCAGGTATCGCTGATAAAAAGTACACCTTTAAGGTTGCTAAAACAGCTAATAAAATAGAAATCGCTAAGGCCGTTGAAGAAATTTTCGGTGTTAAGGTTGCAAAGGTTAATACCGTAAGCGTTAAAGGTCATTTGCGTCGTCAAGGAAGATTTGAGGGCTATACTCCTTCTTGGAAGAAAGCTATCGTAACACTTGATGAAAATAGTAAAACAATAGAGTTTTTTGAAGGTATGATGTAAGCCTGCTCTAAAAAATAAAACAGGCGGAATGAATGGAGAAATGCCATTTTCTCCGCAAAGCCATCATATAGGAGTGTGAATTTTATGGCAATCAAAAATTATAAGCCGACCACACCTTCCAGACGAAATATGTCCGTAACAGATTATTCAATGCTTTCAAAGTGTGAACCGGAAAAAAGTCTTTTAGCTCCTCTTGCTAAAAAATCCGGTCGTAACAGCTACGGAAGAATTACGGTTCGTCACAGAGGCGGCGGCAATAGAAGAAAGTATCGTATTATTGACTTTAAGCGTCAAAAGTCCGATATGCCGGCAACCGTCCTTACATTGGAATATGACCCGAATCGTTCAGCTCATATCGCTTTAATTCAATATGAGGACGGAACAAAGAGTTATATAATTGCTCCAAACGGTCTTAGTGTAGGTGATAAGGTTGTTTCCGGTGCATCAGCAGATATCAAGCCTGGTAACGCTTTACCGCTTGTAAATATACCAACAGGTACATTTATCCATAATGTGGAACTTTATCCGGGTAAGGGTGCACAACTCGCTCGTGCAGCCGGTATTATGGCTCAGCTTATGGCTAAGGAAGGCAATATGGCTCTGCTCAGATTACCGTCAGGTGAATTAAGAAATGTACCAAATACTTGTATGGCTACTATCGGTCAGGTAGGTAACATAGACCACGAAAATGTTAAGATCGGTAAGGCTGGTCGTAAGCGTAATATGGGCTGGAGACCTACTGTAAGAGGTTCTGTAATGAACCCTAATGACCACCCACACGGTGGTGGTGAAGGTAAAAGCCCTGTTGGTCGTCCGGGACCTGTTACTCCTTGGGGTAAACCGGCTCTTGGCTATAAGACCAGAAAGAAACACAAGGCTTCAGATAAATATATCATTAAACGCAGAAACGGTAAGTAAGGTACAGAAAGGAGCTTATAAACTATGGGTAGAAGCGTAAAAAAAGGCCCTTATGTACAACCTGTGCTAATGAAAAGGGTTCTTGAAATGAATGCTGCCGGTGAGAAAAAAATCCTCAAAACTTGGAGCAGATCCTCAACAATTTTTCCTGAATTTGTTGGACACACATTTGCAGTACACGATGGCCGTAAGCACGTGCCTGTATATGTTACAGAGGATATGGTAGGTCATAAGCTTGGTGAGTTTGCACCTACAAGAACCTTTAAGGGTCACGCCGGTGCAAAAACTACTAAGAAATAATTCAGCCGAAAGGAGTTTATAAAAAATGGAAGCAAAGGCAGTATTGAAATACACTCGTATTTCACCGCGCAAGGTTTCTATTGTTTTGGATTTAATCCGCAATAAACCTGCTGATTATGCAATGGCTATCCTCAAGCATACTCCAAAGGCTGCTTGTGAGGATTTACAAAAATTACTCAAATCAGCAATGGCAAATGCAGAGAATAACCACAATATGGACAAATCAAAATTATATATATCAGAATGTTATGTTTGTCCCGGTCCGATTTTAAAGCGTATGCGTCCAAGAGCACAAGGCCGTGCGTTTAGAATAGATAAAAGAACATCACACATCACTCTTGTTCTCAAAGAAAAAGCAGAATAAGTGTTAAGGAGGTAAACTATGGGTCAAAAAGTAAATCCACACGGCTATCGTGTTGGTATAATTAAAAACTGGGATTCACGCTGGTTTGCAAAAGACAGTGACTTTGGTGATACTCTTGTAGAAGACTATAATCTTCGTAAAACACTTAAAGCTCAGCTTTATAGTGCGGGTGTTCCAAAGATTGAAATTGAGCGTGACGCATCAAAGGTTAGAGTACACATTCATTGTGCAAAACCGGGTATGGTAATTGGTAAGGGTGGCAGCGAAATTGATAAATTAAAGGCTAAATGTGAAGCTATGGTTAAAAAGCCTGTTGTTATCAATATAGTAGAAGTTAAGTCTCCTGATTTAAATGCACAGCTCGTTGCAGAAAATATTGCTCAACAACTTGAAAAGAGAATTTCTTTCCGCAGAGCAATGAAACAATGTATCGGCAGAGCTATGAAACTCGGTGCAAAAGGTATAAAAACTCAATGTTCAGGTCGTCTTGGTGGTGCAGAAATCGCAAGAACTGAACAATATCACGAGGGTACTATCCCTCTACAAACAATCAGAGCAGACATTGACTACGGTTTTGCAGAGGCTGCAACAACTTATGGTCGTATAGGTGTTAAAGTTTGGCTCTATAAAGGTGAGGTTCTTCAAGATAATCGTAAACCTCGCAAGGAAGGAGGCAGTAAATAATGCTGTTACCAAAACGTGTTAAATACCGTAGAGTTCACAGAGGCCGTTTAACAGGTAAGGCTTCAAGAGGTAACAAAGTTACTTACGGCGATTTCGGTCTTCAAGCCCTTGAACCGTCTTGGATTACTTCAAGACAAATAGAGGCTGCCCGTATTGCTATGACTCGTTATTGCAAAAGATTCGGTAAAGTATGGATAAAGATTTTCCCGGACAAGCCAATTACAGAAAAACCTGCCGAAACTCGAATGGGTTCAGGTAAAGGTTCACCGGAGTATTGGGTTGCTGTTGTTAAGCCGGGCAGAGTAATGTTTGAAATCGCCGGTGTTCCGGAAGAAACAGCAAGAGAGGCTTTCCGCCTCGCTGCTAACAAGCTGCCAATTAAATGCAAGTTCGTTAAGAAAGAGGAGGTTGAGCAATAATGAAGGCTTCGGAATTAAGAGATTTGTCAGTTGAAGAACTTGAAACTAAGCTCAAAGCCCTCAAAGAAGAGCTTTTCAACCTTCGTTTTCAACTTGCTATAAATCAACTGGATAACCCTATGCGTATAAGTGCCGTTAAAAAGGATATTGCAAGAGTTCAAACAATATTACGCCAATATGAACTCCAAGCTAACGCATAATTGAAAGGGAGGAATATTCAGTGAGCGATAGAAATATGCGTAAAGTAAAAGTAGGTAGAGTTATAAGCGATAAGATGGATAAAACCGTTGTAGTCGCTATTGAAGACAGTGTAAGGCACAAGCTCTACAATAAAATCGTTAAGCGTACTATTAAATTAAAAGTACACGATGAAAACAACGAATGTTCAATAGGCGATAGCGTTCGCATTATGGAGACCCGTCCCCTCTCAAAAGATAAGAGATGGCGTCTTGTAGAAATTATAGAGAAAGCTAAATAATTTGGCTTTGTTTGTGCAAAGGAGGAACACACTGTGATACAACAACAGACTTACCTCAAGGTTGCCGACAATACCGGTGCAAAAGAACTTATGTGTATTCGTGTTCTTGGCGGTACAGGCAGGAGGTACGCTAATATAGGCGACGTTGTGGTTGCTTCCGTTAAAAAAGCAGCACCCGGCGGCGTTGTAAAAAAAGGCGATGTAGTAAAGGCAGTTATAGTTCGTTCTGCTAAGGGTGTTCGTCGTGACGACGGAACATATATCAGATTTGACGAAAATGCTGCCGTAATTATAAGAGAAGACAAAAATCCAAAGGGTACTCGTATTTTTGGACCTGTGGCAAGAGAACTTCGTGACAAGGATT
This sequence comes from uncultured Clostridia bacterium, assembly GCA_947625785.1. Lineage (GTDB taxonomy): Bacteria > Bacillota > Clostridia > Oscillospirales > Acutalibacteraceae > CANQPS01. The sequence goes on from CANQPS010000008.1 coordinate 52,290, forward strand.
ATCTCAAAATCTTGAGCCTTGCACCGGAAGTACTTTAATGGAGGGCTTATTTATGAGTAAAATGCATATTAAGACAGGCGATAATGTCGTAATTTTAAGCGGCAGAGATCGTGGCGAAAAGGGCAAGGTTCTCGCTGTAAGCCCAAAGGAAGGTAAGGTAATCGTTGAGAAACTCAATATCGTTTCAAAACACGTTAAACCACGCAAAATGGGCGAACAGGGCGGAATAGTTAAGGCTGAAAGTGCTATTTATGCTTGTAAAGTTCAAGTAGTTTGTCCAAACTGCGGCAAACCAACGAGAATCGCTCACAATGTAAATAATGATGGTACAAAAACTCGCAGAGAACGCATTTGTAAAAAGTGCGGAGCTGCTCTATAAGGAGGATATAAAATGGCTAGATTAAGAGAATTTTATAACCAAGATGCAGCACCTGCTCTTATGAAAAAGTTTTCATACAAAAGCGTTATGCAAATACCAAAACTCGATAAAATTGTTATCAATGTAGGTGCTGGTGAAGCAAGAGATAATTCTAAGGCGATTGATGCTATAATGAGAGATCTTGCTGCTATAACAGGTCAAAAACCGGTTGTATGCCGTGCAAGAAAATCAGTAGCTAACTTTAAACTTCGTGAGGGTATGCCAATCGGTGTTAAAGTAACGCTTAGAGGCGACAGAATGTATGAATTTATGGATAGATTTTTCAATGTGGCTCTTCCAAGAGTTCGTGACTTCAGAGGAATTAATCCAAACGCATTTGATGGTCGTGGAAATTATAATATGGGTGTTAAAGAGCAACTCATCTTCCCGGAAATTGAGTACGATAAGATTGATAAAGTTCGTGGTATGGATATTTGCTTTGTAACTACTGCAAAAACTGATGAAGAGGCTCGTGAGTTGTTAACACTTATGGGTGCTCCGTTTGCGAAATAAGGAGGGATTATCGTGGCAAAAACTGCAATGAAAGTAAAACAACAAAGAACTCAAAAGTTTTCAACTCGTGAGTATAACAGATGTAAAATTTGTGGCAGACCACACGCTTATCTTCGTAAATTCGGAATTTGTCGTATTTGTTTCAGAGAACTTGCCTATAAAGGCGAAATCCCTGGTGTAAAGAAAGCTAGTTGGTAAGGAGGTAAAACAGTATGCAAATTACAGATACAATCGCAGATTTACTTACAAGAATTCGTAATGCAAGTACTGCAAAACACGATACTGTGGAGATACCTGCTTCAAATATGAAGAAAGCAATAGTACAAATTCTTGCAGATGAAGGTTATATAAAGAACTTCACAGTAGTAGAAGACGGTAAGCAAGGTATAATTAAAGTTGTGCTCAAATACGGTGAGGGCAAAACTCCTGTAATCTCAGGATTAAAGAGAGTTTCTAAGCCGGGTTTGCGTATATATAGCAATGTAGAGGATATGCCTAAGGTTATGAAGGGCTTAGGTATCGCAATAATATCTACTTCAAAGGGCGTTATGACAGACCGTGAAGCCCGTAAACAAAATGTAGGTGGCGAAGTCCTCGCATATATCTGGTAATAGGAGGTGCGATAAATGTCTCGAATTGGAAGAAAGCCTATAAATATTCCCGCAGGTGTTACAGTTACTGTTGACAACTGTGTAGTAACAGTAAAAGGTCCAAAGGCTACCTTAACTCAAAGTTTTCACCCAAATATGAAAATTGCCGTTGAGGATAATCATATAGTTGTTACAAGACCTGATGACGAAAAAGAAAATCGTTCATTACACGGTTTAACCCGCACACTTATCGCTAATATGGTTGAGGGTGTTACAAACGGTTTCAAAAAGGAACTCGATGTAAACGGTGTAGGTTATCGTGTGCAAAAACAAGGTAAGGACCTCGTTATGAATCTTGGTTATTCACATCAAGTAATAATGTCTGATACAGATGACATTAAAATTGAAGTGCCAAATCCAAACAAAATTATTATATTAGGTGCTGATAAACAAAAGGTTGGTCAGTTTGCCGCCGAGGTTCGTGAGAAGCGTCCGCCGGAGCCATATAAGGGCAAAGGTATTAAGTACGCTGATGAAGTTATCCGCCGTAAGGAAGGTAAGACCGGTAAGGGCGGTAAGAAATAATTAAGGAGTGAATAAGCTATGGTAAGCAAGGCCGATACAAATAAGGCCAGACTTAGCCGCCATAAAAGAGTTCGCGGCAAGGTTAATGGTACACAAGAGCGTCCTCGCCTTAATGTTTTCCGCTCCGCAAAGAATATCTATGCACAAGTTATTGATGATGTTAAGGGTACAACTCTTGTATCAGCATCATCACTTGATAAGGAAATAGATTGTTATGGCGGAAACAAGGATGCTGCTCGTAAAGTAGGTAAGCTCGTTGCAGAAAGAGCTTTAAAAATGGGTATTACAGAGGTCGTATTTGACCGCGGTGGTTATATATTCCACGGTCGTGTCAAGGAATTGGCCGAAGGCGCTCGTGAAGGCGGACTCAAATTCTAATTAAGGAGGAGTAACTTTGGCTATTATTGACGCATCAACATTGGAACTTAAAGAACGCGTAGTTGCTATAAACCGTGTTTCTAAGACAGTAAAGGGCGGTCGTATTTTTAAGTTTGCTGCTCTTGTAGTGGTAGGCGATGGAAACGGTATCGTAGGTTTCGGTATTGGTAAGGCCGGTGAAGTGCCGGACGCAATCCGCAAGGGTATCGAAGACGCTAAAAAGAATTTAATTAAAGTTGCTTTAAAGGGTACTACAATTCCTCACGAGGTAACAGGCATATATGGTGCAGGTAAGGTGCTTATGAAGCCTGCAGCAGCCGGTACAGGTGTTATTGCCGGAGGTCCTGTTCGTACAGTGGTAGAGGCAGTTGGTATCAAAGATATAAGAACAAAGGCTTTGCGTTCAAACAATCCTTGTAATGTAGTAAGAGCTACACTTGCAGGTTTGGCAAGTCTTAGAACGGCAGAAGAAGTTGCTGCTATTCGTGGCAAGTCTGTTAAAGAAATATTATAATGGAGGCAGCAATTATGGCACAACTTAAAGTAACACTTAAAAAAAGTCTTATTGGTTGTAAGAAAAACCAAATTGCTACCGCTAAGGCTCTCGGTTTGCACAAGATTGGCGATGTAACTGTTCAACCAGATAACGCTGCCACTCAAGGCAAGGTGGCTAAAATAAGTCATCTTATCGAAGTTAGCGAAGCGTAAGCAAGAGGAGGTGCAGTAAAATGAAGTTGCACGAACTTAGTCCTGCTGAAGGCTCTAAAAAAGAGCCTAAAAGAATAGGCAGAGGTCACGGTTCAGGTCAAGGAAAAACAGCCGGTAAAGGTCATAAAGGTCAGAAAGCAAGAGCTGGCAGAGGTATGCGTGTAGGTTTCGAGGGCGGTCAAATGCCTTTGGCAAGACGAATTCCAAAAAGAGGCTTCAACAACATATTTGCTAAGAATATCGTTGCTATAAATGTAGGTAAGCTTGAAACCTTTGAAAATGGTGCAGTTGTTGATACAGAAGCATTAGCAGCTGCTGGTATTGTAAAAAATTCTTTCGATGGAATTAAGATTTTAGGCAACGGTAAACTTACAAAGAACCTCACAGTTAAGGTTTCTGCTTTCTCTAAGTCAGCTAAGGAAAAGATTGAGGCTGTAGGTGGGAAGGTAGAGGTGATCTGAGTTGTTTAAGACAATCAAGAACGCCTTTTTATTACCGGATCTTAGAAAGAAGATTTTATTTACTTTATTAATAATAATTATATTTAGAGTAGGTTCAGTTATTCCTGTACCTTTTCTAAATATAGAAGCCCTCAGGGGCGTAATGGGTGCAGTAGATGATTCAGGCTCAATGCTTTCATACTTGAATACATTGTCAGGTGGTGCGTTCTCTAACGCAACAATATTTGCAATGTCTATTACACCGTATATTAATGCGTCAATTATTATGCAGCTTTTGACGGTAGCTATTCCGCCGCTTGAAAGGCTGGCGAAAGAGGGAGAGTCCGGCCGCAAAAAGCTTGGTGCATTAACTCGTTATGCAACTGTTATTCTTGGTTTGATACAAGGTACAGCTTACTATTTGTATTTGAGAGGAAGCTCTTATAACGGTGATTCAATCGTTAAATATACAAGCGGATTTACAGGTGTATTTGTAGGAGCAGTTATTATACTTGCGTTTACAGCAGGTACTGCTTTGATGATGTGGCTTGGTGAACAAATTAATGTTAAAGGTATAGGAAATGGTATTTCCATATTGCTTTTTGCAGGTATCGTTTCGAGAATGCCGCTTTTAATTGCTCAATTATATCAATATATCAAATTGGGTGTAGCTGATTCATCAAACTATGGAAAATATTTTATAACAGTTCCATTATTTGTAGTACTCTTTATAGCTATTATATGGTTAATCTGCTTTATGAATGATGCAGAACGCAGAATCCCTATTCAATATGCTAAGAGAGTCGTTGGCAGAAAAATGTATGGCGGTCAAAGCAGTCATTTACCGATTAAAGTTGGCTTGACAGGCGTTATGCCTATTATCTTTGCATCGTCAATACTTTCGATACCAAGTACAATTCAGTTGTTTGTAACACCAACCGGCTTCTGGAAAAGTGTACTTGATACACTTGCAATAGGTGGTTGGGTATATATGGTTCTTTACTTCTTGTTAATTATTGGTTTTGCTTATTTCTATGTAACAATACAATATAATCCAATCGAAATGGCAAATAATCTTAAACAAAATAATGGTACAATTCCGGGTATAAGACCGGGTAAGCCTACTATTGAATTTATTTCAAAGATTATCTCAAAAATTACATTTATTGGTGCTATATTCCTTGCGGTTATTGCTTTAGTTCCGCTTATTTATGGTAAAATTACGGGTATGGGTTCATTAACAATGGGCGGTACTTCGATTATCATTTTAGTTGGTGTTTCACTTGAAACAGTTAAGCAGTTAGAATCACAAATAATGATGCGTCATTATAAGGGATTTCTTGATTAATAATTAAAGATAGGAGTTTAAATTATGAATATAATTCTTTTAGGTGCTCCTGGGGCAGGAAAAGGTACGCAAGCAGAAATTATTTGTGAGCGTTTATCTATTCCTACAATTTCAACAGGTAATATAATTCGCGAAGCGTTGAAAAGCGGTACTGAGATGGGATTAAAAGCAAAGTCTTTTATTGAGGCAGGCAGTCTTGTTCCTGACGAGGTTGTTATTGGCATAATTAAAGAAAGACTTGCTAAGGGTGACTGTGAAAACGGATTTATTCTTGATGGTTTCCCAAGAACCATTCCTCAGGCTGAGGCTCTGGATAAAATGGGCGTTGTTATCGATAAGGTAATAGATATAGAAGTTACCGACGAAAGCATAGTTAAAAGATTATCCGGACGCCGTGTGTGTGAAGATTGCGGTGCAAGTTATCACTTGGAATATAAAGCTCCAAAGGTTGATGGCAAGTGCGACAAATGTAACGGCACCCTTGTTCAACGCAAAGATGACCACCCAGATACAGTCTTATCTCGTCTTGAAGTTTATCATAAAGAAACAGAACCATTAAAAGCATACTATGAAAAACAAAATAAATTAGTAATAGTATATGGTCAAGATGAAGTTCAAGATACTACAAAGTTAGTATTACAAGCATTAGAGGCGTAAAATTATGATAGTATTAAAAACTGCTCGTGAAATTTCAGCAATGAGAGATGCAGGTAGAATATCTGCGAGAGCATTACGCTTAGCAGGTCAGGCAGTTGAACCGGGTGTTTCAACATATGAAATCGATACTATTGTCCGTAAGTATATAGAGGGGGAAGGTGCAAAGCCTTCCTTCCTTGGATACGGCGGTTTTCCTGCAAGTGCTTGTATTTCCGTAAATAATGTGGTCATACACGGCATACCAAGCAAAAAAATTATACTAAAAGAAGGCGACATAGTCAGCATAGATGTAGGGGCTTATTATAATGGATTTCACGGGGATAACGCTTGGACATTCCCTTGCGGAAAAGTCAGTGATGAGGCTCAGGCTCTTATGGACGCTACAAAAGAAAGCCTTTTTGAAGGTATAAAGGCTGCCGTTGTCGGTGCAAGAATTGGCGACATAGGCAGTACAGTTCAAAGGTATGTTGAAGAACGCGGTTACGCGGTGGTACGAGATTTTACAGGCCACGGCGTAGGGGCGAAACTTCACGAAGACCCTGCTGTTCCAAACTATGGTACGGCGGGCAGGGGTACAAGACTTTTACCGGGTATGGTAATCGCAATAGAACCTATGGTAAATGCCGGTACTCATAAAGTAAATATTTTAAAAGATGAATGGACTACTGTAACAGCAGATGGTAAGCTCGCTGCTCATTTTGAGCATACGATTGCAATAACCCAAAATGGTCCGATAATTCTTACACTTTGCGACTAAAAAGTGTATAGTTAAAAAGGTAGATTTTATGGATTTTATGAGAGGACAAGTGGTAAAATCACTTGCAGGCAGAGATAAAAGAAATTTTTTTGTAGTATTGCATTGTGATGAAAAATATGTTACAATAGCAGATGGTGTATTGCATAAATTGGAAAAACCTAAGAAAAAAAATTCCAGACATCTTGCAGTAACCAATACTGTATTATCTGATGACATATTAGAAAATAACAAAAGAATTCACAATGCTCTAAGGCAGTACTCTGCTTAGGAGTCTTCTTCCGTTTAAGGAGGTATTGTTTTGTCTAAACAAGATGTAATTGAAATCGAAGGTACAGTTACAGAGGCTTTGCCAAATGCTCAGTTTATGGTAGAGTTACAAAATGGACATACCATTTTAGCTCATATATCAGGTAAGTTAAGAATGAATTACATTAGAATTTTGCCTGGTGATAAGGTTACGGTCGAAATGTCACCTTATGATTTAACTCGTGGGCGTATAACGTGGCGAAGTAAATAAGAAAGCCATAAGGCATTTTAAGTTAGGAGGCATATATAATGAAAGTGAGACCTTCTGTCAAGAAAATTTGCGAAAAGTGTAAGGTTATTAAGCGTAAGGGTAAGATTATGGTTATCTGCGAAAACCCTAAGCATAAGCAACGCCAAGGTTAATGGCGTAAATCAAATAGGAGGTGCGATTAAATGGCACGTATAGCAGGTGTTGACCTACCAAGAGATAAAAGAATAGAAATCGGTTTGACTTATATCTATGGTATTGGTCGTAAAACAGCTACTGATATTATTGCGGCAACAGGTTTAAATCCTGATACCCGTGTAAGAGATTTAACAGAAGATGATGTAGCTAAATTAAGAGATTATATAGACCATAACTGTCGTGTTGAGGGTGACCTTAAACGTGATATAGCTATGGATATAAAGAGACTTATCGAAATCGGTTGTTACAGAGGTGTTCGTCACCGTAAGAGTCTTCCGGTAAGAGGACAAAGGTCAAAGACTAATGCCCGTACTCGTAAAGGTCCTAGAAAGACTATGGCTAATAAGAAGAAATAATCAAGGAGGGGTATTTGATGGCAGCACCAAAGGGCGGTAAGAAAACTACCGCAGTGCGTAGACGCCGTGAGCGTAAAAATATAGAACGTGGAGCAGCTCATATTCAATCCACATTTAATAATACAATAGTTACTATTACAGATGTACAGGGTAACGCTGTTTCTTGGGCAAGTGCCGGTGAACTCGGATTTAGAGGTTCAAGAAAATCAACTCCTTTTGCAGCACAATCAGCGGCAGAAACAGCCGCTAAGGCAGCAATGGAGCACGGTATGAAATCAGTTGAAGTTTATGTAAAAGGACCGGGAGCAGGTCGTGAAGCAGCAATTCGTGCTTTGCAGTCAGCAGGTCTTGAAGTGAATATGATTAAAGATGTTACTCCTATTCCACATAACGGATGCCGTCCTCCAAAGAGAAGGCGTGTATAGTCATAATTATAAGGAGGGAAATTTCTAATGGCTAAAAATATGCAACCTATTGCTAAACGTTGCAGAACTCTTGGCATATCACCAGCAGTAATGGGTTATTCAAAGAAAACTTCTGTAAAAGACCCAGGCAACGGTGCAAAAAGAAAAAAGAGTGAGTATGCTATGCAGCTCACAGAAAAACAAAAAGTAAAATTTATCTATGGTATAATGGAAAAACAATTCAGAATGTATTACGATAAGGCTGCTAAGGCTGAAGGTAAAACAGGTGAGGTTCTCCTTACAACAATAGAAAGAAGACTCGATAATGTAGTATTTAGACTCGGTCTTGCCAATACAAGAAGAGAAGCAAGACAACTCGTTAGTCATTCGCATTTTACAGTAAATGGTAAGAAGGTAAATATTCCTTCATACTTAATTAAACTTGGTGATGTTATTGAAGTTAGCGAAAAGAGCCGTTCAACTACAAGATTTAAATCTCTTACAGATGCTCCGGCAGTTATATTGCCAAAGTGGCTCGAAAAAACACCTGATGCTTTTGGAGGTAAAGTAATAGCTATGCCAACAAGAGAAGACATAGACTTTCCGGTTGAAGAGCATCTCATCGTCGAGTTGTACTCCAAGTAATCCACGTTTTAAAGGCAGGATACGAATATTGTTACACTTAGTCAAGTGTTTTCAATTCATACAGGAGGTTTGCTGAATGAACGAAATAGAAAGACCAAGAATAGAAACTGTTGAGCTATCAGAAGACAGTAGATATGGTAAGTTTGTTGTTGAGCCACTCGAGCGTGGCTTTGGCAATACCTTAGGCAACAGCCTCAGGAGAGTTTTACTCTCATCATTAGAGGGTGTTGCGGTTACTTCTGTTAAAATAGACGGTGTAGTACACGAGTTTTCTACAATTGCGGGTGTTAAAGAAGATGTAACAGAAATTATACTTAATATGAAGCGTTTAACAGCGAAATTACATTGTTCCGGACCTAAAACAGTAGAAATTCACGCAGAAGGACCTTGTAAAGTTACCGCAAAATCTATAAAATGTGATAGCGAAGTAGAGATACTTGATCCAGATCTTCATATTGCTACGCTGGGTGAGAACGCTAAGTTGAATATGGAAATTACTCTTGACAGGGGCAGAGGATATGTTTCTGCTGAACGCAACAAGAGTGAAAAATTAAATGGAGTAATCGGTGTATTGCCTGTTGACTCTATTTATACTCCTGTTAAAAAAGTCAACTATACAGTAGAAAATACCCGTGTTGGTCAAATTACCGACTATGACAAACTTACACTCGATGTGTGGACAAATGGTGTAATCAATGCTCAAGAGGCTACCTCTCTTGCTGCCAAAGTTCTTACCGAACATCTCAATCTTTTTGTAAATTTATCCGATAAGGGTATGAGTGCTGAGGTTATGGTTGAAAAGGACGATAAGGGCAAAGAAAAGGTACTTGAAATGACAATAGAGGATTTAGACTTATCAGTCCGTTCCTTTAATTGTCTGAAAAGAGCAGGTATTAATACTGTTGAAGACCTTATCAATAAGTCAGAAGACGAAATGATGAAGGTGCGTAATTTAGGTCGTAAGTCATTAGAGGAAGTAGCATATAAGCTACAAACTTTAGGATTTAGTTTACAAAAAGAGGAAGAATAAAACCTCTTTATACTTTAATCAAGGTAAAAAGGAGTGAATTTTCGATGCCAGGAACAAGAAAGCTCGGCAGAGATACTGCTCATAGAAATGCTATGCTCAGAGGTATGGTTACTTTTCTATTAGAGAACGGTAAAATAGAAACAACAGTAACTCGTGCCAAAGAAGTTAGTGCTTTGACAGAAAAATTTATAACAATCGCCAAAGAAGACAATGTTTATAATAAGCGTTTAGCACTTGGCTTTATTACTAAAAAAGATGTTGTCTACAAGCTCTTCAAGGAGATAGCACCTAAATATGCTGAAAGCGGTAAAACAAGTGGTTATACTCGCATTACAAAGCTCGGACCACGCCGTGGTGATGCTGCTGAAATGGCTGTTATTGAATTAATTTAATATATAATAATTATTAGGGTGATAAGTTATCTTATCACCCTATTTTTATAAATTATAAATGGGGGCTGCTATGGGACTGTTAAGAGGAACTTTTTTGAGAAAAGGTTCTTTTAACGGGGTGCGAGCAATGCCGCAAACCAATAAAAACACACATTTAAGTCACTCCCTTAAAGGCTAAAATGGTTGAAAAAATGGATATAATATTGTATAATAGGTTAAATAAATGAATTTTAGGGGTGAAAGTCAATGAATTTATGTTTTAAATCCGGTGAGATATGGCTGCCCAATAAAGATATTGAAGCGGATAAATGGTCGGTTGTAGCCTGTGACCAATATACAAGCCAACCTGAATACTGGCATACGGTGGAAAATATAGTTGGAGATAAACCGTCTACCCTCAATATTATTTATCCGGAAGTGTACTTAGGTGAAGGTGATAAGCGTATTGCAAAAATACAGGAATATATGAAAAAATATATCTCTGAGAATATCTTACAGCCAAGAATAAAAGATGGCTTTGTTTTGGTTGAAAGAACAACATCATCAGGAAAACGCTTGGGACTTGTAGGAATTTTAGATTTGGAAAGCTATGATTTTAAGATTGGGACAAAAGCGTTGGTTAGAGCTACTGAGGGAACTATACAATCGAGAATACCTCCAAGAGTTCATATCAGAGAAGGTGCAATTCTTGAAAGTCCACATATTATGCTTCTGATTGATGACGCAAAAAGAGAATTGATTGAACCGTTGTATGAAAGAAAAAAAGAATTTGAGTTATTGTATGATATAGAATTAATGATGAATGGCGGTACCTTGAAGGGCTATGCAATATGCGGAGAAAATGCACAAAAGTTGAATGATTTAATTGCCCAAATGCAAGAGGACAGAATACAAAATAATGATGGATTTTTCTTAGCGGTTGGTGACGGCAATCATTCTTTGGCAACTGCAAAAACTTGTTGGAATAATATAAAATCAACTTTATCTGTTGAAGAACAGGAAAACCACCCGTCAAGATATGCATTGGTTGAACTTGTTAATTTGCATAGCGATGCACTGATTTTTGAACCTATACATCGTGTAATATTTAATGTCGACAGTAAAGATATGATTGATAAGTTTAAAAAATATGTAAAAGAAAATGGTATGGATTACAATAATGGTAATGATATAACATTTGTTCATAGTGGTGAAGAATTTGCTATGGGATTAACGGGGACAAACGGTCGTTTGCCGCTTGATGTTTTACAGAAATTTCTGGATATATATATTGAGAATAATAAAGATGTTAAAATTGATTATGTGCACGGCGATAGTGCCATAAAATCACTGGCTAATAATACTAATAATTGCGGTATAAAATTAGGTTCAATAGATAAAAATACATTATTTCCGGCGATAGCTGCGGGTGGTGTTTTACCAAGGAAAACATTTTCTATGGGCGAGGCATACGAAAAGCGTTATTATATGGAATGCAGGAAAATTGTGCCTTAATAATATGAGTATAAAGTAAGGCGGGGTGTTTGGGGTTTGAAAGATGATAATAAAACTTCTTGGATTAACGGTTTTAAAGGAATTATTGGAATATTGTTATTTTCCTATTTTTTTCTGAAAGTTTTTTATCCTGCAATGTATAATGGTGACATAGATTTTTCACATTCAAAATCTGAAATAGATGTAGCTTTATCAAAGTCGTTTTTTAATGTTTTTTTTAACGGACATTTTTTGCAATGTATATTTTGTATATTGACGGGAATATCGTTAAGTTATAAAATATTTTCTGCTGAAAAAAAAGAAATTTTATCTGATGTTATAATAAAAAGATATATAAAATTAGTACTGCCTGTATTAACATTATCAATTATAATATTTTTTATGTGGAGAGAAATGCTTTTTGCAGGTCATACATTTGCACAAACTACATACTCATCTTATGGGTTTTATGGAGAGTTACCGACATTTAAGGATATTTTTAAGACGGCATTTATATCAGATTGGTTTGAGGGGGATACAACATTTTCGATTTCATTTAGTTTGTTGAGATATATATTTTTTGGTTCATTTTTGTCGTATATTCTTGGTATATTATCTTGGAATAAAAATAAAAAAGTTCTAATTATATATATTTTTGTAGCTGTTGCATATTGTATTGCAGACAGTTTTTACCTTTGTTTTGTAATAGGAACAATAATAGCATATGTAATTGCGAAGTTTGACAATAAAAAATTTGGTATTATTGGAGTAATATGTCTGATATTAGGTTTATATTTAGGGGGTTATCCAACGGATTTAGAGTCGGTTACCAGTTATCCGTTAGATTTTTTAATCAAGAATATAACAAAATATAGATTTTATCATATATTAGGTGCTGGATTAATTGTAATAGGAATATATTATATAGGACCTTTATGTAAATTTTTTAGTTTAAAGATTATGAGTTTATTCGGCAATATTTCTTATAGTATGTATTTAATAAGTGTTCCGCTTATAATGTCATTTTCCGCAGCAATATTTTTAAGATTTTATAAAGATGTTAATTCTTATTGTTCAGCCTCTCTTATTTCGTTTATATTATCATTGGTAATGTTGATAGTTTTATCAATAATATTTTATTTTTTAGTTGAGTTTTTGAGCGATTTTATTGCAAAAAAATTTATAAAATTTTTGAGTTAAATTTTACAAAATAAAAAAATACAAGGTTTTTTATAATAAACCTTGTATTTTTTATTTATTCATTATGTTCTTGCATATAAGTTATAAATTCAGGGGTTTTAGACCAATATTTAATATTGTCCGGATTTTATCATAAATTTTATTAATATTCAAGTTAAAAAATCCCCTGATATTGATTATTTGGTAATTAATATCAAGGTGATAGTAAAGCATATTTGTGTATCTTTTAAAATTTATTTTTAAGTAAAAAATCATATAGAATTGGCAATAAGATTTGGTATTATGTATGATATGAATGTCATAAGTACTACACACAAAATTAAGCCTATGAATATAGGAAAAAATGCTTTACGGGGTGGAATTTTCAGAAGTCCGGCAATAATTGAAGCTGTCCAAGCACCCATACCGGGAAGTATTAGTCCTGTAATAATCATCAATCCAATAAATCCGTACTTATCTATTATATGTTTTTTAGACATAACTTTTTGTTCAGTTTTTATAATAAATTTTTTAATTCTTGTATTTTTAAGTTTCTGAAATATTTTATTAGCAAATATTATTACAAAAGGAACAGGTATTATATTAGCTATAAAACATATTGTAATTGATTTTATTATATTAACATTTAATATAGATGCTACTATCATACTTCCCCTAAGCTCCATTATAGGAGAAATAGACATTATAAATAAAATCAATTCTACTGGTATATACTGTTGTAAATTATCAGCAAACCATTGGGCAATGCTGTTTGCCAAGACTTATCACTCTCCATTCGCAAGACACAAACATTATTATATCATAAGTATAATAATATGTACACCCTAAATAAAAAGAGTATATTTTATGAAATATACTCTTTTTATTTTATATATTATAAATTATCAAAATTTATACTGTTTCGCCAAGATGTAATATCATCAATTTCTTCAACAACATTATGATTTTCATTATTGTTAGTTTGTGTATTAATTGCATCTTGTGGTATATTTAAATTTGTTCTGCCAAGCATATTCATTATATTAGTAAGCTGTTCGTTTGCCGTATCATTATCATTTGCAGCTTTTTTATCCGGTATTTCCAACTGTTTAATAATATTTGTAAACATACTTTTAGTAAGTTTATATCTTTCGGCAAAGATGTCGTTGTGTGGTTCTCTGTTCAAAAGTATTTGCGATATTCTGAAAATTTTTTCTAATTTACTGTAATTAAAACCCTCAGTCATCTTAGCCATAAACTCGTATTTGTCAGAAAAATCAATAGGTGTGTTTGAAAAAAATCTTTCAAAAAATTGTTTTCTTTCCTTATGATTTGGCACATCAATATGACAGGGAAGTATTGATTTTAATAGACAATTTGGAATATCGTCAACATATTCCGTTGTTAATATTATTATGCACTTAATATTATCATTATCTGTAATTTTCTGTAATGCTCTTGATAATGCTCTTACAGACAGATTTAATTTTACTAATTCAGAAATATCATTTACAAATATACAAAACCCTGATATATCCTCAAATTCACAGTCTTTTTCTATTTCATCAAAAAAGATTTTAATTTTATCGGCCGTATCTTTATCGGAATTTAAAATAAAATCATCACCGTAGATTTTTATAAAACGGTATCCTATATCGGTACAAATTTTAGCAAAAGCATTTGCAAGGATGGTTTTACCGTTTCCGGCGTCACCGTAAAATAAAAATGCATTAGAACCTTGTATATAAAGACCGTCATCATTTTTTCGTAAGCAGCCGTTAAAAAGATTTTTCCAATATTCGCAGCCACAAATCAAATTTAAATCTATATCAGGTGCTTTACTTTCATATTGATTATATAATTTATCCATTCAATGCACCTGCTGTTTACATATCCTTAGATTTAGTAAAGGAATCTTCCCATTCGTCAAGTTCACGAATAATATCTTCCTTAGGTGTTGGTAAACATTCCGACTGAGATTTTTCAAATATATCTCGCCTCAATTTATATTCTTTTGATTTTAATGCTTCAACTGCTCTATCTTCATCAATATATTTTTCCATTACCTCTTTAAGAATATTATTTTTGATAGTTGTAACCAATCTATCTATATCACGATAGTTGTATTTATCGGTTGCGTCAGCCATATCGGAATATGTAAATCCGTCATCTAAGCCGAGTATTTTTGAAAAATGTTTTTCAAAGGAGAATATTCTTGCCTCCTTATCCGGAAAAGGTACTCTCAAAATTTCAACTCTATCAAGCATAGCGTTGTCGACCTGTTTAGGATAGTTAGTAGCACCAATAAATATAATAGGTTTATCCGAGTTATTTATTCTGTTATAACCTGTTAAAAATGATGTTGTAATAGACGCAGCATATTCCGGCAAATGTGGTAAAGAACGGTTTTTACAAACACCATCAACTTCATCAATAAATATAAGACAAGGAGAATTTTTTTCTGCTTCTTCAAAAATTCTTGTAACTATTTTTTCCGCTTCGCCGACAAAACGGCTTAATATATCCGAACCGACTAATGATATAAATTTATAATCTTTATCCATAAGTTCGTGTGCAAATGCTTCAATTATATAAGTTTTTCCACAGCCGGGAGGGCCTATAAAGAAATATGAATGTAATTTTTTAATTTTCAGAAAATCTCTTATTTTATTAAGTTTAGAATCTGTTATACATTCTTTAAGTTTTTCTTTTAACTCATTCATACCGGAAACATCATCAAATGAATGTTTTGGAGCTTCTTTGAACCAAGTTTCCACAGTATCATCTAATGGGTCTTTTTTTGAACCGTCTTTATTTTTGTTAATATTTTCGTTTGAGATAGTGTCTTTTGAACTATTATTGTTAGTTCCATTTTTTTGTGCGGCTCTGGCATTAGCTTCGTCTTGAAGTCGCTTATATCTTTCAGGGTCAACAACACGAACAACTTCTTTTATTCTTTGATTTAATTCTTTAACTCTGCGTTCCTGATAGGCTTTTTCTTCTCCAAGACTGATTTGTGCCATTTCGTAACATAGCATTACAGCTTTTTGAAGATATGCACATTCTTCTTTTGTTGGTTTAAAATTATTAAACTCATATATTGAGTCAGCCTTTTTCATATAAGCCCTATATAGATTTTCTTTTTCAGCCATTCTGTTTATGTAATCGTTATGCTCCATAATATATATTCTCCTATCCCTAATGTTAGTTCATCATATCACTCCAACTGTTCATAGCCTCAATCATTTCCTCGTCAGAGATTTCGTGAGAAGTTCCTCCTAATTTATCATCATCTTCAAAAGCCTTTATAGCAACTTCTTCAACGGTTTCGGGCGATATTTTAACTCCCTCCTGATAATCCAAGCAATCCTGTAATGATGTACCGTTAATAAGTTTTTCAATGATTTCATCAGATACTATTTTATCGACAGGCTTTAAACTATCCTTCATCATTTTTTCTTGTTCTTCGATTCGTTCGCTGTTGTTGACGGATTTGCCCTCCATTCTTTCAATACGCATTTTAAGGATAATGTCGTTTATTTTTTGAGATGGTTTTGAAAGACCATTCATCATTTTGAATACTGAGCTCATATCGTTCATAGCTTTACATAATTCTCTGTCATCAGCAATTTGAACTAATTTTTCCTGAGCTCTTTCAACCATTATCAATGAATAATAGGCTGTTTTTAAACCTTCTTCGGCATCTTTATCAACCTTATTGATTTCACGATTATGTCTTATCATTCTAAGTTTGCGTTCAATAATAACTTTATATCTTGTTTTAAGTTCTCTTAGTTTAACACCTATTTCAAATACCTGCTCATCAAAGTTTCTTTCTTTTGCGAGGGCTTCTCTTTGTTGTTTTTTTTCTTTTTCAATTTTTTGTTCTTGTTTCTTTTTTTCTTTATCTTCCTGACTTTCTTTGTTTTTATTAAAAAAGGAAAAATTCATATTAAATACCTCCACATTTGTTAATTATTAAGTATTTGTCTTTGTTCATTTTCTTGATTTTCCTGATTAGCAAGATATTCTTGATAATTTTTCATACCTTCGGCTTCTTCTTCCTGTTGTTGTTTCAATCTTCTTTGGGTTTCCTCAAACTCAATAGTTTTTCTAATCATATCATCAATGAGTTTTGGGTCTGAGAATATCTGCTCCATAGCATTATGGATTTTTTCACTATATTGTTCAAACCTTCTTGTATTTTCCATAATACCTCTTGTTATTCTATCGTGATTTTTTCGATATTCTTCCATTCTTTCAAAAACTTCGTCCTCAACCTTTAGGTCAATATCAGAAAGAAATATAATAAGATTTTCTATTGAAACTCTCATAGTATTGATTTCGCCGTCCAATACAGCGATTTGTTTTTTTAAATCTTCCATTTGTTTTTGGGTTTCGGTAGATTTGTTCATTTTTTGAACCATAGTATATGCGTCTGCATCTATTGAAGTGACATTTTTAATACCAATTTTCTTAATTCTATCAACGACACTTTTTTTGATTTGCATTTCCTTGTCTATTTCTTCCATAAGAAGACGAAGATTTTCTTTGTGTTCATTATATTTATTTTGGAAATTATCTCTGCTTTTGCATAGCTTATCAATATTGGCATTAAGGTCTGCAATATCCTTATATTTCATTAATTTTTCATTGCGTCGCATCATAATATCAACGGATTTACTTTCCTCGCTTGAAAGAATAGGTGCGTGACCCTCTGCAACACCGCATTTTAAGCCATTGAGATATGATTCAGCGGTTTCTTTGTGACCTGCTCTGAGTTCCTGCTCAAAATGCTGTACAAAATATAACATATTATCGTCTATACTATCGGTATTAAGTTTTACCAATTCAGCAGATGACTCTTCACCTAAGCGTTTGATAATAATTTTAAAAGTTCTTTCATATTCCATCATACTTGCAGTAGAAATTACTTCTTCGGGAACTCTTTTTCTGATATCGTTAAAATCGACTATTTCCATAGCACTAATTAATCTTTGCATTTTGCTACGGGTATCAGATAAAAGGACTTGTGCTTCCTGAATAGACATAGGTTCTTGTTCTTTTTTGTTATTTTTAAAGATATTCATTATTCCCATATTTATCCCACCTTGATAATAAAAAATTGTTTATAAGCTCTAACTAAATAAATAATAACATATTATTAGTATTTTTACAATAATTGAATTGCTCTTGAAGATATATAGTCATTTTCTTTTCCGATTACTATTCTGAAAGTTAGGCCGTTGTCTAATATAACACCTATTTTACTGTGACTTATATTTCTGTTAGGCATAATATCGACTTTAAATACTCTGTTGCTTTCATTCTGTTTTTTAACAAATACACAAAGAGCAAATTTTCTGTCTGAGATTATTTCTTCAAATATATCATTGAACCAGATAATTTCATTTGGTCTTAAATTTTTACATTCACATAAAATTATATCGTTTTCGGCAATAATAGTGACATCATTTTCAGTGACGGCATAGTCATATACTTTCAATCCAACACTTATACCGGACAATTTATATTCCAAATAATCTATTTTTATTTGTTTAAAGACATTGTTGTTTGTTTCATTATTTTTATATGTTGTATGAATTACACGAAATCCACAAACAGGACATTTTGCAATGTCAGGGTTAATGCTTTTATTACAAAGTAAACATCTCACAAATTGCCACACTCACTCTCTATAATGGATACGATAATATTATAACTATTCTGGTACTCTTTTAAACTTTTTTCAATCGCAGATATTCTGTCTTTATAACATTGTTTGAATAGATTAAATTTTTCTGCTGAATTTTGTTTTAGCAATTCCGTTAATTCGCCGGAATTGCAAAGTTTCTCGGAAGCATCGGTTAATATATTGATGGATTTATTTAGGTTATCAATATCATACTGATATTTTTTACCCGTTTGATTATACCAATTTATCCAGTCATCTTTTTCACGCTGTTTAATTTCTTTTTGTTTGACTAAATAGTCCTGTTTTTCATCATATTGTTTTATTATATCGTTTAGATTTTGTAATTCAAAAACCAATTTATTATAACTTTCATTTTTCTCATTAAATTTTGATTGTAGGTTGTTAAAATCATTACTTTTAGAATCAATTTCTTGTTGTAAAAGAGCTGACTGTTTTTGCATTTGTTCAATATTATTTTGAGTTTCTCTAAGTTTTTCACTTAGTGTAGGAACATTGGAATTATTAAGTTGTTCTCTTTTTATTTGTATTTCATTTATTAAATTTTTCTTTTCTATGCCTAACTTTTCGATTTTATCGTCAATAATAGCCTTATCACATTGTAAATTAGAGATTTTCTTTTCTATATCAGCAACCTTAATTTCTTTGTCTGCAACCTCATTATCGAGTAATTGTTTTTCTGTATCTAATGTTTGTATATTGTCATTTAAATTTTGCAATTTATTAAGTTGTTCATTATAAATATCTGTTTGATTTTTTAAGGTAATTTCGGCTTGATTGTATTCCGACTGTATATTCGGAATTTTTATATTTATAAGTTCGTTTATCTGAGTTTCTGTGTCCTGAATAAGTGAATTGATTTTATTAAATTCATCTCTTTTATTTTGCAACTCGGAATTAACTCGATTATATGCAGAATTTACTTCATTAATTTTATTTTCCAGAAGGGAACTCTTGCCTCGCAAAGTTGAAAGAGCAACACTATTTTTTGAAAGCTCTTGTTCTTTATTATATATCTCTTTATTTTGAATTGATACATTATCTTTTAAAAAATTCATTTTTTGTTCCAATTCAACTAACTGAACTCTTTTTTTATCGTATTCTTCTTTGAGGTTAATTAATTTTTTAGAATATTCAACTAATTTATTGTCTAAATCGGGGATATGTATTTTTTCATATTCAGCTATTGATTTTTTTATAGTATCGCATTTTTGTAAAGTTTCATTTTCTTTTTCTTTGGCATTTTTTAGTTCTTGTAATTTTTGAGTGAGCTGTTCTTCAATTTTGTTATTTTTAATAATTGAATTTTCGACTTCTGATAATTTTTTTTCCGTACATTCAATTTCAGAGCGGATACTATGAAACATTTCAGCCATCTTCGGTAAACCGTAAATTTTATCACGATTAATCTTTTGAATTTGCAAAAAGGTCTGACCAAACCAAGATAATTTAATAATAAAATCTTTAATTTCACCGGTTTGTAAGGTGGCAATACTTTTATCTTCAGCTCGTATATCTTCGCAAATATCGAAGAATATATTTATAGTATCTAAGATAGTTATATCGTGTTTTTTATTTAAAATATTAAGGGTTGTAATTGTCCTGTCAAACTTCATTTATATTCACTCCCTTAAATGTTTTTTCATCAAATAAATCATTAAATTTTGCTAATTCAATAACTCTTTCGCAGTTGTCGAAGGAATCATTTTCAATATTATAGTCGCATATATGCAGACTTATAATACCAGATGTATCCATCGAAAAACCAATTGCAAAAGTCTTATGTTTACTTTTTGTTATATTTTTTAACTTATTAATAAATTCCTTTTTTGGTGTTGCTTCTTTTGCAAAATCGTCGTCAAGACTAAAATTTACAATAAATTTTTCTATTCCTCCCGACAAAGATTTGAAAATTAATTTATCTGTGTTACTGTCCGTTAAATAATAAACTTTTTCAAACTCAATTTTTTGTTTATACTTTATGGCATAGTTATAATATAATTTATTAGATAAATAAGAATATATTCCGATTGAAAAATCTGCTGTATTTATAATATTAATTATATTATTTGCTAATAATGCCGTTCCCAATGAGATAGCCTTTATACAATCGGATTCATTTTTTACTATACCGGTTGTGCGTCTGTCGTTTGTACCTATGGCAAATTTATCATATATTTGTTTTTTAACTAAATAAAAATTTCCAAATCCGCCTGCCAAGGCAATTTTGAATTTGTCGCCTTCACCATTTTTATAATTTATATTTTCATTAACCATATAATTAATCATTTTGTTTAACTGATTATCAACAGTATCATAAATAATACTATTATATACGCTTAATAATGTTCCATAAGTGACTACTATTTCATACGACATATATTCAATAGTAGTAAACTCCATATCATTTAATTTTTCGATATCCTGACCATACACCGAAAAGTTAAATTCAATGGGTTCAGTACGAGTTTGCAGTTCACTTTCCAAATCATCTACTGCCTTATAAAATTTTTCATCATATTTTATAGATTTACAATCTTTGAAACTTTCATTTTTCAGAATAGATTTTTCCATTACCGTTTCCATAAAAGCAACACCGGCTTGACCGATTTTGCCTTCTTCATTTTCGCCTACACCTGTGCGGCTTAAAACTTTTATTTCCACATTATCCTTTAGCTTATCACCGGAAACATTTGTTAAAGTTATATCCAGTGTACCGCCGCCATAATCTATCAGTAAAATATTACCGTTAAAATTTCTTTTTTCTTTCATATAGAAATTATATGCAAAGTATGCACTTGCGGCAGCCGGTTCACTTACCACCTGAACATTATCAACAAAATTAAAGTTTTTACAGATATTTTTTAAAACTTCTTTTCCGTCAAAATACTTTTTGCTGTTACTCCATATTTCCGGAATACCTATAACAAGTTTACCTATTTTATCTTCGTGCATACTGTCAAGAAGTTTTTTAAGTATATTTTCTAAGAAAAGAGATGTTATCTTAACAGGTGTATTTATACTGTCAAAACCCCTTAAAGCTAATTGTTTACTGTCGATATTTTCTGTTAATACCATTTTAAAAGTCTTATAAATTTTAACACCTTTTTTACCGGTTCGATTTTTGCCGGCTCTGCCGATTTCAAAATTATTATTACTATCAAAAGCTACCACAGACGGAATATATGGACTGCCTTGGTCCAGATTTATTGTTTCAAGTACATTCATATCATTTCTATATACTGATATAAGCGTATAAGTACTTCCAAAATCAACTCCTATATTAACCATTTAAATACACCTCGTTCAATGTTTCTTCTTCCATATCATTATCGTTATTATTTGCGGTACTGTCATATATAGCATTATCTATTATACGGTCGTATTGCATTTGTTTTCCCAAATCCATTACAGCATCAATTTCTATTTTTTTGTCTTGGATTTCACGCAATTTTGCATCATTATCACGCAGCTTTTGTTTTGCCATTATCACAAAATTAGACATATCTCTTTGTATCGTGTCAACATTTTCAGCAAAGTTATTTTCTATCATATTTTCTATATCAATAATATTTTTTTTGAGAGCATCACGATACTGCTCTAACATAGTTTTTGTACTTTCTGCATTACGAATACTTTTCTCTAAATCGGTGACAATACTTTGTTTAATGCTTAATTCGGCAACGCTGCTTGATATATTCACACCCGAATATAAATTTTTTATATCTTTTGCTGCTGAACTGTGCATAATTTCAAACTTTTTTTCTTCTTGTACAGCTATGTTCAATTCCTTTTTCAAATCTGAAATTCTGATATTAATTGTATTATATTTATTTTCTATATCAAACAGTTCCCAAGACATTCTTAAAATACTTGAGTACATATCAAAATAATAACTTTTCATATTGCGACTATTATTTTCATAATTTAAAGCATCTTGTTCACTTTCGGAAATGGTAATAGAAAAAAGCCTGTTTATAGAATATTTAATTGCATTAATTGATTTTTCAAGAGTAAATATATCAACCTTTCCGTTGTGGTCACACGCTTTTGCTGCAAAATCCAGATATTGATTTAATGGACATTCATAATCTACAATATTGATGTATGGTTTTTCTAACTGTTCAATTATATTGAGCAATTTATATTTTATATCTCTTGTTTTAATATTATTTTCGGTTATATTGTGGGAGAAAATGTCGTAAATCCTATTTGCCTTTATCACATCAGGGTTATTTGCGTACGAGATAAATTGTGGTAATAAATCAAATTTATATCCCTCTGATAAAATACATAATTTCAAAGATTTAGAGTTATTATATTTATCTTTTAGTATCTTTATTTTATTTTCTATTTGAATTTTAGTATTTCTGTCTTTTAGTTCGTTTTCAATATCCAATAACATTCTTTTTGGATTTTTTGGTAAAAGTCCACCCATATCTTCTCTAAAAAATTTTGAATTATAACAAGCATATATAAAATCTGTATAATCATCTATTTTGGATAATTCATTGTCATTTAATGATAATTCCCTTTTTAGCATAAAATTACAAATCATTGAACGAATACTGTCGTAATCAAGTCTATTTAAAAATAAAACTCTGTCGCCCATTTCATTTTTTAATTCATCATATATATGAAAATTTTGTGATTTATTAAATATCCTTTGTATATCAGGGAATAATTCTGAGCGAAATACACTTTTATTGTCAATAAAGTATTTTAATCTTACATCATTTGTTATAACAGGTGATTGTATCAAAATAATATGCATATAATTAGATTTCGAATTTTTATTTTCGATTGTTTTCAATTCGTTTATTATATTAGGATAATTTGAAATTTCGTTAAATGTATCTATTGAGAATATAACGGCAATTTGTTTTTCCTTATTTAGTATTTGTATAATTTGATATAATGCAAGGCTAAAATTATCTTCATTTCTCCTTTTTCCGAAAATTTTCAGAAATGAATTTTTATTATCTCTTTGAGAATATTTATTGTATAATCTGTTGGCTTCATCGGTTGCACCAACTATTTTATATTGTGTATGCTCGTCTCCAAAGAAATATATATATTCGTATCCTCTTTTTCTTAATTCATAATATAAATAGGAACGCATATTTAATTTTATAAAGGTATCTGAATAGTAATTATCATCTTCATTTGCAAATACAAAATGAAAAAGTCCTTTTTCACTGTCAAATCCCAACATAATTTTCACCCACTATATACATTAGTAATTTATTCCTAAATCAAGGATTAATACTGCCTGCGGTAATTATTATTCCGCCTACTTTTACACCAACGGTTATAGAGCTTCTTGCTGATAAAGATAAAATGTTATTCCATCTGCCCACATCACATTGACCTCTCCCATTACTGCCCACGGCAACTACCGTACCATCTGATTTTAAACCTACTGTATGATAATTACCGGCTGATATTGATATTATATCTGTCCAATATTGTGTATTGCATTGACCATAAGCATTATTTCCTACGGCAACCACTGTTCCGTCTGACTTTAATCCCACAGTATGATTACTTCCTATTGCTATATCGACTATATCTCTCCAATATTGTGTATTGCATTGATTATCGTCATTCCTGCCCTCTGCGATAACGGTACCGTTTTTAGTTAATACGGCTGTATGATAATGGCCGGCTAATATATGTGGTAAACTTGGCTTTTTTATTCTGGAAATTTTATCGGTAGGAATATTATTAATATTATCGATATTACATTGACCTTGTTCATTATATCCGACAGCAATAAGAGTTCCGTTACATTTTAAAGCAATAGTGTGCAGTCCTCCCGCTGATATTGCTATAATATTCCTAAAAGCACCAACATTACATTGACCGAATTCATTTTTACCAGTGGCTAATACCGTTCCGTTTGATTTTAAAGCTACTGTATGATTTGTACCTGCTGATATCATTATAATATCTTTCCAATCATTTACATTACATTGACCAAATTCATTATCACCCACAGCCAATACTGTTCCGTCTGATTTCAAAGCCACTGTATGGCCCCCACCTGCTGATATCATTATAATATCTTTCCAATCATTAACATTACATTCGCCGTTATCGTTACGACCTGTTGCCAATACTTTTCCGTCACTCTGTAACGCAACTGTATGGTTATATCCCGCCGATACAGATACAATATTTTTCCATTTATCGACACAACATTGATAAAATCCATTGTTTCCAATAGCTGCAACTGTTCCGTCTTTTTTTAAGGCAACCGTATGGTTATCACCTGCGGATATATAAACTATATCCCTAAGGTGTTCAGCAGCACATTGACCATATGAATTATTACCTGTTGAAAAAACTGTCCCATTAAATCTTATACCAACCGTATGATAATTTCCACAGCAAATTGCTATCATATTATCCCAATTTTCTATATCACATTGCCCAAATTTGTTATAGCCAGTTGAAGTGACAGTTCCGTTATTATTCAAAGCAACATTGTGATAGCCTCCCGCAGAAATATATTTCGATAATTCATAAGATTTTTCGACTTTAATTTTAAGCTGCTTTATTCTGATTTTCTCCTGTTCTATTTCGTATGTATATTGTTTGATAACCTGATTTTTATCCTCGTCTGACAACTTATATATTGTTCTGATTGTATTGTTTTGTAACATAACAAACACCTCTTTTTTGGACAACAATATTAAATATATTATAATATTATCACATTAAAGATAAATTTTCTATAATAAGCTGTATATTTTACAAATTCTACAAATTATGATATAATTACCAAAATAATGAAATAAAAGGCGGTGTCAATATGACGGGAAAAACCCACCTGACGGCTGGAATCGTAACATCACTTTTAATAGGTGCAAATGCTCCGCAAATAGCATTGATTGCAATAGGTTCAATGCTTCCGGATATAGACCATTCAGGTTCAACATTCGGTAGAAAAATTAAACCTATAAGCAAAAGAATAGAACATAGGGGAGTTACACATAGTTTGTTATTTCTTTTAGCTATGACAGTAATTTCGCCATATATTGGTATAGGAATTTTAACACATATTATACTTGATTTATTTAATCCAAATGGTGTAAAACTTCTTTATCCATTAAAAATAAAGGTTAAAGTTCCTATAATATCTCATTTCATTAAAACAGGGGGAGTTATGGAACATATCATATTGTTTTTAATAATATCCGTAGGTATATTATCAGTAATATTTTATGATAATATATGGGGTGGATTTGATAATATATTGAAATTTACAACCTTATGGTTTAAATAAAATCTTTATAAAAAAATCTCTGATTTATAATGAAATCAGGGATTTTTTTAATTATTTGTAAATATTTTTCTGATTTTTGTGGAATATGTTGAATTTTTATTTAAATGTTGATAAAATAATAATAATATATTTTAATTTATGGAATATCAAAGCACACTCCTATCTATAAAAAATAAAAAATAATAATGGAAAAGGTATTGATAAATCGCAAATGATATGTTAAGATTTAGTAGAAATAGTAAAAGGAGGTGAAATTTATGAATATCAGTTTGAGCTTTAATCTGAAATCAAACAAAATCCCGTTGGAGTATCGCAGATGTATAATATCTTGGCTAAAGCATTCTTTATTGGGAATAGCTGATGGCAAGTATTATGAGACTTATTATGGCAAGGGAAATACTCGTAAATTTACATTTGCGGTAAGATTATTTAATCCGGTATTTCGAGATAAAGATGATTTTATTTTAGTTGATAACAGTAAAATACAAATAACCTTTTCTACAGGAGATACAAAAACAGGCTTTATACTTTACTCAGCATTTATTGCACAAAAAGGTAAGAAATTTGCTTTACCGTTTGATAATGCAATGATGCTTGTTTCAATAGTTAAATCTGATACTCGTTTGGTAAATTCCAACAGTGCATTAGTCAAAATGCTCAGTCCGCTATGCCTTAGAGAACATAATAAAGATTTAAATAATGATACATACTACTCAGTAAAAAATGAAAATTTTTCTGAAAAAGCAAAAAGTATTATAGAATTACAACTTATTGATGCCGGATTTAGTAAGTCAATTATAAATAACTTAGAACTTATACCTATTAATTGCAAAAAGACAGTTGTAAAACATTATGATTGTTTAATCGAATGTAGTGTTGGTGAATTTATGATTAATGCGGATAAAGCAATTATTAACTACTTTCTGCAATATGGAATTGGTTCAAGAAAATCTGCGGGTTTTGGCTTTGCAACGCTTATTTTAGAAGATTAAAATTAATTATTTTTTAGAAGTTAGAGAGGTGATATTTTGAAGTTTAGGCTCGAAAATTACATTTTTGATAATTGCAAATATGACACATTAATACAACCCACAGATTGGCGATATAGTGCTGCAATAGTTGGTCTGATAAAATATCTTGAAAATTGGCAAAAAGAAGAAAAAAATAACCAGATATTTAAATATGAATTATTATTTAATATTTCGGAAAAAGACCGCCCTGATGAGGCGATAAAAGATTTTGATGGAATTTTATATAATAGTGATGCCATTGATGAAGAGAGATTTCTGCTTTTTACAGAAACAGAATTTGAAGATGATATGACACATCGTTCTATATTGAAGATACTTGATAGCAATGATTTCAATCAAGATAAAATTAAATCTGTAAATGAAATGATAAAGTCAAAAAAAGTATTGAAAAGTATTTTTGGTGAAGTAAAATTTGATGGAACAAATGCTGATTTTTATAAGCAGGAAATAGAAAAAAATAGATTTCAGATTATTAAAGAAATTTTTAGTTATGGTAAAAATCTTTATTCAAACTATTGTAATACAAATCTGCTTTTTACAGATGAAAATCCGCATTGCAGGTTGGTAGGATATAATGTAGATGAAAACAGAAAAACTAAATTTTTAGGTTTTTGCTTCGATAAAGACTCATTTGTCGGTAACGATATAAAAGAATTTGATTTTATTCCGTTTGCTTTTACGAAGACTTTTGAAAGTTTCTTTATAAATAACAATTATGATATAAAGAACTTATTGAAGTCTAATAATGAACTTGTAGAAGGTTTGGAAGATAAGAAGGGGGAAACATCAAGGTATAAATTTTTAAGTCTGCTTAAAGATTCGAAAGATTATATTAATTTTGATGTTGAAGTCATAACCAAAAAAAGAGACAGAAATATATACGAAACATTACTTGTGCGTTTGGAAAGGTTAGAGGCTCTGAGAAATTTAAATAATATCAATTATATGTCAAGCTATAAAATAAATAGTAATTATTGGCTCAACCTTCAACAAGAGGTTTATGAACATTGTTTAAATAATGTTCTATTAGATGACCTTATAGAAAAAATGTTTAAAAATTTTTCGACAGCTTTTTTTGATATCAGGAGATTAATAAGAATAAATGTAATCTGGAAAGGAGAAATAACATTGAAAAAAGTCAGAGAGGCAGAAAAGCAGGGATATGAAATTACTAAGAAATTATCAGATATGCATCGCCTTAATTCTATAAATTCATTCAAGCAGAAGCTAATAAGTGCATTAGTTGCTCACGATGGTGACAGAGTTAAGGATATTATACTGAAATTATCTGATTATTCCGGTGTAGAATGTAAGTTCATATATGATTTATTGGAAGATTTTGAGAGTAATAGAGATATAGCTCTTGCATTTACCAATGCATTAGGATACACAGAAAATGAGGAAAAAATAAATAATGAAGTAGAGGAGAATGTATGATGAAATCAGTTACACTAACTTGTATAATAAATGCTACAAGCAACTATGGTGAAAGTCTTGGAAATGTTTCAAGTACACATAAAGTTTACAAAAACGGAAAAGAGTATGCTATAAGAAGCAGAGAAAGTTTGAAAAATGCAATTTGCGTTCAATCCGGATTATATGATGATTTGCAAACATCTAATGACGGTGTTATGCAAAAACTCGTTACAAAAGATGTAAATGCCGCAACCTGCAAAGCTCTTGAAGGTGGCTATATGTCTACAAGCAAAAAGGAAGATGGAGGATTAACATATATAAGAAACAGTTCTTTTTATTTAACAGATGCTGTTGCTGTTGAATCTTTTATTAATGATACAAGATTTCATAATAACCTGTATCTTGCAGCAAATTTTGCAAAAGCTAACGGACTAAATGTTCAGAATGATGCCGTAAAAGTAGGTCTTATGCCGTATCAGTATGAATTTGATAAATCTATGAAAATTTACAGCATAACTATTGACCTTGAAAAAATCGGAGTAGATGATAATTTTAATGCTGAAGCATCTAATGAAGAAAAATATAACCGTGTGAGTTCAATACTTGATGCCGTTGAGAATTTATCTCTCATAGTAAAAGGTAATTTAGATAACGCAGAACCAATATTTGTTGTAGGCGGTATGTCTCCGAGAAAGACACATATTTTTGAAAATTCCGTTGCTGTAAATAATGGCAGGCTTTCAATAGAGCCTATTAAGGAAAAAATGTCTGATATTTACAGTTGTGCTATTATTGCAAATAATCAACTTAAAAATCAAGATGATATTATCAGAGAATTAAACCCTGATACCATACATAATTTCTTTAATAATTTAAAATTGCAGGTTAGAACATATTATGGTATTTAATGTGAGGTAACAAAATGAAATCAATAAGAATTCATTTAAAACAAAATACCGCAAATTATCGTAAAGAGGAAACTATTGATTGTCGTACAACATATCCTTTGCCGCCCTACTCCACTGTAATAGGTGCTATACATAAGGCTTGTGGATATACAAGCTATCACCCTATGGATATTAGTATACAAGGAAAGTATGGCTCTTTAAAGCGTAAAGTATTTATAGAAGATTGCTTTCTCAATTCGCTGCAAGATGACAGAGGATATTTAGTTAAAATGTGCAATCCTGATATGTTGTGTTCGGCATATCAAATTGTTGCAAAGTCAATAAAAAGTCAAGGGAATAGTTTTCAAAAGGGTATTACGATAAAGGTTTGCAATCAAGAATTGCTTGATGAATACAGAATGTTGAATGCCAAAAACGAGAGAATAAAAAAATTTAAAGACATACTCAAAAAATATGAAGCAAAACGTAGAGAAATGAAAAAAGGTACTTCCGCAAACAGTGATGAAATAAAAAAATTGGCTTCCAAGATTAAAAAAACCAAAACTAAACTCAAAAATTTTGAGGAAAGACATTATACAATTCCCAAATCATATTTCAGAACATTAACAAAAGCTCCTAAATATTACGAATTATTGTGTGAGGTTGAATTAATAATACATATTCATAGTGATGATGATACTATGAAAGATATTCTTGATAATATATATAATCTAACATCAATAGGCCGTAGTGAAGATTTTGTTGATATTATAGATGTATGTGAGGTTGAATTAAGTAAATCAGGAGATAAAGAAATTGAAAGTGATAAGAGTTTTCACAATTATATACCATTTGAATATTTGAAAAATGAAGAACAAATGTTACTTACAGGTGCAGCTGAAGGAATAATCAAAAATGGGACTAAATATATGCTTAATAAAAATTATATTATCAAAGATAAGAAAAGAAATTTTGAAAAGGTAACTGTTTTGTACACTTGTGACTTTATTGGAGAAAACATTTATTTTGACAGCTTGAATATAAACGGCAATAATAAAAAAATTGCTGTATTTATGGGGTGAATGGTTATGGATTTTGAGTATAGCGATTTATTAAAGATGTCAAAGGCAAAGGATAATGAAACAATAGTCGAGCATACTGAAAATCTAATTAAACAAGCTGAATTATTAAAGAACTTTGGCTATATCAAAGATGATGATGTAGCCAAAGATTTAATAACAGCGTGTTATTATCACGATTTCGGTAAAGTAAATGAACAGTTTCAGTATCGCATAAATAATAAAACAAAGTTCAATGAAGCAGAAGAAGTTCCTCACAATATATTATCTGTATTTTTTATAGATAAAAATAATTGTATAAATTATGAAAATGTATTTTTTGCAGTTTTGTATCATCATTATAAAGAAGGTCTTGAATATAAAAATTATATTAAAGAAAGATTTGACCTTATAAAAAACAATTTATCGGCTGCAGGTATAGTTATTCCATCGGAGTTTCAGACTTTGAAAACTGTAAATAAAATGAGAAAAATAAAAGAATTAAAACTTGAGGATAAAGAAAAGCAAAAAGCTGTTTTGATCAAAGGTTTATTACATAGATGTGATTATAGTGCAAGTGCAAATATACAATGTGAAATAAAAAACGATTTTTTGAATAATGTCTTATACAACTGGAAAATAAATGGAAATAAAATATATAATGAACTTCAAAATTTTTGCATACAAAATACTGATAAAAATATTATAGTTACTGCACCAACAGGAATGGGTAAAACAGAGGCAGGTCTATTATGGTGTGGAGATAATAAGTGTTTCTTTGTATTACCTCTAGAATCTGCAATAAATGCTATGTATGAAAGAATAAAAAAATTATCAGGTGATAGTTACACTGAGAGAGTTGCATTGTTACATTCAGATATGATGACATACTACTATGAACATAGAGATTATGATAGTGATATTAATGAATATTATAATGATAGTAAGCAGATGAGTTTGCCTATAACCGTTTGTACGCCAGACCAGATATTTGATTTTGTATTAAAATATCCCGGATATGAGTATAAACTCGCTATTTCTTCTTACTCGAAATTTATTATTGATGAAATACAAATGTATAGTCCTGATTTGCTTGCATCTATATTGTATGCTATCAAGATGATTCATACAATGGGCGGGAAAATTGCTGTTTTAACCGCTACATTGCCTCCTTTTGTTCGTGATAAATTAAAGGAGATTTTCGGAGAAGATATACCACAGGCTGATTTCTCAAAATACGGTGTAACAAGACATAATATTAAAGTACATAATAAAACTTTATGCAGTGAAGATATATGCAATATTGTTGAAAAAACAAATTCCGATAATATCAAAAAATATCTTGTAATTTGTAATTCAGTAGATGATACTACAATTAAACTATACAATGAATTAAAGAATGAATATAAAGATGAAATAAAAGTAAATCTACTTCATTCTAAATTTATAAAAAGAGATAGAGCAGAAAAAGAAACTGAAATTTTAAAAGCACCGGATGACCGAACAACCACTGAAATATGGATTTCAACTTCGCTTGTTGAGGCGAGCCTTGATATTGACTTTGATATCCTTGTTACGGAATTATCAGACTTATTCTCATTGTTTCAAAGGATGGGCAGAGTAAATAGAAAAGGAGAAAAAGATTTCTCTGATACAAATGTTTATATTTTTACTGAAAAGCAGGGAGAAGCATCAAAATATATTGATGATACTATATATGAGCAATCCAAAAAAGCTATAAATAGTATTGGGGATATTATAATAGATGAACAGAAAAAAGTTGAGCTTATAGAAGAGTATCTTTCTACCGAAAAAATAATGAACTCCCAATACAGAAAAGAGTTTGACAGCTGTTATAAATATATATCGGATTTATTTGAATATGAAAAAAGTAAAAAGGATAAATTCAGAAATATTGACACAGTAGATGCAATTCCGGAAGATATTTATAAAAATGAAATCGAAAATAATGATGATATTTCTAACAAGGATATAAGAAAATTAACTGTTTCTGTGCCACATTATTATCTTTATTATCATCAAAAACCGTCATACTATACAGTGGATAAGGTAAAATTTCCTGTTTTATATCGAAGTGCTTTTAATTATGATAAAGATACAGGGTTGACTAGTAAAAAAAATATTAACAATAAAGATTTTGACAATATTATTTCTGATAGTTAGGAATGATGTTAATATGTTTGAAAGAAATATTTCCGGATTACAAGTAAATTATTATTTTGTTTGCAAAAAGAAACTATGGTACTATTCAAATGATTTATCTATGGAATCGGGAAACGAAAATGTTGAAATAGGAAAGGTAGTTGATGAAACCTCTTACAACAGGAATAACAATAAACATAT
Organism: uncultured Clostridia bacterium; assembly: GCA_947625785.1. GTDB lineage: Bacteria > Bacillota > Clostridia > Oscillospirales > Acutalibacteraceae > CANQPS01. Next base: position 84,635 of record CANQPS010000008.1, read on the forward strand.
TATGATAGATAATGCAATAAATATAGATTTTATTTCTGAACATAATATGCTGCACGAGGTTAAAAAAAGCAGAAAAATTGAAAAGGCAAGTGAATGGCAAGTAAAATATTATATGTATTATCTGAAAAAACGAGGCGTTGAAAATTTAAAAGCAAAAATAGATTATCCCTTATTAAAACAAAGTGTTATGGTCGATTTGACAAAAACTGATGAAGAAGAATTAGAAAAAATTTTATCTGATATAAAAATTATAATAAATAGTGATACTCCACCTCTTACGGAAAATAAAAAGTATTGTAAGTCGTGTGCATATTACGAATTTTGTTATATATAAAAGAAGGGAAACCAGAATGTCAAGAAGTTACTATTTATACAGTATGGGTGATTTAAATCAAAAAGATAAAACTTTAAGATTTAAAAGTGCAGATGAAACTATTAAAAGGGATATACCTATAACAGATATAGATGATTTATATATAATGAATGAAATTACTGTTTCATCTAAAATTCTTGAACTCTTTTCAAGGAATGGGGTTGTTGTGCATTTCTTTAATTATTATCAATTTTACATAGGCAGTTTTTACCCAAAAGAACAAAAACTTGCCGGTCAGCTGCTCGTTCAACAAGTAGAGGCTTATACGAATTATTCAAAAAGATTATTAATAGCAAAGGAATTTATTAAAGCAGCTTCATTTAATATTTACAGAAATCTTAGATATTATAATAGTCGTGGCAAAGATGTTTCGGATTATATGGTTCGCATAGAGTATTTGAGAAGTCTTTTAGACAATGTAAGTACAATAGAAGAATTAATGGGTGTTGAGGGGAATATAAGAAAAGAATATTATAGTGCTTGGAATATAATTATAGATCAAGATATTGAATTTGTTAAAAGAGTATATCATCCGGCAGATAATATGATAAATAGCTTGATTTCTTATATAAATAATATGATATACACAAAAACTTTATCCGAAATTTATAAAACACAACTAAATCCTACTATAAGTTATCTTCATCAACCTGGTGTAAGAAGATTTTCATTGGCTCTTGATGTGTCCGAAATTTTTAAACCAATTATTGGTGACAGATTAATCTTTTCATTATTAAATAAAAGACAAATAACAAAAGAAAGTTTTACAACAGAATTGAACGGTTTACAGCTTACAAAAAGTGCCTCACAAACTATTGCCAAAGAATTAGAAAATAAACTCCAAACTACCATTAAACATAAAGAACTAAACAGGGAAGTTTCATATCAATATTTAATAAGATTAGAATTATATAAATTGATTAAACATATCATAGGTGAAAAAAATTATAAAGGTTTTGAAATTTGGTGGTAGACATGTATGTGATTTTGGTGTATGATATAGTAGTAGATGAACAAGGAAAACAAATTCTATCCAAGGTCTTTAAAATATGTAAAAAATATCTCACACATATTCAAAATTCCGTCTTTGAAGGGGAATTGAGCAAACCTAATGCCCTATTCCTTAAAAAAGAACTTTCTAAATATCTTAGAAAAGATAAGGATTCTGTTATAATGTTTAATACTCGTCAGGAACGATGGCTTAATAAAGAATTTTTGGGTAAAGTTGATGATAAAACATCAAATTTCTTGTAGATCTGTCTCTGTCGTCCTATGATAATGCAATTTTATAGGGAGTACGACAGATATTAAAAATACTTATTTTATCAGGATATATTTATATTAATATATCTGTATCCTGATATTTTAAGATAAACTACCGTTGGTCGACAATTTTTTAAGGTTTATCTACCGTAAATACTGATTTTTTTGACTAACGGATTTAAATCTATCCATAGTGGAATGTAAATTGTGTTAGTCAGAAATGAATATGTCCCTCCTGTAACAAATTTAAATCTATCCATAGTGGAATGTAAATCATATTAAAGTAGTTCTTGATAATGGCATTATCGTAGATTTAAATCTATCCATAGTGGAATGTAAATAACGCAATAATAAATCTTGGTCCATTTCCCGCACCCCATTTAAATCTATCCATAGTGGAATGTAAATTTTAAAATCAGTTTATATTTACATAATTCTGACAAATTTAAATCTATCCATAGTGGAATGTAAATTAGCTTGTAATTCGTTATGTTCATCTACATATTCAAAAATTTAAATCTATCCATAGTGGAATGTAAATGAAGAGCAGATTGCCTTTATTCACGATGCAACAAAATTTAAATCTATCCATAGTGGAATGTAAATACAAGCAACTGAACGTAGACAGTCAAATAGTATAGAATTTAAATCTATCCATAGTGGAATGTAAATTTATTGTCGGAAAGTAAAGTTATATGGAAAAAATCTGATTTAAATCTATCCATAGTGGAATGTAAATGAAAAAGAACGCTCGAAAATAATTGATATGTTCCGAATTTAAATCTATCCATAGTGGAATGTAAATTGGCTCTGGTGTTCATTGTTCTGATAAATTAGATAAAATTTAAATCTATCCATAGTGGAATGTAAATCACAATCTATGATAATTGCTCTTTTATCTTGTTTATATTTAAATCTATCCATAGTGGAATGTAAATGTGACAAAGAGAGCGGTGTAGCAGTTGTACAAAAGCCATTTAAATCTATCCATAGTGGAATGTAAATTTATTTCAAAAGTACTTTCCATATCATCACTCCTCGCATTTAAATCTATCCATAGTGGAATGTAAATTAATATTACCAAATTTAATATGTGTTGGTTTAATATATTTAAATCTATCCATAGTGGAATGTAAATGCTTGATATTTAGTGCATCAGCTAAAAGCAATGCACTATTTAAATCTATCCATAGTGGAATGTAAATGCAGATCCGGCATGGAGTTGTCACGGATCAGGAGCAGATTTAAATCTATCCATAGTGGAATGTAAATTTTTACCGAAATCAGATAAACAATGCAAAATTTTAAAATTTAAATCTATCCATAGTGGAATGTAAATTGTTTTTTGATGTATAAGATTTATGATTTTCTTTTACAATTTAAATCTATCCATAGTGGAATGTAAATAAGTCTTTGTTTCAGCATTTGTGTCAATGTCGTAAGATTTAAATCTATCCATAGTGGAATGTAAATATTTTTTGGGCGAAGTTGTAACAATATCGTATGCACAATTTAAATCTATCCATAGTGGAATGTAAATCTACTACCATCATTTCTATATGCTGACTGATGTTCATATTTAAATCTATCCATAGTGGAATGTAAATTTGTTTAAAGTTCTCCATTGTATGCGACCTCTAGAATTTAAATCTATCCATAGTGGAATGTAAATGCGATAATATTGAAGATTTAGCAGAAACCGAAGAAGAATTTAAATCTATCCATAGTGGAATGTAAATTGCCGGATCTGCTCCATGCCGGATCTGCTCCATGCATTTAAATCTATCCATAGTGGAATGTAAATAAATAAATATTATTAATATTGTCTAGTAATTCGCACATTTAAATCTATCCATAGTGGAATGTAAATGAAGTTTTAGCAAATGCATAAATACTTGTTCCTACGATTTAAATCTATCCATAGTGGAATGTAAATCAATTATATCGTAGCCGGGGTCACCATTTCCCCCGTGATTTAAATCTATCCATAGTGGAATGTAAATTAGTTTGCAATCAATCGGCTGATTTACATAGCGTGGTATTTAAATCTATCCATAGTGGAATGTAAATTAAAAACTCGATTTTTCTACGGATATGGCTGCTGTGATTTAAATCTATCCATAGTGGAATGTAAATAGTAAGAAAACAAAGAGAAGGAGTGCCAGTAAAGCATATTTAAATCTATCCATAGTGGAATGTAAATTCGCAAAAATCTATTAACTGTCTTACAGTAAGAGTATTTAAATCTATCCATAGTGGAATGTAAATGTGGGATATGTGTACAAGCCTAAAACAGATGCGTGATTTAAATCTATCCATAGTGGAATGTAAATAAGTCAATCAAAAAGCATCACCCTTCGTAATTTAAATTTAAATCTATCCATAGTGGAATGTAAATTATGTCACACTCAGCAAGTTATTAGATATTTTTTTAATTTAAATCTATCCATAGTGGAATGTAAATCCGGCTCTTGCTGCCTCATTTGTGTTTTTAGATTGATTTAAATCTATCCATAGTGGAATGTAAATAATATTTTTTCTAAAGATGGAAATAGTTATTATATTTCATTTAAATCTATCCATAGTGGAATGTAAATCAAAATCTAAAATTTCTCTATAACTATTCACATTAAATTTAAATCTATCCATAGTGGAATGTAAATAATTTTCTTTGCCGATTTCAAGATAACAAATTTTAGGATTTAAATCTATCCATAGTGGAATGTAAATCTTTCATCTTCGCACTATACTCAGGACATTCTTTACATTTAAATCTATCCATAGTGGAATGTAAATAATAATGAGGCTGTAGTTGTGAAGATGATATTTGAAAATTTAAATCTATCCATAGTGGAATGTAAATCAACTGACGATGTAATTCGCCGTCCGGATGAAATTTCATTTAAATCTATCCATAGTGGAATGTAAATGACACAGTACCTCGACACATTCATATATGGACTGGATTTAAATCTATCCATAGTGGAATGTAAATCATCAATATAATCAAGTTTAGGTTTTTGTGATTTATATTTAAATCTATCCATAGTGGAATGTAAATAGCGAACCCAATGCGATATGTCTTGGCGTCCTCGTTATTTAAATCTATCCATAGTGGAATGTAAATGTATATTCATTACAACTTTTTTCCCAGTAATTTTTTATTTAAATCTATCCATAGTGGAATGTAAATACACTATATTATTGTGCAATAACTCTCCCCTATTTTCATTTAAATCTATCCATAGTGGAATGTAAATAAAAATTTTGTAATCACAAAGCAACCAACTAATCTAATTTAAATCTATCCATAGTGGAATGTAAATTTTCTCTTTTAGCCTCTTGAAAAATATCATTGTTATAATTTAAATCTATCCATAGTGGAATGTAAATTAATTGCCTTTGCCGAATTTGTACGCTTGTTGAACATTTAAATCTATCCATAGTGGAATGTAAATGCACTTAAAGTTAAAATACCAAAAAATGCTCCAAAGATTTAAATCTATCCATAGTGGAATGTAAATATCGACCTTATGAGCCATTGCACAATGGCGGATGATGCATTTAAATCTATCCATAGTGGAATGTAAATTCCGGAGAACTGTATCGTGACTGTGCAAAATTACTTCATTTAAATCTATCCATAGTGGAATGTAAATCAAGGCTTAAAAAGTCATATTTTTCGACACAAAATAATTTAAATCTATCCATAGTGGAATGTAAATTATTTTATGCTTTCCGGGTTCCCAACATATTAATTGATTTAAATCTATCCATAGTGGAATGTAAATATAAACGAGGTGTAAAATTATGCAATTAAAAATTGTAATTTAAATCTATCCATAGTGGAATGTAAATATTTTACCGTGACTTCTATTTGTTGCAAGAATAAATTTAAATCTATCCATAGTGGAATGTAAATTTTAGAGAGAAGCAGTCATCAGCAGGAGCAGTACAGATTTAAATCTATCCATAGTGGAATGTAAATTTCGGAACCTTCAAAGCAATAAAATTATATTATGAATTTAAATCTATCCATAGTGGAATGTAAATGTTGGTGATTACAGGGGTTTTCAGGTTGCTGTTCTGATTTAAATCTATCCATAGTGGAATGTAAATTATAACCGGGATTTTGGCATACTGCTCTGAAACGGATTTAAATCTATCCATAGTGGAATGTAAATGCACAACTCCGGCTCTGCCGGCTAAGGGTAATTAATTTAAATCTATCCATAGTGGAATGTAAATAAATCTAACAAAAGTTTAATAATAGAAGAATTATAATTTAAATCTATCCATAGTGGAATGTAAATCTCAGTAGTGTCATTATTAATTGTAATATTAATATCACATTTAAATCTATCCATAGTGGAATGTAAATAGTAAGTCCAGCTATTTCACTCGCTCTAAGCCCAAGGATTTAAATCTATCCATAGTGGAATGTAAATTTTTTTATGCAACTATATAAATTTTATCATATATGATTTAAATCTATCCATAGTGGAATGTAAATTTGTAATGAAGTAATTAAGAGTAATTAAGAGTTTTAGATTTAAATCTATCCATAGTGGAATGTAAATAGATGTTTCATTTGTATCAGAAGTATTATCAGACGATTTAAATCTATCCATAGTGGAATGTAAATTCGTGATTTAAATTTACTAACGATGAACAATTCTCAAATTTAAATCTATCCATAGTGGAATGTAAATTTGAAAATTGAATTAACAACGCTCAAAAAAAAGCAAGATTTAAATCTATCCATAGTGGAATGTAAATGAGCACACACAGCACAACCAATTTCATTTCATTTCAATTTAAATCTATCCATAGTGGAATGTAAATTAATGAATTAGGTTTAGGTGATTTTGATGATATACATTTAAATCTATCCATAGTGGAATGTAAATGAGATTTTTTCTAAAGATGGAAATAGTTATTATATTATTTAAATCTATCCATAGTGGAATGTAAATTAAGGAATACCACAAAAACCTCCGATACCGTAGTCTATTTAAATCTATCCATAGTGGAATGTAAATCTTATCATTATAATAATTTGCTTAAGATTATATTAAATTTAAATCTATCCATAGTGGAATGTAAATAAATAAATGTTATTAATATTGTCAAGTATTTCACACAATTTAAATCTATCCATAGTGGAATGTAAATATCGGCTGATTTACATAGCGTGGTCCTAATGCAATAATTTAAATCTATCCATAGTGGAATGTAAATATTACGCTTTTTTAAATTTGATTTCTTATCTGACATATTTAAATCTATCCATAGTGGAATGTAAATGATAAAATATTAGGAGTAGAAAAATCTACTCCTAAATTTAAATCTATCCATAGTGGAATGTAAATATTATAAAAACAGAAAATAAAAACGCTGATTATATCATTTAAATCTATCCATAGTGGAATGTAAATACCTGCGACAGCATTTTTTATATTTTGATATTTCATAATTTAAATCTATCCATAGTGGAATGTAAATGCTTGATAAAATTCGGATTGCGATATACTTTTTTTAATTTAAATCTATCCATAGTGGAATGTAAATCACATCAGACTGCACGATTTAAGGCATATAAACGCATTTAAATCTATCCATAGTGGAATGTAAATTAAATAGTACTTTTTAAATTCATATAAAGGGAAAGCATTTAAATCTATCCATAGTGGAATGTAAATACAGGCTTTTTATTACGATTGCAAAGCCAAACTATTATTTAAATCTATCCATAGTGGAATGTAAATAGATGTTTCATTTGTATCAGAAGTATTATCAGACGATTTAAATCTATCCATAGTGGAATGTAAATTCGTGATTTAAATTTACTAACGATGAACAATTCTCAAATTTAAATCTATCCATAGTGGAATGTAAATTTGAAAATTGAATTAACAACGCTCAAAAAAAAGCAAGATTTAAATCTATCCATAGTGGAATGTAAATGAGCACACACAGCACAACCAATTTCATTTCATTTCAATTTAAATCTATCCATAGTGGAATGTAAATATTAGAGTCCAAACACCGCATACAAGATAAAAAATAATTTAAATCTATCCATAGTGGAATGTAAATTCGACTTTTTTCATTTGATAATCAAAACAAGATATCTATTTAAATCTATCCATAGTGGAATGTAAATGTTCCTTTTAACTGCTTCTTGCAAAGTTAGCCAGCAAATTTAAATCTATCCATAGTGGAATGTAAATTTTTGATTAGCAACTGAAATGATTGTTTTTGTGTTAATTTAAATCTATCCATAGTGGAATGTAAATCTCATTTATGGATAGATTTAAATACAGTATTGCCGTATTTAAATCTATCCATAGTGGAATGTAAATTATTATAACTCCCAACATTACTAATACTGTTGGGGGATTTAAATCTATCCATAGTGGAATGTAAATAGAATAAATTGTCTGCTAAATATACTGAAAAAACTTATTTAAATCTATCCATAGTGGAATGTAAATGTATTTATTGTCTTGCAAGTCTGATATCGTAACTATAATTTAAATCTATCCATAGTGGAATGTAAAGACTTGTAAGGCACGAGAAATATCATTAAAGCTGTTCCATTTAAATCTATCCATAGTGGAATGTAAATTTGTTTGCCGTCTTTTCGCCCGCAACAGTATATCCATTTAAATCTTATCCATAGTGGAATGTAAATATAAGACAAAAAGTCTTTTTGAGTAATATAATTATTATTTAAATTTATCCATAGTGGAATGTAAATAGAAATTATTTGACATTGATGTAACTGATAGGTATAATTGGATTAAGATAAAAGTTGATGAGGTAATAAAAAATGGTAATATAAGTGACAAAAATATTGTTAATGTAAATTATATATTAAAGTCGATAAAGGGTGATTGATATGAATGCAAAATTAAATAGTTACATTGATAGAATTAGAAATCTAAAAAAATACACAAATCAACAAATAATAAATTTACAAGATGAGTTATATAGTTATTTAGAAACATTATCAGAAGAAGAACAAGACGAGTTTGCAAATAGTGGTTACGGAGAAACTTTGTATATGATTTGTTCTGGCATAAAAATGGATAACTACTAACCACTCATAAGAGCGGTTTTTCTATGCCCGAAAAGAGGTAAAAGAATGGATAATTTTACAATAACATTTAAATCTATCCATAGTGGAATGTGAAATCTCTATTGTACTATAATGATTGCATTATATCAATATGCAGAATTAATGAATATAACTGTATTTTTTTGTTTGTTATGTATATAGCTGTCATTATATTATTATGATATACTTTTAATAAAGGAGGTGTTATTTTTGGTATCTGAAGCACAAAAGAAAGCAACTGCAAAATATGAGAAAAAATTATGATTGTATTTTTTTGCGAGTTCGCAAAGGTCAAAGTGAACTAATACGAGCATATGCGGCAGGTCAAAGTAAAAGTTTAAGCAGATTTATAAACGAACTTATACAAAAAGAAATTGGTGAAAAATTTCAATGTTTAAATTATAGTAAAGAAGACTTTGAAGAAGAAAAAAACGAATGATGAATTACAAGCATTTAAATCTATCCATAATGGAATGCAAAGTCATCAATAATACATTCATATACTTTCATAATTCAAACGACCTTTCATAATAAAAAAATAAAAAATTTGTTGACAATAACTTAAAATTGTGATAAAATTTGGTCAACGGGTGTTCACTCTTGTAGTGGAGTTATAATCGCTTTGATGGTTGTTAACGATTATTTTTTTGTATTAAAATTATCAATTGCTATTGTTAAGATTAAAGTTAATATAACTAAACCGATTATTAATCATTTTGTCACCTCCTTTGGAGTGAACCCCGTTGACTACTTGTTGTTCTCCTTTCTGATGCTATTGCGGCATACTGGTATCAGTATTTTATTGCATAAAAGAATTATTTCTGTAAAAAGTTGCATAAAGATTAGTAATAAAATTTGTATATTTTACATACTGTATCCACTATTAAATATATGATATAATATATATATTATATCTATTATATATATTTAAAGGTGGTTTTAACTATGAGTAAGACATCATCATCGGTAAAAGACCGTTGGAATAAAAAGACTTACGATGATGTTCGTTTGCGACTTTACAAAGGACAGAAAGAAATTGTCAAATCATACGCAGAAAGTCAAGGTAAGAGCCTTAATGGCTATATATCTGAGCTAATTCAAAAAGATATGGGCGACAGGCTCCAACAATCAGACCAGTCTGACCTTGTCGAAGCGTTCCCCCAAGAGTAATCTATTCTCACGCTCCATTGTGGAAATTAGTCAAGGGAAAAAGAAAAAATTTTGTCGTGTTTTCAAGCCATTCCGTCCGCTTTTGCGGCACGGATTTAAATTTATCCATAGCAAATTAAAGAATTTGACGACTGATGTTTAATGATAGCACACTGGGAAATCAGTGTGCTATTTTAGACAAAATAAAAATAAAATTAGCCTTTACTTTTATGGAAAATTATGTTATTATTAATAATAAATACTAAAAATAAAGGTGGTTTAAAAAATGAAAAAGATAATTAAAAAAGCAATATTGTTATTATTATCATTAAATATGATAATAAGTCTGACGGCTTGTGGTGAGCCTGATGAATATTCGGAAGAATGGTATAAGAAGCAGATATATATTGATAGAATTGCTGTGGAGCATACAGATAATCCGGAAGACGGATTAAAAGTTAAAATGGTAATCAGTGAAAACGGAGATAAACCTATCAATGAATTTATAGGTTTAATGGGTTATTTTTGCGATGCTGACGGAAACCGTATTGATGAGGAACTTCTTGTGTTTTTCTTTTTGAGTAATGACGATGGTGAAGAGTTATCTAAATTGCATAACAATACAGTATCTTGTGAATGGGAAGCCTCTATATTTAATGAAGCTAAATATAGAGAAATCTTATCGGATATTGCAACTTTTAAGATTAAACAAATAGCAATTTTTTATTCTATTGACGAGTCAGAAAGCGGCGAAAAAAATTATGACCCTTTATATATAGAAAGGGATGCATTAAATTATGTGATATCATCAGATGCGTATAATAATGATTATGATGAATATACGAAAAGTATGGAAAAAATCCAAGATACTTTTGATATTATTTAAATTTTTGAATTATATTTGAAACAGCAACTGTTTTAAAAACAGTTGCTGTTTTTATATATTTATCTTAAAGAGGTGGTCAAGATATGACAGTAAAAGATGTAATGGTGCGTTTTTCGGGAAACGCAAGCGAATTTAAGAGATCGGCGGAAGAGGTAAAAAAGAAAATGAAACTTGCAGGAGGCGGAACAGAAAAGCAACAGCAAATAGTTGAGAAACTTGAACAATCAATATACATAAACCGAGATTATATCACAAGATAATAAAATAACAGAGCAAATCAAAACTGATAATGCTGTAACAAGTATAGATTTTATTGGAAGTGATGATGAATGATAAATGTTTTAAAAGCACTAAATTTGTCATCACCAATATACATATATGAATTAAATGGAGGGGAGTGGCAGGAAAATTTACAAAGAAGCCAAAACGAGATTATTGACTTCTTTGTAAAATCAAATTATAATATAAAAGAAGAGTTGTGTGATTGTTTTTATTCTACATTCTTTGACCCAGAAAAAAGAGAAGAAGTCATAATTGAATTTCCGACAGCATACCATTGTTTGGATAAAAGCAGAGGTAACTGATGGTTATATTAACAGAAATTCCGATTGATAAATTTATCTTTTTATTATATTGTCTTCAAGGCAATAATATAAGGAGGCAGTATAGTGTTTAGAGTTGGACACGGATATGATGTACATAAACTTGTAGAAAATAGAAAATTAATTCTTGGTGGAGTTGAAATACCTTATGAAAAAGGATTGCTCGGTCACTCTGATGCTGATGTATTAGTTCACGCAGTTATTGATGCACTTTTGGGAGCGTGTGCGATAGGAGATATAGGTAAGTTATTTCCGGATACTGATATGAAATTTAAAGATGCAGACAGTATTTTATTATTAAAAGATGTGTGCAACAGGATTTATTCAAAAAATTTTAAAATTTCAAATATAGATGTTACTGTTATCGCTCAGGCACCTAAACTAAGACCCTATATAGATAAAATGACAGAAAATATAGCTAAAACTTGTGATATCAGTATTGATTGTGTTAATATTAAAGCTACGACAGAAGAACATTTAGGTTTTACCGGAAGAAAAGAAGGCATATCAGCACATAGTGTATGCCTTGTATATAAAGATTAATATATAAATAACTAAAATTTTTATATCAAGTTAATTTTAATTTGGTATAAAGATTTTTTTATTTTTTATTTAAGAAATAAAAGCATAATGAGCTATGGTATGATTAATTTTAAATGGAAATCTAATTATTCAAGGTGGCAATATATGGAATATAAAACTTTTAGAAATAATTGCATAAAAGAACAGAATAGAGGAAAAAGAATAAAATTTATATCAATTATTTCAGTTGTAGTTTTGGTTGGTGTAGTGGCAGCAACAATATTTATTGTGAAAGGAATTAGCAGTAAACAGCAATCGTTGTCAATATCAGATAAAACTGTACCAACTTTAATTCTTATAAAGGATATGCCAAAAGAACCGGAAGAACCAGAGGTATTAAAATTTACCGGCGATTATGAAACACCTGTAATGTATTCTTTAGAAGAAGGGGCAGAAGTAAGAGATATTACTGCAAGTTATGCAATATTATATGATTTAAAATCCGGAACAGTTCTGTATGAAAAAAATAGCAATGAAAAATGCTATCCTGCAAGTCTGACAAAGTTATTAACCGCATCTGTTGCGATGAATGTTTGTAAAGATAAAGATATGGTTTTTGAAGTTGGAGATGAGTTAGCTTATGTTGAGCCTGATGCAAGTTCAGCTTTTCTTGTACAGGGCGAAAAATTAACATTAGAAATGCTTATAGATGCATTGCTTTTGCCATCAGGAGGAGATGCTGCGTATGTAATAGCTGTAAATGTTGGCAGATACTATGCAAATGATAAAGATTTATCCACCCAAGAAGCATTAGATGTATTTGTAAATTTGATGAACATTACAGCACAGGAGATTGGTGCAGCAAATTCAAATTTCGTTACACCAGATGGCTATCATAATGAAAATCATTATACGACTGCTTCTGATATGCTAAAAATTTCATTATACTCTATGAGCTTTCCTATTATTAAACAAGCCACAAGTAAAACATATGCTGAATACGATATAGTTTCCGGAGAGCATCATATATGGTATAATAGTAATGAAATGCTTGCACCAAATAGTCAATATTATTACAATAAGCTGGAAGGTTTGAAAACAGGATATACTGATGAGGCAGGTCAATGTCTGGCATCTTACGCTGTTGACGGAGATATGGAATTAGTTGGTATTGTTATGAAATCTGCTTATAAAGCAGACAGATTTTACGATACAGAAATATTATTGGAGGCAGGGTTCGATTACCTTCGCAATTATTCATAAATTAAATTAATTAAGTTATAATAAATGCCTATTTAACATAAATTTTATTATAGGCATATATGTAATTTCTATGTGCCTGTCAAAGAGGTACATAGAAATTTTTTGTTTTTGGGGGAGTGAGTTAAAGTTGAAACAATGGTATAAAACTATAACTTTTTTATTATCATTAATAATTATAATTAATGCAGGATTTATTATTATACCCGTAAATGCCCTTAACGAAGATGAAATAACCGCACCGTCTGCTGTGTTAATTGAAGCTGAAACGGGTCAAGTGTTATACGAAAAAAATAGTCACGAAATAAGAGCTTGTGCATCAATTACAAAGGTTATGACACTATTGCTTGTGTTTGAGGCTATTGATAACGGTAAAATATCATTTGATGATAAAGTAACGGCTTCTGAACACGCTTCGTCAATGGGAGGCTCAGATATATGGCTGGAGGTTGGCGAAACTATGACGGTTGATGAAATGATAAAAGCTACTGTTGTAGCATCGGCTAATGATGCAGCAGTTGCGTTGGCGGAATTTGTTGCGGGTTCGGAAGATGAATTTGTATATCAGATGAACGAAAGAGCCAAGGAACTTGGTATGAAAGATACTGTTTTTAAAAATTGTAATGGATTAGATGAAGAAGGTCATTTAACGAGTGCTTATGATGTTGCATTGATGTCAATGGAGCTTATAAAACATAAAAAAATATATGATTACACATCTATTTGGATGGATTATCTTAGAGACGGTAAAACTCAGCTTGTCAATACAAATAAACTGCTCAAAAGTTACAATGGTATAACAGGATTAAAAACAGGAACAACAGGTCAGGCAGGCAGTTGTATTTCCGCAACTGCACAGCGTAACGGATTAAGTTTAATTGCTGTTGTATTGGGCAGTGCAACAGGTAATGACAGATTTAAAGATGCAAGTAAAATACTTGACTATGGTTTTGCTAATTATGCTATGTATAAACCGGAAGTTCCGGATAATATACCGGATAATATAGATGTATTGAGCGGTATGGAAAAAACTGTTGGAACAAAAGTTGATTCTGACATTTCAATTCTTGTGAAAAAGGGAGAGGAAAAAAATATAAAAAGTAATGTGTCTTTAGTTGAAAATGTTGAAGCCCCCGTAAAAGAAGGTCAAAAAATCGGTGAGGTTATTTATAAATTAAATGATGAAGTAATCTGTAAATACCCAATTAAAACAGCAAACAATGTTAATGAAATAACCTTTAAAGATATTTTTAGTATCATATTTAATCAATTAGTTCAATTTTAAAAAATATCCTCTATGCAATATAAATTTGCGTAGAGGATATTGCTGCAAAAATTTAATAAAAACTTTTAATATTTTCCCCATAAATAAGTCAAAATTTTCTAAGTTGTAAAATATTTATAAATTGCATTAAAACACTTGAAACTTAATTGGAAATAATGTAAAATATAATCAGTATTATCAATAAGGGAGATGTGCTATTAAAATGGCTACTACATTAGAAGTAAAACACTTATCAAGTTTTATTAAACAAAACGAATATATTGCTATGGCTAAACAAGTAGAGTTTGCTCATACAGCTTTACACAATAAAACAGGTCTTGGTAATGATTTTACAGGTTGGGTTAATTTGCCGACTGATTATGATAAGGAAGAATTTGCTCGTATTAAGGCTGCTGCCGAAAAAATAAAAAAAGATACAGATGTATTCATAGTTATTGGTATTGGCGGTTCGTATCTTGGGGCGAGAGCTGCTATTGAGTTTTTAAAATCACCGAACTATAATGCTCTTAAAAAAGATACACCGGATATTTATTTTACAGGTAATAGTATAAGTTCAACGGCTCTTGCTGAATTGATTGAAATTTGTGAGGGCAAAGATATTTCTATAAATATGATTTCAAAATCAGGAACTACTACTGAACCGGCTATTGCTTTTAGAGTGTTCAGAGAAATTCTCGAAAAGAAATACGGCAAAGAGGGTGCTAAAAGTCGTATCTATTGTACAACAGATAAAGCTAAGGGTACTTTAAAGCATCTTGCTGATACTGAGGGTTATGAAACATTTGTTGTGCCGGATGATGTAGGCGGCAGATATTCTGTCTTAACAGCAGTAGGACTATTGCCGATTGCCGTTGCAGGTGCAGACCTTGATGCACTTATGGGTGGTGCAAGAAAAGCACAAAATGAACTTATGGATACAGACCTCGAAAAGAATGATTGTTATAAGTATGCTGCTATAAGAAATATTCTTTATCGTAAAGGTAAGTCCGTTGAAATGCTTGTATCTTATGAGCCTGCATTCACTCTTATGTCTGAGTGGTGGAAGCAATTATTTGGTGAAAGTGAAGGAAAGGATAATAAGGGAGTATTTCCTGCTTCTGTAATATTTTCGACTGACCTTCATTCAATGGGACAGTTTATTCAAGATGGTACAAGAATTATGTATGAAACAGTGGTACTGTTTGATAAGGCTAAAAAAGAGATTACGCTTGGTACAGACCCTGAAAATGTAGACGGTCTTAATTTCTTATCAGGAAAAACAATGGATTTTGTAAATAAAAAGGCTTTTGAGGGTACAGTACTTGCTCATACAGACGGAGGAGTTCCAAATATAGTTCTCCATGTGGCTGAAATGACAGAAGCTGAACTTGGATATTTAATTTATTTCTTTGAAAAGGCTTGTGCTATAAGCGGATATCTGATGGGAGTAAATCCGTTTGACCAACCGGGTGTTGAAAGTTACAAGAAAAATATGTTTGCACTACTTGGCAAACCGGGTTACGAAGCTGAAAAAGCAGCACTTGAAGCAAGACTTTAATCTATAAAAAATAATTTAATAAACAAACCATAAGTATTATAGGTAATATGCGTGGTTGTGAAAATATAAAGGAGGCTAATATATATGGTAACTCTAATAGTAGGTAAAAAAGGTACAGGTAAAACAAAAAAACTAATTCAATTAGTTAATGAAGCAGTAACAGAAACAAAGGGTAATGTTGTTGTTCTTGAAAAAGGAGCAAAACTTACCTATGATGTAACACATAAAGCAAGACTTATTGATACGGATCAATTTGGTATAAATGGCTTTGATATGTTTTATGGATTTATAAGCGGAATTTGTGCCGGAAATTATGATGTAACAGATATATTTGTTGATTCCACACTCAAAATCGGCGGAAAAGATATGAATAAATTTTCTGAATTTGTAACTAAGGCAAATACTCTCGCTACAAAATCAGAAACAAAAATTACACTGCTTGTATCTGCCGATGAAAGCGAAATACCGGAATATGTAAATGCAGTGGCTGTTAAGATTTAATAACAAATTTTTTCATTTATAAATATAAAGCCGTTTTCTGTTATATTTAAGGATATTATGGAAAATGGCTTGTGTTTGCGTGCGTTTCTGTAATTTTACTAAATTTTTGTTGAATTTTTTGTTGACAAACTAACTCAAAAAATATATAATAATCTATATTGTCGTGCCGTTAAATATAAGGCACTATAATTTTAAATAGCATAGAGGAGTAAACAAAATGCTTTTAGAGCTTAAAGAAATCTTCTTAAATGAAGGAAGCAGCAGTGATTTTTCTTATGAATTGGATATGTCAGATATAAAAGTCAGTCTTTCCCGTCCATTTGTTTCACCGGTTAGCGTTAAGGCTAATGTTTCTAATCACGCAGGACTTGTATTGCTGAAAATTTATGTATCCTTTAAATTTTCATATCCTTGTGACCGTTGTGCTATTGATACTTTGAAAAGTTTCGAGTATAATTTTGAACACATCTTGTCGGTCGAGAGTGAAGAAAATTCGGATTACGGAAGTGACTGTATTTCAGTACCCGACTATACGATAGAACTTGACAAAGTAGTTGAAGATGATATTTTGCTGGAATTGCCTTCAAAAATTCTGTGTTCCCCAGATTGTAAAGGACTTTGTTCAAAATGCGGGAAAAATCTTAACGAGGAAATGTGTAATTGCATCACACAAACTATTGATACTCGTTTGGAGGCATTAAGGACATTGCTAAAAGATGAGGATTTAGTGGTGCAAGAAAACAATTCCATTGAATTATGTTAAGGAGGTGCCGAGATGGCTGTACCAAAGAGAAAAACTTCTAAGGCAAGAAGAGATAAAAGACGCTCAAATGTTTGGAAACTTCAAGCTCCTGCTCTTATGAAGTGTCCACAATGTGGTGAATATAAGGCTGCTCATAGGGTATGTGATAGCTGTGGTTACTACAATAATAGGGAAGTAATAAAAAAGGAAGCATAATATTCCCTATAACATTTATATGGAATAGAGGGGGAGAAATCCTTCTCTATTTTTTTAATCGAGAGGGTGTGTATTAATTGTCCGTAAAGATAATGAGTGTAGCTAAAAATACCCAAGCCTTTAAAAAAGGGATAGAGGTGGGCGAGGAACTTATTTCCATAAACGGTAACGAAATAATTGATGTTTTAGATTACAGATTTTACCAATCATCTTCCGTATTAAACATAGTTGTTAGAGGCAAAGATAATATTGAAAGAACCGTCGTTATAAATAAAAAAGAATATGAAGATTTAGGTCTTGATTTTGAAACTTATCTTATGGATAAACAACACAGCTGCAAAAATAAATGTATATTTTGTTTCATTGACCAACTGCCAAAGGGTATGAGAAAGTCACTATATTTTAAAGATGACGATTCAAGATTATCTTTTCTTTTCGGAAACTATATTACACTTACCAATATTACTGAACACGAAATTAACAGAATAATAAAAATGCACATAAGCCCTATTAATATTTCTGTGCATACTACCAATCCGGAACTTAGGGTTAAAATGATGAAAAACAGGTTCGCAGGCGAATCACTTAAATATATTTATCGCTTTGCACAGGCGGGTATAAAGATTAATTGTCAAATAGTATCCTGCCCGGGAATTAATGACGGAGAAGAACTAATAAGAACATTAAAAGATTTAACAAGTCTATATCCGTCTGTTGAGTGTATAGCGGTTGTACCTGTTGGTTTGACGAGATATAGAGAAAAATTATATCCATTAACGGAATATAATCAGCAGACAGCAGAGCAAACTCTCGATTTAATTGAAAAATTTGGCGATATGTGTGTAGAGAAATATGGAAATAGAATAGTTTATGCGTCAGATGAATTTTATTTAAAGGCAAAAAGAGATTTTCATTCAGTTGAATATTATGGGGACTTTAATCAACTCGATAATGGTGTAGGTATTGTGCCTTTATTAGAAGATGAATTTGAATTTGCATTGACTGATAGTACATTGGAACTTGATAAACCAAGAAAGGTAACGATAGCCTGCGGCACATCTGTTGAAGGAAATATTCGTAATTTACTTGAAAAAGTAAAGATAAAATTCCCTAAATTAATAGGTCAGGTTATTGGTATTAAAAATAACTTTTTTGGCGGAGGAATTAATGTTTCAGGTCTTATAACAGGCTGTGATTTAATAGAGCAGCTCAAAGATAAGGATTTAGGAGATGAATTACTAATTCCGTCTGTGATGTTAAGGAGAGAAGGAGATTTATTTTTAGACGATATTTCGGTAGATGAAGTAAAGGAAAGATTAAATATTAATGTTGTAACTGTTGATAATAACGGTGATACATTACTTAGAAAAATATTAGGGAGTGATTAAGCTATGGCAAAGCCTGTTGTGGCGATTGTAGGCAGACCAAATGTAGGAAAATCTACGCTTTTTAATAAGCTGATAGGCAGAAGATTATCTATTGTTGATGATACGCCGGGGGTTACGAGAGATAGAATATATGGAGAATGTGAATGGAGAAATCGTACTTTTTCGCTCATAGATACAGGAGGTATTGAACCTAAGACCGATGATATAATTTTATCTCAGATGAGAGAACAAGCACAGCTTGCTATTGATGCTGCTGACATAATAATTTTTGTAACAGACTTAAAAACGGGTTTGGTATCAACGGACAGTGAGGTCGCATCTATGCTTTTAAAAAGTGGAAGACCTATAATATTATGTGTCAATAAGTGTGATACCATAGGAGAAATAAATCCTAATTTTTATGAATTTTATAATCTTGGACTTGGAGAGCCTATACAGGTTTCCTCAGTGCACGGTCACGGTACAGGAGATTTACTTGATGCAGTATTTGATTATCTGCCTGAGATAAGTGAAGAGAAAAATGAAAGCGATATTATTAATGTCGCTGTAATTGGAAGACCAAATGTTGGCAAATCATCACTTGTAAACAAAATAACAGGTGAAAATCGTTGTATAGTATCTAATATTGCGGGGACTACAAGAGATAGTATAGATACTATGATAGAGAATAGTTTTGGATTATATAATTTTACCGATACGGCAGGAATCAGAAGAAAAAGCAAGATTGACAATGCAATAGAAAAATACAGTATATTAAGGGCTAAAATGGCTATCGAGAGAAGTGATGTTTGTGTTATAATGATAGATGCAACAGAGGGATTTGCAGACCAAGATTCCAAGATAGCAGGTTTGGCACACGAGGCGGGTAAGGCTTGTGTTATAGTTGTTAATAAGTGGGACGCCGTAAAAAAAGAAACGAATACTATGAATCAGATGCGTAAAAAACTTGAAAATGATTTTTCATTTATGTCTTATGCACCAATAATATTTATTTCTGCACAAACAGGTCAAAGATTAGACAAACTTTTTGAAACAATCAATCTTGTCGCACAGTCAAATGCTATGAGAATACAAACGGGAACTTTAAATGATATTCTCGCAGAAGCTGTCGCAAGAGTTCAGCCACCGTCAGATAAGGGTAAAAGATTAAAAATTTATTATATGACACAGGCATCTACTAAACCACCTACATTTGTTTGCTTTGTAAATTCGGCAGAACTTTTTCATTTTTCTTATCAAAGATATATTGAGAACAGAATAAGAGAAACTTTTTGTTTGGAAGGAACACCTATAAGATTTATTATTCGTGAAAAAGGGGATAAATAAAATGGATAATCTTTTGTCATTTATAGCTTCTTATTGGATACAAATATTATCATCAATGGTTATTGCATATTTGCTTGGAAGTATAAGTACCTCCATAATTATAACTAAAATTGTCGCCAAAAAAGATATAAGAACGGAAGGCAGTGGCAATGCAGGATTTACCAATGTTTTGCGTTCGGTGGGAAAGCTGCCGGCAATATTAACATTTATAGGAGATTTTTTAAAGTGTGTTATCGCAATTATAATAGCTTGGTTAATTTTCAGTACGATAGATATAAATGTAATAACTAAAAAAGAATTAATGGGTTATGCGGGGTATTTAACAGGAATATGTTGTATATTAGGGCATTTGTATCCTTGCTATTTTGGGTTTAAAGGTGGAAAAGGTGTTGTTACAGCTGCGGCTATGATGGTTTTAATAGATTGGAGAGTATTTTTAGTAATATTTGTAATATTTGCTGTAATATTTGCGATAACTTTAACAATATCAAAGGCGTCCATAATAGTTGCGGGCTTGTACGCATTTGTAACATTTGCTATTACATATTTTATTGATTATAGGAACGGTATGGTTTCATTTAATTATGTTATAATTGCATCAGTTATTGCTTTGGGTATAGGAGTTTTAGTTATAATTAAGCATAGAGAAAATATTAAAAGAATTATAGCTGGTACAGAAAAGAAAATTATTTCTAAAAAATAAAAAAACAGCTTATTTGATTTTTCATCAAATAAGCGTTTTTTCTTATAGAGAAAAAATATATTTAATAATTGTAATATAAACTTTACAATATGTTATTTGTATTTTATCAGCAAATGTGGTATTATTTTTATATAGATTTTAAGAGAAAGGGGAATATTATTTTATGTTAGACATATTTATCATAATTTTACTTATCATTTTTATAATTATAGGTTTTAAAAAGGGTTTATTATGTCAGATAATTAATTTTGCAGGAGGATTAATTGCGTTATTGATAGCGTTTTATTTGTCCGGTGCGGTGGCAAATATTATATATAATTCATTTTTCCAAGATGCAATAAGAGAAAAGGTTGAAAATGTAATAGTCCAAACCATAAACCAAAGTGATGAACAATCGCTCGAAGCTGTGCTTGATGTATTGCCCGGTTATGTGAAAAATAAAATTAATTTTAGCAATGAAGATAAAGAGGGAGTAGCTAATGCTCTTACGGAAACAACAAAAGTTGCTTCCGAAAAAATAGAGAAAATAGTATCTCCGACAATAAAATCATTGATTATTAGTATAGTTTCAATTATACTGTTTATAGTGCTAAAAATAGCAGTAAGAATATTGGCTAAATTTTTAGATGGATTAGCAAATTTACCGATTATTTCTCAGATTAACTCTTTGACAGGTGCAATATTTGGATTTGCCGAAGGTGTATTAACGGTTGGATTTATTGTATTAATAATAAATATGGTAACGCCTATGTTGACAAATATACCGGAATTTTTGCAGCCCGAAAGTATAGAAGATACAGCTATTTATAGCCAGTTTAATAGCATAGCAAATAATATATTGTATGATAAATGATTTTTGTGTATAATGTTATTGTATAAGCGAAGATTTATAAGGAGATTTTAATTTATGATGACTTGTTCAAAATGTGGAAAAAATCCGGCAGTTGTTTTTATATCACAAGCAGACGGAGGAAATCAAGTAGGATACTGCTTGATGTGTGCAAAAGATATGGGTATAAAATCCGTTAATGATTTAATTGATAAAATGGGTATATCCGAAGAAGATATAGAAATGATGCAGGAACAAATGAAATATATGATTTCTCCGTTATTGGACGAAACAGACTCCAATAATGATGATAATGATGAAAATGATTTCGTTCCGGGGGGTGCACCAACATTTCCGTTTTTACAGGGGATTTTCTCGGGTGAAGGATTTGGGAATAAGAATAAGGAAAACAAAGGCAGCTCTAAGGAAAGTACTAAAACTGATGATGAATCCAAAAGAAAGAAAAAAGAAAAGAAAAGAAAAAATCTTGATGCTTTCTGCACCAATTTTACTAAGAAGGCAAGAGAAGGAAAAATTGATAGAGTAATCGGCAGGGAGAAAGAAATTGCAAGAGTTATTCAAATTCTCAGCAGAAGAACAAAAAATAATCCTTGTCTTATAGGAGAGCCGGGCGTAGGTAAAACGGCAATAGTTGAGGGAATTGCCTTGAAAATTGCAGAGGGAAATGTTCCGTTTAAGTTGAGGAATAAAGAAATTTTTCTGTTGGATTTAACATCGCTTGTTGCCGGTACACAATTCAGAGGTCAATTTGAAAATCGTATAAAAGGTCTTGTAGAAGAAGTTAAGGAAGACGGAAATGTAATCTTATTTATAGATGAAGTTCATACATTGGTTGGAGTGGGCGACTCAGAAGGCTCAATGACAGGTGCAAATATTTTGAAACCGTCTTTGTCAAGAGGTGAAATTCAGGTTATAGGAGCTACTACATTTAAGGAATACAGGAAATATATTGAGAAAGATTCTGCCCTTGAAAGAAGATTTCAGCCTGTAACGGTTGTTGAGCCGAGTGTTAATGATACGGTAGAAATGTTAAAGGGAGTAAAGTCATATTATGAGGATTATCATAAGGTAAGGGTATCAGACGCAATAGTCAGAAAAGCAGCAATATTTTCTGAGAGATATATTACAGATAGATTTTTACCTGATAAAGCAATAGACTTATTAGACGAGGCTTGTGCCGCAGCATCTTTGAATAATAGTAAACTTGATGAATACAATACTCTCAAAGATGAAAAGGTTTACCTTGAAAATAAAATAGAGGAAATGTCTGTTTCGGAAAATATTGATTATGAGGCTCTGGCAAAATCTAAATATGATTTGTCTTGTATTGAAAATAGGCTCAATGAATTTGAGGGAATTAACTTAAATCCTGATATTACAGAAGACCATCTTGCTAAGGTTATTGAAGTTTGGACGGGTATTCCTGCGTCTAAAATTAGAGAAAATGAACTTAAAAAACTTGCTGACTTAGATAAAAAAATAAAGAAGCGTATAATTGGACAAGATGAAGCGGTTGAGTTAGTTGCGTCAGCTATTAAACGCAGCAGAGTACAGATAAGCCCTCGCAGAAGACCGGCATCATTTATATTTGTAGGTTCAACGGGAGTTGGCAAGACTGAATTAGTTAAGGTTTTATCTGAGCAATTATTTGATACTCCGGAAACGCTGATAAGACTTGATATGTCAGAATTTATGGAAAAACATTCTGTATCTAAGATTATAGGAGCACCTCCGGGATATGTAGGTTATGACGAGGAAGGTCAGGTTACTGAAAAAGTAAGACGCAGACCGTATTCTGTATTATTGTTTGATGAGATTGAAAAGGCTCACCCGGATGTTATGAATATCTTGCTGCAAATACTTGATGAAGGTAAGGTTACAGATGCACACGGCAGAGTGGTAAACTTTGAGAATACTGTTATCATAATGACTTCTAATGCGGGAAGTAATCGCAAAAGTAATGCCCTTGGATTTAATAAAGACGCAAATGTTGCTACAAAAGAACATATTATGAAAGCATTATCAGAGTTTTTGCGTCCTGAATTTTTAGGAAGAGTAGATGAGGTTGTAGCCTTTAATAATTTAACAAAAGAGAATTATCAGGATATAGCAAAGCTGCTTGTGGAAGAGTATGTTAAAACTCTTGATGAAAAGGGTATAAAATTCACCTATGATGATAAGATAACAGCATATCTTGCAGAAAAATCTTTTGGAGGTAATAGCGGAGCAAGAGATATTCGCAACCTTATAAGAAAACAAGTAGAAGATAAGATTGCTAATGTTCTTATTGAAAAAGCTGACACGAATATTAATAATATATATATAACTGCTAATGATGGTCAAATCGAACTTATAGCAGATTAATATTAATTTTTGATTAGTAATAATAGGCTGTATCACACAAAATGATACAGCCTTATTAATAATATAAATAAAAAAATTGCCTTGAAATACAAGGCAATTAAAAAGCTGAAAATGGGAATCGAACCCACGACCTACGCTTTACGAGAGCGTTGCTCTACCGACTGAGCTATTTCAGCATATTTATAAATCAACAAGAAATATTATACATTATTTAAAGTATTTTGTCAATGTTATATTAGAAAGTAGAGTGACTTAAAATTTTATTTTTATTTTTCAAAAAGTTTTTTTAATGAGGCGAGGGCAGAGCCATCGTGGGGGTGGGGCAAAAACCTCACAAATATTTACACAAATTTTAAATCGGATTATATAAATAAGGGGTGTTTAGGAGTGTTAAGTGTAAGTCATTTAACGAAAAAGTATAAAAAATCTGTGGCAAATGAAGATATTACATTTATGGTTGAGCCGGGAGAAATTGCTGTTTTGGCAGGCCCTAATGGTGCGGGAAAATCTACTGCAATAAAATGTATAGCGGGATTATTAAGATTTGATGGAGAAATATCTATTTGCGGATACCAAAATAAAGATATAGAGGCGAAAAGATTATTAGGATATATTCCTGAGATACCGGCACCGTTTGAGTTGTTGACTATTTGGGAACATTTTGAATTTATAGCAAGAGCATATAGATTAGAAAATTGGGAAGATAAAGCAGTTGAATTGCTTGACCGTATGGAACTAAGAAATTTAAGAAATAAATTAGGAAAAGAGTTATCAAAAGGTATGCAGCAAAAAGTTAGTATTTGTTGTGCTTTGCTTATAAATCCGAAAGTAGTACTGTTTGATGAGCCTTTTGTTGGTTTAGACCCCCACGCTATAAAGGAATTAAAAGAAATGATAGTGGAATTGAGAAATAATGGGACAGCTATTGTAATAAGTACGCATATGCTTGATAGTGTAAGCGAATTTTGGGATAAAGTATTGATTATGATGTATGGGAAAATCCAAGCCGAAAGGACAAGAAATTCCGTTGAAGAAAGCGGTGAAGATTTAGAGAAACTGTTTTTCAGTATAACGGAAGGACGATAAAAGGAGAAACTGTTTATGAAATCTATTTTATATATGTTTACAAGAACGATAAAAAATTCTATTGTAGATTTATATTATCACCCATTAAGACTTACTATGTATATTTTTATAATATTATGTGTTATAGGAGGAGCATTCAGTGCATTGTCTGCAACGAAATATATGACTAATGAAGTCCTTGATATACATATATTAAAGGGAGCTTATACAATATTAATATATATTATCAGTATTCCCGTTATATTAAAAAGTGTGGAATCTGAAAATAATTTTTTTAAGATGAGTGATGTTGTAAATATTTTTGTTGCACCTATTTCTGAAAAGAAAATTTTAATATATGGAGTAGGCAGACAACTTTTGACGATGGTATTATTTGTAATAAGTTTTTTATCTTATGGAAGTATAGCGGTAAAACTTTTTAATATTTCGGCATTTAATGCCTTAGTATTAGTATTGGGAATAATATTAATGATTATACTTGTACAGCTTGTTACGATGATGATATATAGTGTATGCAGTGGTAATTTAAAGAGAATTAATATAGCTAAATATATAATATATTTTATTGTATTTATTCCTTTGGCCTTAGCAACAGTATATTTTTTTAACAGAGGGGTCAGTATAGATGGATTTGGTGAAACATTTAGTTTGCCGTTTTTAAATTATGTGCCAATATTTGGTTGGCTTAATGGTCTTGTATTTGGCATAATTTTTAAAAACAATATAGAGATAATAATTTATAGTATTTTAATAATATTATTTATAATATGTACAATTACATTATTTAAAATAAGCAAAATTGATTATTTTGAAGATGTATTACAAAGAACACAGAGCTTTTATGAAACTATGAATGATTATAAATCCGGCAAAATTACGGATAGTATGATGTTGGGAAACAAAAAAATCAAAGTTAATAAAATTGGTATAGGCAGGGGAAAAGGAGCTAATACTGTATTTTTCAAACATATTACAGAGGCATCAAGGCGTTCAAGAGTAATATTTTTAAATATAAATACAGTTGTTTTACTGATAACTTTTGCCCTTATAGGTTTTGGAATAAAGGCAACAGATGTTAATTACGATTGGAAAAGGTTATTAACAATTTTTTTGATGATAGTAATAGGTTCATATATACAATTCTTTTTTAGTACAATAGATGATTGGATAAAAGAGTTAAATAAACCATACATATATTTAATTCCTGAAAATCCGTTCAAAAAACTAATAATGGCAAGTATGACAAGTTTAATAAAGCCATTCATAGACGGAGTTATATCATTCACATTAGCGGGAATAGTATTTGGACTTAGCATAACAGATATTATTATAGGTATGGCAGTTTATACAAGTTTTGGATTTGTATATAATTCTGCTAACATACTAACTCAAAGAGTAATAGGTTTAACAGGAAGCAGAGGTATAATGGTAACTTTATATATGGCAATAGTAACGATTATGATTTTACCGGGAGTTATTATTGCTGTTATGATGCTTGTAAATATGTTTGTAAGCGGAAAATTTTATTTATCAATATATGCCGGAATACCCGTTTCTATATGGAATACTGTGGTATCAATTATTATGTATGCGTTATGCAGAAATGTTCTCAATAACATAGAAAGCTGATTTTATTATAAAGGCTTTTGAGAGTTTTAAGAGAACTTTTTTTAAAAAAGTTCTCTTAATTGGGGTGTGGAAAAGGTACGCAAAAATTTTCAAGTAATTGACACATTGGTACATTATAGTATTTTTAGCTGCAATAGTCGGCAAGGATTAATGCAAGTTCCTTATCCGTATCGACTTTTATTCCCTGTGATATTAAGAGTTTGTCCTCTTTTGGCAAATTTTTGGTGTAAACATCTGTTATTTTAAATGGTGTATCTTCGCCGTTTTCAAAAACAGCGATTTTTCCGTCATACTCTTTGACCACATAAGTCACAATTTGAGGAGTGTCAGGAGCTTCACTAATTGAGTTTGGAGCTGCATTAGAGAATAATGATGATATAATTACAGATATTAGCAATACTATTGATGTAGTAAAAAATAATGGTTTCATAGTAGAAAATCACCTCTATGAAATTGTTGTCAAATAAAATCAGTTTTATACATTAATAGCCCTTAAAAATTAGTTGCATTAAGAACAAAATTTTATATTTTATGTGCATTTATTATGACAAAATATTCAATAATACGAGAGAACACCTATTTTTTGATAAATATGGGTTACATTTATTTATTTAATGTGATATAATGTACTAAGGTTTGGAGGTATGTAATTTTATGGGAAGAACAGATATAAGTAAATTTACCAAAGAAGTTAATAGTCAGCCCCAAATATCATTGAAAGACAAAATATTTGGAGGTATAAAAGCGGTACTATGGATTTTCTGGAAGGCTTTTTCAACACTGTTTTTAGTCACTTTTACAGCTACTATTATAATAGGAATATCTATGATATTTTATATTGTAAGTATAGCCAAAGAACCGTTAGATGTTGAATTGACTGTTTCAGAGTTAAAACAAACGAGTTTTATATATGTATATGATGAATATGATATGCCGGTTGAATATCAGCGAGTTTATTCTTCTGAAAATAGAGTATGGGTTGATTACAAAGATATTCCTGAGGCTATGATAAAGGCTATTATATGTATAGAAGACAAGCGTTTTAGAGAACACGATGGTGTAGATTGGGTTCGTACGGCCGGTGCTATACTTAATATTGCTTCCGGTTCAGATTCTTATGGAGGTTCTACCATTACCCAGCAATTAATCAAAAATATTACAGGTGATAATGAAGTCAGTTTGACAAGAAAGCTGAGGGAGATTTTCAGAGCCTTAAAACTTGAACAAAAATATACAAAAGACCAAATTCTTGAATCATATTTAAATATAGTAAATTTTGGAAGTGGCTGTCAAGGTGTACAAGCTGCTGCAAACCTTTATTTTAATAAGGATATAGGAGAGTGTTCTATTGCTGAATGTGCAGCGATAGCAGGTATTACACAAAATCCTGTCGCATTCACACCTCTTTTGCACCCCGAGAAAAATAAAGAAAAGCGTGAAACTGTTATACAAGCTATGTATGACCAAGGTGCTATAACAAAAACTCAATATGAACAGGCTATGC
This sequence comes from uncultured Clostridia bacterium, assembly GCA_947625785.1. GTDB lineage: Bacteria > Bacillota > Clostridia > Oscillospirales > Acutalibacteraceae > CANQPS01. The sequence goes on from CANQPS010000008.1 coordinate 112,944, forward strand.
TTGAATCTGAGAATATGACATTTGTCGGATTTAATTATGATAATGATGACGATGACGACGATGATGATGAATATCAGAATTGGTATATGGATGCTCTTTACAGAGATGTTGTTTCCGATTTGGCAAATTTATATGGTATAACGAAATCTGCCGCCGAAGATAAATTTTATGATGGCGGCTTGAAAATTTATTGTGCTATGGATTTGAAAGCTCAACAAATGGCAGAAGATGTTATTTTAAATCTCAAAACCCCTTATGACCCAAAGCTCGAACTTGGTTATGTTATGATGGATTTTGATGGTAGAGTAATTTGTACGGTAGGCAGCAGAAATGAAAAAGAAGGATTGTTAGTTTGGGATAATGCAAGTCGGTCAGTATTGCAATCAGGTTCTACAATGAAGCCGATAGGAGCATATTCACTTGCCATAGATAGCAAGGAATATAATTTTTCCTCTATTGTAAGCGATAGACCTGTAAAGGCTTGGCGTGTAGATAGGTATGGTAATTATGTTGAGGGACCTGATAACTGGTATCATTACTATAAGGGTGATATTTTGCTTGAATATGCTCTTGAGATTTCCTGTAATGCCGCTGCTGTTCAGCTTGTAAAAGAGAGAGGCGTAGGAACAAGTTATGATTTTATGACAAAATCTCTTGGATTTACACATTTAGACGATGCAGATGCCGTTAATCTTGGAGGTGTTTCCATAGGAGGTTTTACAGGGGGCGTTACTGTAAAAGAAATGACAGCCGCCTATCAAATTTTCGGTAACGGAGGTAAGTATTACAAGCCATATACTTACTATTATATAACCGACAGTAATGATAATGTGATTTTAGATAACAGAAATAATAGAGGTGTACAGGCAATTTCAGAAGAAACTTCTACTATTATGAATAGGCTTTTAAGACAAGTTGTTGTAGGATATGAAGGTACAGGTAAAACAACTGCAATAGATGGTTGGAATATAGTGGGAAAGACAGGTACTACTGATGCTAATAAGGATAGTTGGTATATAGGATTATCTCCGTATGCTGTTGCAGGTATATGGACAGGCTATGATTTACCGGCTACTGTAAATGACACATATACGGCACAGCGTGTCTGGAAAGAAATAATGTCTAATTATCTTAATGGCTCTGAAAAATATGGAATAGAAGCAAAAGATAATATAGATTATGAATATTCAGGAAATGTAGTTGAGAGGGATTATTGTACCGTAACAGGCAAACTTGCACATTCAGGTTGTCCAAGCAAAAAAGGATATTATACTTTGGATAATATGCCGGGATATTGCACATATCACAGTGAGGTTTATTATCCGCCGGACGAACCTGATGACGATGATAATCAAGAGAATGACGATAATCAAGAGAATAATGATAATAATAACCAGCAGGATAATGATGACAATAATTCTGAGGAATAAATTAATATAGTTTTAAATTAAAATTAATATATTAGGTGTAAAATGGAGAGGTGTTTTATGGTAAATGTTGCAATAATGGGTTATGGTGTAGTTGGTTCAGGAGTTGTTGATGTAATAACGCAACATTCAGAGAGTTTAGCTCAAAAAGCCAAAGAGGAAATTAGTATAAAATATATACTTGATATAAGGGATTTCCCTGACAGCCCTTTTGCTGATAAATTTACAAAATCATTTGACCAAATTTTAAATGATGATGAAGTAAGAATAGTAGTTGAAGTTATGGGTGGTTTAAAACCGGCGTATGATTTTGTAAAGAGTTGTTTACTTGCAGGAAAAAGTGTTGTTACATCTAACAAAGAGCTTGTTGCTGCCAAGGGAGCAGAGCTGCTGAAAATAGCCCAAGAAAAAAATGTTAATTTTTTATTTGAGGCAAGTGTCGGAGGAGGAATTCCGATTATAAGACCAATGACACAATGTCTTGCGGCTAATGATGTTATTGAAATTGCAGGAATATTAAACGGTACAACAAATTTTATTTTAACAAAGATGATAAGAGATAAAATGGAGTTTAACGATGCATTATTGCTCGCCCAACAGCTTGGTTATGCTGAAAGAAATCCGGCTGCCGATATTGAGGGACACGATGCTTGTCGCAAGATTTGTATTTTGGCTGCTATTGCATACGGTAAACACGTTTATCCCGAAAGTGTAAAAACAGAGGGTATTACAAATATCACTCTTGAAGATGTTGCCTACGCCGATAGCTGGGGTGGTGTTATAAAGCTGATAGGTCAGGCTAAAATATTGGAAAACGGCAAACTCGAAATTTTTGTTGCACCTATGTTTATTTCAAGAGAAAGTCAACTGTCTTCGGTAGATGATGTTTTCAATGGTATTCTTGTAAGGGGTGACGAAACAGGAGATATTGTATTTTACGGTAAGGGTGCAGGTAAATATCCTACAGCGAGTGCGGTTGTTGCAGATGTAGTCGATTGTGTAAAACACTTCAAAGCAAGAAAATATCTCGGTTGGGAAGATACAACGGAAAATTATGTGGCTGATTATAATGACTATAAATTTTCGGCATATTTAAGATGTATTTCAAATAATGATAGAAATGCTGTTGAAAAAGCTAAAAGTTTATTTGGTGACATTCAGATAATAAATAGAAGTAATCAGCCGGAAAATGAATTTGCATTTATTTCGCCTGTAAAGAGTTCCTCTGAAATTGATAAGGCTATATCTGCACTTGCCGAATATGGCATAGAAACAATTTCAAAAATTCGTGTGGGTGAAGTTTAATTTATGATAAAGGTTAGAGTTCCTGCTACAAGTGCAAACCTTGGCGCAGGATTTGATGCACTTGGTCTTGCACTCAATTTATACAATAATGTATGGTTTGAGGAGTCGGACAGGATAGAGATTTTGGCTAAAGATGGTTTTGATGTGCCTAATGATAAAACAAATTTAATATATGAAGCAATTCAAACTGTATATAATGAATGTGGTGTCAGTCTAAGGGGTATGAAGATTATACAAGAGAGTAAAATTCCTATGACAAGAGGTCTTGGAAGCAGTTCAGCTTGTATAGTAGCCGGAATTATGGCGGGAAATTATTTCCTTGGAAATCCATTTTCAAAAGATGATTTAATAAATTTAGCTTGTAAAATTGAAGGACACCCCGATAATACAACACCTGCTATTCTTGGCGGTATAACTGTATCAGCTATGGATAATGGAAAGGTATATACAGTTGGGATACCTCTAAATAATGACATTTGTTTTGGTGTATTTATACCTAAATTTACTTTAAAAACTGAGTTGGCAAGGAGTGTCTTGCCAAAGGAATATAAAAGAGAAGATGTTGTTTTTAATTTATCAAGATCATCACTTATGATTGCATCGTTATTTTCAAATAAGTTTGAAAATCTTATTGTTGCGACACAAGACAGATTGCATCAGCCTTATAGATTATCGCTTATAGATGGTGCGGAAACCGTATTTGATACTGCTAAAAGGCTGGGGGCATATTCAGCGTGTGTCAGCGGTGCAGGACCGTCTATAATTTCATTTATAGATAGAAAGAAAATTGATAATTTCAATAAGTATGCAATTTCAATGTTGGAAGATAAAGGTATAAAAGGTTGGAGTTTTGTTATGCTTGAACACGATAATGAGGGAGCAAAGATATTTATTTGACTTTTATAGATTTTTTAATACTTTGCAAAGTTTGTTAACGGCTGTTTTCAGTTCATCATTTTTAAATCCTGAATATCCTATTATAATAGTTCCGTTTTCGGTATTATAATTTATATTTTGTGAATAATATTCGGATAGACCGTAAACTTTTATGTTTGCATTTTTTGCAGCATTAATTAATACATTTTCAGAAATGTTTTTTGCTTGGATAAGAAGATGTTGTCCGGCTTTTTCACCTGATATTGAAAATCTGTCAAACATATTGTTTTCCGAAAAAGTATTTATTACAATATCACGCCTTGTTTTATAGATATTTCTAATTTTGTTTAAATGCTGTTCAAAGTGTCCTCTATCAATGAATTTTTTAAGTATTTGTTGTTCAAAGCTTGGCACTGTACAGGAGTAAAAAAGAAATTTTTCTTCATAAATTTTAAGTAAATTTTCAGGCAGAGCCATATAGGCAATTCTAAGTGACGGAGCAAGGGTTTTAGCAAATGTATTGAAATATATTACTTTATTATTTCTGTCAAGCCCCTGTAATGCCGGAATAGGTTTTCCGGAATATCTGAATTCACTGTCATAGTCATCTTCAAGAATAAATCTGTTATCCTGTTCATTTGCCCAAGATATAATTTGTTGTCGTCTTGGTATAGTGGTTACGATACCAAGCGGAAAATGATGGGAAGGTGTAACATACATTATATTTGTATTTGTACTTTTAAGTTTGTCAATAATTATTCCATCGTTATCTAATGGTATATAGTTTGTATGAACTTTATTAATATCCAATATCTTGGTGATTTTATGATAGCAGGGGTTTTCTACACCGAAAATATTGTCGGTTCCGAAGATTTGAATGATTAATCCTAACAGATATTCTGTACCGGCACCAATAATTATTTGTTCAGGGTGAATGTTTACACCTCTGTATTGATGTAAATATTTCGATATGCTTTCTCTAAGTCCGAGGTCTCCTTTTGGATTTATTGCTTTAAGCAAATTTTTATTTTCCAGTAAAATTTCTCGGTTAAGTTTGCTCCATACGGAAAACGGAAAACAATCTGTATCGACAGCATTTGTTAAAAAATTTATTTTATAATCATTTGAAATAGTTTTATTTTTAGGCGTGTAAGTATTTGTATTTGGGACTATTAATGTATTATCAAATGGTTGTACATAAAAACCGCTTCTTGCCTTTGAAATAATATATCCCTCAGAGGCAAGCTGATTATATGCTGTTTCAACTGTTATCTGGCTTATTTTTAAGTGTAAAGCCAGTTTGCGTTTTGATGGGAGTTTTTCACCTGTTTTAAGGCTGCCTGATTCGATTTCCCTTTTTATAGCAGAATATAGTTGTGCATAAAGCGGAATTTTGTTATTTTCAAAAACTATTGTTATCATAATTAATCATCGTCCTATTTAGTTAACTTATATAATAAATTATATCATAATTTATGAAGACTGCACCATAATTTGTCAAAATTCAACCTTGTAATTATGTTAAAATCTTAGTCAAGGCAGTAATATAAGCTGCTTTGTCAGCATATAGATGTGATGAAAAGAAAACGGGAGGTACTAAAAATGTTAGAATTTTATCCAGAGGGTCGACTTATAAACACTACGGAGAATATTAATTCAATGGACACAGTGGCACACTTAGCAGAGGCTTGTCGTGACAATAAAATACTTGAAGCGAGAGCATTGGTATGTGATTCCAATCATAATCTTATAGTTGATTTAGGATTTATGAAGGGCATAATACCATATTACGAAGGTGCAATAGGTATTAGAGAGGGTACTGTCAGAGATATTGCAATTATCTCAAGAGTGAACAGACCGGTAAGTTTTATAGTAACAGGCTTTGATAAGGATAGTCAGGGCAGAACTGTTGCTGTTTTGTCAAGGCGACTTGCCCAAGAAAGATGTATAAAAGAATACATTAAAAATCTGGTACCAGGCGATGTGATTAATGCCAGAGTTACTCATCTTGAAAATTTCGGAGCATTTGTTGATATAGGTTGTGGTGTGGCATCATTATTGCCAATAGATGCAATTTCCGTATCAAGGATAGAGCATCCAAGAGAGAGATTTAGCATAGGTATGGATATAAAAGCTATTGTTAAATCTATTGATGGCGACAGAATAAGCCTAAGCCATAAAGAACTTTTAGGTACTTGGGAGGAGAATGCGAAGCAGTTTTCAATAGGTGAAACAGTTGCAGGAATTATACGCTCAGTTGAAGATTATGGTGCATTTATAGAGCTTACACCTAATCTTGCGGGACTTGCAGAGGCAAGAGAGGGCTTACATACGGGTCAACAAGCCAGTGTGTATATCAAGAATATAATACCTAATAGAATGAAGATTAAACTTATAGTTATTGATACATTTGATTATAGTTATCCACCACAGCAGCCTAAATATTTTTATAACGGTGAGCATATTGATGTATTTAGATATTCGCCTATGCAATGTGATAAGGTAGTAGAAACAAGATTTTAATAATATTCATAAAACCATACTGCGTATAAACGGAATTACTATCTTGCCAATAATTTTGAAAATCACCCAAAGTAGAACGGGGTAACAAGAGAAAATGCCGAAAGTCTTGAAAAACCAAGACTTTCGGCGTTTTTTGGCGTCGCTGAGGGGACTTGAACCTCCGACCTACCGCTTAGGAGGCGGTCGCTCTATCCAACTGAGCTACAGCGACATTTTAAAAAAGCTATTAAATTGTATCCAATTGCTTTTACCACTAAAACGAACATTATAGCAAATTCCTTAAAATATCTGACTAATAAATGTTACCATAAAATAATGTGATTATTATTGCAGATTAGAAAAATAATGATTATAATAAATAAAAACAGCCCTAAAAATATTTTTTGAATATAAATTAATATATGAATATCTGTTTATATTATAATTATTGTTTACAAATGTGTCAATACTACATCTTGAAAATATTTAAATAATTTAGTAATATATTAATTGTAAGTGGGAGGTATGTTCAAATGTTAAATTTGCCAAATGAACCGATTATACTTTTAAGTTTTATTAATACAAAGTTAAGAGATTTTTATTCATCATTAGACGATTTTTGTAATGATACTCAATGCGATAAACAGGAAATTATAGATAAATTGAATAGCATTAATTATCAATACAATAAAAAGTTAAATAAATTTATGTAAATTTTATTATAGTTAAATAAAACAATAAACATTATTTATGAATTAAAAATATTATGAATATGTAAAAAGTATCAGAAGCAGAAAAAATAAATTTTCAAAAAATGCTTGACAATTATTTGATAGCGTGATATAATGATAAAGCTGTCGGATAAGTTAATAAAAAAATCTTTAAAAAAACTTGAAAAAAGTACTTGACAAAAGTTCAAAGAAGTGTTAAAATAAAACACGCTGTTGACGAAAGACAGCAA
>CANQPS010000009.1 GCA_947625785.1 uncultured Clostridia bacterium
ACAGAGGTTCCGCCAAAGGCGGAACAGGGGAGTTTCGCTCTCTGCGGAGAGCGACCAAAGGCTCTGCCTTTGGAAACTGCAAGCCTTTTAAAAAAGGCTTGACCGAAAACTTTTACATTTTAAAATTTAAAAGTTTTTGAGAGTTTTAAGAGAACTTTTTGAAAAAAGTTCTCTTAACGGGTCGAGGGCAGAGCCCTCGTGGGGTGTGGGGCAAAGCACCCACAAAGGAAATTTTTCGACTTATTTTTTCGACAAATCAAACATAATATGTTATAATTAAAACAGGAGTGATTTTAATATGGATATAAAAGATACATTGAAAAAACTTGACATATTATTTAGTGAAAATAAAATTGATATGGTAGAGGGATTTTTATCAAAATCCCTTGAACAAGCTATTAAGGAAGATGATACATCTTCTGTTATCACAATAGTTAATGAACTCATAGGCTTTTATCGTGATACCGGTAAATATGATATGGCTGTTTTGTATAGTCAAAAAATTATTAATTTAATGAAAAATATTGGATTGGAAAACACAATTCATTATGCGACAACACTATTAAATGTTGCGAATGCGTACAGAGCGAGCGGAATACTTGAACAATCGCTCGAATATTACAAACAAACAGAAACTATATATAAAAATTTATTGGATAAAAATGATTTTCTTTTTGCAAGTTTTTATAATAATAAAAGTTTATTGTATCAAGAGTTAGGAGATTATGAACAATCTTGTGTATGCCTAAGGAAAGCCCTTGAAATTGCCGAAACTTATCCCGATGCTATAATTGAAGTGGCAACTACATATACAAATTTAGCATCATCTTTGATAAAATTAAATAAATCGCAGGAGGCAAAAAACTGTCTTGATAAATCCATTAAAATATTTGAGAGCTTTGAAAATAAAGATTATCATTACAGTGCAGCACTATCGGCGATGGGTGACTTCTATTTTCTTAAGGGTGAGTACGAAAACGCTATACTATACTATGAAAAATCATTAACGGAATTATATAATCATACAGGTTTAACACATTCATATATGAGGGTAATGTCTAATATGCAGTTGTGTTATAAAAAGCTAAATCGTGAAAGTGAAATAAAAGGGTTAAATCTTTCCAAGTCATTTTACTTGGAATATGGAAAACCAATGATTGAAAGCAAATTTCCGGAATATGTCAATAAAATTGCAGTAGGTTTAGTCGGTGAAGGTTCAGAATGTTTTGGTTTTGATGATTTATATTCGTCTGACCACGATTTTGGAGTGGGCTTTTGTTTGTGGGTTAGCAAAGAAACTTATAATCATATAGGTACGGCATTGCAAAATGAATATGATAATCTGCCTAAGATTTACAAAGGATTTATAAATAATTCTTCTAAAAATATTAATTCTCGAAAAGGTGTAATAGTTATAGATGATTTTTATAACAGGATACTCGGTGAAATACCAAAAACTTTTGAACAGTGGTTATATATTGATGAGTGGAAACTTGCCACAGCCACGAACGGAGAAATATTTTTTGACAATGAAGGTATATTTACAAAAATAAGGAACAGTATTTTATATTATCCCAAGGAAATATATATAATACGACTATCGCAGGAATTAGTGAAAATGGCACAGAGTGGTCAGTATAACTATTCACGAATGATGGGCAGATGTGATTATTTTACAGCTAAAATTGCATTGAATAAATTTATAGAGCATACAATCAATGTTATTTATTTGTTAAATAAAAAATATGCACCTTATTATAAGTGGCAGCGTGAGGGCATTAAGAAGTTAACAATTCTAACTGATATTGTTGAAAAATTGGAATATCTTTTAAACGCAGAATCTCAAAAAGAAAATTGGATAGGGGTTGAAAATCTCAGCAGTTTTGGTAAAATAAATAAAAAAGATAACATTGTTAAAACTATCGAAGAAATAGCAAATTCGATAGTTAAAGAACTTAATCTTCAAAAATTATCATTTATCAACGATAATTATTTAGAAAGACAGGGGGAATATGTGTTGAATTTAAAAGAAAATTTGGTTGATGAGTTGGTTAAAATTGAATGGGAACAGTTTGATAAAGTAAAAAATATTGGCGGCAGGGCTGATTGTCAAGATGATTGGGAAACATTTTCGATAATGAGAAAAAGCCAATATATGATTTGGAATGTTGATATGCTTCAAAGTTATATAGATGATTTTAAAAATGCTATATCTATGGGAAGAAATCTTATTTCTGAAAAGTATGCAAGAATGATGAAGAGTACCTCACCGGAGGAATATGAAAAATTAAAAGATAATCTTGTATATATTTCAGATGAAACAAATTTGATTATTGAAAAAATTGTGGATATTCAAGTTACTATGATGGAAAATTTCGCCGAAAAATATCCTAAACTTGCCCTGAATGCAAGAAGCATACATTCAAGCGAAGATACAATATTTAATACATCTTATGAAACATATTTAAAAGGAGAATTGTCTACATATTCTCCTGAAACCTTGGCATTATATGGACAATTTGTAGTTAATCTTGTAAAAGAAAATAAAAATATTGCCGAGTTGATAATAAAAAATACTGTCAAAATGTACGGATATGATAGTTTAGATGATGCAGAAGAAAAAATTTAAATTTTAAAGTACAAGGAGAAATACCTATGAAGAAAAAAATTAGAAAATTTTTATTATCTTTGATAATGTCAGTAACATTAGTTTTTGTTTCTGTATCACCTGCTTTTGCGGGAGATACTGATGAATATAATATATATCACGGAAATTTAAACTTTAATGATATTGAGTATGAACATTATAATCTTAATGATATGAATAGCTTTGCCAAGAAACTAAGAAATTTAATTACTCAAAAAAATAAATTTGATGATATTGAAAATTGTATATATGATATGTTATATGAAATAGATTATATACAGTCTTTATATTCTTATACGGGCATACAGATAAGTATTGATTATAAGAATAGTTATTATATTAATGAAAAAGATTACTGTTCGAAACTTTTTTCAGATGCTTATGATGTTTTTGGATTGGCTATCAGTGATGCACTTAAATCGGATTATAAAGAACAAATATTAGAAAAATTTGATTTTCAGAACCTTGAAAATTACACAGCAAATAAAAATAATGATGATAAATTAAGTCAGTATATGACTGATTATTATAATATATATGATGATATATCCAATATCAACAATCTCTCTGATACTGATTTGAAAAAATTAAAAAATAGTATGGCTTCAATCTATTCAAATATAATTTCTGTTTATAAAAATTCCTATAAGACTTATGATGATTTTCTAAAATATTACTGGGTAAGAGATTTTTCGTCAGATGATATTGATGATATGCATAATTATGTAAAAAAGTATATTGTGCCTCTTTATAGCAGGCTATACAATGAAATCGAAAAAGATGGAAAAGAAATTGTCAATTCAAAAAAAATGAGTACAAGTAAGATGCTTGACAGTGTGGGTATGTATATCGGGGATATTTCAAGTGATATGAAAACAGCATTTCAATATATGCGTAATATGAATTTGTACTATATAGGCAACGAAAAAAATAATATGAATGATGGTTATACTGTCGAATTTTACCATATTAATGAGCCATTTATATATCTTTATAAAAATGATTCATTTTATGATTTTAGCAGCTTGATACACGAATTTGGCCATTTTTATCATTCATATAATGACGATAATTATTATTTTAATATAACTGATGATGTAGAAGCATCAGAGGTTCATTCACAAGGATTAGAGTTGTTATTTTTGGACTATTACGATGAATTGTTTGGCAAAGATGCAAATATCCTTAGAAAATACATATTGTTCAATATGTTAGATTCAATAGTTCAGGGTTGTTGTATAGAAGAATTTGAAAGAACTGTATTCAATAGTGAAAAAGCTATGTCCGGTGATGAATTAACAAAATTATTTGGTGATTTATGTAAAGAGTATAGTGTGGGTTTTGAGGATTATGAATGGATTTCAATAACGCATCTATATGAAGCACCGGGATATTACATAGGATATGCCGTATCGGCACTTATTGCACTCGATATATGGGAAAATTCTTTGACAGATAAAAAAACTGCTGTTCAGCAATATCTTGATTTTGAATATTACAGCGGATATTATTATTTACAGGATATTATGGAAGAAGTAGGAATAGAAGATGTATTTTCTGAGAATTATATTAAGGGAATAGAAACAACGATTCAAAATTATTTGGACAATCCTAATGATGTAACCGTACCGGCTGATACTACACCGGCTACTACACCTACAAACTCATTTTCTCTTAATATGAATAGTCAGGCTTGGATTTTCATAATGATTTTTGTAGGTGCAATAGTATTGGTTGTAGTTGTAGGGCTTGTCTGTATGAAAGTTTTATAAAATATTACTGTTTATCATTTACTTGTACAAGACACATTGTTAAAATTCCCAGAATTGCCCCAATAAAAATTCCAATAACTATTCCTATTATCATAATATAAAACACTCCTTTTTATAATTATATGATTGCAAAATATATTTTATGTCAGGTAAGGTGAAATTTTTGAAAATACTTGTAATTCTTACAGGCGGAACAATAGGAAGTACAATAGAAAATAATCTGATTAATACTACAAGGAAAACATCTTATAGAATAATTGAGATGTACAATGAAAAATATAAAGATGATATAAATTTTGAAGTTGTACAACCTATAAATATTCTTAGCGAAAACCTCGTAAAAGAGCAGTGGGAAGTATTGGGAAAATACTTACTGTCGATTGATTTAGTAAATTATGATGGTGTAATAATAACACACGGCAGTGATACTCTTGCGTATTCGTCAGCTTTTATTGGTATATTGATGGAAAAAACAAGTAAGCCTATTACAATAACAGCAAGTAATAAAGTTCTTGATGATAAAAATTCAAATGGTATGGATAATTTTAGAGGTTGTGTACAGATTATAAAATCCGGCATTAAAGGTGTATATACTGTTTATCGTGATAATAATAACAGGGTTATTGTGTATAATTCGACCAGATTGAGGGAAGCTGATTTATATAGTGATGAATTTTCGAGTTGGGGAGATGTATTCGGAGAAATATACAACGACAGCCTGAAAATAACACAAAATAATCTTAATCTGTATAATTCAGGGATTGATGTAAATCTTAATAATATTCTCAATATGAAAAATGTTCTTATGATTAGACCGTATCCCTCAATGAATTACGATTGTTTTAATCTTAAAAATGTAGATGCTGTTGTGCATATATTTTATCATTCTTCAACAGCGTGTACATTCGGAGATAATACCTCCATCATTAATTTTATTCTTAAATGTAATGATATGGGAATAAAAATTTATGGCTGTTGTGATAAGGTGAATTTTGGCATAAAATATGCTTCATCAGGTAAATTTTTTGATAATAATATAGTTATACTGAATAATATTTCTCCGGAAGAAGCGTATGTAAGAGCAACTCTTGGATTGCTATAAAATAAGTTACTAAAAAATTTATACTTTTATAACAATTTTATTAATAATATTATTATATTAGGCTTTTTATTACTTTAAAGAATAATAATTGCCTTGAAGTGACTGTTTTGTGAACAATATTTGTGCAATTTGTATATTTTTGTTATGTTGAAATATATAAAATTTATAGTATATATTTGTTAAATATGTATGAAAATTAAAATATTAATAGGTAAAATATACAATATTTTTATACATATTTTATCTATATATATAAAATCGTGCTTTGGTTGTTGCAAAACAGTGACCTTTTATGATATTATTGTTATAGATACAACAGCATATTAAAAATTGCGTAAACAATTGGTGCGATTTTGTATGTATTGTACACAGTATATTTTTTAGTATGCTGATTAAATTTATATTTTATGAAAGAAGGAAATGTAATTATGTTAAGTAAAAAGAAGGTTGCCAGCCTTATACTGGCTTCATTGATGGTTGCTGGTGCATTTGCAGGTTGTGGCGGTAATAAGGATGACGACAACAGTCGAGGCGGTAGTAACCCAGGAAGCCAAGGCAGCAGTAACACAGGAAGCCAAGGCGGCAGTACTACTCATTATGGTCCTGAAAACACAGACCTTTCAGATGAGGCTACAAACGGTGTTATTAAATTGAAGGTTTGGGGTTCACAAGCTGACCAAGATATACTTAAAAAGCTCTGCACAGACTTCGCAAAAGAATACGAAGAGGGCAAGAGTTATAAGTTTGAGTTTGAGTATGGCGTTGTAGGTGAACCGGATGCCCAAAAAACAATTACAGGCGACCCGGATGCTGCTGCTGATGTATTTGCGTTTGCAAATGACCAGTTTGACCTACTCTTAGATGGTGGTTACCTCGCAAAAGTTATAAGAAATAAAGACGAAATTATAGCAGCAAATGATGAAGGTTCAGTAGCATCAGTTACTGATAACGGAGTTCTTTATGCTTATCCTCTTACATCGGATAACGGATACTTCCTCTACTATGATAAGTCAAAGCTCACAGAAGATGATGTTAAATCTTGGGAATCAATAGTTTCTAAATGTGATACAAACGGTTGGAAATATCATATGAACCTTATTGATAACGGTTGGTATCTTGCAGGTTTCTTTATCGGTGCAGGTGCACAGATTATTCCTTCAACAGATAACAAGACAAATGATGTTGAATTTGGTAAGTATCCGGATGTAGCTGAGTATCTTAGAACTTTCGTTCAAGGAGCAAACTACCTCAACGGTGACGATAACCTTGTAGAGGCAGGATTTAAAGATGGTACACTTGCTTGTGCAGTATCAGGTACTTGGGCTGCTGAGGCTTTCGAAGGTGCTCTCGGTGATAATTTAGGTGCAACTAAACTCCCTACATTTACAACAACCAAAGCTACTTACCAAACAGGTTCATTCGGTGGATATAAGCTCATTGGTGTAAATGCATATTCTAAGGTTGGCGGTGCTGCTGCTTGTTTAGCTGAATATCTTTCAAGTGAATCATCTCAAGCATACAGATTTGAACAAAAGGGTTATGGTCCATCTAACAAAAATGTTCAGGCTTCTGATGCAGTTAAGGCTAATGCTCCTTTGGCTGCTTTAGGTGCACAATCTGCATATTCTGTACCACAGCGTGGTGTTGCTAATGCTTTCTGGTCTGCTTCAAATGCATTCAGCCAGGCTATTAAAGACCCAGCAAATACCAAAACTACACAAGAACTCCTTGATGCTTATGTTGCAGGTTGTAAAGAGGCTTAATCTGAAATATATTGCTTAAATTAAGTTAATACTTTTGTAAAAATCAAGTTCTATCAAGCAGTCTTGGTATATACCCTGACTGCTTGTGTTGGCTTGGGCGGCTTTAATTGATAAAATTTTTATATACAGGAGTGTGAGAAGATGAATTATATTGATTATGTCAGCTTAAATCCATTTCAAAGATTTTTGCGTAAAATCGTTGGATTTTTCATTAATCTCCCTCGTAATGTAGGAAATTTGTTTAAAAAAATCGGCAGAGGAATAGTTTCATTCTTCAAATGGATTGTAGACGGAGTAAAAGACTATTTTTCAAGATTTTCAAAGGGCGATAGTTTTACCAAATTATCCTATATTATAATGGGAACAAGCAGTATTGCAAGAGGTCAGCTTTTAAAAGGTTTTCTTTTCTTTTTCACAGAAGTTGCATATTTTGTTTATATGATTTCCTTTGGTATGAAATGGCTTTCGCAATTTGATACACTTGGTGATACAGAAACATATAAATATGTACCTGAAGGATCTTGGAAAGAAGAAACTGTACAGGGTGACAACTCAATGTTTATCCTTTTGTTCGGTGTATTAACAATTATCATAACAGTTGTATTCTTTGCTTTGTATATAGGTAATACAAAGTCCGCATATAAGACACAGTTGTTGGTAGAAAGCGGCAAAAAACTTGAAACAAGTAAAGAAATGATTCATAATCTTCTTGATAAGAATTTCCATACAACACTTCTTACGATTCCTACATTAATGGTTTGTGCGTTTACAATTATCCCATTAGTATTTATGATTCTTATAGCATTCACAAACTATGATATAGAACACCAGCCACCGGGAAAACTCTTTACTTGGGTTGGTTTTGATAACTTCTCTGATGTATTCTTTGGCAGTGGCAAGAAGTCAAAAACATTCTTTAAACTCCTTGAATGGACAATAGTTTGGGCTATATTTGCAACATTTGTAAACTATATTTTAGGTATGGTACTTGCTCTTATGATTAATAAGAAGGGTATTAAACTTAAAGCCTTTTGGAGAACACTTTTCGTTATAACAATAGCTGTTCCAAACTTCGTTACACTTCTTTTGATGAGCCAAATGCTTAACGAATATGGTGCTATTAATGTTTTGCTTCAAAACTTGGGCATTACTGACCATAATATACTCTTCCTTACAGACCCGGGCGGACTTATTCCTAAGATAACTGTTATAGTGGTAAACTGTTGGATAGGTATTCCTTATACGATGCTTATTACAAGTGGTATCCTTATGAATATTCCTGAGGAATTGTACGAAAGTGCAAAGATTGATGGTGCAGGACCGGTAAGAACATTTGTAAGCATTACATTGCCGTATATGCTGTTTGTTACAACACCTTATCTTATTACACAATTTGTTGGTAACATCAACAACTTTAATGTAATATATCTTTTGACGGGCGGCGGTCCAAATACACAAGAATATTACAATGGTGCAGGTAAAACAGACCTTCTTGTTACCTGGTTATATAAATTAACAAACGATACGTCTGATTTTAACCTTGCTTCAACAATAGGTATTCTTATATTTATAATCTGTTCTGCTTTGTCACTGATTACATTTAACTCAACAAAATCAGCTAAGAACGAGGAGGAATTCTCATGATAAAAAGTTATTCTTTGAGAAGAAAAGTAGCGAATGCTATTGTTTATACTGTCCTCACGATTATGGGAATAATCTGGATTTTGCCAATAGTTTATTTAATAATTAATTCATTTGATGCAGCCACAGGTGCATATCACAGCTATATTATTCCGCCTGAATTTACATTTGATAATTATGTAAGGCTATTTACAGAAACGGACCAGTTTAACTATCCAAAATGGTTTATGAATACATTTATAATTGCCATAATTTCTTGTGTTTTGTCAACATTGTATGTACTTATGGTAAGTTATACATTCAGCCGTTTGCGTTTTAAATCCCGTAAGTTACTTATGAATATAAGTATGATACTTGGTATGTTCCCTGGATTTATGACAATGATTGCAGTTTATTATCTTTTAAAAACCATTGGTCTTACACAACCTAGTACTCAGCATGTAGCTCTTGTACTTGTTTATTCAGGTGGTGCCGGTCTTGGATACTTTATATCAAAAGGTTTCTTCGATACGATTCCGCGTTCGCTCGATGAAGCCGCAACCATAGACGGTGCTACAAAAAATCAAATATTCTGGAAAATTATTCTTCCAATGTCAAAACCAATTATAGTTTATACGGTTTTAACTTCATTTATTTCCCCTTGGGTTGACTATATTTTTGTAAGTATCATAGTTCGTGACCAATACGACAACTATACGGTTGCTATTGGATTGAAGAAAATGCTCGAAAGAGAGTTTATTTCAAGATATTGGACAAGATTCTGTGCAGGTGCGGTTATTGTATCTATTCCAATTACAATACTGTTCTGTTGTATGCAAAAATATTATGTATCTGGCGTTACTGCTGGTGGTGTTAAGGGCTAATAAGCAAACTTTTAGGGTGGCAGTACCAATGCCACCCTATTTTATTAAAATAAAGGAGTATATTTATGAGAAGTAAAAGAATATTATCACTTATTCTTGCTGCTTTTATAACGTCAAGCGTAACATTGGCCGGTTGTAGTGGCAATAATAACAATAATAGCAGCAACAACAATAACTCACAGCAAAGTACAAATGCTCTGATAGGCACAGATAGCGACCCCGTTGAAACCCTCGAACTAAAAGCCAGTACGGATAAATATAGGAATTACTACGAAATATTTGTAGGTTCGTTCTATGATTCTAATGGCGATGGAATGGGAGATTTAAACGGTGTTATCGAAAAATTGGATTATCTTAATGACGGAGACCCGACAACAGATACCGACTTAGGAGTTGACGGCATATGGTTAATGCCTATACACGAATCGCCTACATATCATAAATATGATGTAATTGATTATTACTCTGTTGATAATGATTATGGTACAATAGATGATATGAAAAAACTTATTGAAGAGTGTCATAAGCGTGGCATAAATATAATTATTGATATGGTTTTAAACCATAGTTCAAACAGAAACGAGTTTTTCGTAAAAGCAAAGCAGGAAATATTAGAAGGAAAAACTGACGGATACGCAAAATATTACAATTTTATACAGACAGACAAAAAACCGGACGGATTTGTAAAATTATCGGGTACTGATAATTGGTATTATGAAGCCGAATGGGGAGCATCAATGCCTGACCTAAATCTTGCAAATGATGAAACAAAGGAAGAAATTAAAAAAATTCTTAAATATTGGCTTGATTTAGGTGTTGATGGGTTCAGACTTGACGCCGTTAAGCACTATGCACAGGAAGGTGTAAACGGAACCGATTTTATGGAATGGATGTACGATTACGCTAAAAGTATTAAACCTGACATATATATGGTAGGCGAGTTATGGAGCGGAAATTCTGCTTTATACGAAATGTACGAAAGTGGTATAGATAGTCTATTTGATTTTGCTTCAGCACAGTCAACAGGTGATATTACTACGAGTGTAAACGGCAGTAAGGGCAGAGAATGGGTTAAAAGTCTTGTAGAGTGGGATAATAAACTTAAAGAAATTAATCCTAATATTATTAATGCTACATTCTGGGGAAATCACGATATGGCAAGAAGTGCCGGTTATGTCGTTAAAAGAGAAGAAAGAATGAAGATGGGTGCAAGCCTTTATCTTTTAGTGCCGGGAAATTCGTATATTTATTATGGTGAAGAAATCGGTATGACAGGCGGCAGTAAATCAGACCCTGATAAGAGAACTTCTATGGTTTGGTCTGTCAGCGATAGTACAGGTCGTACAAATGACCCATCAGGATTACAGGAGGAACACACCGACCCGAACGAAGGTGTTACTGAACAACTTGCTAATGATGATAGTCTTTTAAGTTTTTATCAGAGAGTATTAAAAATCAAAAACCAAAATCCTGAAATTGCAAGAGGTACTGTTGCAGATGTTTCGGAACAAATCAGCAGTGACAGTGCCATCGGTGCTTATACGGTAGAATATGAGGGTTCTAAGCTCCTTATCATTCATAATTGCAGCAAAGATACAGAGATTACAGTTACTGTTCCTGACAGCGTTATGAATATCACAGAGGTTAGAGGTACTTTGGAGGCTATGGGAAAAGACTCGACAGGTTTTAAGTATAACGGAAAAACAATCACATTACCTGCTTATTCCACAATTATATTGAAATAATATCTATATGCTGTATCAAAGCGAGAAAGGCTTGATACAGCATTTTTTTGATTTAGACGAGTTTTAACCACATCTTACGAAGATTCTGCCCTCGAACCGTTAAAGGAACTTTTTGAACAAAGTTCTCTTAAAACTCTCAAAAACTTTTTCCTTTTTAAAAAAGGGCGAAAATTTTCGTTTAGTCCTTTTTTAAAAGACTTGTAAGTTCCAAAGGCGGAATTTCTTAAAAAAACAAAAATTTAAGTTCTTTCTGTCAAATAAAAGTACTTTACCATTTTGATATAATATGATAAAATGATTTTGTTGATGTCAGCAAAAAAAAATCATACCTTATGTGCTGTACATTATTATTTATTGGGGTATGAAGAAACGGTGGCTAAATATGTCAGATGTTATAAGAATATTTGTAGAAAAAAGAAATGGCTTTGATGTCGAAGCTAATCAACTAAAAACGGATTTAAAACAAAATCTTGGTCTTAATTTTATTGAAGCTGTTAGGGTTGTTAACAGATATGATATTTCCGGCATATCACAAGAGGAATATCAAAAGGCTAAATATACTGTTCTTTCTGAGCCAAATGCTGATATTGTTTATGATGAAGTTCTTACTATAAGTGATGACTATAAAGTTTTTGCTATGGAATATCTTCCGGGTCAATATGACCAAAGAGCCGATTCAGCATCTCAATGTATTCAGCTTTTAACACAGGGTGAAAGACCTGTTGTTTTGACCGCTAAGATTATAGCCGTAAAGGGTAAAATTACAGATGACGAATTCAAAAAAATTCAAAATTATCTTATTAATCCTGTTGAATCAAGACTTGCTTCTTTGGAAAAACCTGAAAACCTTGACATTAAGGCAGATATTCCGAAAAATGTAGCAACAATCGAGAATTTTATTTCTTTCAGTGATAAAGAAATGGAAAATTATTATAATTCAATGGGATTTGCTATGACACTTGCAGACCTTAAATTCTGTCGTGATTATTTCAGAGATGAAGAAAAGCGTAATCCTACGGTTACAGAGCTTAGAGTTATTGATACATACTGGTCAGACCATTGTCGTCATACTACTTTCCTAACAAAACTTGAAAAAATTGAAATAGAAAAAGGTGCGTTAAGTACTGCCATTGAAAATGCTTTACAGGCTTATTATAATGCAAGGAATGAAGTTTATGGAGAAGATACTATAAGAGATATATCTCTTATGGATATGGCACTTATTGGTATGAAGTTGCTTAAAAAACAAGGATTAATTCCGGATTTAGATGAGAGTGACGAAATTAATGCCTGTTCTATTGAAGTTCCTGTCACGATAGACGGACAAACCCAACAATGGTTAGTTCAATTTAAAAATGAAACCCATAATCACCCGACAGAAATTGAACCTTTTGGCGGAGCAGCTACTTGCCTTGGTGGTGCAATTCGAGATCCTCTTTCCGGACGCTCATATGTATATCAAGCTATGCGTGTTACCGGCAGCGGAGACCCTACTGTTCCTTTTGAAAAAACTATGAATGGCAAATTACCTTCAAGGAAAATTACAACCGGTGCAGCGGCCGGTTATAGTTCTTATGGCAACCAAATTGGTCTTGCAACAGGTCAGGTTACGGAGTTGTATGATGCAGGCTATATTGCCAAAAGACTTGAAATAGGTGCTGTTATTGGTGCATCACCAAAAGAAAATGTTTATAGAGGTGTCCCGGAGCCGAATGATGTAATAGTATTGCTTGGAGGCAGAACAGGTCGTGATGGCTGCGGCGGTGCAACCGGTTCTTCAAAGGCTCATACTCTGCAGTCAATAGAAACTTGTGGTGCGGAAGTTCAAAAAGGTAATCCTCCGACCGAACGCAAAATTCAAAGACTATTTAGAACTGCTGAGGTTGCTAAACTTATTAAGCGTTGTAATGATTTCGGTGCAGGTGGAGTTTGTGTTGCCATTGGTGAACTTGCAGACGGTTTAACAATAAATCTCGATAAAGTTACTAAAAAATACGATGGTCTTGACGGTACAGAACTTGCTATATCAGAGTCACAAGAAAGAATGGCAGTTGTTCTTGCTCCTGATGATGTAGATAAATTTATTGAGGCTTCTCATAAAGAAAATCTCGAAGCAACGGTTGTTGCAGCAGTTACGGAACAACCGAGATTGACAATGAATTGGCGTGGAAATACTATTGTAGATTTAAGCAGAGCTTTCCTAAATACTAATGGCGTGACACAAAGGGCAAAAGCCTATATTACATCTCCTAAGGCAGAAGATAATTATAGAGAAAATTCCCCAAAAATACTCGATAATTTAACCGTTGAAAACGCATTTATTAAAAATTTGACAAGGCTTGAAGTTTGTTCGCAAAAGGGATTGGTTGAACGCTTTGACGCAAGTATAGGTGCAGGGACAGTTATAATGCCTTTTGGAGGTATTACCCAGCTTACACCGGAAGATGCTATGGTTGCTAAAATTCCGCTTTTAGATGGTGAGACAGATGATGCAACAGCTATGAGTTATGGATATATTCCGGGAATTGCTCGTTGGAGTCCGTTCCATAGTTCAGCTTATGCTGTAACAGAATCGCTTTCAAAATTACTTGCAGTAGGTGCAAATCCGCTTACAGCGAGGTTAACATTCCAAGAATATTTTGAACGCTTATACGATAAACCTGAGCGTTGGGGTAAACCTGCCGCTGCATTACTTGGTGCTATGACAGCACAGATGGAACTTGGTATTCCTTCAATAGGCGGTAAAGATAGTATGT
The DNA here is from genome assembly GCA_947625785.1 of uncultured Clostridia bacterium. Lineage (GTDB taxonomy): Bacteria > Bacillota > Clostridia > Oscillospirales > Acutalibacteraceae > CANQPS01. Next base: position 14,290 of record CANQPS010000009.1, read on the forward strand.
CGGGTTCATTTGAGGACTTAGATGTTCCTCCAACACTCGTTAGTTTCGCAGTTGCTATGACAAAGGCCTCAAAAACTGTTACGGCAGAATTTAAGAAAGCAAATTCTACTGTTGTATATATACCAATTCCGGAAAATAAAGATACTCTTATGCCGGATTGGGCAAAATTAAAGGATATGTATTCTGCCGTATATTCTCTTATGGATAATGGTAAGATACTTTCTGCATCTGTTGTAAAAGAAGGTGGTTGTGCAGCGACAGTATGTAAAATGGCTTTCGGTAATAATATAGGTTTTAAATTTGCAAAAGAATTAACAAAACAAGAATTATTTGCTCCGCTTAATGGTTCTCTTGTTCTTGAACTTGCAGACGGCTGCGAAATTCCAAATAATATAACATATTATGTACTCGGTAAGACAACTAAGGACGCAACAATTAAAGTTAATGGAAGTACACTTACACTTGGTATGCTTGTATCTGCTTGGACATATAAACTTGAAAAAGTATTTCCTATGAAAGCTGAATGTCCAAGAAATGAGATTAAAGTCCCTCTTTATAAAAATAAATCAACATTATCTCCTGCTATCAAAACAGCAAAACCAACTGTATTTATACCGGTATTTCCTGGTACAAACTGCGAGGTCGATACTGCAAGAGCATTTACAAAAGCGGGTGCTAATCCTGAATTGCTTGTTGTTAAAAATCTGACACCATCAGATATAGAGGAAACCATTGATAAAATGGTTGAAATAATTAATCGTTCACAAATAATTATGTTCCCGGGTGGTTTTTCGGGCGGTGACGAACCGGACGGTTCAGGTAAGTTTATTGCGACAACTTTCAGAAATCCTCGTATAGCTGAGGCTGTAAATAATCTTTTAAAACAGCGTGATGGTTTAATTCTTGGCATATGTAACGGTTTCCAAGCACTTATAAAACTTGGTCTTGTTCCTTATGGTGAAATAAGAGAATTAAAGGATACAGACCCAACATTGACATTCAATACTGTTGGCAGACATATTTCTTGTATGGCTTATACAAGGATTACCTCTACAAAATCTCCTTGGTTGTCATCAGTTCAGGCGGGAGATGTATTTGCAATACCGATATCTCACGGTGAAGGCAGATTTGTTGCTAATGACGATATGATTAAACAACTTATTGCAAATGGTCAAATAGCTACCCAATATGTTGATGCAAATGGTAAGGTTGCAGATAATATTGAATTTAACTTTAACGGTTCTGTTTGTGCTATTGAGGGAATTACAAGTCCTGATGGCAGAGTATTCGGTAAGATGGGTCACTCAGAACGCAAAGGTAATAATCTTTATATTAATGTTCCGTTTGCAAAAGACCAGAAAATATTTGAGAGCGGAGTAAATTATTTTAAATAATTAATAATATAAAATATATTCAGGCTGTATTGGATAAGACGATACAGCCTGTTTGATTTTATGTAAATAAATAAATTTCACCGACTTCGACAAAAGATTTGTGATTAATTTTGTATAATGATTGTTACAAATAAATTTTATAGGGTGGTGAATATATGAAAACAAAAGCTATTGGTACAGTTAGTCGTACATTCAGCAGTACAGCAGGTTCAGATACAGCTAAAAAAATTATTATGCAGATTATATATTTTTTAAGCGGAATAGTTGTTTCTAAGGCGACTTTATTCGGAGAATATGCACCATTTGGTGTTTCGATAGTAGCGGCAGCTCCGTTTGGAGCTATATTATCGTCATCTTTCGGAGCAGTAATAGGGTATATTTTTTTGCCGTCATCTGCTGACAGCGTAAAATATGTTGCAGGTATAATGGCTGTATGTGCTATAAGATGGACTTTGAATGAATTTGGCAGATTGCAAAGACATCAGTTATTTTCGCCAATAGTGGCGTTTTTGCCTATAATTGCAACAGGTTTGGCTTCTATGACATCAAGGGGTTTCACAAGCGAATTGGTTATTGAAAGTATCATAGAGGCATTAATGGCAGCAGTTGGGGCATATTTTATTTGCAGAACTATTGTTATAACAACGGGTACGCAAAATATCAGAACTCTAAGTCAACAAGAGATAGCCTGTATAGTAATGGTGTTGTATATAGCTGTTTTATCGCTGGTAAATGTTAATATAGGCAGTTTATCGGTAGGCAGAATAGTATCCATATTGATAATATATTTTTCTGCTTTATATGGAGGAGTCAGCGGAGGAAGTATTGCCGGTGTATGTGCCGGAATAGTATTTGCTTTAAATAATAATCAAAATTTTGCTTATGTTGCAGGAGCATATTCGTTTGGTGGACTTATGGCGGGGTTATTATCGCCGATGGGCAGAATAGTTGTAATTATATCATTTATATTATGTAGTTGTTCAACAGCGTTGGCATTTACAGGTTTTGAGTATATAATGATTTGTTTATATGAATGTTTAATATCAGGCATTATATTTATACTTATACCTAAGAGTATAGGACGAACCGTATCAGTAATATTCGCACCGCCATCTGATACAAGTAAATCTGAGGGTTTAAGAAAATCAGTTATTATGCGACTTGATTTTGCAGCGAAAGCATTGTCGGAGGTGTCGGATTCGGTTGAGAATGTTTCTCAGAAGTTAATAGAAATATCAACGGTAGATATTAATTCGGTATATAAAAAATCAATAGATGATACTTGTAAGAGATGTGGTTTAAAAGTTTTTTGTTGGGAAAGACAGGAGGAAAAAACAAGAAATTCATTTGAGAGCATAACAGAAAAGCTCAAAATTAATGGTGGTATCATAAAAGAAGATTTTCCGAGTACATTTGTTAAAAGATGCTGTAAAATTGATGAGATGACTTATGCTGTAAACAAATATTATGATGAATATACAGCTTGGGAATCAGCGGAAAGAAGGGTTGGAGAAATCCGTTCGGTAGTAGCAAGTCAATTTTGCGGTTTAGGTGATGTGCTGGGCGAAATAGCAAATGAATTTAAGGATTTTGAAAGTTTTGATTATGAATCGGCAGAACAGATAAATGCCTTTTTAAAAACTTGCCGAGTTATACCTGTTGAAACAAGCTGCAGAATCGATAGATTTGGCAGAATGAGTGTAGAGATAGAAACCGCAACTACTGACAGAAGAATATTCAAAAAATTACAACTTATGAGAGAAATATCGAAAATATGCGGACGAGATTTCGATATTCCATACATAACTTCAACCTCCAATCGCTGCAGGATTACTTTAAGTGAAAAACCTTGTTATGATGTACAAATAGGTTCTGCTCAACATACTTGTAAGGGTAATCAATTATGTGGTGACCATTTTAGATATTTTACAGATGGTATGGGCAGAATGATTGTTATTATAAGTGATGGTATGGGAACAGGCGGCAGAGCAGCGGTTGATGGAAGTATGGCAGTTGGGATTATGTCAAGGCTGACGGGTGCAGGTTTAGGGTTTGAGTCGGCATTAAAAATTGTTAATTCAGCTATTATGGTTAAATCCGGCGAGGAATCATTTGCTACACTTGATGTGTGCTGCATTGATTTATACAGCGGAATAGTTGATTTTTATAAAGCCGGTGCACCATTATCATTTTTAAAAAAAGATGGTAAAGTATATAAGGCAGATGTTTCTTCTCTGCCTGCCGGTATTTTGCCGGAGATTCAATTTTCTAAATATAGTAAGAAGTTATCTAATGGAGATATTATAGTTATGACTTCTGACGGGGCATTGGCAACAGGTGAAGATTGGATTTGTTCTACTATAAAAACTTTCGGAGAGGATTCAATAGGTGATTTATGTAATTATCTTACAGATGAGGCTGTAAATCGCAGAAATGACGGCAGAGATGATGATATTACTGTAATAGCTATGAGATTAATAAATTCGGAATAAGCAAAAAAGTCGGCTGAATTATTATAATAAATTCAGCCGACTTTTTGTTATTCGAGATTTAATTTGTTATGGAATATTTTGTTTACCCCGAAAAATTCTAAGATAAATGAGATAACATATATAACATTTCCTACTATAATTGTACCAATCAGATGGGGATTATATATTGAAGCAACTTCCTCTAACTTATCCAGAGATTCTATCATCATATAGTAGTTTGAGCCTATACTATAAGACATAGGCACATCAAATATCAAATAAGCTCCTATAAATACTATAAGATTGAAAATCAAAAAGTAAGAAAAGAAATAAGTTAAACCAAATATTATTTTATGTCTTGGAAATTGCGTTCCAACTGCCACTGACATATATATATGTATAATAAAGAATAATATGTACAAGAATATATATAAGAATGTCATTATTAAAACAAATCTTGGATTCTGATTTATTTTTTCCAAATTATAATATAAATAATCAGTTGTACTCTTAATGGTATCTACAAGTAATTTTAAAGTTAAACCGCTTGATTTATTTAAAGATATAATAATTAATGATAGTATAAAATCTGCAAAGCCGATAATTGCCCATATAATAGTAGTAAAAAGCTTTGATAAAATTAAGTTATATGTTGAAGTTGGAAGTGTAAACATAAGATAGCCCTCACTGCCAACAAAATTTGAAATAAATCTGTTTATGCAGACAATTAAAAACATAACTATTGCTACTAAACAGGTAAATGAAAATAGAAAATCAAAAACTAATATTAATGAACTGTCGCTTTTGCATAAGTCTAACGAAAGTCTGTTTACAACGGCAACTAATAATACAAAAGCATATACGGGTATGAGAACACGACCGATTGCATTATTTTCATACTTTATTAGCTTCAATAACATTTAAACATCTCCCTAAATATATTGTCGATGGATTTATTATATTTTTGTCTGATTTCATCTGCGGAAGAAAATATTTTTATACTGCCGTTTTCCAGTATAAGTACATCATCAAGAATATTTTCAATATCAGAAATTAAATGTGTTGATATAATAACTCCGGAATTTTCACTGTAATTGCTGATAATTGTTCTTATTATGTAATCTCTTGTTGCAGGGTCTACCCCGCATATAGGCTCGTCTAATAGGTAAACCTGTGCTTCTCTGCTCATAACAAGGATAAGCTGTAATTTTTCTTTTGTACCTTTTGACATAGTTAGTAGTTTTTCGTTTGTATTAACATTAAGTCTTTTGAGCATATCATAGGCTTTTGCCTCGTTAAAGTCCTTATAAAAATCTTTAAAAAATGAAATTGTATCTTTAACCTTTGACCATTCATTTAAATAAGTTTTTTCCGGAAGATATGAAACAATTTGTTTAGAAGCTATTCCTATTGGTTTTCCGCAAACTTTAACAGAGCCGGATGTTGGGACGAGCAATCCTGCTATCATTTTCATAAGGGTAGTTTTGCCGCTTCCGTTGACACCCATAATTCCTGTTATTTTACCGCGACCGATACTAAAACTTATATCATTAAGAGCTATTTTTTTCCCATATAATTTGGTTAAATTTTTACATTCTATTATAGGGGATAATTCGTCAGTATCATTAGATAGATTTTTTACCTTTTCCATTTTTATCGGTGACCTCTCTGAGCAAATTATAGGTTTGATCGACTGAAAAGCCAAGTTCAGCCATATTATTTAGAAATTTGCTTACTTCATTATAAGCGATATTTTTTTTCAAGTCTTCAAGGAGTTGAGTATCGTCTGTTACAAATCTTCCGGTAGTTCGTTTACTGTACAATAATTTTTCTCGTTCAAGTTCCGAAAGAGCCTTCTGCATAGTATTTGGATTAACTTCCGCTTCAATTGCCAAATCCCTTACGACAGGAAACTTATCTCCGGCTTTATATACGCCGGAAGCAATTTGTTTTTTAATATGGTCGATAAGCTGAATATATACAGGTCTGTCTGATTGAATTTCCCAAGCCAAAAGATTTACCCTCCCATACAATATTGTATTAATATTATGGGACAAATGATATAAAAAGTCAATATGCTCAATGCAATTTTTTAATCAATGAAAATAAATTGGCTTTTTGGCAAAAATATGAAAAGTAATTTTGTATAAAATTAATAAAAATTTTATTTTTATTAACATACTCTTTAACATTATTGTATGATATGTTATAATATACCTGAAATAATAATCGGAGGTAATAAACAATGTACTATTTAGGAATTGATTTAGGCGGAACAAATATTGTTGCGGGAGTAGTTGACGAAAACTACAATATTATCGCTAAGGAAAGCTGTAAAACGAATGTTCCTCGTTCGGAGGAAGCTATAAGCGATGATATGGCAAATTTGGCTTTAAAAGCTCTTGAAAAAGCAGGTTTGACAATAGACAATATTGATTGTATTGGTATTGGTGCACCGGGTGCAGTAAACAGCCAGACAGGTATTATTGAATTTTCAGCTAATCTGCAATTCCATAATTGGAAAATAGTTGAAATGATGGAAAATCGTTTGAATAAAAAGGTTATAGTTGAAAATGACGCAAATGCGGCAGCATTTGGAGAATATATAGCAGGTGCTGCAAAGGGTGCTAAAAATGCTATTGCAATTACACTTGGAACAGGCGTAGGCGGCGGAATTATTATTGATGGTAAAATTTATTCGGGTTCAAATTTTGCCGGTGCGGAAGTAGGTCATATTGTAATCAATTACAATGGCCGTCAATGCGGCTGTGGCAGAAAAGGCTGTTGGGAAGCATATTCGTCAGCAACAGGTCTTATAAAGTCCACAAAAGAAGCTATCCAAAAGGAAAATCCGGAGCAATCATATATGCTTAAAGCAATAGGCGGCGATATAAATAAAGTTAGTGGTATTACAGCCTTTAATGCTATGCGTGAGGGTGATGAAACAGGTAAAAAGGTAGTAGATGAATATATTAAAATGTTAGCCTGCGGTATAACTAATATGATTAATATTTTCCAGCCTGATATATTGTGTATTGGTGGTGGTATCAGTAAAGAGGGAGATAACCTCCTTATACCACTCAGAAAGTATGTTGAAGAAGAAAGATATACAAAGCATAATGATAAACAAACTTATATTTGTGCCGCTAAGCTTGGAAATGATGCCGGTATAATTGGTGCGGCATTTCTTGGCGAAATGTGATTAAATAAAATTTGTGCCTTTAATTTTTAGAAGGGTAAACTTTTATGGTTTACCCTTTATTTTTTTATTTGTTTATGTTAAAATTAAGATGTGTGTAGATTAGTTTTTAATTGGGAGTTTTACAATATGGACAACAAAAAAAATAATACTGTGACAAGTGATGATAATTCTGTCAGAGGTGAAGATATAATTTCAGGCAGAAATCCTGTTGTGGAGGCTTTGCGTTCAGGCAGAAATATAGAATCAATACTGGTTGCAAAAGGTGAAAAAAACGGCAGTATAGGTGTTATAATTTCAAAAGCCAAAGATAAAGGCATACCGATAAAAGAAGTTGACAGCAAAAAGTTGGATATTTTAGGCGGTAAAAATAATCAGGGCATTGTTGCGATAGCTTCTGTAAAGGAATATGCAACAATAGATGACATTTTCAATCTTGCAAAAGAGAGAAATGAAGAACCGTTCATTATAATTCTTGATAATATAGAAGACCCACATAATCTGGGAGCTATATTGAGAACAGCAGAATGTACGGGGGTTCACGGAATTATAATTCCAAAACGCAGAGCTGTGGGATTAACATATTCTGTGGGAAAATCATCAGCAGGGGCGGTAGAATATGTACCTGTTGCGAGGGTTACAAATTTATCTGCAGCCATTGACGAATTAAAAGAACGAGGGGTATGGATTTATGGTGCAGATATGAAAGGACAATGTTGGTGTCAAAATAATCTTAGGGGCAGTATTGCACTCGTGATTGGTTCTGAGGGTGAAGGTATTGGCAGATTAATAAAGGAAAAATGTGATATTATGTTATCATTGCCAATGAAAGGAAAAATTAATTCTTTAAATGCGTCAGTATCGGCGGGAATTTTAATGTATGAAATAGCAAGACAAAGAGCCGGTATAGATGCTGTGTAAGGTGGTATATTGATGAATGATTTAGATTTAGAAAATATTGATATAGACGATATAGATATAGATACGCTTCTTGAAGAAACAAAATATTTAGTGGAAAAAGCAAAGGCAGAAGAAAATGCTAAAAATTTAACAAAAGATGAAATTCCTAATATAAAAACATCTCATTTTAAAGAAGAAAAGAGCGGTGTTTTCGGTAATTTAGGTAATAAAATTATTTCTAAATTTAAGGGTAAGGAAGGAAAACACACAATCGAAGAAAATAACATAGATTATACTGTTGAAGAAAAACAAGCAGAAACATATACAGAGTATGCACCATCTTCTAAGACAGAAAGTAATATTACACAAACGGATTATAATAATTATAAAGATTTAGGTGTGCCGATTGATTCTATGCCTTCGCCTGAAAAATACGGGGATATACATATACCGCCTGCAGAAGATGAGATTGATAAAATAATTGATGAGAGTGATAAACCGGAAAATTTAAATGACTTAAAAAATAAGAATAATAATCCCAAAAAACTAAATATTGTTAATGGAATAAAAAAATTGATTGGGGTTAGTGACAGTGACCCGGTTGAAAAAGAAAGACCATCATTATTCTCGTTTATAAACAATATAAAAGATATTGGTAATTCTCTTAATGAGGAAAATGATGATATTGAAGATGTTGAAGTGGATATTTCTATTAAGGAAAATATGGAAAATATATTTAGTACAAGTGAGCATACTATAAGATTGACTAATACAGACCCCCTTGATATTGAAGATGAGAAAAATAAATCAAATGATGTAATATCTTCCGAAAAAAATATCGTAAATACTTCTGATAATTCTGTTGTTGGTGATATTACCGACAATACCAAAGATTTTAAAAAATTTGATATTATCTCAAAAGATGGAAGTGATAATATTGATTTTTCAAATTTAAAAGATATAAATCTTTCAAATGATTTTGATGAAGATGATGAGTTGACCTTAAATATACTTTTTGGCAAAGGTGTGAATAATATATCTCAGCCTAAGCCTAACGAAAAAGATATTAAAGAGCAGGCTGATGAAATACTTCGTATTCAGCAGGAGAGAGTAAAAATTCAACCGAATTTAGTAGAAAAATACGCCGATAAAAAGGAAAATATTGATAATGATAATATTATAAATATTGCTGATGTTTCACAGGAAAACGAGCCTGATGGGGAGAATACAAAAATTTTCAAAAAGCCTGTCATTGTTAAAAAGGTTGTTTCTGCGAATACTGTTAAGACTAAGCAAAATAAACCAAAAGTAAATGTTAAAATTATGGGAGGAGAAAGCATCAAAATTAATAATGAAAAAATTGGAGATGATGAAATAAAAAATATAAGTGATGAAAAAATGGAAAAGATTACTGATGCCACTTTAAAGCTGATAAAGGATAAAGAAAAAGAGATTGTTGGAAGTGACGGAGAATATCCTGTTTTATATGGTGATAATCAGACGACAAAGCAATTTGACAATATTAAAAAGCAAGATGATAAAATTAATAGCTTTGTCAAGCAAAATAAAATTAGTAGTATATCTAAATATACTATACCAAAAGATGAAGATACTATTGTAATTACAGTAGGAAGTTTTTCAAAGACGGTATCTTTTGAATATGATAATTATAAGAAAATCTCTAAATTTAAGAACGAAGATAAAGCTGTATCAAAAGATAATATAGTCGATATTAATAAGAATAAGAATGATAAGGCAAGTAAAAAAAGTTTATTGAAAAAAAGTTTATTGAAAAAAAGTGATAAGAAAAAAGAAGAAAGGGTTATAGATGATGGTGACCCTGTACAGGCGGAATATAATGAAGATACATATTTATTATTAGAAGATTATTCTGACCCAAAATACAAGGATACTATAAAAGAAAACTTAGCTTCAGACAGAAAATCACTGGTTTTAAGAAGTATAGGAATTACACTAATAACATTTGTATCAATTCTTTGTGCTGTATTGAATTGTTTTACAGGAAATATATTTTCTGCATTAAATATAACACATCACGAATATTTTGGAATAATGGTGGATTTCATTTTAATATTACTTGCGATTTTAGTTTGTAGAGGTACACTCATAAATGGCTTTAATGGTTTGTTTACTAAGGGAAATGGTGATACTGCTGTTACATTTGCGGTTATTATGGTTGCCATACAAGATATTGCTGTATTTTTTGCCCCACAAGGTTATAGAGAGGGAGTAATCAGTCTTTATTCTGTTTTAGCACTTTTGGCACTTATGTTAAATATATACGGAAAGTTATTAATTGCTAAAAGAGTTCAGGAGAATTTTAAGTTTGTATCATCTGATAAGCAAAAGTATGTCAGCAAAATTTATGATAAAGATATATTTGCCAATGCTTTGATTACAGGAACAGCCGTACATAAACCTTTTATAGCTTATCAAAGAAAAACAGGATTTTTGAAAGATTTTTTAAAGTTATCATATATTCCGGATAGTTTAGAACTATTATCCGGTAAATTTGCAAATATTGGTGTGTTGATTTCGTTGGTATTTGGCGTAATTTATGGTATTATCAGCAAAAATATCGTAGAGGCTATTTCGGCTGCGGCATTGTGTTCCTGTATAGTTACGCCAATATGCAATATATTTGGATTTAATATACAATTAAATAAGATTTGCAGCGATTCTCTTGAAGATGGTGCTATGATTATAGGTACGGAGGGTGTAAAACAATTTTGCGATACAAATGCTGTAATGCTTGATGTTAAAGATTTATATAGTGGAAGTAATATTAAATTTTGTGGTTTTCACCCTATAAATAATAGTAATCAAGATGATTGTATTAAATATGCAACATCACTTACGATGGCATTGGATAATCCGTTGTGCGAAATGTTTATGAAAATGGTAAAAAGTAAGTCGATTATATTGCCTAATATAGACAGAGAGCATACAATTTATGAAGACGGAAAAGGTATAGTTGGTTGGGTTGATGGCAAAAGGGCATTTCTTGGCAATAAAGACCTTATGATACAATATGGAATAAATATACCTGAGTTTGATTATGACGAAAAGTATGCAAAAGAAAATAAATATGTTATTTATGTGGCTGTATCCAGCAAATTATTGGGAATGTTTGTAATAAGTTACAAAGCTAATGCCGATATGGTGTGCGAGCTTCAAAGAATGGAAGAAAACGGCATAAGTTTTTTAATTAGAACAACAGATTGTAATATTACTGCTGAAAAAATTTCAAAGGATTTTGGAGTATATTTGCGTTCGGTTAAGATATTGTCATATCAATTTGGAAATGCTTGTAAAATTGAAAGAGAAACAAAAGATAAATCTACAAGAGCTTATATGGTAACAAGAGGTAAAATGAGTGCTTTTTGCAGAGCATTATCTGCTTGTGTAAATCTGAAATCAAGAATGTCAATAGTTAAAAATCTGCAAATAAGTTCTGTTATTATAGGGGTAGTATTATGTATAATATTATCTTTAATATCGGGAGTATCTGCTTTAAATGTTATAAAGCCGCTTATATATGTTATAGTTTGGATATTTATAATATGGTTAGTGCCTAAGTTCAATAAATTATAGTAGTTATATTATTTGAAAGGATTGTAAATTATTATGAAAATAGCTCCGTCATTACTTGCGTGTGATTTTTCAAAAATGGGTGAGGAACTTGTAAAGGTGGATAAGGGAGGTGCAGATTGGATACATCTTGATGTTATGGACGGTCATTTTGTACCTAATTTAACTATTGGCCCTGCAATTATTAAGGCTTTAAGACCTTTAAGTAAAATGCCTTTTGATGTTCACCTTATGATAACAGACCCAATTAATTATATAGATGCATTTGTTGATGCGGGTGCAGATATAATTACATTTCATATAGAAGCAAATTCGGATATTAATGCTACAATAGATAAGATTAACTCTTATGGTATAAAGTCGGGACTTGTTATAAAGCCTGATACACCAGCGGAAAGTGTATTTCCATATCTTAGTAAGATATATATGGTGCTTATAATGACAGTGGAACCGGGATTTGGCGGACAATCATTTATGGAAGATATGATGCCAAAAGCCAAAATTATAAGAGATGAGGCAAAACGCAGAGGTTTAGATATAGTTATTGAAGCGGACGGAGGTATTTCCTCAAAAACTATAAAAGCCGTTGCCGATGCCGGAATAGATGTAAGCGTTTCCGGAACAGGTGTTTTTAAGGCAAAAGATGTTAAAGCTGAAATAGAATTACTTAAATCTTATTAATAAAAATTATTCTCTCACAAACAAAATCGTGAGAGAATTTTTTTGATTATAATTGACATATATAGAAAATTAGCTTAAAATATGCTTATTATACAATTAGGGAGGATTTAACCTTATGTCTGATGACAATAGTGAAAGTAGGGAATTATTAATTATGTCAAATCCAACTGATGATTATCATATGAATCTATATGTAATAGTAGTAGTCAGTATAGTATTATTAATAATATTCAGGGCATTTTTTACTTTTGCAGAAACAGCAGTTATCTCATTAAATGACAATAAAATTAAAAAAATGGCAGAGGATAATCATAAGGGTGCAATAAGGGTTGTTAAATTAACATCTTCGCCCAATAATTTTTTTGCAACATTTGATTTTTGTGCAACATTGTGTTCTTTATTCATAGCAGGAATATCCGCAAAAAGCTACACAGATATTTTGGCAATAAATATTAATTTTTATGGTATATCTTATATTATACGACAGATAATTGCATTATTAATTATAATAGCAGTAGTTGGGAGTATATATATTATATTTGGTGATTTAATTCCAAAAAGAATTGCTGTTCAGACTTCTGAAAAAATTGCTTTTGCGGTATCTGCACCATTACTATTTATATATAATTTATTTAAGCCTGTAATATTTATTATGTCGTCAATAACAAGTTTATTTGTTAAAATTATGGGATTTGACCCGAATGGGAGCGAAAAAAAAGGCACAGAAGAAGAAATTATGATGATGGTTGATGCGGGCGAGGAGAAGGGTTTTATAGAGGAAACTGCAAAAGATATGATAGCAGGTATATTTGATTTTGATGACTTAACAGCGGGAGAAGTTATGACGCATAGGAGAGATGTTGTAGCAGTAAGTGATAATTCAGAGTTAAACGAAGCTGTAAATCTTGCTATAAAAGGCGGGTATTCTCGTATTCCTGTATTTCATAATGATATAGATAATATAGTTGGTATAATATATGTAAAAGATTTATTAAAATATGTATGTACTAATGTTCCTGATGTAAAGGTATTGGATATAATGAGAGAACCATTATTTGTGCCGAGAACACGAAAATGCAGTGAGTTATTTTCTGAAATGACAGAAAGTAAAACTCAGATAGTTATAGTTATTGATGAATATGGTGGTACAGAGGGAATATTAACAATGGAGGATTTAGTAGAATGTATTGTGGGTAACATACAGGACGAATATGATAACGAAGACGAGTATATTAAAAATTTAGGAGATAATAAATTTTTAGTTGATGGTTCTGTTTCGATAGATGATATAGAAGAAAATATTGGTATTACAATAAAAGATAATAATTTTGAAACGATAGCAGGACTTATCCTTGAAAAAATAGGTCATATTCCTCAGAATAATGAAAAACCGTCTGTAATAATAGATAATACGATATTTACTGTTGATAAAATGGAGGATAGGCGTATATCTAAAATTTTAATTGAAAAACAAATTAATACTGATAGTATAGATGAATCAAATAAAAGCAGCAAATTATAACTAATTTGCTGCTGATTTTATTTAATCATAGAAATAAAATATTTATGTACGGTAGTATCATCAGTTAATTCGGGGTGAAAAGCGGTTGCAAGACAATTTTTTTGACGAACGGCAACAATTTTATTATTAACTGTTGCGAGTATTTCTACTTTATCGCCGACTCTCTCGATATATGGTGCTCTTATAAATACCATAGGTATTTCACCGCAATCGGCAAATGTACTATTTATTTCAAAGCTTCCAAGCTGTCTGCCATAGGCATTCCTTTTAGCTGTAAAATCCATTGAGGCAAAATATATATTGGTATCATTACAAATTTTATTTGCGAGTAATATAAGTCCTGCACAAGTACCAAACACTGCCATACCATTATCAATAAGTGATTTAATTGTATCAAACATATCAAGTTCTCTTAATAGTTTACCCATAACGGTACTTTCACCGCCCGGTAATATTATACCATCAAATTTTTGTTCCAAATCAGACTTTTTTCTGATTTCAAAACTTGCAACACCAATTTTATCGAGCAGTTTTTTATGTTCTTCAAAAGCACCCTGTACAGCTAAAATGCCTATTTTCATTTTAAATTCCTCTTTCAGCCATCAAGATTTCAATTTCCTGTTCATTGATACCAACCATTGCTTCACCCAAATCTTCTGATAATTCAGCAAGAATTTTAGGATTATTATAGTTTGTAACAGCCTTAACAATAGCTTGTGCTCGTTTTTCCGGATTGCCTGATTTGAATATGCCGGAACCTACAAATACACCCTCAGCACCTAACTGCATCATTAAAGCAGCATCAGCAGGAGTGGCAACTCCACCCGCAGCAAAGTTTACAACAGGAAGTTTACCATTTTGGTGAACATATACTAATAATTCATAAGGAACGCCTAATTCCTTAGCAACATTAAAAAGTTCGTCCTCTCTCATTGATTGAACTCGTCTTATTTCGCTTTGCATCGTTCTCATATGACGAACGGCTTGTATTACATCACCAGTGCCAGCCTCGCCCTTAGTTCTTATCATAGATGCACCCTCTGCAATTCTTCTGAGAGCTTCCCCAAGATTTCTCGCACCGCATACAAAAGGTACTTGGAACTTAGTTTTATCAATATGGTTTATGTCATCAGCAGGTGAAAGAACCTCGCTTTCATCAATATAATCTATTTCAAGAGCCTCCAATATTTGAGCCTCAACAAAATGTCCTATTCTTGCCTTAGCCATAACAGGAATTGAAACAGCTTCTTGAATACCTTTTATCATTTTAGGGTCACTCATTCTTGATACGCCACCCGCAGCACGAATATCAGCGGGAATTCTTTCAAGTGCCATAACTGCACAAGCACCGGCATTTTCGGCAATTTTTGCCTGTTCAGGGGTGGTAACGTCCATAATTACACCACCTTTTAACATCTGAGCCAAATTTTTATTTAAATCATATCTTGACATATAATAATATTTTCCTTTCATTTTGTTTTTGCAAAATATATTTTACAGATACTATTATATTTAAAACTGATATGTTTTCAATAGCCAGTTTTGTTATAATTTATAATGTCAGTTTTAAATTATGAGTATATTTATAAAACAATAAAAATATAATTAGCGTATTTTTATTAAGAAAGTTTTAATATTTTCCATATTCAACAAAATATATAATCGAATAAGATAAAAATGTATTGACTACTGATATAATTAGTAATAAAATAAAATTGGCATACTTTATTTTAATATATGTTATGTAGTTTGTAAGAGATGTGGTGATGCAAATGAGTGCAATAGGTACAGTACTAAGCGGCAGATATGAAATAATATCTGAACTTGGACGAGGTGGTACAAGTACCGTTTATCTTGCAAAAGATAAAAATCTTGGCTCATATTGGGCAGTAAAACAAGTTGATGGCGATTTAAATAAAGATATGGATTCCTTTAAAAAAGAGGTCGAACTGCTTTCGACTTTACAACACTCGGATATACCAAGAATAGTTGATAGAGTTGAAATTGGAAAAGATTATTTTGTTGTGATGGATTTTGTTGATGGTACTTCATTAGGGAAAAAGGTTGAGGCAGAAGGACCTCAGCCGGAAGAAAAAGTAGTAGAATGGGCTAAAATGCTTTGTGATGTACTTGATTATCTTCATAATGTTAAAGGAGCAAATCCAATAGTATATAGAGATATGAAACCGGATAATGTAATGCTTATGCAATCTGGCAGAGTAAAACTTATAGATTTTGGTATAGCAAAAGAATGTGAAAGAGGTAAAAAAGTATTAGGTCCGCCTGTTGGCACAAGAGGATATGCTTCCCCTGAACAATATAAAAATTCAAGTAATATACTTGATGAAAGGTCCGATATATATAGTCTTGGCTGCACTCTTTATTATGTTATAACAGGCATAACTCCGGGAAAACCTCCGAACGGTTTAAGACCTTTAAGACAGATTAATCCTCTTATATCAGAAGGTATGGAGTATATAGTAAAAAAATGTACCAACTTTAATCCCGAGGACAGATACCAGAACTGTCGTGAACTCAAAAAAGATTTAGAAAATATTGGAAAATTTAATTCTTCTTATAAGAAGAAAATGAGTAACAAAATTTTATTATGTGCAGGCAGTTTAGCAGCAAGTCTTGCATTTCTAATATTGACAATAATTGGGTATAATGGTATGGAAACTCAAAAAGAAAACAGCTACCAAGCATCTTACCAAACTGCGATAGAGTATGATAGAAAAGGTGATTATACAAACGCAGCAAAGTATTATCGTGAGGCAATAGGATATAATGACAGTGATTACGAAATATATATAAAATTGTTTGAAACATTATTGCCGCATACAGTAAATAATGATGATGAAAGAAAAAATCTTATCAAATCTGCCATAGATGAAATGAGAAAAAGTTATATTGATAATAGTAAATCATCTATGTACCATAATACAATGGTTATGTATCAGGTTGTTGTTAAAGGTATGGATATAATAGAAGACCCAACATATGCAAAATATTTGCTTGAATATATAAAGTTAATTCAAGAAAGCAACGAATACAAAAATAATACTATTGATAAAATTAGAGTGGACAGTTATTATGTAATTGCATCTAACTGTGCAGATGATTTAACAACAAAAGATTTTAAAGAATTTGGAAAAGCTCTTGAAGAATTGACTAAATCAATAGATGGCTATAATATGGAGGCAGAAGAAAAAGTATCAAATTACTTTACTATTTTAAGAATTTACTGTACCTATGCCACCAAAATTGACAGTGCGTACGATAGGATTATTGATATAAGCAATAAAGCCCAAGAACTTATTGTAAATTCAGAAATTGCAATTATAGACGCTTCAAGTGAAGAAACAACAGGTATAGAGTACAGCGAATTGGTATCAATTTATAAAACTTTGGCAAATAGATTATATAGTGGTGCTAAGTCTACAAGTAACATTGATAAACAAAAATTATTGTATCAAAACAGTATAAAGTGGTTTGAACTTTTGGATACATATAGCGTAGATTTAGATATTGATTTGAAATTAGTAAAAGGTAATTGTTATAAAGGATTTTTTGATACATACGATAATAAAAATTCGGACGAGGCTAAAAAATATTTAAATATTGCTGTTGATTTATATAAGGCTGTTCTTGATGAAAATAATGAAAATTTTTCGGCAAAGGTGTACTATACACAAGCGTTACTTGCCCAAGAAAAAATTTCTCATAGTACAGGCAGAGTAAATGAAATAAATACTCTATATAAACAACTGTTAAAGCAGTCATCTGATGCCAGTTATACAGAAAAAACGCTATTTAATGCTTTAAAGGAACAAATGAAAATGGCAGGATTGGGGGTATAACATAATGTATGAATTATTTTTTTATGTAGGTATAGTATTGTGTATAGCTTGTTTTGTACTTTCGATATTTCTGTTCTTTTCACAAAATGTTATAGGTGCTATTAAATACTTTTTAAAATTGGATAAAAAGATAATGAAAAACGATAGAAATAACAATAATGTTTCTGTACCTGTTTTAGTACAAAATAATACATTAAACAATCAAAATAATGTCCTTAATGCGAGCCTTTTAAATAGTACTGCCACAAAAAATAATCAAAATATTTCAAAATCTGATGATAAACAATCTATTTCTGATTTAAGTTATGAGCCTACTGAGGTTTTAGATTACAGTGCTGATATGGATATTGACGAAAAAACCGAGTTGCTTGGAGTAGCAAATTTTGCAACAGCATTACTTGATGCGGATAGTACAATAGTTTTACCGAATATTGAAGATGAGGTGTGATAGATGGATAAATTTAAAAATAGTAAAAAGAAAAGAGTAGCATCGGCTGTTTTGACTGCCACTGTATCATTTGCAATATTATTTGGAGATGGCAGTATAGTAAATGCAGAATCTTATGTTAAGCAAGATGGAGAAAATGGCTTTACTTATTATGAGAACGGAAGTAAAGTAGCATCTCTTGTGCTTGAAAGGCTTAATGAAAATACTCAAAAAGCGATAGTTTTTACAAAGGATTCTGATGGAATATTTACAGTACATTCATTAACGGTTGTAAGTGATGATAATAAAATTGCTATTACATCAGGTGATGATTTATCTAAAACATACTATGTAGGTTTTACAGAAGATAATTCAATAACTTATGAAATGGCAAAAGAAAAGTTTGATAATGCAACTATTGTAAGCGAGGATAAAACAAATAATATTTACACAATTAAAAAAGGTGAAAATAGTATTGATATTAAAAAGACAGATGTTGTTATTGATGATAAAGCACCTGATATGGAAATAAACAAAGATACAGATAAATATACTTTTTCAGTTAATGTTACAATTAACGCAGTAGATAATTGTGAAGACCCGACAAATGTCCTGCAATATGCATATGCACCAAAGGGAAGCAAGCCACAAGAGTGGACAACAGATAATAATTTTACAATTTCAAGTAATGGCGAATTTACATTTTATGTAAAAGACAGTAATGGGAATAAAAATCATAAGAGTGTAGAGATTAAAAACATAGTTACACAAAATGAAAATTACACAATAACTAAATCTGTCGAGCATAATGAAAATACTGAGAGCGGTCCAAGTATTGCAAGTTATAATATATCGATAGAAGGTGACGAAAATACAGAATATTGTTATATGACAAGAAACGGTAAAGCTAATTTATTGAGAGAGGATACAAAATTTAAATGGGAGGATAATTCCCTATACAGTTTAGATGCAAACAATCTTAAAAAATATATTGGTATATTTGAAAAAAATAATGAATTAGTCAATTTGCAAATAGTGAAAACTGATGACATAAATCTTAGAATTAATAATTATCAAAAAGATATAGAAAAATCGAATAATAAGAAATATGTCGCTGCTGTTTCTATTACATCAGAGAAAGATGATATTTCAATTAATGATATAAAAAATAAGTTATCAGGTGAGATTGAAAACGGTACGGTTTCATTTAGTGTTGATAAGGAAAAAAATCTAATAATAATAACAGTCAGACCGGAAGAAGATAAAAGTGTAAACGGAGATTTGAAGGTTAGTTATCAAAATGATGATGGTACCGTTGAGTATTTTGTTGTAGAAAATGTTATTATTGATACACAAGAACCTGAGGTATCGGTAAAAGATGATTACAAAGATAGCACATATAGAAAAGAATTATATCCTGTTGAAATAGCAGTATCCGATAATATATCAAAAGATATAACCATCAATGCACGATTAGTTGATAGGTTAACTAACAACATAATTGCTGACAATAAAGTCGAAGGTAAAGATTTAAATATAAAAGTTGAGAAGAATGGTGATAATACCTATATTATCAATGTTGAGGGTGACTATAAGGAAAAAATTAACGCTAAATTGCAGGTAGAAGCTATCGATGAATACGGAAATATTAAGACATTTGCTAAGGTTTGCGATTATAAAGTTGATTTTGTAAATCCTAATATAAAAGAATCGGAGATTGAGGATTTAGAAGAAAATCTTGTGAATGGTAAGAAATATAATATAAGTGTACAAGCAGAAGATGAAGAGTCTGGTATCGCTAAGGTAGAAATTGTATGTGGTAATAAAAGTATAGAATTATCAGAAAGCAAAGAAAATCCCGGATATTATGAAAAAAAGGGTGTTATTCTAAGTGAAGAGTTTGAAGACCAAATTTCTGGCGATACTTTGGTATTTAGTGTTAAAGTTACAGATAATTCGGGAAGAACCTCAACAAAAGAATTAAAAAGTGTAAAATATTATAACTCTATTAAATTAATAAGTTCCAAATGTATGATATCACCAGATGATAATGAGTATCTTAACGATGGAGAAGATATAGTTTTAACATATATTTTTGACCATAAAGTAGAAATAGACGATGTTATCGTTAATGGTAAAAAGGGAATAGAAGTTTATAATAGCAGTGTAACCCCAATATCCGGAGAATATCAATATAGTGCTATTATTCCTTATGAAAAAATTAAAGATATTCTTAAAGATGGAGAAGATGTTGTCATATCTATTGTTGCATCTGATGATAATGGAAATAACGAAGAGTTTACATCGGAAGATAAAATAAAATATTATAAAGAATTTGGCATATTAGATGTAACTTTAAAATCAAATAATAAAACAAGTCCGACAGCTGTCAAAAAGGGTAATAAGTTAACTTTAAACTTTAAAACGAGTAAGGCTATTACAAATTTAGATAAGGCAGAAATTCAGATTGGTGGACAAAATGTTGCTTTTACCTCAAAGGATTATGAGAATTGGGAGGCAGAATACACTGTTACAGGAGAAGAAGGCTGGACAGATACACAAAGTATTACAGCAAATATTACAATAAGAGATAATGCAGGTAATTATGCACATAATGAATTATCAGATACCGATATAACATATTATAAGTCTATTAATATTGCAGAAAGAAGTATTTTAATTAAAAACGAAAAAGGAAAAAATATGGTTAAAGATGGGGATAAGGTATTTATTACATTCTCTACAAATCATAAGGCTGATAGTATTGTTGCTAAAATAGGTGAAAAGGAATTAGAGGCAAATTCAGAGGATCATATAAACTGGACAATAGAATATACAGTTGACGGGGCTGATGGTTTAGTTGACGATAAAACCTTATATTATGTAAATGATACACTGAATATCAATATTACTGCAAAAGATATTGCAGGCAACTCATATCGTGCCGTAATTAAAAGTTTTTCTAATACAGAAACAGTAAGGTATCAAGCACCTGTGCATATAGGCGAAATAAAAGTCAAACCGGATAGTGTAGCTGTTGGAGATGAAGTTATAATTAATTTTTCGGTAGATGATACAGTAGAAAAAGCAATAGTTATCATTGATGGAAAAGAATTTGAAGCAACTCCTACAAATAACAGTAAAACAAAATGGCAGTTAATTTATACGGTTACAGAAGATAATAATTTTACAGATGTTGCTGATATTCCTATAAGTATTTCCGTAGAAGATATAGCCGGCAATATAGATACAAAGAAATTTGAAAAATCAGGCGTAATATATTATGGCGATTTAGCGGTAGATGTTACCGAGATAAAAAGTTCAAATTCTAATTCAGACACCGTCAAAAAAGGTGACACAATAGACTTAACCTTTGAAATAACAAATGGGCATATAATAGATATTAGTAACCCTGATAAAGTAAATATAAAAATCGGAGGATTGGCTGCAAAAATAACTGCTGTTGAAACAGAAGAAGGTTCAAATAATAAATTTAAGGCAACAGTTATAGTCGATGATAGTCTTGAAGATTTATCAAATATACAATATTCCATATATGCAGAAGATTCCGTTGGTAATAAATATGCGGATAGTAAAGAAACAAATATAATTTATTATTCGGCATTAAGTATAATTGATGGTAGTATTAAAGTGGTATCTGATAATGAAAATTCATCTTTGGCAACATTCGGCAATACTTTAAAAGTTGAATTTTTGACAAATCACGAAATCACAAATGAAACAGTTATTATTAATGGTCTTGAAGTAAATAAAAATGATATAAAATTTATTGATTTTAATGAAGATGGTCAAGCTATATATGAAGCTGTTTTTAAGATAGATGATAATTTTTATTTAGGTCAGCCAAATGAAGATGATTTTATTATTCCGATAGTGATATCCGCAACAGATACAGCAGGTAATGAAGTTATATCTGATAATAATAGTTTATCTGAAATACTTGTTACATTTGGTGCAAAAGTAAATATTACAAATATTAATATAATATCAAAAAATAATGATACTTCTGTTATAGCACCGAATGATAAAATTCAAGTCGATTTTAGTACAGATGATGATATAATCAGTGCAGATATTAAGGTTAAAATCGGGGAAATAGTTATTTCCGAAACTACTTTGGATATAAATGATATTCAAGATGTTTATAGTACGATTATTGAAATACCGGACTTTTATACACTTTTAGAAAAAAATGTAATTGATTTAGATGATATTAGCGTAGAAATTTCTGTAAAAGATAGATACAGCAATCAAGATAGTCAAATTCAATCTACAACTATAAAATATTATGGTAATATTGAGATAAAAGATATTAAAGTTGTTTCTGATAATGTTAAAAGGAATGATGTTGCTAAGGATGGTAATATTATAACAGTATCATTTACAACAAATCATACTGCGACAGAGGCAAAAGTAAATATTAATGGTAATGTTATTGAAGCTGAGAAAACAGACGGAATTAATTGGTCCATAAAATATGAAATTCCGGAAAATACATTCGAAGATACAAAAAATATTATTGTATCCGAAATATCTGTAACAGATATGGCAAGTAATAGCTGCACAGAAAATGATTATATCGGAGAAGTTGTATATTACGCACCTATCGTTGTTTCTGATATATCAGTTAATACAAATAACGCAAAAGATGGCACAAAATATGCAAAAAATAATGATATTGTAACTATAAAATTCAGTACAAACCATTCCATATCCATAAAAAATATACTTATGGGAAATGGTACAGAATTGAATATTATTTCACCGGAAAGTAAAATAGATAGCAGTATCGAAAATGATAAATATACTTATACAATTCAATATACAATACCTAATGGAACAACTTTAAAAGACATTCAAAATATTGCCGTAAAAGTTGATGTATTTGATATAGCTGAAAATGAAAATTATTTGAATAATGAAAGTTCGGTTGTATATTATGCTCCTATTGTTATGAGTGATATAGTAATGTCGTCAAATAATGTAAGTAAAAATAGTTATATTGCAAAAGATGGGGATATAATAACAGTTAATTTTAATACAAATCATAATGTTGTTGTAGAACAATCGACAATATCAGGTCAAGAAACAACAGTTTCAAATAATGGTAATGTATGGTCCTTGACACATAAACTTGTAAACGGAGATGTATTAAACGATAATTCGAATATCAGTACATATGTTAAAGTTTCAGATGCTGCAGGAAATGAAATGGATTACAGGAATTTATATGATAATAATACTGTTGTTTATTATAAGCCTATCGAACAAAGTATAAACAATATAACTATGACAAGCAGCGAAACAGATACAAACTTAAATAATGGCGATACAATGTTTTGGAATTTAACAACGACACACCCTATTAGTACAGATAATACATATATCGAAATTAACGGAAATAAAGTAAATTTTGTATTATTGTCAAGCACAGGAACTGAATATATATATCAATCCAGTTATGTTATACCTGCTGCGAATAATTTTACAGATTTTGGAACAATAAATTATAATTTGTTTGTAAATGATTCTGCTAAAAATACTACTTATAAAAATAATCAGGATAGAACAACTAAGTTTACATACTATGCGCCAATTCAGATAACAGATATTGCTATTAATACAAATAACTCAAATAATGGTACAATGTATGCTAAAAATGGTGATACGGTAACAGTATCATTTACATCTAATCATATGATTAATATTGATACGGCTACAATAGCAGGTGTTGCAGCAAACATATCAAGCAACAGATTATCAGGCAATAATATGCACTATACTCTTACATATATGGTTACACAAGGTACGCTGTCGGATTTAAGTGTAGTACCATTTGTATTTACAACATCTGATGCGGCAAGAAATATAACAAGTCCTATAACCAACACCTCTAATGGCGTTAGAAATACAATTACATATTATGCACCTATAACCGCAACTGCAAAAATTTCATCAAATGCCTCAAATCCATCATTTGTATCAAATTCGGGTGTGGTTACCGTAAATCTTGAAACAAATCATAATACTACAATTTCAAATGCTGTCGTTGGTGGATACAACGCTGTAACAAATGGTGCAAATACATTAACCCCATATTTAACATATACTATTCCATCAAACGAAAGCACATTATCGCAGGGAACTTTGAACTTTAATTGTAATGTAATTGATGTTGCCGGTAATGTTCTTACAGTGACAGATACACCGGGTTCAGTAGTAATATATGATAAAGATAAACCGACTGTATCAATAGTTCCTGATTTATCATCGTTTATAAATAAAGAAATAACATATACTGTTACAATTTCTGATGCGAATATTGAAGCGAACTATATAACAATAGCTGTAACAACAGATGGCAGCACAGTAATATATCCTGTAACATATTCTGATATTATCTCAAGTGGTGGAAGCACTGTTTCAAAGGAGATTACCTTATCTAAGGACGCAGAATATCTTATTGAAGTGACGGCAAGGGATAAGGCTGATAATACGGCAGAACCAAAAACCGTAAGAGTTACGATTGATACTATAAATCCTGTTGTCAATGTTGTTGGTATAGACTTAAATACACCTAAGACATATAAGAAAGGTCAGATTTTAGGAGATTTCTTTGATATTACCGAAAAAAATGTAAAGGATATAGTTTGTACTGTAACAGACAGCAAGGGTAATGTACAAGATTGGTCCTTAGATAAGCCTATTACTGAAGATATGGACGGCAGACAAACATTTACTTTGCAGGTTACAGACCTTGCCGGTAATACATCAAATGTAATTACTTATGATTTCTATATTGACAATACAAAACCTAAATTTGTAATATCAGATGATATTACTAATACTTCGCTTAATACTTCTATAATGGATACATTTATATCTGATATGAAAATTAATATTTCACTTGAAGATATACGCATTGGTGATAATGGATTAGACCGTTTTACATCTGCTAAGTTAATAAAACCGGATAATACAGAGATAAATCTTTTAGGTTCTGATGCAACAAAGGCTATTTTATTTGAGTTAAATTCTTCAAACTTTGAGGACGGGGAATACAAATTAATATTAAGTGCCATAGATGATATGGGAAATGATACAGGCGAAACAGTATATACATTTGAATTTAAGGATAAATCTATATTTGTAAAATTCTTTGAAAATAAAGGTTTATTCTATACATCAGTTGCAATAGCAGGTGTACTCATTATTGCAGGTATTGTAATTATAATTAAAAAGAAAAAGAAAGACCAAAGTAATAATTAATATTTAAAAAATCATATATCCTGTATATTTGATATACAGGATATATGGATATAATAGAGAGGAGGGTTAAGAAAAATTTATGTCGTTGAAATTTGATGTATTTGGTATAACTGATATAGGTACTACTAAGGCTGTAAATCAGGATTGTTTTACATATAGAGTAGTAGATGTTGATAATGAATATTCAGGTGTTTTTGCGGTCGCAGACGGTGTTGGGGGTTTAGACAGCGGAGAAATAGCAAGTTCGATAGCTATTTATAATGTTAATGAATGGTGGGAAAATGAGTTTAAATCGCATTATGATGATTATAGCTATATAGTCAAATCCTTAATAGATTGTATGCATCAAAGTAACATAGATATAATAGAAGAATCAAAAGCTAATAATATAAGGTCTGCCTCTACACTATCAATATTATTGCTTTATAAAAATTTATTTACTATTGTTCATACCGGTGACAGTAGAATTTATAGAGTTAGGGGAACATTAATACCGAAAATGGAGTTATTGACACAGGACCAGTCTTGTCTTGTGCAAAGAAATATCAATGGTCAAATAGTGATGAAAAGTGTTTTAACTGAATGTTTGGGTAATAGGGAAATGCTTAATCATTATTGTAATAATGGCGAATACAAGAAAAATGATATATTTATATTGGGAAGTGACGGAATATGCAAGAAAAATACGGATTCTGAAATACTTTCTATTGTAAGGGCAAATAGAAATAATATGCAGCAGCTTTCCAATACAATGGT
Organism: uncultured Clostridia bacterium; assembly: GCA_947625785.1. Taxonomy (GTDB): domain Bacteria; phylum Bacillota; class Clostridia; order Oscillospirales; family Acutalibacteraceae; genus CANQPS01. Next base: position 40,402 of record CANQPS010000009.1, read on the forward strand.
AAATACCGTTAAATCCAAAGGTGAAACGGATAATATTACATCAATATCAATTAAAATTATAGATTAACAATATTAACATAAGAAAACGGCAGTTTGAAAGCTGCCGTTAATTTTTTATAATATTACTCATTATCGAGATTATTAAGCCATTCTGTAACACAAGCATCGCTTGGCATTCTGAAATCACTTCTTGGTGACAGTGTAACAGTACCAACCTTTGGACCGTCCGGCAAACAAGAACGCTTGAATTGTTGTGCAAAAAATCTTTTAAGAAAAACTTTTAGCCATTTCAGAATTACATCATCAGTGTAAGAACCTTCAAAAGCATATTTTGCTAATCTATAAATTTTTGTTGGTTCAAATCCCATTCTTACAAAGTAATATAGGAAAAAGTCGTGTAATTCATATGGACCAACTAAATCTTCGGTTTTTTGTGAAATTTCATCGTCTTTTGGCGGAAGAAGTTCGGGGCTTACGGGTGTATCAAGAATATCGAGCAGCACATCTTTTAAAATTCCGTTGGAACGATATGCCTCGTATGAAGTAAGATGTCTTACAAGTGTTTTAGGAATGGAGGAATTGACAGCATACATAGACATATGGTCACCATTATAAGTTGCCCAACCGAGTGCAAGCTCTGATAAATCACCTGTGCCAATTACAAGACCATTATTTTTATTTGCAATATCCATAAGGACTTGTGTGCGTTCTCTTGCCTGACCGTTCTCGAATGTTACATCAAGAACATTTACATCTTGTCCTATATCTTCAAAGTGCTGCAACACAGATTTTGAAATATTTATATCTTTAAAGGATACATTATACGCCTCAGATAATTTTTCGGCATTACTTTTTGTGCGTTTTGTAGTGCCAAAACAAGGCATAGTAACGGCTATTATATTTTTTCGGTCTATATTCAGTATATCGAATGCGTGAACGGTGACTATGAGTGCGAGTGTTGAGTCAAGACCTCCGGATAAACCAATTACAGCACATTTGCAGCCTGTATGCCTTAATCTTGTAGCAAGTCCTTGTGCCTGAATAGTTAGAATTTCTTTACATCTTCTCTCAAGATTAAATTTATCAGATGGTACGAACGGTGTGCGGCTAAATTTTCTTGTAAGATTAGTTTGTTTAAATTTTATGTCAAAGTAAATGGTTTGAATTTCGGAAATAGGTGAATAGGTATTCATTCTGCGGCGTTCGCTTTCCATTCTGGCAAGGTCAACTTCTGTTGTGGTTATACCCGTTGAAAATAATTCGGATTCAGCGATAATACTGCCATTTTCAGCAATAATATTATGACCTGCAAATACCATATCAGTGCTTGATTCCCCGATACCTGCGTCAGCATAAAGATATGCACACAGTAATCTTGCAGATTGTGATTTTACAAGATTAGAGCGATAATCCATTTTACCGATTAGTTCATCACTTGCAGATAAATTTGCAATAACAGTAGCTCCACAAGATGCTAAATGTGTAGAAGGCGGATCAGGCACCCATAAGTCCTCACAAATTTCAATACCAAGTTTAAATTCACTCATTGATTTACAGCAAAATATTATATTACAGCCGAATATTGTAGTTTGACCGCAAAGATTAATATTGATATTATTATTTAATTCTCTGCCGGACGCAAAGTGACGAGCCTCATAAAATTCCGAATAATTAGGTATATTTTTTTTAGGTACTACACCTAAAATTTCGCCTTTGCAAATTACAACACCGCAGTTGAATAGTTTTGAATTATATTTTAAAGGTAAACCCACAACTATAACCATATCAAGATTAGCAGTTTCGGTCAGAATTTTTGACAAGGCTGCTTCGGCGGAGGAGAGTAGGGTACTCTGTGCAAAAAGGTCCCCACAAGTATAAGCAGTTATACATAATTCAGGAAATACTACAAGTGAAGAACCTTTATTAAATGCCTCTTTTGCAAGTGAAATAATATTATCACTGTTATATTGACAATCAGCAACCTTAATTTTAGGAGTTGCCGTACTTACAGTTATAAAACCGTCTTTCATAAAAAAATACCTACCCTTCTCTACTATATAAAAAATACCATTATAAGATTTAAATTTTCTTATAATGGTATTATAACCTACTAACATAATTTTTACAATATTTATTTTTGCTTGAGTAAATCGATACTAAGTAATATTATGTTTATCATAATTATTCATATAATTTGCAGCATATCCTAAAAAGAGCCAGAATATGACAGTTGTAAACGAAAAATTACATATTAAAGTTATTTCTATAAAAGAATAAACCAAATATGCTAATATAAATGATAAAAGACAAGGAAAAGCATCTTGTTTTTTTGTAAACATATATTTGAGCATATTTTTAATCAGTATATATAAAAATATTAAAAATATATTTAGAGCTGACAGTCCAAAACTCACAAGCAATGTTAAATATCCGTTATGAAGATATGGAGTTAGAAATCCATCAATCCTTATTCCGTTGCCAAATATGGGAGCTTTCATAAAAGCTGCTATTCCCTGTGTATATAGTTGTAATCTGCCGCTGTCGATATTAGGGTTTAGATGTTCAAACGAAATGTTGGTGGAATTAAAAAACTCTGAAAAACCTTGCTGCAAACCACCCTTTAATACTATAAAACCGCTGATTATAACTATAAGTAATAGTATAAGCACTATAAATCTTTTTAAAATAGTTCTTTTACTTAATTTTACACTTTTAGCGGTAACATATTGTATAAGATATATACTTGAATATGTTGTTAGTAACAGCATACCGCCGTTTGAATCCGTCAAAAATAATGCAAAAAGATTTAAGGCTAAAAGTGATATATAATATATATAATTATATTTATTTAATTTAGATATAGAATTTTTTTTGTATGTGTATAGTGTATGACATAATATAATGTCAACTACACAGTGGAAGGCAATTAAATTTGCATTGACAAATACCCCCACAAATCTGTTGTCTTTAATACAAAAATAATAATTTGCCATTATCACTTCTTTTTTTACTAAAAATAACAAAATGAAACTAATTCCTATAAAGAAACTCGTTAAATGTAAAATATAGGAAAATATATCGAGCATTTCTTTTTTTAATTCATCATACGAGTAGTGTGAGTGCATACCGTAAAATAATACAAAACATAATATATTTTGATAAAGGTACCCTATATTTTCAAAAAAATTATCCGATATATGTATTATAATCGTAATTAGTGAACTGCATATAAAAGCGATTATAAGTTGTTTATATTTTATATTAAGAAGTTTTCTTTTAGTAAAAATATCAATTAGTATAAAAGCTATCGACCATATATATAATGGAATTGATAATAGAAAAAAGATTTTGTCTACCAAACATATGCCGGACAAAAAAAGTAATGTTATACAAGCCTTTCGTAATGCAGATACATTCATAATAAAATCTATGAAAATATTTTTTTGACTTCTAATTTCTTCCATATAATTTCCTCTTTCCTAAAAAATTATATATCAATAAAATACTGCATAAACCGTCATAATAATAGTTTTTATATCGTAAAAAAAGTTAAATTTTCGCATATATTCAAGGTTATACTTCATTTTTTCGGGTAAAATATTATTTATATATGTTTCGTTTGGATTAGAGGAGGCATCAAGCAATTTTTCCTCATCTTTATATTTTATGCTTGCAAGAGATGTAACACCTGCCGGTAAAAGCAAGGTAGCATACATTTCATTTGTATATTCTTTTACAAATTTTTCAACTTCCGGTCTTGTTCCGACAAGCGTCATATCTCCAACCAGAATATTGATAAGCTGAGGCAATTCATCAAGTCGTGTTTTTCTAAGAAATTTGCCGATTTTAGTTACTCGTGCATCATTGCTTACTGTAACTTGTGTTCCTAATTTTTCGGCATCTGATACCATAGTTCTGAATTTAATTATTTTGAATACTTTACCATAGGCTGTAACTCTTTTTTGTAAAAAAAATATACTCCCTTCGGAATCTAACTTCACATATATAGCTATGATTAGCAATACAGGCGATAAAAATATAAGCAATGTAAGTGATAATATAATATCGAATAATCTTTTTATAATAAGACTAAAAGTTTTATGCCTTAATAATTCATAATATTCTTTAACTTCCTCAGTTTTCATATAATCAGGCAGTTTGTTCCATTTTTTCATAATCATATAAAACATTCCTTTTAAATTATTTTTCAAATTCGGTGTAATCCACATAAACGGTTTTATAGTTTACATATATAACCATACCAGGTTTAGAACCTTGTGGTTTGCTTACATATCTGACCTGTGTATAATCAACAGGAATTTTTCCTCCACCCTTAGCCTTACTATGTTTTGCTGCTATTAAAGCACCTTCTACAATGGTTTCATCATCTATTATTTTCCCGTCAGATGCAATTATTGTATGTGAACCGGGAATATTTTTTGTATGAAGCCAAATATCATTTTTATCTGCTTGTTTAAGTGTGAGCTTATCATTTTGCTTATTATTTCTGCCGACAAGTATTGTAAAACCCTTTTTTGATGTGAATTTTAAAGGTGGCAGCATAGGAGGGAGTTTTTGTTTATTGCGATTATTTTTAATATAGCCTTGTTCCTGTAATTCTTCTTTTATTTCTGAAAGTTCTCTTTCAGATGTTGCTCTCGAAATACTATCTATGACAGAATTAATATATATTAATTCTTGTTCGGCTTTTTTTATTTGTTGAGTTAGAACCGTTTCAGCGGTTTTAGCTTTTCTATATTCTTTATAGTATTTTTGAGAATTTTGTGCAGGGGTAAGTGCAGGATTTATTTTAATTTTTATTATTGGCATATTTTCGTCATAGTAATTTTGTACCTCAACAAAATCTGCACCCTTTTTTATATTATACATATTTGCCTGTAATAAATCGCCGTAAATTCTTAATGTATCTCTATTGGCACATTGTTCAAGCTCGGCTTTTTGGGTGTTGATTTTTCTTGAAATTCTGTCCTCAATATTTGTTACAAGTCGCAATAAATCGTGAGATTTAACTCTCATTCTATCAATGCTATCTCTTTCGTGATAAAATTCTTCTAATAATTCGCTGAAACTATCAAATTTCTTTATAGAGATTGAACTTTGATATTGGCATATATCCATAAAAGAAATATCCATAGGTTTCCCATTACTTTGGATTATCATATATGGGGAGCCACTGCAATCCTTAGCACAACAGATTAATCTATCAAGAAAAAATGATAATCTTTTTTTGTGTTCGTCTGACATTTCCTTAGTATAAATATCTTCTCCCTTGCCTGTGAGATACTCAATTTCCCTTGAAATAACAGGCGATATTCCCTGTATAACATTCATAAGTCCTTTTGATAATAATTCATTTTTTGGCAGAGTAGACATAACACTTTGAATTTCCTTACTGCCATATTCGAGCATAGAAAGTTTATTTTGCGAGGGAGGCATAGAATATTCAAGATTTGGCAATACAAGTCTTTGAGAGGTCATAGATGCGTCAACTCTTTTTAAAGCGTCAATAATCTTATTATTTTGGTCGATAAATATAATATTACTGTATTGTCCCATAATTTCTATTGTTAAAGTTAAATTTATATCATCACCAAGCTCGTTTTTACTTTCAAAATCAAGAAATAATATTCTTTCGAGCTGAGGCTGACGAATATCTTTAAGTCGTGCCGAGGTTAATTTTTTTCTTAATAACATACATAGCATAGGAGGTGTTTGTGGATTTTCGGGTATTTTATCAACAAGATTTATACGAGGGCTGTTTGCCCTTGCAGACATAAGTAATTTATAGCTGCCTTCTCTTGAGCGAAGATTAATAATAATTTCATCTTTATTTGGTTGGTAAATTTTATCTATTCGTGTACCTATTAATTTATCATATAATTCTTTTTTTAAGTGATGCAAAAAGACACCATCGAATGCCATATCTAAAAAACTCTCTTTCATTAATATTTATAACTGACTAATATTATATTATATTATCAAATAAATTGCAATTATTATAGAGGTGAAGCAAACTAAAATCAATAATCTTTGCGGGGCTTTGCCCCACACCCCACGATGGCTCTGCCCTCGACCCGTTAAGAGAACTTTTTGAAAAAAGTTCTCTTAAAACTCTCAAAAACTTTTAACTTTTTAAGGGTAAAAGTTTTCGGTCAAGCCTTTTTCAAAAGGCTTGCGGGTTAAGGGCGGAGCCCTTATGGGGCGTGGGGCAAAGCCCCACTAGCCGATGGCTCTGCCCTCGACCCGTTAAGAGAACTTTTTGAAAAAAGTTCTCTTAAAACTCTCAAAAACTTTTAATTTTTTTAAGAGTAAAAGTTTTCGGTCAAGCCTTTTTCAAAAGGCTTGCAGGTTAAGGGCGGAGCCCTTATGGGGCGTGGGGCAAAGCCCCGCCAATGGCATATGATAATCATATTTTACCTGCATAAAATTGTTATTGTTGGCAAAAACTATGGTATATTACTTGTGTTTATAAAAAATAATTAAAATAATAAATAGAAAAGGTGATATAATATGGTTTTTAACGATAGTGCGGAAAACAATATTAAGATTTTGAAGTTCAAATTAAAGACCGAAGAAAATTTTGATGTTGTGTTCAGGGAGTTAGATATAAATAATAGAAAAAGTGGAGTATTTTTCGTCGATGGATTAACCAAAGATGATATAATGGAAAAAATTGTACAATATTTTTATTCTTTAAAAGATGAAAAACTCTTTAAAGATGCAGAAACATTTTCAAAATCTTGCGTACCACATATAGAAGTTACCCTCGAAGATAATGCTGATAATATATTATTATCTGTATATTCCGGTATGTTGGCACTTGTTATAGATGGCTTTGAAAAAATAATATTGCTTGATGTCCGTTCATATCCTCAAAGAGAATATGGAGAGCCTGAAAAAGATAAAGTTTTAAGGGGTTCAAGAGATAGCTTTGTAGAAACATTAGTTTTTAATACTGCACTTATCAGAAGAAGAATAAGAAATGAAAATCTTAGAATGAAACATTTCCAAGTCGGAACGGTTACAAAAAATGATGTTGCTGTATGTTATATGGATAATAAAGTTGATAAAAAACTCTTAGACCAGATAACCCGTAAATTACAAAATGCTGAAATAAAATCTCTTGTAATGAATATACAAGCATTGGCAGAATGTTTATATAAAAAACCTTGGTATAATCCTTTTCCTAAAATGAAATATACGGAGCGTCCGGATGTAGCGGCATCATCACTGCTTGACGGAAATATCGTTATAATAGCAGATAACGCTCCAAATGTTATGATAATACCTACATCAATATTTGATATATTGGAGGAGGCAGACGATTATTATTTTCCGACAATAACAGGTACTTATATAAGATTATCTCGTTATTTAATTACTTTGTTTACACTTGTAATTACACCGTTGTGGCTGTTATGTATGCAAAATCCTGATAAAGTACCGGAATTTTTTAAATTTGTTGTTATTGATGAGCAGGTAAATATACCAATTTTCTGGCAATTGATGATTTTGGAACTTGCAATAGACGGATTAAGATTAGCAAGTGTAAATGTCCCAAATATGCTAAGCTCAACATTAAGTATAGTCGGAGCAATAGTATTGAGTGATTTTGCGGTAGATTCGGGTTGGTTCGCAAAGGAAGCAATGTTATATATGGCATTTGTTGCTGTTGCGACATATTCGCACCCAAGCTATGAGTTGGGTTATGCTCTTAAATTTATGAGAATAATATTACTGATATTAACAGCTATATTTGATATATGGGGATTTATAGCAGGATTGGTACTTGTCGCAGTTCTTATTATTACAAATAAAACCATATCCGGAAAAAGTTATTTGTATCCATTAATACCGTTTGATAGCAGAAAATTTTTCAGTAAAGTTATACGAACTCGCTTAAGATAATTTTAATTTATATAAAATAAACAGAAGAACAGTATAGAAATTTTTTCTATACTGTTCTTTCTGTTCTTAATAAAAAGGATTCTTTATGAAAGGAAAAATTACTTATAATTAAATTAATTAAACATAATATCTTGAAACTCATTTAATGTCAATGCAACGGTAAGATTACCGTTTCTACAACGAATTTCGTCAATAAATTCTTTCTGATCAATATCAGGCTTGATTTGTATTATATATACAACCTCAAATAATGCGCCAAAATCAATCGTTTTAACTCTTTTTAAATAAAAGGCATTTGTATATTTTTCTAAAATATCATCTAAAAAACCTTTGTAATTCAGGTCTTCCGGAATTGTAATTTTTAAGGTCATAGATGTGGCTTTCGGATATGAGTATTTGGTTGCATACAATATAAAGATAAGTATGCACATAATAATTGTAAATAAAATTGATATGCCTACATATCCAAGACCACAACCTAATCCCGTTGCAAGTGTAAAAAATACAAATGCAATATCTTTGACATCACTCGGAATACTTCTGTATCTTATAATTGTAAATGCACCTGCAATGCTAAATGCCCTTGCAACATTATTGCCTACAAGCATAATAATAATTGCTATTATAGGGGGGAGCATAATTAATGTAATTGGTATGCTTGATATATAACCGGATTTTTTATGTGTATATATATATATACTTTTGAAATTACAAATCCTATAATAATACACACTAAAATAATTATACTAAAACTACTAATCGAAAAAGTATCTCCTATAATTGATTTTTCAAAAAATTCCAACATAATTATACAACCTTTCTGTTTTCGGAGATTTTATTTTTTATAAACATTTTGTATTCTGTGCCGTATTTCGAGAAGGAGGTGTTATAAATTTTATTTTTGGACAATATTTGAATTATCCAAGTAGGCAAAGAACCGTTATTTTTGATTTCCATAAGTCTGTAACCTTCCTGTAAAATCCTGCTGTCAAATTCACTTTCTCCAAGATATATATTTTGTCGTCTTGCGTATATATTTCTGTCAAATGTAATTCTAATATTTTTATCATAAGAGCAAAACAATGCATTTCTGTCATATCTTATTGCAACTTTGGGAACTATATTATGTATTTTTAAAAAATGATTAATTTCATTTATAACTTGTTTTTTTAAGTAGTTATTTTCCGAATTATCAAGACATTTATTTTCAATCATACGATTTACTTCTGCAATATTAAGTGATACCCTGCGCTTATAAACAACACCATCATATTTTCTTTTAAGTTCAAGAAAAACTTTGTCATCAAGTGATTTTTGTGGATAGTAACTTCTCATTCTTATTTTTTCTTTGTAATTTACTTTATTAATAGAATGTCGGATTAATTCGTCATTGGGCGTGTCAAAATAAACATTATATATGGAGTACTCGTTACCGTTTAAGCAATACTTATCAGAAGTCATATATTTTTCTATTTCCGGCATTATATTTTTGTATTGCTGTTCGGTAATCAAAAATTTTTCTTCAAATCTTTTAAATGTCATTATTGGCATAAACTTTAATATTCCTCCTATCTTTTAATATAGTAATATAAAATGCTGTATTTATCGTGAAAAAAATATGTTGATAAACTGAAATGTTATACATAAATCCCTCAGCCATATAAAAGAACTTTTTATAAAAATAAAATTTTTTTAATATGACAAAGGGATTTAGTTTATTTTTTCTTCTTTTTATTTTTTTTATTGTTGTTAGCCATTCTTTTTTGAGCTTCGATTTCTCGGTGTTTGCTGTCCTTAAGAGTATTTTTATTTATTTCAAGTTTTTTATCATCAACAGCGGAATACTCCATATTATTTGCGATAGCCCCTAAAATGCTTAGTGGAATAACTATTATATATAGTATTATGGATACCAATGAACCATAAGATATATAATTTCTAATAAATATAATAATATCAATTATACAAAGTAATGATGCTATAATGGATATAACATATTTAATATTTCTTTTATTATCAAAGCATATAGCAAGAAATGCCGTAATAGGTGCTATGCCTAATATTAAAAAATATGGGATTGTACCTGGATTTGCGTTTCCGAAAATATCTCGCCCGAATATCATATTTAAAGCAGTATTAGAAACCTTAGTAGAATTAAAAAGCTCTTTTCCTATATCAACATATTCATCAACCAAAATTTGACAGGCTGCTATATTTTCGCTTGAATTTTTTGAGATATACTTGCCAATAATAGCTTTAAGTTCTGTATCTGACGCACCATCAATTTTAGCGTTATCATACTCAGAAATAAGTGTTAAAGCATCGTCCTTCGTTTTATCTTTTCCGATATATGATATTATATCAGGCATAATTTCATCTGTTCTTAAAGCTGTAACATATTGTTTAAGATATTTAAGAACTTTTTCATTAGCAACATCTATATTTTGTTGGTCTTTTTCGTATAAAATTTCGTCTGGGTTGTCTTTATTTTCCAAATATGTTTTGCCAAAGTACATATACATATTTTCTTCATTTATAATGTCAAGTATTTCTTTACTTTCGTTTGTATAACCTTTATTTAATAGTTCAATATAATTTTCTATTAATTTTTCTGTTCTTTTTTCAGCATCTTCTTTACTTTCATCACTGCTTTTAAGCATTTGAGATATACCGTTTTTTATCTCCTGTGAATCTAACATTCCCGATACAATCATAGATGAAAACGGTAATGACAATATTAATACACACGCAAGAAGTATTACTCCTAACGCTGCTCTGTATTTAAATGCTGTTGATTTTGAGGTATTAGCCATAGGTAAATCCTTTCTTTAATAATTATTTTATTTAAACTATATTGAATTTAGCATTATAATTTTCTATGGCAGACTTGATAATCTCTATTGCAGAGGTACTGTCTTTTACCTCATCAACTGCGGTGTCTTTATTTTCAAGGGCCTTATATACTGTGAAAAAGTGTTTCATTTCATTAAAAATATGTTTAGGCAATTGGTCTATATTTTTATATTCATTATATGTAGGGTCATTAAATGGAATGGCAATAATTTTTTCGTCATTTCTGCCATTATCTATCATAGTAATCACACCGATAGGATAACAACGCACTAATGTCATAGGGTGTATAGTTTCCGAACATAGTACAAGTACATCAAGAGGGTCTAAATCATCTGCATAAGTTTTTGGTATAAAGCCATAATTAGCGGGATAATGTGTAGATGTATGTAAAATTCTATCCAATTTTAAAGAACCTGTTTGTTTATCAAGTTCATATTTTGATTTACTGCCTTTAGGTATTTCAATGACAACCATAAAATCATCAGGTTTAATTCTTGATGAATCTATATCGTGCCAAATGTTCATAGTATGCAACTCCTTTATATTAGTATCATTCTAATTATATCACAAAAAATATGACTAATCTATATCATAAATATTAAATATTGAATTTTTTATAAATTTATGTTTAAGTATAGGATAGTATGGTGTATAATGTATAAAAGTATTATATATTATTACTAAAATTTAAGGAGTAGGAAATAATGATTAATTTAAAAAACAAAATTGCTAAATTTCTAATGTGTTTATGTACAGTATCCTTTATTTTTTTATTAGCATCTTGTAACGACTTTTCGGAAATATCGGAAAATAATTCAAATGGAAATCAAACACAAAATAATAGCCAAAATTCCGGTTCAGAACAAAATTCAAATTTAAATCAGGATAATATTCAATCTTATACGAATAATCTTACTGGACTTGAAATATCACAGGATATTATTAATCGCAGACCAACGGCTGTTATGATAAATAATATACGAATAGCACAACCCTTACTTGGAATTAGTAAGGCAGATATAGTCTATGAGTGTCTGGTAGAGGGAGGCATTACAAGATTATTGGCTGTTTATAAAGATATATCTGCTGTTGGAAGTATAGGTAGTATAAGAAGTGTCAGACCAAACTATTTGTCACTGGCAAGAGGGCTTGATGCGGCAATTTTGTATAACGGTACAAGTACACAAGCAAAAAATATAATTAAATCTGAAAAGTTGTCGGCTTATGATATAGGTTATTATGACAATACCTGCTGGAGAGATGATTACAGAAGAAAAAATTTAGGATATGAACATAGTTTATTAACAAGCGGAAGTATGTTAGATAATCTGCTGGCAAAAGTCGGAGAAAGAAAAACATCAGATTACAGTAACGGATTAATATTTGATAATAATAATTCTCAGGTAAATAATGGTAATTATGCAAATGAAGTAAAAGTAACATTTTCAGGCATTAAGACAACAACATTTAAATATGATAGTGCTTCAAAAGATTATAATATATTCCAGTATGGTACAAATCAATATGATGATTATTACAAAGTAAATAATACAGCTAAAAATGTTATTGCTATATTTGTAGAATGTAAAACGATAGACAGCGAGGGACATATAGATATGAAACTTGTATCAAGCGGTGAAGGATATTATATATGTGAAGGTAAATATATAAAAATTAAATGGTCAAAATCAAGTGAGGACAGCCCTATATTATTTAAAGATGAAAACGGCAATAATTTGATTATGAAAACCGGCAGACAATATGTATGTTGCGTTCCGCAATATGGCAGCGTTGATATAAGCGAAAGTTACAACTAATCCGAGTGTTTCCTGAATTTAAATAAAAAAAGAAAAGTTCTCAATTTTGTTTAAAACACAAAATTGAGAACTTAATTTTATAAAAAATGATAGCAATTTCCATAATTTTCGTAAATTAGCTTGACATAGACGCAATTAAAGTTTATAATAGATAAATACACCATAATGGGAAAGTGTGCAAAATACCGCTTTCATTAAGTTTGATATTATCATAATATTGATAAAAAATCAAGAGTTTTTTAAAACAACACAAAATTCAAATCCTTACTTTAGGTATTTGATAAAAATTTTTTGTGTTTAAATGGATTTTGGTATTGTTTGTTTACAGGTGCAAAAGCTGTGCTTTTTTATACAGCTACTATAAAGAAACGGAGTGATAAAAGCCTATGGTAAATGTCAAGCCAACTAAATTAGGCAATAATGTCAGAATGAGCTTTTCTAAAATTGATGAGGTTATAGAAATGCCAAACCTTATAGAAGTGCAAAAAAAATCATATCAATGGTTTTTAGATACGGGTTTGCACGAGGTTTTTGAAGATGTTTCAGGTATTACAGATTTTAACGAAACTCTTGTTCTCGATTTTGTTGACTATAAGCTGGACAAAGAACACCCTAATTACAGTGTTGAAGAATGTAAGGAAAGAGATGCTACTTATGCAGCTCCTCTTAAAGTTACTGCCCGTTTACTTAATAAGGAGACAGGTGAAGTAAGAGATTCCGTTGTATATATGGGAGATTTTCCTCTTATGACAGCAAGTGGTACATTCGTCATCAATGGTGCGGAAAGAGTTATAGTTTCACAACTTGTAAGATCACCGGGCGTTTACTATAAGATGGAGTATGACAAGACAGGTAAGAAATTATTCAGTTCTACTGTTATTCCGAACAGAGGTGCTTGGCTTGAATATGAAAACGATGTAAACGATGTAATGTATGTAAGAATTGATAAAAATCGTAAAATTCCAATAACAGTTTTTATTCGTGCATTAGGTCTTGGAACTGATGCGGAAATATTTGATTATTTTGGCGATGATGAGAAAATTAGGGCAACTTTGGAAAAGGATTCTTGTTCCAATACTGATGAAGCCTTGAAAGAAGTTTACCATAAACTCCGTCCAAGTGAACCTCCTACTGTTGAAAGTGCATTGGCACACTTAAATATGCTTTTCTTTGACCCGAGAAGATATGATATGTCAAAGGTAGGACGCTATAAATATAATAAAAAGTTAAGCCTGTCAAACAGACTTTCCGGACAAACACTCGCTCAACCAATTATTGACCCTTCAACAGGCGAATTGATAGCCGAAGAAGGAGAATTTATTTCAAGAGATAGAGCTATCCAGATAGAAAATACCGGTGTTGATATAGCTTATGTAAAAGTCGAGGGCGGCAAGGTAGTTAAGATTATATCAAACGGTATGGTTGATATAAAGTGTTTCGTTAATTTTGATGCTGAAAAAGAATGTGGCATAAACGAAAAAGTAAGATTTAGAGTGCTCAGGGAAATACTCGATACTTATTCAACTGATGAGGAAATAATTGCTGAAGTTAAAAAAAGAAAACTTGAACTTGTACCTAAACATATTATTATAGATGATATATTTGCAACAATTAACTATATGCTTAATCTTGCACACGGCGTTGGCACAACAGATGATATTGACCATTTGGGAAATAGAAGAATTCGTTCTGTTGGTGAATTGCTCCAAAATCAATTCAGAATAGGCTTCGCAAGATTGGAAAGAGTTATAAGAGAAAGAATGACACTTCAAGCACAAGATTTGGCAACAATCCAACCAAGTGCTTTGATTAATATAAGACCTGTAACAGCCGCTATCAAAGAATTTTTTGGTTCATCTCCTCTTTCACAGTTTATGGACCAAACAAACCCTCTCGCGGAACTTACACATAAAAGAAGACTTTCAGCATTAGGTCCGGGGGGTCTTTCAAGAGACAGAGCGGGATTTGAGGTTCGTGATGTTCATTATAGCCACTATGGAAGAATGTGTCCTATTGAAACGCCGGAAGGTCCAAATATCGGACTTATTTCTTATCTTGCTACATTTGCAAAAATTAATGACTATGGCTTCATTGAAGCTCCATTCCGTAAAATAGATAAAAGTACCGGAATAGTTACAAAAGAAGTTTTTTATATGTCTGCTGATGTGGAAGACGAGTTTGTAGTTGCACAGGCTAATGAACCTCTTGATGAAGAAGGCAGATTTGTTAATAAAAAAGTAAATGGTCGTTATAAAGATGAGTTTGTTGAGGTCGAGAATACGGTTCCGGATTATATGGACGTATCTCCGAGAATGGTTGTATCGGTTGCTACGGCTATGATACCATTCCTTGAAAATGATGACGCAAACAGAGCTTTAATGGGTTCTAATATGCAGCGTCAGGCAGTTCCTCTTATGGTAACGGAATCACCTATTGTCGGTACGGGTATGGAATATAAAGCAGGTGTTGACTCGGGAGTATGTGTACTTTCTGAGGAGGACGGCGAAGTTCTTAGCGTAAGTGCCGACGAAGTTAAAGTAAAATATGACAGCGGCAGAATACAAACATTTAAATTGATTAAATTTAAGCGTTCAAATCAGGGAACTTGTGTAAATCAGATACCTGTTGTTGATAGAGGTCAAAGAGTTGTTAAGGGAGAGGTACTTGCAGACGGCCCTGCGACCAAAAACGGTGAAATAAGTCTTGGTAAAAACGCTCTTATCGGTTTTATGACTTGGGAAGGTTATAACTATGAAGATGCCGTTCTTATCAATGAAAAAATAGTAAGAGATGATGTATATACATCGATTCATATAGAAGAATATGAAATGGAAGCAAGAGATACTAAGTTGGGTCCTGAAGAAATTACAAGAGATATCCCTAATGTCGGTGATGACCAACTTAAAGACCTCGATGAGAGAGGAATTATCTGTATAGGTTCAGAAGTACACGCCGGAGATATCCTTGTTGGTAAGGTTACACCTAAGGGCGAAACTGAATTGACAGCAGAAGAAAGATTACTAAGAGCTATTTTCGGTGAAAAGGCAAGAGAAGTAAGAGATACTTCTTTAAGAGTACCGCACGGAGAAAGCGGTATCGTGGTTGATGTAAAGGTGTTTACAAGAGAAAACAGCGGACACGACGAATTATCACCGGGTGTTAATAAAGTCGTTCGCTGCTATCTCGCACAGAAGCGTAAAATTTCTGTCGGAGATAAAATGGCAGGTCGTCACGGTAACAAGGGTGTTGTTTCAAGAATACTCCCTGTCGAAGATATGCCATTCTTGCCGGACGGCACACCGCTTGATATAGTTCTTAATCCGTTGGGTGTTCCTTCCCGTATGAATATCGGTCAGGTTCTTGAAGTCCATTTGGGATATGCCGCAAAAGCACTCGGTTGGAAGATTATGACACCTGTATTTGACGGTGCTCACGAACAGGATATTTTCCAAGCCTTTGAGGACGCAGGTTACAGCCGTGACGGTAAAACAATATTAAAAGACGGCAGAACAGGTGAATTTTTCGATAATCCTGTTACGGTAGGATATATGTACTACCTTAAACTGCACCACCTTGTTGATGATAAAATTCACGCCCGTTCAACAGGTCCTTATTCGCTCGTTACACAACAACCACTCGGAGGTAAAGCTCAATTTGGTGGTCAGCGTTTCGGTGAAATGGAGGTTTGGGCATTGGAGGCCTATGGTGCTGCCTATACTCTTCAAGAAATATTAACGGTTAAATCTGATGATGTTGTAGGTCGTGTTAAAACATACGAAGCTATTATCAAAGGTGAAAATGTTCCTACACCGGGTATTCCTGAGTCATTTAAGGTTCTTATCAAGGAATTACAGTCACTTGCACTCGATGTAAGAGTACTCGATAAAAATAATGCTGAAATCGACCTGAAACAAACTTACGATGATGAGGGTGTTGTAGAAGATGACACAACATTCCACGAGGATTTTGTAAGAGATGATATGACAGGCTATCAAATTGACGATAATCCGGATAATGATGGTATATATTTTGACTCTGACGAAGGCGATTTACTCGAAACTGAGTCCGTTTATGATGATAGCGAAATGCTTGACTTTGACGAATGATGAAAGGAGCTATAAAATATGGCTTTTAATACATTTGAATCAATTAAAATAGGTCTTGCCTCACCGGAACAAATAAGAAATTGGTCACACGGTGAAGTTAAAAAACCTGAAACTATAAATTACCGCACCTTGAAACCTGAGCCGGGCGGACTCTTTTGCGAACGCATATTTGGACCTCAGAAAGACTGGGAATGTCATTGCGGAAAATATAAAAGAATTCGTTTTAAGGGTAAAAAATGTGAAAAATGTGGTGTTGAAGTTACTCGTTCAAAGGTAAGAAGAGAAAGAATGGGTCATATTGAACTTGCAGCCCCTGTATCTCATATATGGTACTTTAAAGGAATACCATCAAGAATGGGACTTATTCTTGATATTTCTCCAAGATTACTTGAAAAGATTATTTATTTTGCATCATATATAGTAGTCGACCCGGGAAAAGTAGAGGAACTCAGAAAATATCAGATATTATCCGAAAAAGAATACAGAGATTACGAAGAGAAATATGAAGATGATTTTACAGCACTTATGGGTGCTGAGGCCATTAAGAGACTTTTGATGGATATAGACCTCGACAAACTCTCCGAAGAACTAAAAGAAGAACTTAAAGACGCTACCGGTCAGAAAAAAGTAAGAATAGTAAAAAGACTTGAAGTTGTAGAATCATTCCGTATGTCAGGCAACAGACCTGAATGGATGATTATGGACGCAATTCCTGTAATTCCGCCGGATATAAGACCTATGGTACAGCTTGACGGCGGCAGATTTGCTACATCGGACCTTAATGACCTATACCGCAGAGTTATCAACAGAAACAGCAGATTGAAAAAATTACTCGAACTTAATGCCCCTGATATCATTGTAAGAAATGAAAAGCGTATGCTGCAGGAATCTGTCGATGCACTTATCGACAACGGCAGGCGTGGCAGACCTGTTACAGGTCCTAATAACAGAGCATTAAAATCATTATCTGATATGCTTAAAGGTAAACAAGGTCGTTTCCGTCAAAATCTTCTCGGTAAGCGTGTTGACTATTCGGGTCGTTCCGTTATTGTAGTAGGTCCTGAACTTAAAATGTATCAGTGCGGTCTTCCTAAGGAAATGGCACTTGAATTATTTAAACCGTTCGTTATGAAAAGACTTGAAGAAACCGGTGTCGTTGCTAATATAAAAGCAGCCCGCAAAGCCGTTGAAAGAGCAAAACCGGAAGTATGGGACGCACTTGAAGTGGTTATAAAAGGACACCCTGTATTACTTAACAGAGCACCTACACTTCACAGACTTGGTATCCAGGCTTTTGAACCTGTACTTGTAGAAGGCAGAGCCTTAAAGCTGCACCCTCTTGTATGTACGGCTTATAACGCCGACTTTGACGGTGACCAAATGGCTGTTCACGTTCCATTGTCTGCTGAGGCACAAGCTGAAGCAAGATTTTTGATGTTGGCTGCCGGAAACTTATTAAAGCCGTCAGATGGTCGTCCTGTTGCTGTTCCTACACAGGATATGATACTTGGTTCATATTATTTGACTCTTGATAAAGAAGGAGAGTTGGGTGAAGGTAAGGTATTTGCGGATTTTGATGAAGCATTAATGGCGTATGACGCAAAAGTTATCAGCCTTCACGCAAGAATTAAGGTAAGACATTATAAGAAAATTGATGGCGTAATGAAATCTCAACTTATTGAAACAACAGTAGGTAAGATTATATTTAACCAGCCAATACCACAGGATTTAGGATTTGTTGACCGTAGTAAGCCGGAAAATCAATTTAGACTTGAAATTGAATTTCTTGTAGGTAAAAAACAACTCGGTCAAATTATTGATAAGTGTATAAAAGTACACGGTGCAAATATTACATCAAAAGTACTTGATGATATTAAGTCGCAAGGTTATAAGTATTCAACAAAAGGTGCTATAACAGTTGCGGTATGTGATGCGGAAATTCCGCCAGCCAAAAAGGAAATTATCGGCGATGCTGAAAAAATGATTGATAGAATTACTGCTAAATATAGACGAGGTCTTATGTCCAATCAGGAGCGCTATGAAGCTGTTCTTAAAGTTTGGGAAAAAGCTACAAATGATGTTGCCGACGCATTAAAAAATAATCTTGGCAGATATAATCCTATATTTATGATGGCAGATTCCGGCGCTCGTGGTAGTATGAGCCAAATTCGTCAGCTTGCAGGTATGCGTGGTCTTATCGCTAATACATCCGGTAAGACAATCGAAATTCCTATTAGGGCTAATTATCGTGAAGGTCTTAACATTTTGGAATACTTTATTTCATCTCGTGGTGCAAGAAAAGGTCTTGCTGATACAGCGCTGCGTACAGCAGACTCTGGTTATCTTACAAGGAGACTTGTTGATGTATCACAAGAAGTTATCATAAGAGAAGACGATTGTGGTACTAAGGAAGGTCTTACAGTATTTGAAATTTGCGAAGGCAAGGAATCAATCGAGCCGCTGTACGAGCGTCTTTTGGGCAGATACTTATGCGAGGACTTTGTTTCTGAGGAGACAGGTGAGGTCATTGTATCTAAGGATAAAATGATGAGAGATGAAGATGCCGAAAAGATAGTAAACGCAGGTGTTAAAAAAATAAAAATACGCTCTATTCTTAGCTGTCGTGCAAAACACGGTGTATGTAAAAAATGTTATGGTGCTAACCTTGCAAATGGTATGCCTGTAACAGTTGGTGAAGCAGTAGGTATTATTGCTGCACAATCAATCGGTGAGCCTGGTACACAGCTTACAATGCGTACATTCCATACAGGTGGTGTCGCAAGTGCCGAAGATATTACACAAGGTTTGCCTCGTGTAGAAGAACTTTTTGAAGGTCGTAAACCGAAACATCTTGCTATTATCAGTGAAATTGCCGGTGAGGTAAGATTCCAAGATATTAAGAAAAATCGTCACGCCGTTATATTTAATAAGGAAACAAATCAGGAAGCAACATATTTGATACCGTTTGGTTCAAGGGTTAAAGTTGAAGAAGGTCAAATTATCGAGGCCGGCGATATGATTACAGAAGGTTCAATTAATCCGCACGATGTACTTGCTATTAAAGGTCCTGATGCTGTTCAAGACTATCTTATACAAGAAGTACAAAAGACATATCGCCAACAGGGTGTTGATATTAATGATAAGCATATCGAAGTTATTGTTCGTCAAATGATGAAGAAAGTACGAATTGATGAGCAAGGTTCAACGGATATGCTTTCCGGAACACTTGTAGACAAACTTGATGTTATATTTGCAAATGAGGCAATACAAAAAAGAATTGACGATGGAGAAACAGGTCTTAACTTGGCAACTTATACGCCTGTATTGCTTGGTATTACAAAGGCATCATTAGCAACAGATTCTTTCTTGTCAGCAGCCTCTTTCCAAGAAACAACCAGAGTTCTTACCGATGCGGCAATTAAAGGAAAAATAGACCCATTATTGGGACTTAAAGAAAATGTTATTATCGGTAAACTTGTTCCGGCAGGAACAGGTATGCACCGTTACAGTGATGTAGAACTCGAAGAAAATAACAAAATATAAAAATTTATCAATAAGGGTGCTGATAAAATATCAGTACCCTTGTTTATTGGAATATAACTGCTAATGAGGTAAGAAATAAATGGAAAATTTTAAAGAATATTTTATAATCAAGCAAAGAACAATCAGACGCCAAAGTTCTAATTTTTTGAAATGGTTTTTAATTTCCGTATCTGTGGGGTTATTTATAGGAGTAATCGGGACTTTATTTAGATATTTGATAGATATGGCAAATGATATTCAAAAAAATAATTGGTGGCTGATATTTTTACTGCCAATAGGCGGAATTGTAATAGTTTTTCTTTATAAATTATGCAGAGATTCTGACAGCGGAACAAATACAATTATAAGAGCTGTAAGAAGTGAGGATAAGCCATCATATTTTACGCCTCTATTGATATTTGTCAGTACAATAATAACTCATCTGTTTGGAGGTTCGGCGGGCAGAGAAGGTGCAGCACTGCAAATTGGCGGAGGAATAGGTTCTACAATTGGCAGCATTTTTAAAATGAATAAAAATGATATGAAAATTATTACAATGTGCGGAATGAGTGCAGGATTTTCGGCAGTATTCGGAACTCCGATAGCTGCATCAATTTTCGCTATGGAAGTGACAAGCGTTGGAATTATGTATTATGCCGCATTAGTGCCTTGTGTTATTTCTGCATTTGTCGCAAAGGAAATTACAATACTTTTAGGTGCGTCAAGTACAGTGTATGATATGGTTATTTTTCCGAATGTGAATTTTGTATCTTTCGGACAAACAGCCTTGATGGGTGTATTGTGTGCGGTACTGAGTATAATTTTTTGTGAAAGTTTAAAATTAACATCAAAATATTATGCTAAGTTAATAAATAATAAATATTTAAGAATATTTATAGGAGGATTATTGATTATTGCCTTAACCTTCCTCGTAGGCAGCAGAGATTACAATGGAGCAGGAGGAGCAATAATAATAAATGCTTTATCGGGAAATGCCCGACCGGAAGCCTTTGCTTTAAAATTAATCTTCACAGTGCTAACTCTTGGGGCAGGATATAAAGGCGGAGAAATTATACCTACATTCTTTATAGGTTCAACATTTGGGTGTTTAATTGGAGAAATGATAGGTTTACCGGCATCATTTGGGGCAAGTATCGGAATGATGGCATTATTTTGTGGAGTAACAAATTGTCCAATAGCCTCAATTATGATTTCGATAGAGTTATTTGGAGTAAATGGTTTGTGGCTTTTTGCGGTTGCGATAGCTATAAGTTATAGACTTTCGGGATATTATAGTCTTTATGCAGGACAAAAAATAGCTCAGTCTAAAAAACGCATAGAATTTATAGACAAAAAAACGCATTAGCTGTGTTGGAAATATATGAAAATCAAATTTATGAATTTTGCACATAATTAAAAATTTGTTTTTGTGCAAAATTAATGTTAAATTAGAGCTTTATGCTTTTATTTGGAAACAAAATGTAAACATTAATAGTCAAAATATCCAAATATATTGCTCAATATTTGTAAAAGTGTTTAATTTTAATAAAGGTGTATGCTTGACATAAAATTTATTTAGTTGTAAAATAGGTGTAAATTAAAAGTAATAAGTAACAAGTATTCTTGTTATAAGCAACGGTTTTTATTAAAGTTGTGACTATACTTAGGAAAGGCGGTATTTTAAATTATGAGAATTATTGTAAGAAAGGCAGAAGCGTACAGCAGGAAGTCGGTAGCTGTTTTTATGGCTATGTGTCTTTTACTTTCCTGTATGGTGATAGGATTGACAACGGTGAGCATTGGTGATGTTAATGCTGCTGTTGGTTATAGTGGTAAAACAAAGTATGTCAATGCGGATTTTTTTGATTATTATTATGATGACCAGATATTAAATAATCAACAAACACCTCAAACAGGAGCAACATATAAAAATCCGTATACAATATTTAATTCTTTAATTTCTGCTTCTAAAGAAGATGGTGAAAAATTTACAACTTCTATATTTGAATGGACGGCAAATGTAAGAAATTGGCAAAATCAACCTACATCTATTGAGATTCATATTTGGGTTGATGGTGGTTCAGACATAACTGTGTGGGATAGTACAGACCCAAAAATGAACATACTTTACAATAGTAACACTGGTGTTATGACTGCTACTTATACTGTAGATGTAGAATTAGCTAAGAAAATTGATAGTAATATTAAAAGTGGAAGAACAGTTAGGTGGATGTTGCATTATAAAGATGCTGGCGGTGAGTATCAAACTAGTAGTAATTATATTTTAAATAATGGCTGGGGAAGAAAAATTAAAATTAATGCTAGCAGTTCTACAAGTCCTGCTATATCATATGAAGGTAGCAATTTGACAGTATCTACGGCAGGATGTTTATATGATATACCGCTTTACTTTGGGCAGTTTTGGATAGATAAAGAAAATACAAGTACATATAATAGTATGTCTGCTAGTACTCAAGGGTTAAATAATTTCTATTGGGGTGCAAACCTTGCTTTTAGACCAGTTACCAATTCAAATACTGCAAAACAATATAACACTGTTGCACAAGGAATAGTTGATAGTAAAAGTGGTGAAAATGTTCTGCAAAATGGTAAATCTTTACCATATTTTGACAAAGAATGGATTAGTAATACTACATATACTAATGGTAACCCAGTGGCTGATTATACAAATGTTTCGTTTCCTTTTTATGAATTTATAGATGATTATGGTGTTAAGCATTATAAATTTGATTCTAATGAAAAGGCTGTTTATATTGATAAAAATAATGGAAAAGATGAAAATTTGATTGAATATAGCAGTTCAAATGTTCACGGTACAAATACAGGTGGCGGCGATGAGGGTATAGGTTTTTTTCCTTTTAATACTGTTGCAGATTCGCAATCTCAAAAAATCAATTATGGTTTCGGTGCAAGATTTGATATTGACTTTTCTATAACAAAAACAGGTAAATATAATGGCCAAGATTTATCGTTTGAATTTAAGGGCGACGATGATGTTTGGGTATTTATAGATGATGTACTTGTTCTTGATATGGGCGGCGGACATAAAGAAGCACACGGAACAATTAATTTTGCAACAGGTGATGCTGTTATAGAGTATGCAGGAAATGCTACGACACAAACTATTAAAAGTGACAGTATGACCAGTTTAGGAATTGTAACAAATAAGAAAATAAATATTTATGATGGTAGTGATGGTATATCTTTAAATTTAAAAGATGGCAAAGAACATAGAATTACAATGTATTATATGGAAAGAGGTATGTTAAACTCTAATTTATATGTTGATTTTAGTGCTGTTTTGGGTTCAACATTAAAAATAGAAGACGTATTAGATACAAGCGATGTTAACGAGAAATTTTTATCAGAGTTGCAAAAAGCAGCTGAAAAAGATATATTTAACTATGAATTAAAAAATGATAGTGAATATGAGGGTTCAGATGTATTGATGTATCCAAGTAATGTTGATGTTAGTCGTGTAAATGGTGGTATTACTACTTGGCTTAGCAAACAAAATACTTCACCTAAAACAAAAAATAACTTTATTCCAAATACAGAAAATAAAGTAAAAAATGTAAACTTTGCTTGGGCTGATACGTCAGGGCAAACAACTGGTCAAGTAGATGATTTGGTAGGTCAAACAGATGGAGATGGTATATTAAGATTAATGCACTCACAAAGTGCTACATTTACTGGTCAATTTGTAATTGATAGTAATATGACTGTGAATTTAAAATCACTTACCACACAAGGTGAAACACCAGAAGGTGGTATTACACCATTAAATAGTAATAGTGGAAGAAATCCTAGTGATTATTATACTACAACATCAGTGGTTAAAGATGCTGACAATAAGGATGTAACCGTAACTGCTGATGGAAGTTATAAATTCAATAATAATTCAGGTAAAGGTAATGTAATTTTAACACAGACATTTACGCATAAAGTAAAAACAGGCTCATTAACCATAGAAAAGAAAGTATCTAATGATGATAATACTAATAACGAGTTTGAATTTGAAGTAGTGTTTAGTGACATATTTGGTGATCCAACTTCCGGTACAGTAACAGAAAGTTTTACACTTACAAATGGTGGAAGTAAGACAATAGAAGGTATTCCTGTTGGAACAGAATACACTATAACTGAAAGTTCTGGTGAAGGATATATAGTCAAAGAGATAAATTCTTCTGATGGTACTTCTGTGACAAATACTGTAAATACAGAAACTTCTACCGGTACAATTCCAGTGGGTAATGATGGCGTAGAAGTGAAAGTTACATATACTAATGAATTAGTAAGAGATATAACTATTGCTAAGGAAGTTTACGAAAGTGATGAAACTAATAGGGATTCTGATGATACAACAAACTTTACTTTTAAAATAACTCTTACTAAGGGCGGAGCACCATATACAGAAACAATAGCTACTGATGATCCCGGTACTACTGTAAGCAATGGCAGCAAAGTAACGATTAATCAAAGTCAAACTATAAAATTGAAAAATGTACCAATAGATGTTACGGTTGCTATCAATGAAGATTCAGCAGCAGGTTATGAATTATTTGCAGTTAATGACAGTTCGAGTACCTCTGTAACTGATAATAGTACATCGAATAAAACTTACACATTCAAGAATAAGAAAGTATCTGCACCAGCTGGAAAAGCTACAATACAAATTAAAAAGTATATAGATGAGTTGTACTATGGTGAAAGTGATAATCCGCACGGATTTTCTGAGGATTATTCGTTAGTAGGCACTAAAAATGCTGTTGACCCTCACGGCTATGAAGCATATACAAAGGCAGAACAGAGTTTTATTTTCAAAATAGAAAAAATTGACAATACATCTAATAAAGTTTTAAGTACAGCTTATGTTGTATTGAAGTTCGATTCAAACAGCAGTAGGCTCGGAACAAGTGTTAACTCAGCAGGTATTGAATATTGGTACTATCAGGAAACCGAAGTTTTCGAAGTAGAACCGGGTTATAGTTACAGGATTTATGAGATGTTAGATGATAATAATAATATAGCTTGGAAATATAACTTTGTGGATTATGATCATAGTTATTATAAAGCTGGTGGTGGTAGCCCTGTTACTGGTGGCAGCGTTATGTATACTAATAAATATCAAACGTTTTATAGTGTAGAAGATGGCGACAGTATAGAAATAACTTTCTATGACAAAAAAAATACTGCAAAATCACCTATTGAGGGCGATATGTCATCAAAGAAAAACGAGATTAGTGTAGCTTAGTTTAAGGAAAATAACTGTATCACGAGGGGAATTTTTTAAGATATGAAAAAGTGGCAAAATATATTGGTACAGGTATTAAAAGCATTAGAACAGTTAATGACAGGTATATTGGTAATTGTGATGATAGCGGTAATTGGTGCTGTGTATGTGCCTAAAATACTTGGTTATGCACCTTATAAGGTGCAAACCGGCAGTATGGAACCTAAATATAAAGTAGGTTGTATGGTATATGTAAAATCAGTTACACCGGATGAATTACAAGTTGGTGATGCGGTCACATTCGATTATTCCGGATTGACCGTTACACACCAAATAATCTCAATAGATGAGGAAAATAAGGAAATTACAACAAAAGGTTTGGCTAATAAAAATACATCAGAAACTTTTAGCTATTCATCGATAATTGGAAGAGCAAGTAATTTTTCAATTCCTTATGCCGGATATATTTTGGAGTACTTATCAACTAATCAAATAAAATATATATTGTTAATATATGTTTTGGGATTACTTTTATTAATGACAATTAATAAATATTTGCCAAAATGTTTTAGGCAGGAAATAACAGAAGCAGCAACGAAAGAAGGTGATAACAATGGATAAGATTTTTTATAAAAGGGTAGGACTTGTTATTGGTGGATTGGCAGTTGTTGCGGCAACAAGTATATTTGCGACATTAGCGTTAAGTTCTGCCAAAACAAATGACAAGACTAATGAGTTCTCGCCTTTTACCGTAACAGATACTCAAATAAATGAAAAGAATGGTAATAAGTATACTGCTACAACCGATGGAGGAACAATGTCTATATCTAATAAGGTGATAACAGTAGAAAATCCTAACACTAATATCAGTAAAGCAGTATATGCAAGAATTAAGGTGGTTATAACGCCCAAAGACGGTAATTTAGTATTCTATGATAATTACGACGACCTTCTAAAGACCACTGCAACAGAAAATGTTTTAAGTGATGGTTGGGTTTATGACAAAGGATTTTACTATTATACTAAGGTAATAAAGCCAGGCGGAGAAACATCAGCATTATTTAAAGATGGTACAATAACGCTCAATACAACAGAAGAATGTAATATTGAGGTAATTGCTGATACCGTGCAAGCCGAGGCAAACGGAGCAAAAGGTGTATATACAGTCGAGTTTGCACAAAATGCTTGGGGAACAGGTATTCCTACATTAAGCACAACAACATAGTTTGCACCAAATAGTTAACCGTACTGCATAAAAGCAGTTAAATTATAAACAAATTAAATTAAATTTTTTCTTAGGAGGAAAAACACGATGGAAAAGACAAAGAAGAATAGAATCAAAAAAGTTATACTCGCGGCTTTGGCAGTAGCTGCCGTTGCTTGTATAACATCAAGTATGACATTGGCTTACCTGACAGGAAGTGCTTCAAAAACTAATATTTTTAAAGGTAGTCCTAATGTTGATGCTGTATTATTCGAGCCGTACTGGGATGGTTCGAGTAAAGAAAATGATGGAGCAGAAGATACTAGTGTATTAAAGCAGACAGTAGATGGAACTAGTAATGAACCATATGGTAAAACAGAAGCTGAACATTATTTGAATGATGGATCTGCTAGTAGCAGAATATTGAAGAATCCGAAAATGGCTAATACTTCTCAAAATAATGATGGATATGTTGCAATGAAGCTTACATATAAGGTTAAATTAACTGCTGATGGGGATTATACAAATGTAACAAAAGAAGAATTTGAAAATTTAGTTTCTATTTATTATACTAGCAATATAGGTACAGAAGAAATTCAAACTGGCGATTTAGGTATAAATAAAACTAATTGGACGCTGTTAAGTTCTGAAACTGGTAAAGAAAAAAGTGCAGTATATGTTTATAATACAAAATTAGCAAAAGGAACAGAAACAGAAGAATTATTTTCATATATAAAAGTAAATGAATCAATTATTCCAGCACAAGATTTCTGTCTGACAGATGGTAAACCCGTAGATTCGTCTAGTAAAGCGGAGGATGGTTACAGAATAATAAATTTAAATTCAACCACATACACTATGCCTGAATTTAAGATTGAAATTAGTGGTGCTATTGTAGATGCGGATTCTTATCAATCTGTTGACGAAACACCTGAAAACGCTAAGATAGCTTTATCTAAACTTTTGGGTGCAGAAAATTTAAATTAAAATTTATATATAATTAGCAAGGAGGATTTTTTACAATGGAAAACAAGAAATCTAAAAGAATATTTAAAGTTGTAATGGCGGCTATGTCATTAGCGTTAGTTGCAGCTATATCATACGGAGCAACAGTAGCATTTATGTCGAGTAAGACAAATGATAAAAATAACGTATTTACATCAAGTGCAAGTTTAAAAATAGATATATTAGAAAATAATTGGGATGCAAATAGTACATATAGTCCAGATAGTGTAATAGATAAAGACCCTCAAATTAAAGTAGAAGAAGATAGTGATAGTGCATATATTGCGTGTAAAATTATGTTTTTGGTAGCAGATGAAAAAGGCACCTTAGATGAAGAGGGCGAAGTTGGTACAGGATATAAGTCAATATCATATAATGATTTCAAAAAAGTTGCTACCTTTGTGAAGAGTGATACTTCGGAAGGTATAAATGATGCTTGGCAAATATTAAGCACATCAGAGAATGAAAAGAAAGGATTGATTTTGTATTATACCAAAGTGCACGATGATCATCGTGATTTATTAAATGTTGATAAAGATAATTTAACTACTGAAATATTTAATAAGGTTAAGTTTAAAGGTCAAGACGCATTGCAGAAAGAATGGACAACAGCATTAGATAAAACTTCGGCTGACTTCTGCCTTTATGACAGTGAAACTGGTACCTACAAAAATTTAGTAGTTAAAGTATTTGCTTATGCAATAGATACTAATTTAGCAAATGAAGAACAAGAAGGAAAGTTACTGCTTGGAGCGAGGTATCCGTCCATAGGAGATTATAGTGGAAAAATAGATGGTATGAATAGAGGTCAGTATGTTTTAAACAGAATGATAGCTGGTTTATCAGTAGAAAATTAAACTACGTAGCAATGGAAAAAACGTATTTTCAGAGGTGAACGCTTGTGAAGATAAAAAAATTAATACTAATTGCGTTAGCGTTTGTTTGTATAGCAACAATAACGACAAGCGTCACTCTGGCATCGTTTAGCTCATCAATAAATACTAATAATGTTGTTACATTCGGTAATATATCGGTAGAACTTGTCGATATATATGAACAGCAGTCCAGTGTAGGCCCGGGACAAATTGTTGACAAGGTGGTTTCAGCAAAAAATAATGGCAATAATACAGAATATGTCAGAATTTATGTTGAAAAATACTGGTCAAAAGACGGCGAAACACTGACAGATAAGGACGGAGATTATATCCAACTTATTCTGGCAAATCCTGATTTATGGGTAGATGGCGGTGATGGTTACTATTACTATCAAAAACCGCTTAAGCCCGGTGAAACAGCCGAAAATCTAATGGAAACCTTTACACTTGACCCTGATTGGGATATGGAAGGTTACTTTAATTTGGACGGTAATATCACAGTCAGAGCAGAGGCTATTCAATATGATAATTTTTCTCCG
Source organism: uncultured Clostridia bacterium (assembly GCA_947625785.1). Classification (GTDB taxonomy): domain Bacteria; phylum Bacillota; class Clostridia; order Oscillospirales; family Acutalibacteraceae; genus CANQPS01. The sequence goes on from CANQPS010000009.1 coordinate 69,506, forward strand.
GAGATGAATGAAAACGGCGAGATTATTGGTTGGTGGGATATTTATATTCAAGAATACAATGATGGTGCAGTAGATGTATCATCGGGCAGTGGTGAAAATGGACAGGTTGTATTTACAGAAAATGCACATGAGTTTGTGTCTTTGCCATCTGATGACTTGTTCTTGAATTTTAAAAATGTAATGCCAGGTGATACCGTTACTCAACAAATACAAATAAAAAATGATAATAAAGATACAGTTGATATATATTTGTATGCTTTACAAATGGGTGAAAGCGGATATACATCGGCTGAACAGAAAAAAATTGCTGACGAGCTTATGAGATTAATGACGATTGAGCTTACTGCTGAAAATGAAGATGGTACAACATCTGTAATATATAGTGGACCTATATATGGAGAAAGTGCAGACTATAATATGCACGAGGTTCAGAATGCAATCCGTCTGGGTACATTCGCTAAGGGAGATAGTCTTAATATAAATGCTAAGTTATGTATACCTGCCGAACTTGATAACAGATATGCAAATGCAGTGGCTAAGATTAAGTGGGTATTTACGGCAACAGGAAAAGATGAACCTATAAAACCTCCTCCGGTAATTGAACCACCGCAAACAGGTGAAAATATGAGATTAAAATACATATTAGTAGCAGTTGTCGCAGCAGCATTTTTAGTTATGATAGTGCTTTCATTGTTCTCTAAGACAAAGAAAAAAGACGAAGAATAATCGTAATTCTTTATTATCTATTATAAAAGAGGTAAAGTAAAAACTTTACCTCTTATATTTTTGCAATAAAAAGACTGTTTTAAAAAACAGTCTTTTTATTATTATTTACAGTTATTCTGGGCAATAAGAGTATTTTTAATACTCCATAATTTTTCTGATAAATCCACATAATAATTATGAGGGTTTTCAAATCTTTTAACCTCGTCCCATAAACTATCAACTTGTTTCGCACAATAATTTTTAATTTCGTTTATAGTCGGCGAATTGTAAACTTTTTTACCATTTTTGAATATAGGAATAAGCAATTCTTTTATGCTAAAATTAGTTATAGTTTGTTTTTTCCAAATATTATGCGGGTCAAAAATAGTCAAAGGTTTGCTTGTATCTATATTTTCGTCATATACACATAGTTGGTCTGCAATAGCTTTTCCGCTTTCATTATCATAAATTCTATATACTTTTTTGAAGTGCGGATTTGTAATTTTAGAAACATTTTCGCTTAATTTAATTTTAGGAATAATTTTATTATTGTCTTCAACTGCTGCGAGCTTATAAACTCCTCCAAAGACGGGGGTACTTTCAGAGGTTATAAGTCTTTCGCCAACCCCGAAAATATCAATTTTAGCACCTTGTATCAGTAAATCCCTAATTAAATATTCATCAAGCGAATTTGATGCAACAATCTTACAGTTTTTCAATCCGGCATCATCAAGCATTTTTCTTGCTTTTTTAGACAAATATGCAATATCTCCCGAATCTAATCTTACGGCAAAGTTGTTTATTCCCTGCGGAATTAATATTTCTTTAAAAGCCTTAATGGCATTTGGAATACCGCTTTTTAGGGTATTATAGGTATCAACAAGTAAAGTGGCATTATTCGGATAGATTTTGCAGTATGTTTCAAAGGCTTCGTATTCGCTGTCAAACATCTGTACCCAAGAGTGAGCCATAGTTCCTCCGGCAGGAATACCATATATTTCATCAGATAAAGTGCAGGCAGTTCCGTCACAGCCGCCTATATAAGCAGCCCTTGCACCGATTATAGCACCGTCATTTCCCTGTGCTCGTCTTGAACCAAATTCAAGAACGGTTCTGCCTTCGGCAGCTCGCACAATTCTGTTGGCTTTTGTAGCAATTAAAGATTGGTGATTTATAGCAAGTAAAACAAATGTTTCTATAATCTGTGCTTCGATAGCAGGAGCTTTTATAGTCATTATAGGTTCATTAGGAAAAATAGGAGTACCCTCCGGCACGGCATATATATCGCCCGTAAATTTAAAATTACTTAGATACTTCAAAAATTCTTCATCAAAAAAGCCTTTCGACCTAAAATATTCTATATCTTCAAGATTGAATTTCAAATTTTCTATATAGTCTATGACCTGTTCAAGGCCACAGGCAATAGCAAAACCGCCTTTATCGGGAACACTTCTGTAAAATACATCAAAATAAGTTTGTTTTTTCCAAAAACCATTTTTAAAATATCCGTTACCCATTGTAAATTCATAAAAATCACAAAGCATACTTAAATTTTTTTCTTTCATAATTAATCACCTTAACACTTTCATTTGTAATCCCTCTAAAATATCGAGGGTTTTGTTATTTATATCGTTGTCAGCACTTGCTGTACATCTTGCATCTATAATTATACTTGCCTCAGGCTGAGCAGTTTTTGCAATAATCGCATTTGATATAACACAAATATTTGAAACCAATCCAACAAGTTCTATGTTGTCATAATGTTTATCTCTCAAATAATCCAATAAATCTATTGAACCGAATGTTCTTTTATAAAAAACTTTATCATTTGGTTGTTGTTTTTTAGCGACTTCACCATAAAGTTTCCAGCCTTCTGTTCCATATATACAATGCTCAATAGGCAAAAGTAATCCTTCTTGTGTGCTTAGATAATCCTTGTCGTGGGTATCAAATGTAAAAACTATCTCATAATTATTATCCCTATAAAAATCAATTTTTTTAGAAATTTCTTTATCAAGTTTTTTTGCATTTTCAAATCCCAGCGAACCACTTACAAAATCATTCTGATAGTCTACTACTATTAATAAATTTTTCATATAATCGTCTCCTTAGTACTTATTATGATATAGATTATATCATAAAGATTTTATCATTTCAATAATTAGTAAAAATAAAGACTAACAATCTTTATGGATTGATAGCCTTTATTTTTGTTAATTTTATATAAAAAATATATTTTAAGATAGCTTTGCACCTAAATCTCTGCAATTTTGTGCAGTTTCATCATCGGGAGCATCGTTGCAAATTACACTTTCTGCTGCAAGAACAGCACCATAATCTTTGCATTGTTTTTCCCAGTTTCTCATCCATTCACCATCGCCCCAACCATAAGAGCCAAAAAGAGCGATTTTTTTCTGTGACAACTTATCTAAACAATTAATAAACATAGGTTCAAATTCATCTGCCTCCAGTTGCTCGCAGCCCATAGATGGACAACCAAAAGCAATCGCATCAAAATTGTCTATTAAATCAGACGAAAAAGCATCAGCGGTATAAATTTTAACAGAATTTCCTGCTTTTTCTGCACCATCTGCAACAAATTCAGCCATTTGTTGTGTATTTCCTGTACCACTCCAATATACAACTGCAATTTTACTCATAAAAAAACCTCATTTCAAAATTAATTATATATTAAGCAACCACTATAAGTCGCATAATACTTTCACCTTTATCGTATAGTTTCAGATATGTGTCTTGGCATTTTTTAAATTTATTGAAGATATTAATTGCTTCATCTTCATTATGATAAACTTTCCAAACTCCTGTTAATTTACTTTTTTGACCTTTATTTTCTATAAAACCAATAACATCATATAAGGGATATCCCAAAAATAGTCCGATTTCGTGCGGAAAATATTTGTCGTTTTGAATTTTTGACTTTAAAACGCTGAGAGCATAAGTATAATTGAAATTTTTTTCATTATAACCATATTGTGACAGAAAATTAATAACATTGTTTTTCTGTAAATCTCGTTCAAGCATTTTGCGTCTGTAAACATATATAAGTGCGAAATTATCTTTATACTTTAAAATTTCAACAGAAATTCCGGTGTTGTAAAAAATTGAATTTAACTTATTTACACTTGAAAAAAGTTCATTTTCTGATTGATATATATAATTAAAAAGTCCGGCAGTTTTAATGCCCGCAAGGGTAGGAGAACAGTATTTTACTAACATACGAAAATCCATTATATTCCTCCTTTATAAGTTAGCATAAACTAATTATAATATTTAAAATATAGTTAGCAACTACTTATTAGCATTAGCTAACTAAATTTATAGTAACATTTTATTGTAAAGATGTCAATTTATTTTTTTATATTTGTAGTAAGTTACAGATAACTGGTTTTATCAATTGTATTTTATGTATATTTATATATATGTATTCAAAAAAATCCTTGTATTTTTCGGTTATTTATTGTAAAAGATGGGTTTATCTAACATTTTTAAAATATTATTGTCATTTTTTTTTAACTAAATACTTTATATTTCTGCAAGTATAATGTATAATAATGAATAGAGTTCTGTTATATTATAATAACAGCTACTAAAATTATATGGAGTGTGATTTTTAATGCCATTAGTTAACGCTAAAGAAATGCTTACAAAAGCAAAAAAAGGTCATTATGCAGTAGGTCAATTTAACATCAACAATCTTGAATGGACAAAGGCTATTCTTTTGACTGCACAAGAGTGTAATTCGCCTGTTATTCTCGGTGTGTCTGAGGGTGCCGGTAAATATATGTGTGGTTACAAGACTGTTGTTGGTATGGTAAACGGTATGTTAGAAGAACTTAAAATTACTGTTCCTGTTGCTTTACATCTTGACCACGGCAGTTATGAGGGTGTTAAGGCTTGTGTTGCTGCGGGTTTCAGTTCGGTAATGTTTGACGGTTCTCATTATCCAATCGAAGAAAATATCGCTAAAACTAAGGAGCTTGTTGCCCTTGCTAATGAAAAAGGATTATCTATCGAAGCAGAAGTTGGTGCTATCGGCGGTGAGGAAGATGGTGTAATCGGTCAAGGTGAATGTGCAGACCCACAAGAATGTAAAATGATTGCTGATTTAGGAGTAACAATGCTTGCTGCCGGTATCGGTAATATTCACGGAAAATATCCGGAAAATTGGGCAGGTCTTAGCTTTGAAACTCTTGATGCCGTTCAGCAGCTTACAGGTGAAATGCCACTCGTTCTTCATGGAGGCACAGGTATTCCGGAGGATATGATTAAAAAGGCTATTAGTCTTGGCGTATCCAAAATTAATGTAAATACAGAATGTCAACTTGCCTTTGCTGCTGCTACAAGAGAGTATATCGAGGCTGGTAAGGATAAGTCAGGCAAGGGCTTTGACCCAAGAAAATTATTGGCTCCTGGTTTTGAGGCTATTAAGGCTACTGTTAAGGAAAAAATGGAGCTATTTGGTTCGGTTAATAAGGCTTAATAATTTATTGGTTAAATTGCCAATAAAAAAATAGGGAACTTGTGCAAAGTTCCCTATTTATTTTTATTTTTTATGTATAATATATAATATGGACACTGCTGATTTGGCAAATATATATAAATTTTTAACTTGGATATTTAAAATACTATTAAGACTTGCAAATTTATTAAAAATATGTTAAAATGTATTAGGTGATTTGTATATGATGGATAAAACTTCAAATGGTTTGCTTAAATCCCTAAAAATAACCAACCAAGATAATGAATTTTTAAAACGCCATATTAAAGAACTTTCGGACGGTAATTTAGCCCTATATATTGATTTACTAATGGAAGAAAAACAGTTGGCTAAACCTCTTGTAATTAAAAATTCGGGTATGAATCAAATTTATGGCTTTCAGATATTGAATGGCAAAAAAATGCCGACTCGTGATAAATTGATTGCTTTGGCTGTCGGAATGGAACTTACACTAAATGAAACCCAGCATTTGCTTACTTTTGCAGGGTTTTCTCCGTTGTACCCAAAATCAAAGCGTGATGATATTATTATGTTTGGATTAAAGAAAAGCCTGCCTGTTTGTGAAATAAATTCCTTGCTGACAAGCAGAATGTTTCCGGCTTTATAATAAATTTGAATACTATTTAGGAGAATGGATTTAAAAATCTTATTCTCCTTTTTCTTTGTAAAGCAATTTATACGCAGGGCTTTGCCCCGCACCCTACAAAGGCTCTGCCTTCGACCCGTTAAGAGAACTTTTTCAAAAACTTTTATAATTTTTTAAAAAGGCTTGCGGGCTAAGAGCAGAGTTCAAAGCCCTGTCACCTAAAAAATAAGGGAAATCTTGTGTTTCCAAGATTTCCCATTAAATTATTAATCGTCAAATACTGCACCTTTTGAACCTGATGTAACGTGTTGCGCATAACGCTTTATATAACCGGTCAAATTTTGTTCAGGAGCTTTCCAATTAGCTCTGCGAGCTGCAATAATATCTTCACTGACATTTAGCTGTAAATTTCTGTTAGGAATATCGACAGTAACACTGTCGTTTTCTTCAATTAAACCAATTAGTCCACCTGCGGCTGCCTCAGGTGAAACGTGTCCGACAGCCGCACCTCTCGTTGCTCCGGAGAAACGACCATCTGTAATAAGTGCTACGCTTGAACCTAATCCCATACCAATGAGTGCTGATGTAGGGGAGAGCATTTCTCTCATACCAGGACCACCCTTAGGACCTTCGTATCTTATAACAATAACATCACCAGGATTAATTTTGCCTGCCATAATGGCATCTGATGCTTCTTCTTCTGAATTAAAACATCTTGCCGGACCCGTATGATTCATCATTTCGGGAGCAACAGCACCTTGTTTTACAACTGCACCTTCCGGTGCTATATTTCCAAATAAAACTGCTATACCGCCATCTTTACGGAATGGATTATCAATTTTATGAATAATTTCTCCGTCCGCACCATCAAGGTTAGCTATTCTGTCGGCTACTGTGCCATTTACGGTCAGACAATCAAGATTAATTAAATTCTTCTTTGACAATTCTTTAAGAACTGCTTGAATACCGCCAACTTCGTCCATATCCGTAATAAATACTTTGCTTGCCGGATTAAGTTTGCAGATTTGTGGAGTTGATTTGCTGACTTCGTCAATGAGAGCCATATCAACATCTTTAACTCCTGCTTCGTGAGCAATAGCAAGTAAATGCAGTACAGTATTTGATGAACAGCCAAGTGCCATATCACTTCTTAGTGCATTAATAAAAGCATCTTTTGTAAGAATATCAAGTGGACGGATATTTTCTCTAAGTAAATCCATAATTCTTTCGCCGGCTTGTTTAGCAAGTCTTATGCGAGCAGAAGATACTGCCGGACTTGTACCATTTCCCGGTAAAGCCATACCAATAGCTTCGGTTAAACAGTTCATAGAGTTTGCTGTGTACATACCGGAACAAGAACCACAAGTAGGACAGGCTGCTTTTTCATAGGCTAATAGGTCGTCTGCCGTAATTTTACCGGCTGCATAGCTGCCTACACATTCAAACATTTCTGATAAACCATATTTTTCATCATCTTTTTTACCGGCAAGCATTGGACCGCCGCTTACGAATATGCTTGGTAAATTCATTCTGCAGGCAGCCATTAGCATAGCAGGAACAATTTTATCACAGTTTGGTATGAATACGATAGCATCAAGAGGGTGAGCAGTCAACATAATTTCTATGCTGTCAGTTATAAGTTCTCTTGATGATAGAGAGTATTTCATACCTTTGTGATTCATTGCAAGACCGTCACAAACACCAATAGTGTTGAACTCAAATGGTACTCCGCCGGCATTTCTGATACCGGCCTTAACAGCCTCAGCGATTTCGTTCAGGTGCTTATGACCCGGGATATAATCACTTTTTGAGTTTACAACTGCTATAAATGGTCGTTTCATTTCATTTTCTGTTATTCCCATAGCTCTTAACAATGAACGGTGAGGTGCTCTTGCAGGACCTTCCTTTATTAAATCACTTCTCAAAATAATTACCTCGATTCATTTTAGTAAAGATTTTTATAGTCTTATATTTTAAGACTTAGTTACAAACATTATTATAACAGATTTAGGCATTGTTTACAAGATTTTTTTAGTGCATACTAACATTTTACATAGTATTTTGGAAAATTTAATAATAAAAAATAAAAGTTAAAATGTGATGCTATACCCTTGAAATTATTTCAAAGTTATGTTAAAATAATTAGGCTAATATATATAAACACTGTGATAAAGGAAGTAATCTGTAATTATTACATTTCAGAGAGGTTTACCTTAGGCTGTAAGTGAACTATGTTATTATATAGATGAAGTTCCCTTTTGAGTGGTATGGCTGAAAGTTTTGAGTAGGTCATAACGGTTTTAGACTGCGTTAAAGGTCTATGGAGTGTTTGCTCTTGCAAAAATTTGGGTGGTACCACGGAAGATTTGAGATAAATTTATCAGACTTTCGTCCCTTTTCTTATGAATAGGGGCGAGAGTTTTTTATTTTTTGAAAAATACTTTTGTGATTTTTTGAGCAGACTGTATAATGTTAGAAATAATTTTTATGAGGTGAACTAAATTGAAGGAACAATTAGAAAATATTCGGAAGGCAGCCTTAAATGCACTTAACGAATTAAATATTCAACAAGACCTTGAAAATCTTAGAGTTAAAGTTCTTGGCAAAAAGGGTGAATTGACTGCAATTTTAAAACAAATGGGTACATTATCTGCTGAAGAAAGACCTGTTATTGGTCAACTCGCAAATGAAGTTAGAACTACTATCGAAAAAGCTATTGAGGAAAAACAGGCTGAATTAAAAGCCAAAGAAACAGAAAGAAAACTTCAAGAAGAAAAAATTGATGTTACACTTCCGGGTAAACGCCATATATTAGGCTATAAGCACCCATTATCAATAGTGCTTGATGAGATAAAAGAAATTTTTATAGGTATGGGCTTTAATATTGTTGATGGTCCTGAGATTGAATACGATTATTATAATTTTGAAGCACTGAATATTCCTAAAAATCACCCTGCAAGGGATACACAGGATACCTTTTATATTACGGAAAACATTTTACTTAGAACACAAACTTCTCCCGTTCAAGTAAGAGTTATGGAAAAACAAAAACCTCCTATAAGAATTATATCCCCCGGCAGAGTTTACCGCTCCGATGCAATAGATGCTACTCATTCACCATTGTTTCATCAAATAGAAGGTTTAGTTGTAGATGAAGGCATTACATTTGCCGATTTAAAAGGTACGCTTGAAACATTCATCAAGCGTCTTTATGGTGAAAATTCGGTTATCAGATTTAGACCGCATCATTTTCCATTTACAGAACCTTCCGCAGAAGTTGATGTTCAATGTTTTAGCTGTAAAGGTGAGGGTTGTCGTCTATGTAAAGGTGAGGGTTGGATTGAAATTCTTGGTTGTGGTATGGTACACCCTAAGGTATTATCTAACTGTGGAATTGACCCTGAAAAGTATAGTGGTTTTGCGTTGGGACTTGGTCTTGAAAGAGTTGCTATGCGAAGATATAATATTGATGACTTACGACTTTTCTATGAAAATGATGTGAGATTTTTATCTCAATTCTAATTTTATTAAGAATTTAAGGAGTAGAAAAAATTATGAATCTTTCAATGAGATGGCTCAAAGAATTTGTTGATATAGGAAATATTTCGCCGAGAGAGTTTTCTGAGGCTTTAACAATGAGTGGCTCAAAGGTTGAGGGCTATGAAATTGAGGGCGAAATTCTTAAAAATATAGTAGTATGCAAAGTTATTTCCATTGAAAAACATCCTGATGCTGATAAACTTACAGTCTGTCAGGTGGATATAGGAGAAGCTGAACCTTTACAAATTGTTACGGCTGCTACTAATTTAAAAGTAGGAGATTTATGTCCTGTTGCTAAGGATAATTCTGTACTCGCAGATGGAACAAAAATTAAAAAGGGAAAATTAAGAGGTGTTATGAGTCAAGGAATGTTCTGTTCTGTTGCAGAACTTGGTGTTACCTTAAATGATTTCCCTTACGCTATAACAGACGGCATATTTGTAATTCAGGAGGAGGGTGCTTATCCGGGGCAGGATATTAGAGAAGCTATAGGTTTTAATGATACAAAAGTAGAATTTGAAATTACATCAAACAGACCCGATTGTTTTTCAGTAATAGGTCTTGCAAGAGAAACCGCTATTACATTTGGCAAAGAATTAAAACTTCATACTCCTGTTGTAAAAACTATTGGCAAATCTTGCAAAGATATGCTGAGTGTCAAAATTAAAAATCCTGATTTATGCCCTATGTATTGTGCAAAGATAGTTGAGAATGTCAAAATCGGTGTATCACCTCGTTGGTTGAGAGAAAGACTTAGAGCTATGGGCGTAAGACCTATTAATAATATAGTTGATATTACCAATTATGTTATGCTGGAATACGGTCAGCCGATGCACGCATTTGATTTGCGTTTTATTAAGAACGGAGAAATTAATATCCGTCTTGCCGAAAGCGGCGAAAAAATTACAACACTTGACGGAATAGAAAGAAATCTTTCTGCAAAAAATCTCGTAATTGCTGACGCAGAAAAGCCTGTTGCGATTGCAGGTGTTATGGGCGGAGAATACAGCGGCATTATGGACGATACAACAACAATTGTTTTTGAATCCGCTAATTTTAATGGTTCGAGCGTTCGTCTTACAGCCAAAGAGCACGGTATGAGGACAGACGCATCTTCACGCTATGAAAAAGGTTTGGATTACAACAACTGTATTCCGGCTTTGAACAGAGCTTGCGAGCTTGTTAATATGCTTGATGCGGGTGATGTTCTTGACGATATTATAATAGATGATTGCTCAGTTAAAAATCAAAGAAAAATACCATTCGATTATGAATGGATAAATAAATTTTTAAGCACATCATTATCCATTGAAGAAATGAAGGATATTCTTACAAAGATAGAATGTTCTTTTGACGGGGATTATATAATTCCTCCTACATTCAGACCCGACCTCGAACATAAAGCCGATATTGCGGAAGAAATAGTTAGATTTTACGGTTATAATACTGTTAAAAGTACATCTCTTAGCGGCGGTGCTCAGGGTAAATATACAGAGCGTCAAAAATTTGACAATACAATTTCCAATACAATGTTGGCATTGGGACTAAGTGAAATAATGACTTATTCTTTTATAAGTCCTAAATACTATAATAAAATCTTAATGCCGGAAAATCATTTATTAAGAAAATCTGTTGTTATTTCAAATCCTCTCGGAGAAGATACAAGTATTATGAGAACAACAGCTTTGCCGTCAATGATGGAGATAATCGCTAAAAACTATAATAATAGAAATCCTTATGCTTATTTATTCGAGATAGCCAAAGAATATATTCCAACCGATGATGATAAATTGCCGGAAGAAAAAAATAAATTAATTGCCGGTATGTACGGTAATAATGTTGATTTTTTTGTGGCAAAGGGTATAGTTGAGGAGTTGCTGGAAAAACTAAACATATGTAATTATGATATAGAGGCAAGTTCAACGGAATTCAGCTATCATCCGGGCAGATGTGCTGTATTTACCATTAACGGCAAAAGATTAGGTGTACTTGGTGAAATACACCCTAAATGTTCTGAAAATTATGGTATTAATACAAAAGTCTATACATTTGTTCTTGATGTTGACCTTATGTTTGAAAATACCCAAAGAAACAAGACATATATACCTATTCCAAAATTCCCTGCTGTTACAAGAGATTTAGCTTTAATATGCGACATTGAAACGCCTGTTTTAACCCTTGAAAAAGTTATATCTAATGCCGTTGGTGGTATTCTTGAAAATATTAAACTTTTTGATGTATATACAGGAAAACAAATTGAAAAAGGCAAAAAGAATGTTGCGTTTAGTATATCAATGCGTTCAAAAGACAGCACCCTTACAGATGAACAAGCCAATAAGGCTATAAATAAAGCTATAGAAGCCCTCGAAAATATTGGGGCTGTATTAAGAAGTTAATAAAAATGTTACAATTTAGTAACCATTTTGTATAATAGTTGAATGTTCACAAATTATTCTTGAAATACTCTTGATAATGTAGTATTATTACATTATCAGGAGCTTTTAGGATAAATGTACCTCTAATAATGTGACAAATTTTATTTTTTTAGATTTATACAATCTGTTAAATTGAAGGGAGAGATAAAAGTGCTTGATAATGATAGAACAATGATTTTCTCAATAAACAAAGTTTACGAAGATGATGTCAAAAAGATTTTGACAATGGTGTATGAAGCATTAAAGGAAAAAGGCTATAATCCTATCAATCAGATTGTTGGCTATATTCTTTCGGAGGACCCGACCTATATTACAACATATAAAAATGCACGAAACCTTATAAGAAGAATAGATAGAGATGATTTATTGGAGGCAATCTTAAAATCATATCTTAATCTTTAAAAAATTTGACTGCATAAAGCTGTTTTATAGGTTTTGTGCAGTTTTTTTGTCTTTATTTGAAATGTGTACATTATCCGAATAATTATTTTATTGAATTTAAGGAGGATAATAAAATGGCTGCTAAAAGTCCGTTTTTAGAATTTAAGGGTAAACCTTTGGTTAGATGTGGTAATGAGATATATTATGGTCACCCAAAAGATAAATACATCATTAAAATGATAATTAGAAGTACCAAGAAATTTCAGGATATTGAATTGTCCGATAAGGTCACAATACAATTAATCGAAAATAATCCGGAACTCAGTTCTAAAAAACAAATTATAAAATCAAGTGAAAAACAAGGCTTGTATCTTGCTATTGATATAGCAGAGGTCTGGCTTACAAGATATTCGGAAACAAAATAAAATTATTATCTTATTTTAAACAGACTAATTGATTATTAAAAAATCAATTAGTCTGTTTTATTGCTTATTGGCAAAATCTGTGTTATGATAATAAAGTAGTAAATTTATAAAGGAGGTAGTATCCATAATGAAAACTATTGCTGGCTTTTTTAATTTAAAAAAGAATTTATATCTCAGGACATTTTTGATAGCGTTAGGTATATCATTTGCGTTTTTTATACCGTTTATAATAAAAGATAAAGGATATTTTTTTTACTATGGAGATTTCAATGTTCAACAAATATCTTTCTATCAAATGATACACGATGCTGTACGAAATGGTGGATTGGGTTGGAATTGGACAACGGATTTGGGTTCAAATATAATAAGTTCATATAGCTTTTATCTTTTGGGAAGTCCGTTTTTCTGGCTGACAATACCGTTTTCAAGCGAAACTGTACCATACCTTATGGCACCGTTATTAATGCTTAAATTTGCATTTGCAGCACTGACATCTTTTATATTTCTGAAACGATATGTAAAAAATAAAAATTTTGCTATATTAGGTGGACTGTTATATGCCTTTTCCGGGTTTATGATATACAATATATTTTTTAATCATTTTCACGAGGCTGTAATAATGTTTCCGCTAATACTTGCGGCGGTTGACGAATATATGGAAACCGGCAGAAAAGGTTTAGTAGCATTGGCTATATGTGCAAGCTGCGTAGTAAATTATTACTTCTTCGTAGGGCAAGTTGTGTTTACTGTAATATATTGGATAGTGAGATTAGCTTCTTTTGATTGGTCAGTTAGGATAAGAGATTTTTTTAGATTGGCATTTGAGGCAATAATAGGATTGTTTTTGTCTTGTTTTATACTGTTGCCTACAATATTAACCGTTATACAAAATCCGAGATTAGATAATTTCCCAAATGGTTGGTCAGCTTTATTGTATGGCTATGAGCAAAGATATTTGCATATAATTGAATGTTTCTTTTTCCCACCGGATATTCCTGCAAGACCGAACTTTACTCCTGATTCAAACGCAAAATGGTCGTCATTAGGTGCTTGGCTGCCTCTTTTTGGAATGACAGGCGTTATAGCATTTTTACAGAATGGTAAACAAAAATGGCTTAAAAGATTATTATATATATTATTTATAACGGCACTTGTACCTGTTTTAAATTCGGTATTTCAATTATTCAATGTATCATATTATGCAAGATGGTTTTATATGATAACATTAATGTTAAGTCTTGCAACAATAATAAGTTTTGAGAACAGTAATGTTAATTGGAACAGGGCAATTAAATACTCTGCCACTATTACAATAGCGATAGCTGCTGCGATAGGATTTATGCGTAATAAGACGACAAAAGATGGTGAAGAAAAGATTGAATATGGTCTTATGAAATATAAAGATAGATTTTGGATTTATGTATCAATAGCTTTGATAAGTATAGCGTGTGTATCACTGTTATTACGCTGTTTGAAATCAAATCCAAAAGTATTCTATATATGTACATCTGTTGTAATGAGTATTGTAATAGTAGGTTCTTCAATTTATATCATAGGTATAGGTAAGGCACAAGGCTATAATGTGGAAAATTTTCTGATACCAAATGTTGTAGAAGGTAAAGAAAAAATAAATATTAATGATAAAGATAAATATAGGGTGGATTTTTATGAAACAATAGATAATTTAGGTATGTTCTGGCAGATGCCTACTATTCAAGCGTTTCATAGTGTGGTTACCGGTTCGATAATGGAATTTTATAAATCAATAGGTGTTTCGAGAGATGTTGCCTCACGACCGGACAGCAGCGTTTATGGTGTAAGAGCTTTGACTTCTGTAAAATATCTTTTTGACAGAGCGAATGATGGTTCGGAATTTGACTCAAATGTAAGTGCTTTAAAAGATTATACAGATAAAATTGCAAGTGGTGAAATCCGTCCTGAGGATATGTTGTACAAAACAGGTGTAACCAAGATGCCTGGTTGGAAATATTACGATATGCAAAACGGTTTTTACATATATGAAAATGAGTATTATATTCCGTTTGGATTTACTTATGATTATTATATTACAGAGCAACAATATGAAGAAGTATCAGAAACATTAAGACATTTACTATTGTTGAAAGGTATAGTATTAAGTGATGAACAAATAGAAAAATATAAAGATATTTTAGAGCCTTGTTATGTTAAATATGAAACAGGTATGAATATTACTGACGATAATGTATTTACTTATACGGAAAATCAATATTATAAAGATTGTATGGAACGCAGAGAGTTAACTTGCTCATCTTTCGAATATAATAGTTATGGATTTACAGCAGAAATTACAACAGGGGATAAGGCAGAATTAGTATTTTTCAGTGTTCCGTATGAGGACGGTTGGAGTGCTTATGTCAACGGAGAGCAAGTTGATGTAGAAAAAGTTAATATTGGATTTATGGCTGTAAAAGTTCCGGGGAATATGACAAGTAAAATAGAGTTTAAGTATGAAACCCCGGGTTTAAAAACAGGAATATATATAACTATTACGACATTAATTATATTAATTTTATATATGATATTTTTTAAAGTTAAAAATTTTGGTATGACAAAGAAAAAATTAAAGAAGCGTCATAATACATTTAAAATAAAATCAGTAAAAGGTAATTCTCAGTTAGCTGATACAATAAGAACGAAAATTTCTTATGATATTGATACAAATAATATTGAAAATAATTCAGAAATTATTATTGATAACAATACAGATATTTCTGAAGATAATACTGAACAGGGGGATAGTTAGTTGGATTTTTACAAAACTATATTAAATTATAAAGATGATATTTTAAAAAATCTTGATGAACTTATGCAAATACCGTCCATTGCTTCTGATGGTACCAATAATGCGGAAAAATCTCTTGATTATGTATTAGATTTGGCAAAATCAATGGGATTTACTACAAGGAAAATAGGAAATATAGCAGGTCACGCAGAATATGGATATGGTGAAGAATTATCAGCCGTTTTAACGCATACAGATGTTGTGCCTTGTGGCGAAGGTTGGGATTTCCCTCCGTATAAACTTACTCGTAAAGATGGTATGTTATATGGCAGAGGTATCGCAGATGATAAAGGGTCTGCTATAATTGCTTTATATTGTTTAAAGGCTATAAAGGATAGCGGATTAATTGGCAAAAGAAGATTAAGAGTAATATTCGGTTGTGCCGAGGAAATTGGTATGCTTGATATGAAAGAGTATTTTAAACAAGAGCAAATTCCTGATATGTCGTTTACACCTGATTCGGAATATGGTATATGTAATGTTGAAAAAGGAATATTACAGTTATGTATTAAGGATAAAAATAAAAATAATAGTATTATAAGTGAGTTTAGTTCCGGTGAAGTTGTAAATGCTGTACCGGATAAAGCAATAGCTACTATTAATAAGCATATTCCGGATATAAATTATAATGGCTGTAATAATACAGTTGAATATATAAACAATAAAACAAAATTGATTTTTAATGGTATTGCAAGTCACTCTTGTATGTTGGAGAATGGTCTAAATAGTGCCGCACATTTAATAAAATGTCTGAGTTATAAAATTTCTTCTAATGAAAATCATAAGTTACTGTCTTTTATAAATGATTTTATAGGTCTTGAATTATACGGCGATACGATGGGTATTAAATGCAGCGATAATATTTCCGGCGACTTGACACTTAATGTGGGATATGTGAAAATAAATAATAATGAAAGCAAAGTCGGAATAGATATCCGATACCCTGTAAAATATAATGGTGATGAAATTTTCAGGAAAATTAAATCTAATGCCGAAAAATATAATTTGACAACAGAAATTACAAGCCATCTTAAACCATTGTATATAGATGAGAATAAATATATTATATCTTTATTAAATAAATCATATAAAACCGTAATGGGTTCGGACGCAAAATTGTATTCAACAGGCGGAGGAACTTATGCGAGAACTCTACATAATAATGGTGTTGCTTTTGGACCTGTTTTTCAAGGCGAAAATTCAAGAATGCATAATTCCAACGAATGTCTAAACGAAGAAAAATTCTTTTTACACGCACAAATTTGCTGTGAAGCTATGAAAAATATGTTTTGTGATTAATATTTTATCTGAATTTACGAAGTAATTATATGAATTAATTGGTGGTGTGTAAGTATGAGTATTAAAAAATTAAAAAATCAGGCAAAAAATTGTCTGAAAAATAATAATTGGGGCAAAGCAATAGGTATGTCAGTTATAATTATATCAATATTTATTGCCTTGTTTATCACAAGCAGACTATTATATATGATATTTAATATTAACAATAATGATGGAATAATATTTAATTTTATTTCAAATAATTTTAATTTCACGATGAATTATGTTGATTTGAGCATAGTAAGAGTAATTTTATATTTTTTGATTTTTATGTTATCGCCAATATGGTTAGGATTTAACAGATGGTGTCTATTAACTGCACGAGGCGAAAATGTTCCTGTGTATGAATTGTTTTATTATTTTATATTTGGAGAAAGATATTTCAATTCACTGGCGGTTTATGCAAAAAGTGTTTTAAAAATAATAATCGTAGGTATTATATGTATAGTTCCGGGATTTTTATTTATGGGACACGGCATAAATCTATTAATCAATAATATATCATATTTATGTTATATAATTCTATTTTTATCTATAATAATACTTATATGCGGTATAATAGCAACATTTTTATTTATGTCGAGATATTCTCTTGCTGGATATATATATATTCTCAAGCCGGAATGTTCCCCTAAAAAATGCGTTAAATTATCCGTTATGCTTACAACCAAATATAAAAATGATTATATTAAACTTTATTGTTCAAATGTTAAGTACATAGTACTCGGCTTGTTGATTTTACCGTTGATTTTTGTTATACCATATTGTAAAATGACAAGTGCGGTTATGGCTGATGAAATTATATCAAAAAACGGAAATAAATAAAAATAGACATTTTATATGTTTTTTGGTTTAAACTATTGATTTTAGTTAAATGCTGTGCTATAATATATCCGTTACTCTAATAAAGTTTCGATGAGAGGTGAATTTATAATGAAAGAGAATATCCACCCATTGTATGAAGAAACTACAATTACTTGTGCTTGTGGCAATGTAATAACAACTTCTTCTACAAAGAAAAATATTCGTGTTGAAATCTGCTCAAAATGTCACCCTTTCTTTACAGGTAAACAAAAACTCGTAGATACAGGCGGACGAGTTGACAGATTTAAGAAGCGTTATGGTATGTAATATCAATAATAATATTTAAAATGCTTTTTATGTTTTTCTTAGGCGATGCTGATAATATTTGCATCGCCTATTAGTTTTTAGTATAAATGTTTAATGGTGGAAATACTTATGATTGAATATAAAACAGTCCAAAAACAAGCACAAGCGTCTTTTACAGAACAACGCTCTAAGTTTATAGGATACATAAAACCGGTCGATAATGAAGAAGATGCAATAAATTTTATCAGTGAGATAAAATCTAAACACTGGGACGCAAAACATAATGTCTATGCTTATTGTATTAAAAACAGTCAAATAAAGCGTTATTCTGATGATGGAGAACCACAGGGTACGGCAGGTATGCCTGTTCTTGATGTTCTTGTAAAAAATAATATAACAAATGCAGTTATAGTAGT
Source organism: uncultured Clostridia bacterium (assembly GCA_947625785.1). Classification (GTDB taxonomy): domain Bacteria; phylum Bacillota; class Clostridia; order Oscillospirales; family Acutalibacteraceae; genus CANQPS01. Next base: position 87,785 of record CANQPS010000009.1, read on the forward strand.
TACAAGATATTTTGGAGGTGTATTATTGGGAACAGGTGGCCTTGTACGAGCATACTCTCACAGTGCAAGAATTGCACTGGAAAAAGCAAACATCATTACAATGCGATTATGCACAGAGGCATATACTACCTGTGATTATAGTCAATATGGAAAAGTATCCTCTATTATACCTGAATATAATGGTGTAATTGATTGCAATGAATTTACGGAAAGTGTTATTATATATTTTCACATAGATAACGATAACCTTTCTGAATTGCAAAAAAAACTTGCTAATGCTACCTGCGGTACGGTTAAAATAACAATAAATGGTGAGAAATTCTATTCTATTATATGAAAAATATATAAATATTTGAAATTTGAAGAAATTTTTAAGGATTTTCAGAATTTATAGCGTATTTAATAAAGAGATGTGTACAAGCATTGTATGTTTTATCAACATTTAATATTAATAATTACTTTTAAGGAGAAATGATGGCACTTGATGATATAATTCAGGAATTAAAATTCAGGGTAAAAATAGAAGATGTCGTTTCAAGCTATAATATTCAGCTTAAGAGAAGCAGTCGTAATCTTGTCGGGCTTTGTCCTTTTCACGGCGAAAAAACTCCCTCATTTAATTTATATCCGGAAAATAATTCATTCTATTGTTTTGGCTGCCACGCCGGCGGAGATGTAATCACATTTATAAGAAAAATGGAAAATCTTGATTATGTTGATGCAGTCAAACTTTTAGCACAACGCTATAATATAGATATACCGGAAAGTACAAAAGATAAAGGACTATCCAATCTCCGAAATCGTATTTATGAAGCAAATAAAGAAGCAGCAAGATATTTTCATAGAAAACTTTATACTCAGGAAGGGCAAAATGCTCTTAATTATCTTAAAGGCAGAGGTCTTACTGAACAAACAATAAAACATTTTGGTCTTGGATATTCAACATCTATTACATACGATTTAACATCTTATCTTAATGATAAGGGCTTTAAAAATACCGAATTGATACAGGCTAATCTGTCTTTCGAATCAAGAAGCGGCAGAATAGTAGACAGATTTATTGATAGAATAATGTTTCCTATAATGGATTTAAGAGGAAATGTTATTGCTTTTGGCGGCAGAATTATGACCGACCAAAAGCCTAAATATCTTAACACATCTGATACACCTGTTTTTAAAAAAAGTAATAATTGTTTTGCGTTATCATTTGCAAAAAATTCAAAAGATGGTTATCTTATTTTAGCAGAAGGTTATATGGACGTAATAGCATTACATCAGGCAGGATTTGAAAGTGCAATAGCAACATTAGGAACTGCTTTAACAAAAGAACAAGCTATTTTATTAAAGAGATATACTGATGATATTGTTTTGTGTTATGACTCAGACGATGCGGGACAAAATGCAACTATGAGGGCAATTCCCATACTGCGTGATGTGGGACTTAATGTTCGTGTTATAAATATACCAAATGGTAAAGACCCAGATGAATTTTTAAAAACAAATGGTGAAAACGGGCATATAAAATTTAAACAATTAATTGAAAAATCAGGTAATGATATTGAATACAGACTGCAAAAATTAAAAAATAAATTGGATTTGGATTCACCAGATGGTAAAGTAGCATATTTAACTCAGGTATCAAAATTATTGGCAACTTTTGACAGTGAAATAGAGATAGATGTTTATGCAAGAAAAATAGCAGCGGAATTGTCTGTCGCACCATATTCAATAATCCAACAGATTGATAAATATAAACAAAAAGACTATAAAACAAAAATTCAGCAGCAACGAAATAAAAATAATATGGAGGTCTTGGTGGTTAATGATAGTATAAATCCCGATAAAAAGACACACCTTATGGCGTCAAATGCCGAAGAACAAATTATTTCTTGTATAATAAATAATCCTGATATAGCAGGTAGTATTATATCTAAATTCCCGCCTGAAAAATTTATAACATCTTTTAATAAAAAAATTTATGAATGTATAGTTAGAAGATTTAATGATAAAAAGGAATTTTCTGTTATGGATATATCAGGCGAGTTTTCAAATGATGAAAACAGCAGAATTATTAAGATAGTTCACAATTATAACAAGAACTGCAATCCATACGAAATTTGTAACGATTGCATAAATGTTATAGATAAAGAAAATGACAAAATAGCCTTTAGTGGAGATAATCTTTCCAATAAGTCTGAGGAAGATGTACAAAAGTATATTGATAGACTAAAAAAGCAAAAAAAGTAGATATTAATGCTTGATTTTAATTAATTATGGCAATAATATCACAGGGCAATTACAAGGAGGAACATAATATTATGTCTAATTCAGTTACTACAAATAATAACAGCCAACAACAAACAAATGTTTTTAATAATAAAGAAATTATCGTTAAAGAATTACTTGAACGAGGTAAGTTAAACGGCAGCCTTTCAACACAAGATATTTTTGATGCTATTGGCGAAGAAGCAGAATTTGAACAATTTGAAAAAATTTATGATTCATTAGAAAGTTCCGGTATAGAGCTTGTTGATGTGGCAGAACAATTTGATGTTGAAGCAATAGAGTTCACTCCTGTTAAAATTGATGAAGATGACGAAACTATAATAGATAATATTACAATAGATGATCCGGTTAAAGTTTATTTAAAAGAAATAGGCAAAATACCACTTCTAAGTCCGGGTGAAGAACTTGAACTTGCAAAAAGAATTGTTAGCGGTGACAAAAAAGCTAAAAAAAGATTAGCCGAAGCAAATTTAAGACTTGTTGTAAGTATTGCAAAAAGATATTTGGGTAGGGGAATGCAGTTCCTTGACCTTATACAAGAAGGAAATCTGGGACTTATAAAGGCTGTTGATAAATTTGATTATACAAAAGGTTTTAAGTTTTCGACCTATGCTACTTGGTGGATACGCCAAGCTATTACGAGGGCAATAGCTGACCAAGCCAGAACTATAAGAATACCTGTTCATATGGTTGAAACTATTAACAAAGTAAAAAAAGCATCAAATCAACTGCTTCACGAAAATGGTCACGAGCCAACTCCTGAGGAAATTTCTGCAAAACTCGATATTTCAGTTGATAAAGTCAGAGAAATAGTCCGTGTTGCACAAGAACCTGTGTCTTTGGAAACTCCTATCGGAGAGGAGGAAGACAGCCACTTAGGTGATTTTATACCTGATGATGATGCACCAGCACCTGCCGATGCCGCCTCACATTTGTTATTAAAAGAACAATTATCCGAAGTATTATCTACACTTACACCACGAGAAGAAAAAGTTTTGAGATTGCGTTTCGGACTTGTAGATGGTAAATCAAGAACACTCGAAGAAGTAGGTTATGAATTTAATGTTACAAGAGAACGCATAAGGCAGATAGAAGCTAAAGCATTAAGAAAATTGCGTCACCCGAGCAGAAGCAAGAAATTGAAGGATTTTTTGGACTAACTTATTAAAAGGAGGAAGTTGTAATGGCTGATGAAAAAGAAAAAGTTGAAGTACAGGAAAATAAAGAAGATGTAGTTAAAGAACTGTTAGAACAAGGAAAAGCAAAGGGCAGTATATCAACACAGGATATTTTAGAAGCTATAAGTGATAAAGATGTGGAAATAGAACAGTTTGAAAAAATATATGATTCTCTGGAAAATTCCGGTATTGAACTCGTAGAAGATATAGATTCGATGTCAATAGATGATACTGAACTTGCAAATTCCTCCGATTCGAATGATGCGGATAGCTCATATAACGAAGGTGTTATAGTTGATGACCCTGTAAGAGCATACTTAAAGGAAATTGGCCGCATACCACTATTGTCATCTGATGAAGAACTTGAATTGGCACGAAGAATTGTAAACGGTGATGATAGAGCTAAAAAAAGATTGTCTGAGGCAAATTTGAGGCTTGTAGTCAGTATCGCAAAAAGATATTTAGGCAGAGGTATGCAATTTCTTGACCTTATACAAGAAGGAAATTTAGGCCTTATAAAGGCTGTTGACAAATTTGATTATACAAAAGGTTTTAAATTTTCCACATATGCCACTTGGTGGATACGCCAGGCTATTACGAGGGCAATAGCCGACCAAGCCAGAACTATAAGAATACCTGTTCATATGGTTGAAACTATTAATAAAGTCAGAAAAGTATCAGGTCAAATATTGCACGAGAACGGCCACGAAGCATCAGCAGAAGAATTAGCCGAAAAATTAGATATGCCTGTCGAAAAGGTAAGAGAAATAATGAGAGTAGCATTAGAACCGGTATCGTTGGAAACTCCTATTGGCGAAGAAGAAGATAGCCATTTAGGTGATTTTATACCGGATGATGATGCCTTGGCTCCGGCAGATGTCGCATCTCATACATTATTGAGAGAGCAGCTTTCTGATGTACTCTCTACACTTACACCACGAGAAGAAAAAGTTTTAAGGCTTCGTTTTGGACTTGAAGACGGCAGACCAAGAACCTTGGAAGAAGTAGGTTGTGAATTTAATGTCACAAGGGAACGCATAAGACAAATAGAAGCTAAGGCTTTAAGAAAATTGCGTCACCCGAGCAGAAGCCGAAAACTTAAAGATTTCATTGATTAATAATATTAAAAAATCTCTTGTATATTGCAGTATACAAGAGATTATTTTTTATTATTTTATGCAGACAAATCCTGCCATACCACCACGCCTGCCGTTTGTTGCACGATGTGAGAATAATAGTTCACTATTGCATTTTGTGCATAAGTCGGATACAGAAATATTTTTTTCTTGAACACCACAATTAAGAAGTATTTGTTTATTTGTTTCGGATAAGTCTATCATATATTTATTATTATTGGTATGTTGAATAAATTTCTCCGGTGACAAATGGGTAAGTTTATTAAACTCCTTAAAGACATTTTCATCAACCTCATAACAGCATTTGTTAATATTAGGACCAATAGTACAAATAAAATTTTCAGGATTACAACCATATTCAATTTTCATTTTGTCGATGGCGACTTTAGCGATTTCCTTAACAGTGCCTCTCCAGCCGCTGTGTACAGCACCTATCGCTTTTTTAACAGGGTCAACCAATATTATTGGAACACAATCTGCAAAATATATTACGAGTGTTACATTTGGAACATTTGTTATAAGTCCGTCAACACTTTGTAAATCTCTTGGTTTAGTAATTCCAATTCCTATTTCTTTATCGGTTACAGTTCTTATAAATGTATTATGGTCCTGTGCAGATGCAACAAGAGTATCAAAATTAATATCACTTGCTAAGCATAATCTTTTATAGTTCTCTATAACATTTTCATAGCTGTCGCCACGATTGAAGCTTAAATTCATAGAGGAAAATTCTCCGCTGCTTATGCCGCCTAATTTTGTAGAAAAAGCGTGATTTACAAATCCAAGTTTGTTAATACTTGGAAATCTTAAAAAAGATACACCATTTTTAATATTTAACTCCATTGAATGACTGTAAAAAATCATAAAACCTCCACTTTTTTATCACATTATTTACTTTACATTATATAATCTTATGACTATAATATATTTATAAGAAACATTATACCATAATAAAGGAATTGATACTATTGTATTTTAAAGAAATGTTTGGGAAAAAAATAACTCCTTCTTGCGAGTATTGCAAATATTCTTATTTCAATAATGATATGATTTTATGCGAAAAGGGTGTTGATACAAAAGATAATATGTGCAAAAGATTTTGTTACGACCCCTTAAAGCGTGAACCTAAACCTATGCCAAAATTGCCTACATATAGTGCTGAGGATTTTGAAATATAAATTTATAAAACAGAGGTTAAAAAATATGAATCAGAACAGCAATAAATCGAAAATAATATCAATTACAGTATTAAGTATTATAATAGTAATAGCATTATTTATTTTGGCATTTTCTACAAATACAAAGCGTCTTGAAAGAGTAAATATAGAAACTAATATAACTCATATAGATGTGAGCTATGGAATAGATTATTATAGAGTTAGTGAAGCCTCGTCAATAAACGATATTTTGGAAGATTTTAATAATACTACGCTTGTTAATATTAAAGCTACTGATGACGATTTTAATTCAACTCCTATAATTATGGCATTTTATGACACTAATGAAAAGGTTGTATTTTCCTGTGAATTATATGAAAATGGTCTTTACAAAAATAATAGGTTTTATAGATATACGGATAATTCGCAAATTGATTATGAAACCATTAAAAATAAAGTTATAGAGTTGTAAAAAGTATTTTATAAATAATAAAAAAACCGGCACAAATTTTTATTAGTGTCGGTTTTTTATTTGCATTTATACTATATTATCTATTGTAACAATAAATCCGTCAATGTTATTTCCCGATATGGAATAATTACAATCTTCGTTTGGAAGTGGAATGTTTGTAGAAGTACCCTCAGAAGCCTCTACATAATATATTTGATAGTTATGATTTTGATTATCATTGAAAGCATTACTAACAGATACATTAAGAGGATTTTTGATAGAGATATTTTTAATATAATCTATATACTCCTCAAAACATAAGTTGTTTTCTGTGATATATATTGCGTGTGGAATACCTACATATCTGAAATGCCACTCTTCATTATAAATCATAGTTATATCGGTTTTATCTGCCGGATATCTTAGTATATAACCATAATATTTACAATTTTCATTAATCCAGTTATATTGACCGTTACCGTCAAATTTTTCCACTAAACCATTTTTCAATAATGATAAATCAAAGGTATATCCTGTTTGATGCTCACTGTAACCAGGTTTTGCTACCCATTTTTTACCTTCTTCACCAAGATTTGCAATTTCTCGTTCGTAAAGTCTTCTTTGATAGTCTATATCTCTAAAACCGCAGGATATGATTACATTATCTAAACCTGTATTTTGGAAAAATGTTTCCATCATAGAGTTTAGTGCGTCTAAAGAATTTCCTGAATTAAGCATTACATTTCCATCTGCGACAAGATATGACGAATTTTTATAATTTATTAAACTAATAATATTTTTACCATTAAATTTACATTCATAATTGGAATTTACTAATACAAGTTCACCATCATAAATTTTTTCGTTATCAACATTAACAGTGAAATATTTATTTTCCGGCTCAACAGATGGGGGATTAGGTGTTGATGTTAATGTGTCCGGTTGGGAATTATTATTATTAACATTTACTATATTATTTGGTTTTTCCTCTTCTATATCATTGTTTTTTGCGTAATTTGTTCCTGTTACACATAATACGAAAAATAATATTAATACAATAAATATATATTTAACTTTTCTATAATATTTTGGCATTTTTTCCTCCTTTTATTATTCTTTGCAGATAATGACAAATATTTTTATTAAGGCTATATAAATATCGACTTGTTTATTGTAAAAATATTTTGTATTATTTAGTATATTCCTTTATATTATTAATATTTTGGGTTATAACAAAAATTATACATAATTTTTAAAAATGTGTAATTTTATGTTGTATTTAAAATAGTTATTCAACAGCTTCTTCAATTTCTAATTGTGATGTACAATGTGGGCAGCGGGTAGCTTTAATATCAATTTCGGAGAAACAGAAAGGACATTTTTTTGTTGTAGGTTCAGCAGGTTTTTCATCGTGTTTAGTAAATATTGAAGTAATCTTATTTATAGCCTTTACTATCAGAAAGATAACAAAAGCCATTATTAAAAAGTTAATTACAGCCGTTATAAATGAACCATATTTAAGCATAACATCAGTTGTAGTTACAACACCGTCAACTTCTTCTGTTTTTTGTGCTAAAACTATATATAAATCGCTTAAATCAGTTTTAGCTACAAGACCGATTACAGGTGATATAATATCATTAACAAGGGAATTAACTATTGATTGGAAAGCAGCACCAATAATAACACCAACTGCTAAGTTCATTACATTACCCTTTAAGATAAATACCTTGAACTCATTGAAAAACTTTTTCATAAAAACACTCCTATACAAAAATTAATTACATAGAGTTAATATATCACATTTACAAGTTTTCTAATTTCTATAAATGAAATAATTCGATATTAATAGACATATTATTACTATTTATTTATAATTTTACCTATATTTTTAATTGATATGGATATAGTACCGTCAGGGTTATTAATGAATTCTATATAATCTGTATTGTTAAAAAAATCAGAGGGGATAGAAATTTCAATTCCTGTATCAGTTTTTATTTTATGAGATTTTGTGGCTTTAATAGCGAAATTTTTATCAATAGATATAACTTCGGGGATACCTGCCTCTTTTATACTGTCTTGAAATTTATTTTGTAATATTGGTGATGACGGAAAAACTTTTTGTGACAATTCAATCGTATCAATTTCTTCTGATATTTCGGCAACATCAGCTATATAGCTTTTAGCCTTTGATACAGCAACGATATTATTTTCACCATTTTCATCAGCAATTTTATCTATAACTTTTTTAACAATTTTAACTGTGTCTTTTGGTGATGCAACAACATCGCAAATTACAACAAAATCTTTTAATATCTGTACGATTTCGCCGTTTAATTTATATTTTTTATCAAATACCTTAACTTCATATTTATCGGTATCTATTATAGCAAATGCAGAAACTTTTTGAGACGGCGATGGCAAAATAGCAACATAATTTATAATTTCGTTTTTAATTTTATCACCGTTATTTGTTATTTTATGCGTATAAGCATTTTGATTATCGTATAATAATAATCCTATATATTTGTTGTTGTCAAAGGAAAAATCGCAAAATATAAAGTCAACACAACGGTCATTGTCTGTCTGCTGAATACAATTATTTATTTTATTTGCAATCGTAAGCGAAAAATCGATAAACTTGTCTGGATTTTCATTATATTCCTCTAAGAGCTGGGGAAAATCACTGTTGTTTAAAAGTCTTCCGTTCATAGCAGAGCTGTCTTTAAGGCATTTTTCAATATGTCTTGAGAGAAAATCATTTACAAATGCGTCTGTAATATCTAAATTTTCCTGTGAAAAAACAGTTATGCCTGAATTAAAATCAAGTATATGTAATATAGCTTTATTTACTATTACCATAATTTGTAAGTATCTCCTTTTTTGGTCAGATTGATTATAGTTTATTGTTTATATATGAATCGCAGAATGAACTCATACAGCATTTATCACAAAGAGGTTTGCGGGCATTACATACGGCTCTGCCGTGTAAAACCAATCTATGACAAAAATTATTTGATTCTGCCGCAGGTAATGCTTCTCTTAAAATCTTTTCTATTTTAGCAGCATCTTTTATATTATGAAATCCTAATCTTGATGTTATTCTTATACAATGTGTATCGACCACAACAGCAGGTTTATTAAATATATCACCAACTACAAGATTAGCTGTTTTTCTGCCTATTCCCGGAAGTTTGACTAATTCTTCTATTGTATCGGGAACAACCCCGTTATAATTTTTACAGAGCATCTTACACATTTCAACAATATCCTTTGACTTAGTTTTATAAAGTCCGCAGGATTTTATATATTTTGCGACTTCCTCATAAGAGGATTTTGCAAAATCATCAGCCGTTTTAAAATGTTCAAATAATGATGGTGTAACCATATTAACCCTTGCATCTGTACATTGTGCAGATAATCTTGTAGCTATAAGCAATTGCAATGGGTCGGTATAAATCAATGAACATTTAGCATCGGGGTATTCATTTTTAAGGGCTTGTACTGCCAATAATGCTCGTTCGTTATTTGTCATATTTAAAACTCCTTTAAGTCGTCATTTGTGACAGTGCAACTATTAACGGCATTGTTATGATTGATAACAATGTAGAAATAGATACAATATTTACTGATAATTCGGTATCTTGATTATATTTGGCGGAAAACATTGTAGCTATTGCTGCCGTAGGCGCACTTATCGCTATTAAACAGGCAATTAATACAGACTTATCTATATTAAATAAAAGTAATATTCCCAATGCCGAGAAAGGTATTAATATTAATCTTATAAAAATAACAAAATACATTTTTGCATTTTTGAGAGATTTTTTAGGATATGCTTTTGATAAGTGATAGCCTATTATAACCATAGGAAGCGGCGTATTTAATCCGGCTAAATATGATATAGGTTTTAGAATAGGCGAGGGAAGTCTTATAGATAATAAGAAAAATGTTATCCCTATAATAACTCCAAGTATTCCCGGATTGAGCAAAATTTTTATGAAATTAATATTTTTGTCACCGCTCATAGAAATTACTCCATAACTCCATACTATAAGATTGAAAACGGCAACAAAAGCAGCACCGTAAAATACACCGTCAGCACCTAATATTGCAGATTGTAACGGTAAAGACATAAACGCACAATTTGAAAATATAGCACTAAATCTATAAACCTTTTCGCTTGCTTTATTTTTATCGCGGATAATAAGATTTGCTATTATAATTGAGCAAACAAATGTACATAATGATATTAATGCCGAAATACCTAAATTTTTCAGCATATTTGGGTCAAAATCTCTCTGAAAACATTCTATTATAACACAAGGTGTTACTATAAGCAGTACAAAATCAGTCATATTTTTAACCGAATTATCATTAAACATATTTATTTTGCCGCATACAAATCCTACTGCTATTAATATGAATAAAATAAGCACCTGTTCGCCAACAGTTATAAAATTGCTTAACATAATCTAAAATCCCTCTTTAATTTTATAATCTGGATTTAAAATCCTCATATCCAAATTTTTTAATAATTTGGTAACTGCCGTCTGCTTTTTCGAGTATTATTGACGGCAATTTCATACCATTAAATGTATTGGTTTTAACCATTGAATATATAGCCATATCGGTGAATACAAGTCTATCGCCAACAGATAGTGGTTTGTCGAACGAATAATCGCCTATTATATCACCTGCAAGACAGGTAGGCCCTCCCAAGCGATAAGTATAGGCTTTTTCATTAGGTTTGCCCGAGCCGATAATCATAGGTCTATATGGCATTTCAAGAACATCCGGCATATGACAGGCTGCTGAAGTATCCATTATACAAATCCGCATATTATTTTTTATTATATCAATAACCTCACTGACTAAAAATCCGGCATTAAGTGCAACGGCTTCTCCCGGTTCAAGATACACCTCAACACCATATTTATTTTTAATGTAATTTATACAATCAATTAATTTATTAATATCATAGTCTGGTCTTGTAATATGGTGACCTCCGCCAAAATTAATCCATTTCATCTGGTATAAATATTTACCGAATTTTTCCTCAATAACTTTTAAAGTTCTTTCCAATGTGTCTGAATTTTGTTCACACATAGTATGAAAATGTAATCCGCTTATTCCATCAAGATTATTTTTTTCAAAATTATCGAGCGTTACACCTAAACGAGAATTGGTAAAACAAGGGTTATAAATATCAGTTTCAATTTCTGAATATTCGGGATTTATTCTTATACCGCATTGAATATTTCTTGCAAGAGCTTTACTCTTAAATTTATTCCACTGATTAAATGAATTAAACACTATATGGTCACAGATATTTGTTATTTCGTCAAAATCTTCATTGGTATATGCAGGAGAAAATATATGTACTTCGCCTCCCATTTCCTCATAGCCGAGTTTAGCCTCATATATTCCGCTTGCAGTAGTACCCTTTATATATTTTTTGATAAGGGGATAGACACTATACATAGAAAATGCTTTTTGTGCCAAAAGAATATGACAGTTTGTTCTATCCTGTATATATTTTAGTATTTCCAGATTTTTTATCAATAAGTTTTCACTGACTATAAAAGAAGGTGTGGGAATAGATTTATCTTTATAATTCAATTTTGCTGCTCCTCTCATTATGATAGCTAAATAGCAGACAGCACCATTGACGGAGCTTGTCTGCTATTTTTATTTTTTGATAATAAGTTAATCTACTAAATCCGGTGTAAAACTTTCTTTCCAAGGTAAACCAAATTTATTAAGGGCTTCCATAAATGGGTCGGGGTCAAATTCTTCAATATTATAAACTCCCGGTTTGTTCCATTTACCTGTAATAATCATAGATGCACCTATCATAGCAGGAACACCCGTTGTATATGAAATAGCCTGAGAGCCAACTTCTTTATAACATTCTTGATGGTCACAAACATTATATAAATAATATGTTTTTTCCTTATTGTCTTTTTTGCCAATAAATATACAGCCTATATTAGTTTTGCCAACTGTTCTCGGACCTAATGATGCTGGGTCAGGTAATACGGCTTTTAGGAATTGTAAAGGAACAATTTTCATACCCTCATAATCAATCGGTTCAATAGATGTCATACCGACATTTTCAAGACATTTTAAATGTGTAAGATAATTTTGCGAAAATGTCATAAAAAATCTAATTCTCTTTATACCTTTAATATTAATTGCAAGTGATTCTAATTCCTCGTGGTGGAGTAAGTACATATCTTTTTCGCCAATCTCAGGGAAATTATAAACTCTTTTAATTTCCATAGGTTCAGTTTCAACCCATTTGCCGTTTTCTATATAACTTCCCTTGGCACTAACTTCACGAATATTAATTTCAGGATTGAAATTAGTAGCAAACGGGTAGCCGTGGTCGCCGGCATTTGCATCAAGAATATCAATATAATTAATCTCATCAAAATGGTGTTTCATAGCATAGGCACTGAATACCCCTGTTACACCCGGGTCAAATCCACTTCCAAGAAGTGCGGTTATGCCGGCTTCTTCAAATCTTTTTTTGTAAGCCCATTGCCATTTATATTCAAACTTAGCGGTATCAAGTGGTTCATAATTTGCAGTATCCATATAGTTGGTTTTAGTGGCAAGACAAGCGTCCATAATGGTTAAATCCTGATATGGCAATGCAACATTAATAACTATATCAGGTTTAAAGTCATTAATAAGTGTGATAAGTTCATCAACATTATCGGCATTGACTTTGGCGGTGGAAATTTTAGTTTTACCGCCTTGTAATTTTTCCTTTAAGGCATCACATTTTGACTTGGTTCTGCTTGCAATACATATTTCTTCAAAAACTTCTGAGTTCTGGCAGCATTTGTGTACAACAACACTTGCAACACCGCCTGCACCGATAATTAGGGCCTTACCCATAAGTTAATACCTCCCATTATATTTTATAAATTTTATAATTAATTTTCATCAGGTTCACCGTCACGCAGCTGTTTTGTTACATAGTTAGGCAGATAAAAGCAGCCTTTATGCAGATTAGTATTATAATATTTTGTTTCAATATTAAGACTATTCCAATTGTCCGGATTTAAGTCACGCAAAGGGTGATATTTTTTAGAAGCAAATCCAAAGAGCCAATGTCCCGATGGATATGTAGGTATATGCACTTGGTAAACCCTGCATATTGGAAAAAATGATACAAGTTTTTTATGAGCAAGACGCATAGCCTTTGAAAATACATTATAATATGGACTTTCTTGTTGATTAACGATTATACCATCATCTTTCAAGGCTTTATAGCAGTTGCCGTAAAATTCCCTCGTAAATAAACCTTCCCCCGGACCTATCGGGTCTGTTGAATCAACCACTATTAAATCATATTCGTTTGTTACGGAACGTATAAATTTAAGTCCGTCATCAATATATAGATGAACTCTTGAATCATCAAGACCACAAGCTGTCTGAGGAATATGTTCTCTGCAGGCGTCAACTACCATTTTATCAATTTCCACGACATCTATTTTTTCAATAGTTTTATATCTTGATAATTCTCTTGCAGTGCCGCCGTCACCTGCACCAATAACAAGAACTTTCTTTATATTTGGATTTACAGCCATTGGTACGTGAACAATCATTTCGTGGTAAATAAATTCATCTTTCTCGGTCAGCATTATTCTGTCATCAAGAACGAGAAATCTCCCAAATTCCGGCGAATGAAAAATGTCTATTCTTTGGTAGTCGCTTTCTGCTGAAAAAATCTGTTTATCGCATCTGATTGTAAATCTGACATTCTGGGTTTGTTCCTCAGTGTACCACAATTCCATAAATAATACACTCCTTTTTATATTATTTAACACATAACATTGAGATATTCAGTTTTCATATCTTCAGCCCCTGTTAGATTGCAGCCTTTTTCTTTTGCATATATTATATAATCAACTGCATCTTTTGTAACCAGTTCACCCGGTGCGAGTATAGGTATTCCGGGAGGATAACACATTACGAATTCTGCACAAACCTTTCCGAGAGCTTCTTTAAGCGGAGTACTTTTTTTATTGGAATAAAATGCCTCTTGTGGTGTACAGTAAACAACAGGTTTTATGTATTCGTTATCGAGCATACCTGCAGGATTTTTTGAATAAAGTCTTTTTATTTCAAATAGAGAAGATATAAGTCTTTCCAAGTCGAGAATGTTATCACCAACAGATATATAAGCAAGTATATTTCCTATATCGCCAAATTCTATTTGAATATCATAGTTATCACGCAATATATCATAAACTTCTATTCCTGCAAGACCTATATCCCTTGTGTGAATAGATAATTTTGTTATATCAAAATCATAAAATGCTTTTTTATCAATAAGTTCTGAACCAAAAGCATAAAAACCACCTATTTTATTTATTTCTTGTCTGGCATAGGCAGCAAGTTTTTTTACTTTATCAAAGATTTTTTTCCCGTTTAGTGCGAGATTTTTTCTTGATAAGTCGAGCGAGGACAATAATAAGTATGAGCCGCTTGTGGTCTGACTTAAGTTTATAATTTGTCGGACATATCCCGGGTTCATACTTTCTCCTAACAGTAGTACGGAACTTTGAGTTAATGAGCCGCCTGTTTTATGTATGCTTACAGCCGCCATATCAGCACCTGCCTCCATAGCGTTTATTGGCAATCCTTCACCAAAATATAAATGTGTACCGTGTGCTTCATCAACAAGTACTTTCATATTAGCCTCGTGGGCAATTTTTACTATTTCTTTGAGATTGGTGCATACACCATAATAGGTAGGATTATTAACAATAACAGCTTTTGCATCGGGATTTTCCTGAATAGCCTTTTTAACATCTTCAATATCCATTCCGAGTGGTATGCCAAGTTGTTTATTAGTACCCGGGTCAACATATACAGGTATTGCTCCACAAATAATAAGAGCATTTATTGAACTACGATGGACATTGCGTGGCATAATAATTTTTTCTCCACGTTTGCAAACACTCATAACCATAGCTTGTACGGAAGATGATGTTCCATTTACCATTAAAAAAGCATAAGATGCACCAAAAGCATCAGCCATAAGTTGTTCAGCTTCTTTTATGATGCTTACAGGATGGCAAAGATAATCCAAAGGTTTCATAGAATTTACATCGACATCTAAGCAGCGCTTTCCAAGAAATTCAGTTAATTCCTTATTGCCTTTACCCTGCTTATGACCCGGTACATCAAAAGAAACAACTCGTCTGTCTTTATATTCTTCCAGAGCCTCATATATAGGAGCCTTATTTTGTGATAGCTTGTACATCAATCCACACTCCCAAAAAATTAATCGTATACATTAGTACCGCTAAAAATTTCTATCATTTCTTTTCTAAGGTCGTCAGTTATCTTCAATCTTTCTCTCGGCGGAAGTTCGTAGACATCTGTATTGAAAAGATAATTTTGTAATTCTATTTCCTTTATAAGCATTTGAGTATGAAAAATATTTGATTGATAAACATTAACATCAATAGCATCATATTTTCTTAAAGTTTCGGCTTTAATATAATCTTGAATAGATGATATTTTATGGTCAAGGAAACATTTTTTTCCGTTAATATCTCTTGTAAAGCCTCTTACTCTATAATCAATAGTAATAATATCTGAGTCGAAATTATCTATCAGAAAGTCAAGTGTATTAAGGGGGGAAATTGTACCACAGGTTGAAACATCAATATCAACTCTAAAAGTAGCTATTGAATTATCAGGGTGATACTCAGGATATGTGTGGACAGTTACGTGACTTTTATCGAGATGGCCAAGTATTGCGTCTTTTTTAGCCAGAAAACTGCACTTTCCACAGTTACAAGAATCATCAATTTTTTCAGGTAAAACTTTTTCGGAGATAAGGAGATTAACGCTTGCTCCTTGGGGTTCGTAATCCTGTTTAGAAATATTTAAAAGGTTAGCACCTATCATTTCTGTAACCTGACAAAGAATATTAGTAAGACGTTCAGAATTATACTGTTCGTCAATATAAGCTATATAATCTTTTTGTTCTCGTTCACTCTTTGCATAGCATACATCGTAGATATTAAAGCTAAGAGTTTTTGTGAGATTGTTGAAACCGTATAGAGTAAATTTTTTCTCCACCCTTGACATCACAACCTTTCAAAATATAATACCAAATTACACTATATCAAAAAAAGTAACAAAATGCAATAACTTTTTTGTAATGTTTTCAATATAATAAAATGCATTAAAATGGGCGAATTGATTAAATTATTATAATCAATTTTCGCCCATATATTAGTGAAGAATTAAATTTAGTATATTTAATTTTTGAGTTTGTTAACTATTAAGTCAGCACACATATAAATGTTGCCTCCTCCAATGGTTATAATTAAATCGCCGCTCTGAGCGTTCTGACAGACATAATCTGTTATTTCCTCAAATTTATTAAACCATACACAATTCGGAATTTTATCGGCTAAATCTTTTGAATATATGTTATATATATTTTCTTCTCTTACGGCGAGTATTTCAGATAATATAACCCTATCCGCAATCGACAATACTTTTACAAAATCATCAAATAATATTGATGTTCTTGAATAGGTATGCGGCTGAAATACTACCCAAACTTTATTAAATCCCATATTCATAGCAGATGTTATAGTAGCTTTTAGTTCGGTTGGATGATGTGCAAAATCATCAGCAACGGTTATTCCTCTAAATTTACCGAGTATCTCAAATCTTCTGTGAACTCCTGTAAATTCTCCCAAACTCTTAGCTATGTCATCAGGATTAATTTTTTCATCACCCAAAATATAGGTTACAACAAAACTTGCAAGAGCATTATATACATTATGTTTTCCGGGAACTTTCAATGTAATATCGGTTAATTTTTGGTTGTTATGATAAACTGCAAAGCTGTCGAATACATTCTTTTTAACGCTTGTAATAACTGCATAATAATCATTTGTATTATTAAACCCAAATGTTAATACTTTTCTGTCTATTCCTTTTATAGAATCAAGGGTATTCTGGTCATCTCCGTTTAAAATAAGTAAGTTTGATGTTAATTCAGCAAATTTCCTAAATGATTTTTTTACGCCGTCAAGATTGCCGAAATAATCGAGGTGGTCGCTGTCAACATTTAAAATAACAGATATTGCAGGATTAAGATGCAGGAACGAATCGACATATTCACAGGCCTCACAGACCATTATTTCTGATTTTCCTATACGGCTATTTCCGTTGAATAAAGGTAACTTTCCACCGATTATAGCAGTAGGGTCAAGATTACAGCCTTGTGCGGTCTGAGCAATCATAGCTGTTGTAGTTGTCTTTCCGTGAGTACCGGCAACCGCAACGGAACGGGCGTATCTTGCTGTGATAGCACCAAGCATTTCGGCTCTCTCCATAGTAGGAATATTATGTTGTATAGCTGATACAAGTTCAGGATTATCCTTTTTAACAGCGGCAGTATATACAACAAGGTCTTTGCCTATGACTGTTTCCGGATAATGTCCCATAGTTACTTCTATTTTATAATCACGAATAATTCTTTCAAGTGTATCGGAATCGTTCATATCAGAACCGGTTATTTCATAGCCTTCGTTGTAAAGTATTTCTGCCATTGGACACATACCCGAACCGCCTATGCCAATAAAATGTATTTTTTTGACTTTATTAAGTATATCTTGATTAACCAAAGTAAAACACCTCTGAAAAAGTAATAATTTAAAATTATATGCCAAACATATTATATTGCTAAATCCGTAAAAAATAAAGTTTTTTTGTAAATTAGATAAATTTATAATTGTGAACTTTTTGTGAATTTATACTTTTTTGCAGATATTTAGTAAAAAATATAAAAAATTGGTTGTAGAAATTGACTAATTTATGATATAATAGTTATGATAATTGACGAATAAATTGTAAAAAATAGCAATTTAATAAGTGAATATTTGTGTATATTTAACTGTTGATAGGAGCAAATCGAATGGAAAATTTAAGTTTTGAGGAATTATATTTAAGCGAAAGCATATCTATGGCGATAAGCGATATGGGTTTTAAAACACCAACGGAAGTTCAATACAAAACTATACCAATTATAAGGGAAGGCTTAGACATAATAGGAAGATCCCAAACCGGTACAGGAAAAACAGCCGCATTTGGAATACCTGCTATGGAAAAAGTTGACATTAAAAATAAAAATGTACAAGTCCTTATATTATGTCCAACGAGAGAATTGGCAGTTCAGGCGTGTGATGAATTAAAAAAAATTTCTAAATATATTAAAGGGGTTAAAATAGTAGATATCTACGGCGGAGCTGATATGGAAAGACAAATAACTAAATTAAAATCTGCAAATGTTGTCGTTGGTACTCCGGGCAGAGTTATGGACCATATGAGAAGAAAAACTTTAAAACTTGGTAATATTAAAATGGTTATCTTAGATGAGGCAGACGAAATGCTAAGTATGGGATTTAGGGAAGATATAGAAACTATTTTATCCGAAACCCCACAAGACAGACAAACAATACTTTTTTCAGCAACTATGCCGCAGGAAATTTTATCACTTACAGAAAAATATCAAAAATCTCCCGAATTAATTGAGATTAACAAAAAGCAAGTTACTGTTGATAATATTAAACAATGTTTTTATGATGTACCTATGGGCAGAAAATTTGATGCTTTGAATATCATACTTAAATATTATAAACCATCATTGGCTATGATATTCTGCAATACTAAATCAATGGTTGATGAAGTAACAGATTATTTGTTTAAATCCGGTTTTGATGTTGAAGGATTACACGGTGATATGAAACAATCACAGCGTACAAAAGTTATGAACGGATTTAAAAACGGTAAAACATCAGTACTTGTAGCAACAGATGTTGCAGCAAGAGGTATAGATGTAAATGGTATCGACTATGTTATAAACTATGATATTCCACAAAATACCGAGTATTATGTTCATAGAATAGGTCGTACAGGCAGAGCCGGTAAATCAGGTACAGCTATAACAATATGCAGCGGCAGACGCCAAGTAGAAATTGTCAGAAAATTAGGTTACCTTGTTAAATCAGATATAAAACAGGAGTATATTCCTACTAAGGCGGAATTGGAAAAGCGTAGACAACAGTTGCAAATATCCGAAATAGAAAATACCCTTTCTCAAACCACAGAATCAAAGTACAGTGATATATTAAAAACTTTAATGAATAGAGGATATACAGCAGAAATTATAGCAGAAGTGGCATTACAAATGTATTTCGGAAATGATACATTTGATTTTGAGGAAATAGAGCAAAAAAGATATTCCGATAAAGGAAATGTAGGTCAATATGAAAAACTTATTATCAATATCGGCAGAGCAAAAAGAGTAGCACCAAATCATATAGTAGGTGCAATCACAGAAAAAACAGATATAAGCGGTAAAGATATAGGTAAAATAGAAATATTTGATGACGAAACTATTGTTGCTGTTCCTAAAAGAGATGTTGATGATATATTGCAAAAGATGAAGAACTGTAAAATTTGTGGTATTCCAACATCTGTAATGTTACTGCAAAATAAAAAATCAATACAAGAACCTAAAAACAAAAGAAGGTTGTATAATGATAATAAAGAAAACAAATTTTCTAAATCCCCAAGAAATGGGCGTTCAAAACATTTTGATGACAAGGAGAATTTTTCCAAAAACAGCAATAAAAGCAAATCAGTAAAACCAAGAAAAAATAACAGAAAACCTAAACCACATAGTTTGTCAAATCTGAAAAACAGATAAATATATATGGACTGTATCAAGTTATTAAACTTTGATACAGTCCTTTAATCATTACATTAACGGAGCAAAAAGTTTTAGTATAGAATAGAATAATCTTTTTAAAGGCCCTATTTTTCGGCATTTGTCAAGAGTAATTTTTTCGCAGATGGAAATTGTATTTTCATAATCCTGTTCTATATCTGCAATAACATTACTGTTATATAACCAAGTTGCACATTCAAAATGTAAGTATAGACTTCTAAAATCAAGATTAATTGTTCCTACAACAGCGACTTCATCATCACATACAAAAACCTTACTGTGAATAAATCCGGGTGAATATTCAAATATATTTATTCCTGCCTCTACCAATTCCTCAAATTGGGCTTTGCCCAATGCATAAGCATACCAATGATCAGGCTTATGCGGCATAACTATTTTTACATCAATGCCGCTTTTAGCTGCCTGTTTTAATGCTGTAATCATTTCATTATCTAATATAAGATATGGTGTATATATATGTACATACTTTTTAGCATTTTGTATAATATTAAGATATACATATTCTCCTACAAGTTCACCGTCAAGGGGACTATCACCATAAGGCATTACAAAGCTGTTTTTATCTTTTGCGATATACGGTTTATCCGGTTTATATAAGGAATAATTTTCAATATCTTTTTCTTCGTGTCTTTTTTTAATCTGCCATAATGATAAGAACATTAATGCAAAACTATATGCAGCATCACCTTTCAGCATAACTGCACAATCTTTCCAATGCCCTCCTAATGGGCTTGTAACATTTACATATTCATCAGCAAGATTAATACCCCCGTTAAATGCCGTATGTCCATCAATAACAAGAATTTTTCTGTGGTCACGATTGTTATGCAGGGTTGATAGAACAGGAACAAATTTATTAAATATTTTACATTTTATGCCATAGGATTCATACTCCTTAATATCTTCATTATCAATATGATTTATACAGCCCATTCCGTCAAACATAAGTCGGACATCTACACCTTGCTGAGCCTTTTCTTTTAGTATTTCTAAGATACTGCTCCAAAATTTACCTTTTTTAATGATAAAATATTCCATAAAAATGTATTTTTCAGCTTTTTTAAGTTCTTTTATCATAGCGTCCCATTTAGCTTCTCCCACGGGAAAATAAGTAACATCTGTGTTTTTATATACAGGATATTTACCATAGTTGTTAAGATAAACTACATTTTTATAAATACTCATATTATCTTTTATTTCTTTTAAAATATCTTGGTCTTGTTGTAAAAAATCAAATGTACTTTTAGTCAAGTAATTTATTCTTTTAGAAAGAGCTTTTGTTGATGACTGCCTTGTTATAAGAAGATAAAATAAACCTCCAAATACGGGGAATATAAGTATTACCATTGTATATATTAATTTATACATAGGATTTGATTTGCTGTTGACAACGGCAATAACCATAACTATTGACAAAATTTTAAAGAAAATATTTACATAAACATATTTATCAGATAGAACTAATATAGGTAACACAAGAACTAATATTTGTAAAATCATAATTATAATTGTAGTACCTAATCGGCCAAATAATATTTTTAGTATTTTCTTCATTTGTTAAACCTCCCTATGAGTATATTTTATACTTATATTTAAATTTTTGCAATATTTAATTTAAAGTTTTTGTCATTTGATGGTATTTTATATGTAATAGTTGATAATTTTGTCGTTATTATAAATTTACACATTAAATATTATGATGATATGATTATATATGTGACTACATAAAAACAAAAACGGTAATCTTTTAAAGATTACCGTTTTTGTTTTTAATAATATTTAATGTTAATTTTCTTCTTTTTCGTCTTGAACTTTACCATAAAGGTTAAAGCGGAAAAGCTTAGCTTCATCTTCAAGATTTTCGCAAACTATATAGGCATCTGAAATCTTACCGCCTTCAATAAGCTTTGTTAAACCGACAAGCTGACATAATTTACTTTTAAGGTTTAAGTGGTCTCCTTCACGGGTAACGAGGAATACATTTCCTTCGCAAGAATCTAAAACGGAAAGAAAAGATTGAACATCAACATCGTGTAATTCTAACATAGGTGACATAATAAAAAACCTCCTTTTTTACATAAAAACCTTCGAATATAAACAGCACAGCAGATTTGTTTCATCTGCTATAATTATTATAACAAAAAGTATAATTTTGTCAACACTCCAAGCAATATTTTAATATCTTTAGAAGAATTATAACTGTGGAATTTGCATATAAAATAGAATGATTTTTTGTTTAAAATAACGAAATATTTTTTTGCCAATATAAATTTGATAATAAACGGTTGTTTATTTATAAAAATATCGTGAAACTTTAACAATAAAATCAAAGCTAAAACCAAAAAAAATTAATTTTTGATTTTTCCGTCACTTATAATGATTTTTCTTTTACAGTTATTTGCAATATTGTTATCGTGAGTTATAAGAATAATAGTTGTTCCATTCTCGTTAAGGTTGTTAAGCATAGATATTATTTCGTTGCTGGAAGAACTGTCAAGATTTCCGGTTGGCTCATCTGCCAATATAATCGGCGGCGATAATGCAATGGCTCTTGCAATCGCAACACGCTGTTGCTGACCTCCTGACAGTTCATAAGGCTTATGATTTTTACGATTGCTAAGTCCAACATTTTCAAGTGCCTGTTCGGCAATATCTCGGCGATTTTTTTTATTAATTTTACGGTATATTAGTGGTAATTCAACATTTTCAATAGCTGTTAGATGTGATATAAGATTAAAACTTTGAAATACAAAACCTATTTGTTTATTTCTAATATATGAAAGCTGATTTTCATTTAAAGATGAAATATTAGTGTTATCGAGAAAATATTTGCCGCTTGTTGCCAAATCAAGACAACCAAGTATGTTCATAAGGGTTGATTTTCCGGAGCCGGATTGTCCGGCTATCGCTAAAAAATCTCCTTTATCAACTTGAAGGTTAATATTATCAAGAGCTGTTACTTTTGAATATCTTGTTTTATATATTCTGCTTATATTTTTTAATTCTATAAAAGCCATATAAACACCCCCGTTATATTTATATTTATCAATTACTTGTGTATTTTCAATAAATTTACAGCTTATTAACATAAATATATTTGCAATTTTGCAAAAATGTGGTATATTATATATAGTATTTGCAGATTATTACCTTTTTTTCGTAAAGCTAAAAATTAAATTAAAGCAGGTGGTCGTATATGATAAAAGTTGAAAATATATCAAAAAGTTTTAATAATAAAGTAAAGGCCGTAGATAATTTGAGCTTTACAGTTAATGATGGTGAAATTGTAGGCTTTATCGGGCCAAACGGTGCCGGTAAAACAACTACTATGAAAATGATGACGGGAATTTTACCAATAGAAAATGGAGATATTTTTTTGAATGATTACAGTATAAAGACTGATACACTAAAAGCAAAAGAAATTTTAGGATATATTGCTGATAGCCCGGATATGTTTTTAAGATTAAAGGGAATTGATTTCCTTAATTTTATAGCCGATATATATAAAATTTCACTTGACGAGAGAAAGGAAAGAATAAAAGAGTTTGCAGGTAAATTTGATTTGGAAAAAGAATTATCACAAACTATGCAAAGTTATTCACACGGTATGCGACAAAAAATGATGGTAATTGCTGCATTGGTTCATAATCCGGCTGTATGGATACTTGATGAACCGCTTATCGGATTAGACCCTAAATCCGCTTACGAACTTAAATCTATGATGAGAAATCACGCTGATAAGGGTAATTCGGTTTTGTTTTCGACTCATATACTTGAAGTTGCGGAAAAATTATGTGATAAAGTTGTAATTATTAATAAAGGTCGTTCAGTGTTTATGGGAACACTTGATGATTTAAAATTAAAGTATCAAAATAAAACATTAGAGGAAATATTCCTTACTTTGACAAATTAACAAATGTGGGGGATTGTGGAATGAGTACATATAAAAATCTTGTAAAAGTATTTATAACAGCATTATCAATGGGTAATCCCGATAAAAAGAAAAAACGCATTTTCTATAAACTTGCCGGATTTATTATAGTATCAATTGTTATGATACCTTGTGCAGTATTAGTTGGTGCGATAGTTTATGGTATAACTTCAGCTTTGCGACAATTAGGCGGTAATATCGAAGGTATAAGTTTGATTTTGTATCTTATAACAATATTTTCTGTGATATTTGGAATAAATGTAATATTTAGTGTATTATATTTTTCAAGTGATACAGAATATCTGCTGCCATTACCAATAAAACCAAGCGTACTTTCGGCAGCAAAATTTACGGCTGCATTTTTGGGCGAAAATATTATGCAGGTTGTAATAGTGTTAGGAGCATTTATAGGATATTTTCTTGCAATGGGATTTTCTGTTACAAATTGTATTTTTGCAATTGCCGGAGTATTTACACTTCCATTATTGCCAATGGCATACTGCGGAATAATAAGTATTTTAGTTATGTCATTTAGCAGTATATTTAAAAATAAAAAGGCGGTAAATAAACTTACAACAGTTTTATTATTAGCAGTAATAGTTATGATAATTGTAGGTTTGTCATCACTAAGAAATGTTGAGCTTGATGAATATATATTAAATTTTGCTAAAGGCAACAATTCTTTATCTAATATACTTAATATAATATTTCCAACAGTGTTATTGCTTGCAAATAGTATATCAAATGTAAGCATAACAAGCAGCATAATTTCGTTTGTATTATATTTATTGGTAAATATTATAGCGGTATCAATATTTATTATACTGGGACATTTCTTGTATTTAAAAGGACTTGTTGGCATTAATGTACAAAAAACAAGCAACAATAAAAAAGATATAAATAAAGTAATCAATTCAAGCAAGGTTAGAACACAAAAATTAAGCTATTTTAGGAAGGAAATAACTATATTATTTAAAACCCAAGCATTTTTAATGAATTGCATATTAATAAATATAATTTGGCCTGTTTTCCTTTATATTATAGTTATGCTGCAAGGAAAAACAAATTTTTTGGAAGGATTTATAAATTCTTACAAAAATAATACTAATAATACACATTTATGGGTTTTAATTGGTGTAGTCCTTATAGCTTTATTAGTAACAGCCTTAAATAGCTTAGGTTCAAGTGCCATCACAAGAGAAGGTAAAAATATATTTTTTATGAAGTATATCCCCGTTCCATATATGACACAAATAAATGTAAAAGCATTTATAAGTATTATGATTAGCTTTATAGGTGTATTTATATATATAGTTATATCATCAATATATTTAGATGCAGGAATATTGAATACTTTATTATATTGTCTTGTTTCGTTATGTGCAATAATATTTGTAACATATTTGGGTATATATTTAGATTCGGTTAATCCAAAATTAACTTGGGACGATGAATTAAGTGCTTTGAGAGAAAATTATAACATTTTCTTTAATATGGGTTTTTCAATGATATTTACACTTGCATTGTGTGGTGCTATTTGTTTATTATATTTTTTGTGTAATATACCTGTTATAGCTTTAAGTATTTCGTCATTAATTATATTGATGATTTGTGATATCATAGTCTATAATATTACGAAAGTCAAGGCAGTAAAAAATATAATTGAATTGAACTGCTAAAATAAAATTTAAAGTTACGGCGGTGGATAAAAATGGTTTGCATAAATAGTATAGGACTATTTGGTATGGAGGCATATATAGTAAAAGTTGAAACCGATATTTCAATAGGTATGCCGTCATTTAATATAGTGGGACTTCCTGATATAGCCGTCAGAGAATCTAAGGAACGTGTAAGAGCTGCAATGAAAAATACAGGTTTTGAATTTCCTGTTAATCGAATAACAATTAATCTTGCACCGGCAGATGTTAAAAAGGAAGGTGCATTATATGATTTACCGATTTTAATATCTTTAATGGTTGCATCAGGATTTTTAAATGATAATTATAAGGATAGTTTGTTTATAGGCGAATTGTCGCTAAGCGGAGAAGTCAGAGGCGTAAACGGTATTTTACCTATGGTTATAAAGGCAAAAGAATGTGGTTATAAGAAATTTTATGTTCCGTCTGTAAATGCACAAGAGGGTGCGGTTATTGACGGAGTGGAAGTATATCCGGTTGATAATATATTAAATCTTTATAATCATTTGACCGGTAAGAAATTATTTGCCAAGGCTATTCCAACAAAATCATATAATAATGATATAGAATTTATACCTGATTTTGCAGATGTAAGGGGTCAAATAGAGGCCAAAAGAGCATTGGAAATAGCTGCGTCCGGTGGTCATAATGTGCTGCTGGTTGGTTCTCCGGGTGCCGGAAAAAGTATGTTGGCAAAAAGGATACCATCAATATTGCCCGATATGACATTTGACGAAACAATAGAAACAACGAAAATATATTCTATTGCCGGTATTATTCCAGCGGGTGTGTCATTGATAAATAAACGCCCTTTTCGTTCTCCGCATCACACAATATCACCTGCCGGATTGTCAGGAGGCGGCACAGTGCCAAAGCCGGGAGAAATATCTTTGGCTCATAATGGTGTATTGTTTCTTGATGAATTGCCGGAATTTAGCCGTGCAGCTATGGAAGTTCTCAGACAACCGTTAGAAGATGGAGTTGTTACAATATCAAGAGTCAGCGGCACTTTAAGCTATCCTTGTTCAATAATGTTAGTAACTGCTATGAATCCTTGCCCTTGTGGATATTTTGGACATCCGACAAGACCTTGTACTTGTAATATTAAGGCTGTCAATAAATATCTTTCCAAAGTATCCGGTCCTATGCTTGATAGAATAGATTTACATATAGAAGTACCGCCTGTTGATTTTGAATCTTTGTCGTCAAAACAAAAATCTGAAACATCGGCAGAAATTAAAAAAAGAGTGGATAAAGCAAGAGAAATACAAAATAATCGTTTCAGAGGTACAGGAATAAACTGTAATGCAAATATAAAATCATCTATGTTACAGGATATTTGTGTAATGGAAGATAAAGCAAAAAATTTAATGAAAAAATCATTTGAAAAAATGGGATTATCAGCAAGAGCTTATGACAGAATTTTAAAAGTTGCAAGGACAATCGCCGATTTAGATGAAAGCGAAATAATAAAATCAAGTCATCTTGCAGAGGCTGTACAATATAGAAGTATGGATAGAAAATATTGGCTAAAAGAATTATAGTCTTTATGTATATATTTATCAGAAACGGTGGTGAATATTAATGAAAGTATTAAACGGTATAGGCATATATGACGGAATATCATTTGGAGTAATATTATTTTATGATAATGGAGCTTCCGGAAAAATTAAAAATAGATTATCTGATAATTCCGAAAATGAACTTATGAAATTTAAAAATGCTAAAAATGTAGCAGAAACAGAATTACAAAATTTATATAATGATATGCTGCCCTTGATAGGTGAAGAAGAAGCATCAATATTTTTAATACAAAAAACAATGCTTAGTGATGAGGTGCTAAATGAAAGTGTAGAAGATTATATAAATAATAGTAATTATACGGCTGAGTTTGCAGTAAGTTTATCATTTAAAAAATATATAAATATGTTTTCTCAATTGGAAGATGAATATTTCAGGGAAAGAGGTTCTGATATAAAAGATATTGCAAACAGATTAATAGGAATATTGACAAATAAAAGAAGTAAAAAATTAGTAATAGATAAACCTGTCATAATAGCGTCCGAAGATTTATCACCTACTGAAACCGCCGGTCTTGATAGGAAAAAAGTTTTAGCATTTGTTACATCGAAAGGTTCGCCTACATCACATACCGCAATACTTGCCAGAACAATGAATATTCCGGCAATAGTTGGCTTGGATAATAATTCACTGCTAAAATATGATGGGTGCTTTGCTGCAGTTGACGGTTTTGACGGTAAATTGTATATAGAACCGGACCAAAAAACAATAGATTTTTTAAACAAGAAACAACTGGATTATGACAGTTATAAAACTATGTTGAAAAAATTAATAGGAAAAGAAAATATTACCAAAAATGGAATAAAAGTAGATATATTGTCAAATATATCAGATTTGACCGAGATTGATGCGGTGCTTGAAAATGACAGCAATGGTATAGGTTTGTTTAGAAGCGAGTTTATTTTTCTGGCTAATAATTGCGAGCCAAGTGAAGAACAGCAATTTGAAATTTATAAAAAAGTAGCCGAAAAAATGAAAAATAAAAAAGTTATTATTAGAACATTCGATTTGGGTGCAGATAAAAAGACTGATTATATGAAAGATATGGTTAATGAAAGTAATCCGGCTATGGGTTGCAGAGCTATAAGATATTGCCTTAAAAATAAAAACTTATTCAAAAGGCAGCTGAGAGCAATTTGCAGAGCATCTGCTTATGGAAATATTTCGGTAATGTTTCCTATGATAGTATCACCGGATGAATTAAAAGAATCAAGATTAATATTACAAGAGGTTCAAAATGAACTTAAAGAGGAAAATATAAGTTTTGATGAGAATATGAAAGTTGGTATTATGATAGAAACACCCGCCGCTGCTGTAATTTGTGATATGTTTTGTGATAAATGCGATTTCTTTAGTATAGGAACGAATGATTTAACCCAATATATGCTTGCTATGGACAGAGAAAATCAATGGCTGAAGGATTTTTATAATCCTTATCATAGGGCGGTATTCAGATTAATAAAATATGTTACTGATGTTGCACATAGTCATCATATAAAAGTAAGTGTCTGTGGTGAGTTAGGCTCGGATATAAATGCTATAAAAAGTCTGGTGAAGATGGGAATTGACTCATTATCTGTTGCTCCATATAAAGTATTAAAGATAAGAAATGAAATAAGAAAAATCGATACTTCCGATGAAAGTGTGTTGAATTTGTATTGATGACGATAAAAGATGTTGCCAAAGAGGCAAAAGTTTCGGTGGCTACAATTTCAAGAGTTATAAATAATGATAAAAAAGTTTCCGCAAAAACCAGAGAACGGGTATTAGATGTTATTAATAAAATTGGATATGTACCTAATGTTGTGGGACGAAATCTCAGAATTAATAAAACAGGCAAAATACTTGTTATAGTTTCGGAACTTTATGGGAATATTTATAATAGTGTTATTGATAAAATTATTAATATTGCAGAAAAAAATAATTATACCGTCTTTTTTGCAGTAACCAATAATGTGGCAGACAAAGAATTAAAGTATATAAATACTTTAAAAAATAAAAGCGTTGATGGAATAATTTTATTGGGTACAAGTTTAAATGCTTCTCAATTAGAAATTTTAAAAAATAGTTTTTCAATAGTTATGGCTTTGGAAAATATACAAAATTTTGACTTTAATTATTTATTTAAGCTATTGGTTCAGGATATAGTACAAAAAGTAAATACAGTTCTTACAGAAAGTAAAATATATTTTATAAAAGCCTAATTTTTTATAAAATTTTGTAACAGACACAAGCTCTCTAATCATATAATTATTATATATAAATTTATTATTTTAATTAGAGGGGGATTTCTAAATGTATTGCAGAACTATTGATTTAAGACACAAAGAAGTAATAAACAGTAAAAATGGTGTAAAATTAGGTTGTGTAGATGATATAGAGATAGATACATTAGCCGCAAGACTTATAGCCATAGTTATTTATGGGAGACCAAAATGCTTTGGATTATTTGGTAGGGAAGATGATATAGTAATTCGCTGGGAGGATATTGAGTTGATTGGCGAGGATACTATTTTGGTATCATATAATATATTTCCTAAGCAAAATAAAAAACTCAGATTGCCTTTTTTGACAAGATAGTTTTATGTGTAATATTATAAGATAATACAAATTTATATTTTGGATAACTTAAAAATAATAATACATAAGTTTAGATTAAAGATTGAAATTAATACTAATAAATAGGTTATATGCCCATAGTATATAACCTATTTATTGTTTTGATTAATAAACAATTCCTTATACTCTTAAAAATAAAAAAATTCTTGACAAAACCCTTTACTTAGTGTAAAATATCTTCGTAAAACAAAATTGTTTTAAAAAGTAGTCATTCAAGTTGAGATTTCTTAGTGAATAACGAATAAAATTAAATATGCGGGTGTGGTGAAATTGGCAGACACGCCAGATTTAGGTTCTGGTGGTAACCCCGTGCAGGTTCAAGTCCTGTCACCCGCACTAATAACAAAAAGTCCGATTAAATCGGACTTTTTCGTTATATAATATCTATATTACTAATTGTATTTAAAACATAAATAAGCATAAAAAGATATATAAAATTACATTTATGTGACACTAAATGTGACACTAAAATTTAAATATAAATCAAAATTTTAAAAATACTATATCTGATTTTTTTTGAGACTTTTAATTCGTATTGTCAATAGTTTTACGAATTAAAAGTCGTATAATAATAAAAAAATAAAGCCAGATAAGGATTAATTCTCCTTATCTGGTTTTAGTATATTCCTTATTTAATTATGAGTTTCTGATTAACGTATATCAAATTTTTGTTTTTTATATTGTTGTCAGATGCAAGTTTATCAACAGTTGTATTGTATTTCTTTGCTATTGATGAAAGCGTATCGCCTTTTTTTACTTTATATAAAATCACTTCTTTCTCTTTTGGAATTTTAAGAACCATACCGGGATATATAACATCATTTTTCAGATTATTTGCTTCTGATATTTTGACATATCTAAGTCCATTACCCAAAAATTCTTTTGCAATATCCCATAGAGTATCGCCCTGTACAACTGTGTAATTTATATAATTCCTATTATCATTTTTATTATCCTGAGGAAGATTTTCTTCCTTTTTTATAAAGTCCGTATATGATATATCTGTATCTACATCACCATTAATACCATTTACTTTTCCGGCGAACAAGTTTTGCCATATATCGCATTTGATATTTGGCTGTTCGCTGTTAGGATATGACAGCCATAAATAATAATCTTTTAATCTGTCCATATCTATTTTATTTTTTATGAAATCATAATTAGTATATATACAAGGCTTGTATCCTTTTTCTTTTACTCTTTCACAAAATGCAATCATACAGTCTGTGATTTCTTTTTTAGTAAGCGGATTGTTTTTTAGACTGTCATATTCAAAGTCAAATGCAACCGGAAATTCTATTTTATCTTTGTAATCCTCTATTAACTTAATGCAAAATTCTGCTTCACCTTCTGCCTTTTCGGGACTTGTGGCATAAGAAAAATGATATACTCCGACTTTTATATTATTTTCAATAGCACCCTTAATATTGTTTGTAAATTGCTTGTCTATCTGATTGGGGCTTTCACT
>CANQPS010000010.1 GCA_947625785.1 uncultured Clostridia bacterium
ATTTGCAGCGTCTGTGGATACCAAAATAGTGAAACCAAAGATTTGTCTGTTCGGGAATGGACTTGCCCTTGCTGTCAGACACATCATAACAGAGATATAAACGCTGCTATAAATATACGAAATGAAAGTATGAGAATAGCATTAGCGTAAAAAACAAAACAAGAACCGTGGGACACACGGGGTTAGCTCGTTGATACTGTACGGGTTGCCGTACTTGAGCGAGAAGCCCCCACCTCTATAGGTGGGGGAGTATGTCACAAAAGACCGTTGCCGTTATGCAGGAATTGTATGAGCATAAATATATGTCATATCCCAGAACCTCCTCGGAACATCTCACAGTTGCAATGCAGCCAGAGGTTACGGCTACACTCCGTAAGCTGTTTCAATTGCCGGAATATGCAGAGTATGCTATGCCGGAGGGTCAATGGCAGGGATATACTAAAAGGCATTTTGACGATAGCAAAGTTGATAGTCACCCGGCTATAATACCAACAATGAATGTTCCTGTCTCTTTATCAGAGTTATCAAACGATGAAAAATTACTATACGACTTACTTGCAAAATCCCTTATCAGAATAATATATCCAAAAGCTGAACTTGAAGATACAACAGTTATTATTGATGTAAATAATAATAATTTTAAAGCAACGGGTAGCGTTATAACTAATAACGGTTGGTATACCGTTGATGCTATGCCTGAAAAGAAAACAACACTACCACCAATATTTGAAAATGATAATTATTCAGGTAGTTATGAGCTTAAAAAAGGATTTACAGAACCTCCAAAGCGTTATACCGAACCCGACCTTATAACAACTATGGAAACAGCAGGAAAAAGCCTTGATGATGAGGAAGCAAGGACTCTTATGAGACTTAAAAATAAAGGACTTGGAACAGCTGCAACACGAGCCGCTATTATAAACGCTCTTTTCATTAGAGAATATATTGCTAAAAAAGGTAAATCTATATACCCAACAGAAAAAGGAATTTTTATTATTGATAATCTTCCTGTCAACGACCTTAAAAGTGCAGAACTTACAGGTGAATGGGAAAAACGATTGCACGATATATCTA
Organism: uncultured Clostridia bacterium; assembly: GCA_947625785.1. GTDB lineage: Bacteria > Bacillota > Clostridia > Oscillospirales > Acutalibacteraceae > CANQPS01. Next base: position 1,075 of record CANQPS010000010.1, read on the forward strand.
TCGGAAAAGAGAATTACAATCAATTTATACACGATATAGAGCAAACTGTTCGTAATTGGTACGACATTATAATACATTCGGATGTCACAACCATCTGTTACTGAGCAACTTATATGTCCTTTATGCGGTGCAAAAGTGATTAAAGGTAAATTTGGTTATTTTTGTTCTGCAAAAAAGGATACAGGCTGCAAGTTTTCTGTACCGTCTGAAATATGTGGGAAAAGTATTTCGGATGCACAGGCTTTAAGGCTTATTGAAAAAGGCAAAACTACCCTTATTAAAGGGTTAAAAAGCAAGTCCGGCAAAGAATTTGATGCGTACCTTGTTGTGGATAAAAAACAAGGGAAAATTGTCCTTGAATTTCCGCCACAGAATAAAGTGAAACATTGATTACAACCGGATGTTATGCTATAATAATTATATAAAATACCTATGGATGGAGCGATGAAAATGACGAATGCTGAAATTGAAAATCGTATTGCCAGAGTAAATGCAACAATGGCTATGGAGGGTATGATTCTAACTGAAGAGGAAAAAAATATTATACGAGGAATAATTCGTGGAGATATTTCCTGTGATGAAGCAGTTAAAAGAGTTATTAAGGAGTTTTCGGAAGTTTAGGTGATTTTGTGAAAAATTCTAATTGGGACTATGTGTACTGTTATCCTGATTCGGATGTGCTTATAAATAAATTAAATATTAAGGACCCCGAAAGGTTGAAATTCACAGAAAGGAAAATTACTGCATATAAAATTGCAGAGTTGCAGATTAAACTGATAAAGGGAAGTTTTGACTTAAAACATTTACAGACAATACACAAACATATATTTTCTGATATATATAACTGGGCAGGGAAACTCAGAACAGTAAATATATCAAAAGGTTATATGTTTCATAGATTTGATTATCTTGAATCGGCGGCTAATAAACTTTTTAGTGAGTTGAAATCAGAACACTATTTGATAGGAACACCAAGAGAACAAATATGTAATAAATTGGCATATTATTTGGCAGAAATAAATGTTTTACACCCGTTTCGAGAGGGAAACGGTCGTACACAGCGTGTATTTACAGAGTATCTTGCCAAAGCAGCAGGGTATGATGTTGATTTTTCAACAGTGACACAAGATGAGATGATCAATGCGAGTATTCAGTCTTTTGCCTGCAATTATGAGGCTATGGAAAAAATGTTTGAAAGAATAACAAAACCCATATACTTTTTTGAACAGGATAAATTTGTTCATAATGTAGCCCTTCCAAACAGTAAGGTACTTGAATGAAACGAGACAATAAAATCAGGGGATAAAAGTAAATATATTTTAACTTAGCAATCAAAGTTTATTTAACTTTGATTGCTACTATTTACCCAAAGATAGAAAGGACGATAATATGGAATACAGAAAAGTTACATCTGAACAGCTCAATAGAGCAAGAAATGCGGACATAATTGAGTTTTTACAATCGTATATGGGGTTTGAATTTAAACCGAGCGGAAAGTATTATCAGTGTAAACAGCATAATATAGAGATTTAGAAGATTCTAAAATACATTCGAAATTTTATGACATAGAAGAAATTTGAGAAGATATTAAAGATTGTGAAGAAGAACTTCAAGGTTATAAATCAAGATATATGAAAAAATATCCTAATTCAGACTAGGAAGAAGAAATTCAATTGGTAAAAAATGGTATGAGGAAACTGAAAACTTTAAAAACGAATAAAAATGAGAATGTGAATTAACAAACAAGAAAGAAAATAAATAAAATTATCCATAAAGGTGTACCTTTATGGATAGTTAAAAAAGTGCTTAAAAATTGTCTATAAAGGTCTATTTTTCAATAAACAAACTATCTATTTACACAATGACCTTTATAGACAAAATAAGGAGTTAGAATTATGGAAAACAGAACATACTATTATGCTTGTGTCAGCAGCAAGAGCAAATGGTAAAAACTTAGGTCGCAAAGCTATTGAATATCCTGAAAACTGGGAAAGTATTTATAACGCTTGGAAAGAACATAAAATCAAACCTAAACACGCAATAGAACAATTACACCTTAAACATTCTACTTTTTATAAGTTGGTAAAGCAATATGAGGAGATGAAAAAGGATTTTATTTAAAAATCTATTGATTTTTTCTGAATTATAGCATATAATGATACCGGTAAATAGAGTGTAGCATAATTGAGATGTCTACAATCTATTTATTACAGCCACAAGAGTGGGTGGTCGCAGTTCGTGATTCAGTTCATTTTTGGACTTCGGTGTACTCGTAAGTATTCGGTACATTTGGCGTTGAGATGTGTATGGGAGGCAAGGGCGTATGCGTTGAGTCAAGTATGGTTGCATAGATCCCAGACTTGCCGTAGGCTTTATAGCTGAAGGAAAATATGACTTTTTAAGCCTTGTGAAATAAAGTTCATAAGGCTTTTTAAGTTTACGTCTGATTGTTTGTCTTTCACTTTCAGCTATGGAAGCATATGACGAATAATATATTTCTATAAATTATTGACAAATTTTGATAAAAGTAGTACAGCTATTAAAGGGTAGTAAAAAAGCCCCCACCGAGCAATTAAAAACGACCAATTTTTAATTGCTCATCATCAATAGGTAAGCACTAATTACCGACTAATGACTTGTGAAGGCATATTTTCTAATGCTTATTATAGCATTAAAATAGCTGGACTGTCAAGTAATTTAAAAATTACTAAAAAGTTGAATGTTAGTCAATACCTGTTGATTGGGATTGACTTTTTTTATTGCCAAAACGAACCTTGAAAACTGAATAACAAGAGAGATAGTTAGATATGTCCCTATAGAGGAAAGGAGCAGGTTAAAATATATCTTACGGACAAGCACGACGGACAAGGCAATGGCTCTATAATATGACTAATAAATTTTATTCCATCTCAGTTATGAACTCTAAGTGAGATGATAATTAAGTTTATTAGTAAAAACATCTGCGAGTCGTTCGGAAAGGGATAAATCCCCAGCCCCGTCAGGGAATAGACTATCTTAATCTTTAATTATACAGAGTTCCTTATAAGGTAATTCTCTCACCACAACTGAGAGATTGCCTTTGAGTAATAACTAAGACAACTTAGGTACTACTCAAAGGCAACAGAGATACACTCTTTGCCTTTGACTTTCAACTTAATGCAAGTGACGTTTACATTCCACTATGGATAGATTTAAACAAGTTAACTTTCAACTTAATGCGAGTGACGGGACTTGAACCCGTACGTCTACGACACACGCCCCTCAAACGTGCCTGTCTGCCTATTCCAGCACACTCGCATTTGATATTTATCTGTCTGATCCTAACGACTTTCTAAGTATATCATACTATTTGATAACTGTCAATACTTTTTACAAAAAAAATAAATAAATTAATAGAACTTTCAAATATTTATTTTTTCTGGAACACAATATACTGGATTTTGATGAAAATTAAAGTTATATTTTTGAATAAAATTGCTAAACTCTGTCCATTCTTTAATCATATTTAATGAAAGGTCAGGGTTTATTTTATGAAGATACTTATAAAATCATTTTTGACAGGATTTATTATATCAGTATTATTTTCTATGGTTGGATTTTCTAATGTTTGTGAGGAATTAGAGGAAGATGTTTTAAGGGTACATATACTTGCAAACTCTGACAGTGAAGAAGACCAAAATTTAAAGCTGCAGGTTCGTGATGAATTTCTTATATATACAGAAAAATATCTTAATAATTTAGATAACAAAGAAACAGCAATATCAGTTATATTGGAAAATAAATATAATATATGTAATTATTTAGAAAACTTTGTATTGGAACAGGGTTATAATTATAAAATAAATCTAATTTATACAAATATGTATTTTGAAACAAGAACCTATCAAAGAAATAGCAATACTGTTACCCTACCGGCAGGATACTATGATACAATAAGAATTACGATAGGTGAGGGCAGCGGAAAAAATTGGTGGTGTGTAATGTTTCCGCAATTATGTTTGCCAAGTGCGGAAAATTTAATTAACGCCCAAGATATTTTAACAGAAAAAGAGACAGATGTTATTCAAAATCAGGTGGAATATAAATTTAAAATAGTAGAATTATTTTATGATGCTCGAAATTGGTTTAAGAGGCTATTTTAATTTTTATAACAATAAGTTATAATACAAATATATTAAAATCAGATAGGAGAAAGAAAAATTATGCTACATTTTATTAATGGCGGCAGCGGAACAGGTAAAACAACAATAGTTATTAATAAAATTGCTGAATATATCAGTAATAGTCAAAAAAATGTTTATTTTATCGTCCCTGAGCAGCAATCCTTTGAAAGTAAAAAGATTCTTTTAAATACCTTAGGTGAACAAAGTGTTAATAAAGTCGAAATTATTACCTTTTCAAGATTTCCGGACTTTCTAATGAGAATTTGCGGTGGATTTTGTGGTGAGAAAATTGACGATGGTGGAAAAAGAATTTTAATGAGTTGTGCTATTGATGAAGTAAAAGATAAGTTAAAAATTTATTCTGAGCAAAGTAATAATATTGATTTCATTGAAATGATGCTGGCAATTATAAAAGAGTATAAAAGCGAATGTATTAGTGTAGATATGCTGTATAGAGTATCAAATAAATTTGAGAAATCTGTTTTAAAAAATAAATTGCTTGATTGTGCATTAATTTATCAGGTTTATAGTGCTATGCTTGATGAAAAATATATTGATACAGATGATGATTTAGACAGGGTTACAGAAATTTTAAAAAGTAATAATATTTTTAGCAATTCAGTTATATTTGTAGATGGATTTAGTGGATTTACCCTACAACAATTTGGTGTTATAGAATGTATTGTAAAACAATGTGATGACTTTTTTATAACATTACCAAGTCGTGATATAATTATTAAAAAAGGCAGTATATTTACACAAATCGAAAATACAAAAAAGTCTTTAATAAAAATAGCCGAAAATAATAATATTATTATTGATACGCCAATAGAATGTCTTAAAGATTACAGGCATAATAAATATAATTGTGAAGATATAGAATATTTTGCTGATAATATATATTCAGGAAACACAGATGATTTGTTGCCTCCTCCAAGAAATATAAAAAATATAGAAATATATAATTCAAATGATAAGTACGAGGAGATTACATATATTGCAAATCAGATAAAAAAACTTGTATTTAATAAATATTCATATAAAGATATAGTTGTCGTTACAAGAGATATTGATACATATTCAAATATAATCAGTTCGGTATTCTCAAAATGTGATATACCATTGTTTATGGATATACCCCATATGGTTGACGGAAAGCCATTAATAAAATTGATTATGTCAGCATTTAATATAGTAAAATATGGTTTTGATACATCTTATGTATTTGCTATATTAAAGACCGAACTGACAAATATAGATTTATACGATATTTCATTATTAGAAAACTATGCGTATATGTGGAGTTTAAAACCAAACGAATGGAAAAAAGAATTTACTAAAAATCCTAATGGCTTTGGTTGTGAAGAAAATAAGGAACTATTAGACAGGCTGAATGAACTGCGTGAGATTATTATAACACCAATTATAAATTTTACTAAAAATATAAAGTGTGATAATGGTGCAGAAATGGCAAAAGCAGTATATACGCTTCTTGAAGAACTTAAAGTGGACGAACAAATACAAGAATATTCGGACTACCTAAAAAATCAAAATGTATCAGAAGACCTTATAAACGAACAGGAAAGATTATGGAATGTATTGGTTGAAGTTCTTGACCAAATGTATATGACATTATCTGATAAACATATAACAGTTGAACGATTTATAGATTTATTTAAAATAGTAGTAAAATGTCACGATATATCATATATACCTCAGAGGCTTGACCAAGTAACGATTGGTACGGCTAACAGAATAAGATTTCATAATCCTAAAATAGTTTTTATTATAGGTGCGGAAGAAGGGGTATTTCCAAGTATTCCTACGGAAAACGGTATGTTTACAGACGCCGAAAGAAAAACCCTTATGGAAAATGATTTGCCGCTTATTAATGACATTGAAAGTCTGTCATTACAAGAAAAATATTATACCTATATGGCAGTTTCTGCACCATCGGAAAAATTATTTATAAGCTATTGTAATTTTGATTTATCGGGCGGAAGAATATACAAATCCTCGATAGTCAGAGAACTTTGTAATCTATTGCCTGATATTGAAACAAAAACATCATCAAGTTTGGGCATAGAAGAAAAATTGTGGAATAAGGCTCTTGCATTTGATATGTGTGCAGATTTATTTAATATGAATGATGGGTTATCAAGTACCTTGAAAAATTATTTTAAAGGACAGTTTGAATATCAGTCAAAGATAGAGGCAATTCAACGACAAAATGTAGGAGATAGATTTAAATTTATAAATCCGAATAATACTCATTATATATTTAGCAAAAATATGTCTTTATCACCATCTCAGATAGAAACATATCATACTTGCAGTTGTAAATATCTTATATCTTACGGATTTCATATTTATGCAAGAAAAAAAGCAAGTATCGACTTTAAAGAATATGGCAGTTTAATGCACTATATATTGGAAAATATTATTAAAAATAATACCCAAAATGGTGATAATTCATTTTCAAATTTATATATAAAAGACAATCAAAATAATGAAATTTTAGATGAAAAAAAATTAAGAACAATAATAGGTGAGTATCTGCAAAGTTACATAAACGAAATGTTAGGCGGTATGGAGGATAAATCTCAAAGAGTACAATATATGTTAAATCGACTTATAAATACTGCATTTACGGTTGTGAGCTATGTTATAAAAAGTTTAAAGGATAATAAATTTAAACCGGTATTCTTTGAACTTGCTATTGACCATAGCTATAAATACAATACTATTGAGCCATATGAGATAAAAACCGAAAACGGGAATATTTATGTTACAGGTAAAATTGATAGGGTTGATATTTTAGAAGACGATAAAAAGTATTTGAGAGTAATTGATTACAAAACGGGTAAAAAATTGTTTTCTCTTAATGATGTTGTTAATGGCTTAAATATGCAAATGCTGATATATTTAGATACCCTCTATAAAACAAAAAATAATCTTATAGGTGATATTGTGCCATCAGGAATTATATATTCACCTGCGTCATCAAGAACAGTGTCAAAAGACAATATTATTAAGGAAAAATCAGAAGTAGAAAAAGCTCAAAATACGAATATGAAAATGAATGGTCTTGTTATAGATGAAAATATAATTATAGACAGCGTAAAAGACTGTATGAACGGTGTCAAAAAAGATAAAAATGGTAAATCTAAGTCAATTATTACGATAGACGAAATGAAAATGCTGTTTGATAAAGTTGAAGATAATATTAAAAAAATGTACTTTAATATTCAAAAAGGGAATATAAAAGTAAATCCTACTTCTCATAAAAGTTATTTAAGTTGCGATTATTGTGATTACAGAAGTATATGCTGTTTTGAAAATAATATGAAAATTAATGATATTATCGAGAGTGACAAAGAAGAGGTTCTTAAAAATTTAAAAGAAGAATTTTTAGAAAAGGAGAAAATAAGCAATGCCGGAACTAACTAAACAACAATATTCAGCTATAAATGCCCCAAGTGGAAATGGCAGTATAATAGTATCAGCAGGAGCGGGAGCAGGAAAAACTTTTGTACTTGTAAATAGGATAATTAACTCATTGGAAACAACTCCTTTAAATGAATTTCTCGTTGTTACATATACAAAAGCTGCTGCAAACGAAATGCGTCAAAGAATAAGTGATTTGCTCGAAGAACTTGTTGTAGAAAATCCAAATAATGATTTATATAAAAAACAACAGTCATTATTGCAAAGTACACAAATTTCAACAGTGCATAGTTTTTGTAAAAATTTGTTAAGCAAGTATCATTATAAACTCAATACATCTCCTAATTTTAGGGTTGCTGATGAAGGCGAATTATCCGTTATAAAACAGAAGACTTTTGACGAAACTATGGATATTATGTATGACAGAAAAAATCCATATTTCTATGATTTTATTGAAAGTTTTTCGTCAGAGAAAAATGACAGAAATATGGAAAAATTGATTTATCAATTATTTGACTTTTCTATGTCACACCCTTTTCCGGAAAAGTGGCTCGATGAAATATCAAATATGTTTATAACAGAAAGTAATATTGAGGAAAGCCAATGGGGCAAAGTTATAATTGATTATGCAAAAGATTTATGTTCATATATAATAAATATATCTGAGAATAATTATAAGAATTCTTTTAATATTTCAAGCGATAAGTTAAGAGAAAAATATATAGATTGTTTTGAAAGTGATATAAATATTTTAAATAAAATATATGATGTTCTTGAAAATGGCAGTTGGAATGAGATATTTCAGATAGTTAATACCACAAAACTCATATCTAAACCAAGAGTAAGTTCAAAAGAAAAAACACCTTTATTAGACCAATTGGATAATCAAAGGGAAACAGTAAAAGATTATATAAAAACTCTCTCTGAATATTTTATTTTTGATGAAAATGAATGTATGACGGCAATAAAGAGTTTAGCACCTATTGTCAGACAATATACGGAAACCACAAAATTATTTATTGACTTATACAGAAAGAAAAAACAAGAACAAAATATTATGGATTATAGCGATTTGGAGCACTACACATTAAAACTATTAATCAATGACGAAAACGGAAAACTTACAAGAACGGATATTGCAGAAGATATAGCAAAAAGTTTTTCACAGATTATAGTAGATGAATTTCAGGATACCAACGAAATTCAGGACAGAATTTTTAATGAAATATCATATAACGGAAAAGATTTATTTGTGGTAGGCGACCCGAAACAAAGTATTTACAGTTTCAGGCAAGCAAAGCCCCAAATATTTATTAATAGGCGTGATAAAAGTAAACAATATGATGCGGGTGTCAAAGGCAATGTAAAAATAGATTTGGATAAAAATTTCAGAAGTCGACCGGAAGTAATTGATAGCTGTAATTTTATTTGTAGAAATATTATGTCAAAGAAGGTCGGAGGACTTGATTATGATGTAGTTGAAGAACTAAAATTAGGTGCGGATTTTGATAGGTTAGATACAAGCAAAGAAACAGAACTGCATCTTCTAAAATATGATAAAAAAGATAAAGTATCAGCCGAAGAAGTTGAGGCAGAATATATAGCAAATATAATAAAAGATATTATAAAAAATACAACCATATATGACAAAGGTACGCCAAGACCGGCTAAATACAGTGATATTTGTATTTTGCTTAGAAGTAAAAAAAATGTTGTTGAAAAATATGTTGAAACCTTATATAAAAAGGAAATACCTATTATAAATGAATCTTCAACAGGTCTGCTCTCATCAACAGAAATAGCAACAGTTATGGCATTTTTAAGAGTTATTGATAATCCTTTGAGCGATGTACCTTTAATGGCAATTATGATGTGTTCAATATATGGATTTACTGTTGATGATTTAGCCGTCATCAGAGAAAAAAATAAAGATGTTCCCTTGTATAGCAATATAATTAATTTTATTGATAATGAGGAAAATATTTCGAGTTTTAGTGCGATAGTCAATAAATGTAATAAATTAATGCAGGATATATCTTATTACCGTAAATTGTCGGCGACCGTTACAATAGATGAATTAATAGAAATGATATACGAAAAAAGCGGTTATCAGTATATAGTCCGTTCTATGCCAAACAGCGATTTAAGATTAAGAAATTTGCGAAAATTTAAAGAATATGCCGTTTCATACAGCCAAAAAGGTGTAAGAGATTTAGGTAATTTTATAAATTTTCTGGATTTACTGCACGAACAAGGTAAGGATATGGAGGTATCATCTGTCAGCAGTGAAGGTCAAAATGTTGTTAAAATTATGAGTATTCACGCATCAAAGGGTTTGGAATATCCTATATGTATTCTTGCCGGCTGCAGCAGAAATTTTAAAAATGAAACAGACAGTGTCATTTTTCATTCGGAGCTTGGCATAGGTATGAATAGATTTGATAAAGATTTAAAATGTAGTCAACCGACATTTATCCGCAAGGCTGTCAGCATAAAAAAGAAACAAGATGAGAAATCAGAAGAAATAAGAATTTTATATGTTGCATTGACAAGGGCAAGAGAAAAGTTGATTTTAATTTGCAGTACTGATGATACGAAAAAAATGCTCGATAATCTGTCAGGCGGATTAAAGAAGAATACCCCTGTAAACAGTTATAAAATTTATTCATCAAATAATTATAGCGATATGATTTTAAGCTGTGCGTTAAAATGTAAGGGCTGTGATGAATTGAGAAATATGGCTCAAATATCTGATGATATAGTAGATGATAATTCTCCGGAATGGATTTTCAAGTATAGCGAGTATGAAAAACAAGAAAATATAGATATTGAAGAACCAATTACCACTCCAAAACCAATTATTCCTAAATTAATGAATATAATTAGCGAAAGATTTTCATATAATTATCCTGATGAGGTATTAACTAAAATACCTACAATGGTTTCGGTTTCGGAAATTTCTCATCAAAATGAATATATTAACTCTAATGTATTAAAGAAACCTAATTTTACAAAAAATAATAATCTGTCAGCAACCGAACGAGGTACAGCAACACACGAATTTATGCAAAATGCGAATTATTTTTCGGCAAGACAGGATATTCAGTCAGAAATAAACAGACTTGTAGATAATAAATATATAACTAAATTACAAGGTGACAGTATTGATAAAGGCAAAGTTTTAAAGTTCTTAAACAGTAATCTTATGGACAGAATTTTAAAAAGCAATAATGTGTATAAGGAATATAGATTTGTAATAAATATTAAAGCCAATGAAATAGACAGCAGTATTGAAAGTCAGGAAAATGTTGTTATGCAGGGAGCTGTTGACTGTGTCTTTGTGGAGGGAAATGAACTTGTTATAGTCGATTATAAAACCGATAAAATTTACGAGCCAGAGAAGTTTATTGAAAATTATTCAAAACAGTTAAAATTATATAAATTTGCTATGGAAAGGTGTATGCAAATGAAAGTAAAAGAGTGCATAATATATTCTATAAATCTCAATAGAGAAATTTTGGTGACATAAATACAGAAAAGGGGAAACTCTATATATGGATTATTTTTCTGTTATGTGTATAGGTGTGGGTCTATCAATGGACGCATTTGCGGTCGCTGTTTCAAATGGAGCAGTCAGCAGAAAAGTACGAGTATTGCAAGTATTTAGGATAGCATTTTTCTTCGGACTGTTTCAGGCTGTTATGCCGGTAATCGGCTGGATTATGGGTAAAGCGGGAGAGGATATAATTAAAGGAATAGACCATTGGATAGCATTTATATTATTAGGCTATATAGGCATAAAAATGATATACGGTGCATTAAAAGACAATAATACAGATAATAATATACATAATTCATATATAAAAACAAAAACATTAATTTTATTTGCGATTGCAACAAGTATAGATGCACTTGCAACAGGTATAATATTACCTTATGCCGCAAATGTAGTGAGTATATCTGATTTAATTTTATCAGTATGTATTATAGGATTGATAACATTTTCAATATCTGTAATTGGTGTATATATAGGTAAAAAATTTGGTGAAATGTTATCTTCTAAGGCAGAGATATTTGGCGGAATAGTACTGATATTTATAGGTACTAAAATATTAATAGAACACTTATTTTTTTAAAAATAGCCGGTAATGACATATTAAGAAATTAATGTGTCATTACTTTTTTATTTGAGTAGAATATTAAGGGGGTGATTTATTTTGTATAGGAGATTTAGAAGAAATATTGATATTAAAAGGGTAAAGCGATTTAGAAGAATGATATTATTTTTATTGTTAATTGCAGTAATTATATTTATTATAATAGAGTATAGAATACGCCCTATAATGGAAAATATTATTGAAAATAAATCAAATCGTCTGGCAACATTATCTATAAATAATGCCATAACCGAAATAATAGAAAATAATAATATTACATATAATGAATTATCTACAATACAACGAAATGATGAAGGTGAGATTATTGCCATAGAATCAAATATTGCACAAATAAATAAATTAAAGTCAATTATAACACTTGCAATTCAGGATAATTTTGATGGTGTTAATGAATATGAAATAGAAATTCCAATAGGAACACTTTTAGGAAGTGAGATTTTTGTTGGCAGAGGCGGAAACATAAAGGTATATGTATCAATGTCGGGTACAACATTAACGGATATAGTTAGTACATTTGAATCAGTTGGTATAAATCAAACTAAACATAGTATTATTGTTAATATAACAGCAAGTATAGATGTTACGACACCATCATATCAGGATACAATAAATATAACTACAAGTATTCCATTGGCAGAAACAGTTATAGTCGGTGATGTACCAAATCTATATGCCCAAAATGCAGTATAAATACCTTAAACTTGCGAAATAATAGTTTATAATATGGCAAAACAACCTTAGTATGAGTAAATTTGCAAAAACATCTTGATTTTTGCAAGTGTAACATATAAAATTATAGTACTGTTATTATTTGAGTAATTAGAGGTTTTAAATTTATGGATACACATCTTTTAGCAAAAATTGAAAATAATATGGGGAATTTTTCAAAAGGTCAGAAACTAATCGCAAAATATATAGAGGAGCATTATGATAAAGCGGCATTTATGACGGCCTCAAAACTTGGCAGTACTGTTGGTGTAAGCGAATCAACAGTAGTAAGATTTGCAGCTGAATTAGGATACAGCGGTTATCCTAAATTGCAAAAGGCTATGCAGGAAATGATTAGGGATAGATTGACCTCTGTACAACGCATAGAAGTAACAAGCAGCAGAATAGGCAATTCTGATGTCCTGGAAAGTGTGTTAAATCAGGATATAGAAAAAATACGCAGAACTCTTGAAGAAACAAGCAAAGAAGATTTTTATAAGGCAGTAGATGTTATCTCAAAAGCTAAAAATATATACATATATGCTGTTCGCAGTGCAGCAGCATTGGCATCATTTTTAGGCTACTATTACTCGCTTATATTTGAAAATGTAAATATAATAAATACAAACGGAAAATCGAATATCTATGAAAGTATGTTTAGAATAAATAAAGATGATGTTATGATAGGAATTAGTTTTCCGAGATATTCAACATCAACAGTTGATGCGGTAAAATTTGCTTCTAACAGGGGTGCAAAAGTTATAGCTATTACTGATAGTATGGCATCACCCGTTGTAAAACCTGCGGATTATGTTATAATAGCAAAAAGTGATATGGCATCAGTGGTAGATTCGTTAGTTGCACCTTTAAGTGTAATAAATGCACTTATAGTTGCAACCGTTTTAAATAAAAAAGATGATGTATATGTAATATTTAATGATTTGGAGAATATTTGGGCAGAGTATGAAGTATATGAAAAGGATAGAGAAGAATGATGGAAGATAATTATATTAAAAAGGTTCTTGTAATTGGCGGAGGTGCAGGTGGTTCAATGGCTGCTATTACGGCAAGTCAATGCGGAGCTGATGTAACCATAATAGAAAAAAATAATCGTATAGGCAGAAAAATTATGATTACGGGCAAAGGAAGATGTAATTTAACAAATAATTGTACGATACAAACATTTATAGATTCTGTTCCGACAAATGCAAGATTTCTTTATAGTGCAATTAATAGATTTACTCCACAAGATACAATGAATTTCTTTGAAAATAATGGTATGCCTGTAAAAACTGAAAGGGGAAATAGGGTATTTCCGCAATCTGATAAATCGGTTGATGTGGTTGATACTTTAAGAAAAGTTATAAAGAATCAAAAAATTTCTATTGTGCAGGATAATTGTATATCGCTTATTATTGAAAACGGAATTGTTAAAGGCGTTGAATGTGAAAGCGGAAAAAAATATTTTGCTGATAGTGTAATATTGGCGTGTGGTGGAAAATCTTATTCAAGTACAGGCTCAAATGGATATGGGTATGTTATTGCAAGACAGGCGGGGCATAATATAATTACACCTAAGCCTTCTTTAGTACCTTTGGTATCAAGCAACGATTTTTGCAAAGAATTACAAGGTTTATCACTCAAAAATATTGCAATTAAAGTTATAGAAAATCTTTCCAAAAAGGTTATATATGACGATTTCGGAGAATTATTATTTACACACTTTGGAATGTCAGGACCTACAATTCTAAGTGCGTCAGCACATATGAAAAAGATGACAACTGATAAATATTCTGTTATAATAGATATGAAACCTGCGTTATCTGAGGAACAACTTGATAATAGATTACAGCGGGATTTTTCTGAGAATATTAATAAAGATTTCGCAAATTCATTATCGTCACTTTTACCAAGAAAGTTAATACCTGTTATAATAAGGTTATCTGATATAGATGGCGAAACAAAATGTAACGCAATTACTAAACAACAGCGTAGAAACTTTGTTAAATTAATAAAGGGTTTAGAAGTTAAAATAAGCGGATTTAGACCAATAGAAGAAGCCATAGTGACTTCCGGCGGTGTATGTGTAGATGAAATAAATCCAAAAACTATGCAGTCCAAATTAGTTAAAAATTTGTATTTTGCAGGTGAAATGATTGATGTTGACGCATATACAGGTGGTTTTAACTTGCAAATAGCTTTTTCTACCGGATATTTAGCAGGTGAAAATTCTGTATAAATTAAAGTTTTGGAGTTGAAATATAAATGATAGCGGTAGCAATAGATGGGCCTGCCGGAGCAGGCAAAAGTACAATAGCTAAAATATTAGCTAAAAAAGTGAATTTTATTTATATAGATACAGGTGCATTATATCGAACGATAACACTTAGCGTTTTAAGAAATAAAATATCAGTAGATGATATTGAGAGTATTGGCGGAATATTAAAAAATTTAAAAATCTCATTAAAATTTATTAATGGTGAACAAAGAGTGTTTATAGACAATGAAGATGTTTCTGATTTTATTCGTACGGAAGAAATATCTTTAAATACATCAAAAATTGCGAGTATTCCAATAGTGAGAGAATATCTGTTGAATTTCCAAAGGGATTTTGCACAGAAAAATAATGTTATTATGGACGGTCGTGATATAGGAACAGTCGTTTTGCCAAATGCACAACTGAAAATATTTCTTACCGCTTCACCGGAGATAAGAGCTGAAAGACGCTTTAATCAACTCGCAGAAAGCGGTCAGAATGAAAAATATGAAGATATTTTACAGAAAGTAAAACAAAGAGATTATGAAGATTCTCATAGAAAAATTGCACCATTAGTGCCGGCAAAAGATGCTGTTATATTAGATACATCTAACGATACTTTGGAACAGTCAGTTGAGCGTCTTGCAGAACTTATTAAAAAATTATTATAAACAGGAGAATTTTATAATGGATATTTTTTATAATATAGAAAAAGCATTAGCAAGACCTTTCTTAAAATTAATTTTCTTTTATAAGTGCAACGACAGAAAAAATTTACCGAAAGATAAATCTTTTATAGTATGCTGCAATCATTTGTCTAATGCAGATCCAATAATTTTATCGGCTTTATCAAGAAGAAAAATTCATTATATGGCAAAAGCAGAGCTTTTTAAAAATAAGTTTGCAGGTGCTATTTTAAAGGCACACGGAGCATTTCCCGTTGTAAGAGGTGCGGGTGACGGAAAAGCTATTTCTAAGGGTGAAGAAATATTGAAGGAGGGCAAAATCCTTGGTATATTTATAGAAGGAACCCGTTCAAAAACGGGAGAATTACAAAAGCCAAAATCCGGTGCCGCTATGATAGCTTGGCAAACAAAAACACCTATTATTCCGGTTTGTATTACACCAAAAAATAAGAAAATTAAGTTTTTCAATAAAGTTACTGTATCTTGGGGAAAGCCTCTTTATATGGAAGACTTAGGTCTTATAAGCGGTGACATCAAAGAAATAAGAGATGCAAGCCGCATAATTATGGAAAAAATTTCAGAGATGAGAGAGCGTGATTTACAAAAATGATGTATTGGTTAATGGCATATATAGCTAAAATATTTTTTAGAATAGCGTATCCCGTAAAATTTATCGGTAAAGATAATATCCCAAAAAATGACAATGGATATATATTATGCAGTAATCATAAATCAGTCGCTGACCCTATAATGCTTACCATACCTTTTAGAAAAAGATTATATTTTATGGCAAAATTAGAGTTATTTACTAATCACGGCAAACTTGCTTCAAAATTTTTGAAGTCATTAGGAGCGTTTCCCGTAAACAGAAATTCTGCTGATAAAGATTCAATATCAAAAGCAGAAAATCTATTAAGGGAAAATAAAATTGTAGCAATATTCCCACAGGGAACCTGTGTAAGAAATGATGATTTTTCTTTTAAGGCTAAGGCAGGGGCTGCTTTGCTTTCAGCACAAACAGGTGTAAATATATTGCCCGTCAGTATTTATTCAAAAGGTAAGATAAGACCTTTTAAAAAAATAACAGTACGCATAGGAAAAATGATAGAGTGGTCTGAACTTGGTTTTATAAACGGAACACTTAAAGAAAGCAGAATTGCAGCAAAAATTATCAGTGAAAAAATTACTAATCAACTTTTAAAAAAGCATAATAAAAAGTAATAATATTATTTTATTAAGGTGATATAATTGAAAATAGAAGTTGCAAAAACATCAGGCTTTTGTTTCGGTGTAAACAGAGCAATAAATAAAGTACAAGAACTTTTAGATAAAGGTAAAAGCGTATGCACACTCGGAGAAATAATCCATAATAAACAAATGGTCGAGAAACTCTCCAAAAGTGGCGTTAGAATAATAAACACTCCGGACGAAGCAGAAAAAGGAGATATAATTGTAATTCGTTCACACGGAGTTCCCCTTGCCGTTAAAGAAGAAATTTCAAGATTAGGATTTGAGTGTTGTGACGCAACTTGTCCGTTTGTATCTAAAATACACAATATAGTTTCCAAAGCGTCAGAAAAAAATATTCCCGTAATCATAGCAGGTGATAAAAATCACCCCGAAGTGCAGGGAATAATGGGACACTGTAAATCAAATGTTTTTACATTTAAAAACCAAATTGAACTGGAAGAACTTGTCAAAAATACAAAAAATTTGTATAATGAAGAAGTATGGTTAGTTGTACAAACTACATTTGATGTTTCAGCATTTAAAAATTATTTAAAAACTATAAAAAAGGTCTATACAAATGTTAAAATTTTTGATACAATATGTAGTGCTACGACAGATAGGCAGGAAGAAGCGAATATTCTGTCAAAACAATCAGATGTTATGATAGTTATAGGCGGAAAAAACAGTTCAAACACTACTAAACTTTACAATATATGTAAAAATAATTGTAAACAGACATATTTGATAGAAACTGCTGATGAGCTGAATTTAGATGTAGCAGTCTTAAAAAAAGCAGCCTGTATAGGCATTACTGCCGGAGCTTCAACTCCTGCGATAATTATAAAGGAGGTATTTAATACCATGAAAGAAATTTTAAACGAAAATGAACAGTCATTTGAGGAACTGCTCGAAGAATCATTAAAGAGTATGAATTCAGATGATAAAGTACACGGTGTAGTAGCAAGAATTACACCAAACGCTGTCTATGTAGAGGTAGAGGGCAGAAAGCAATCAGGTTTTATTCCGCTTGACGAGCTTTCGGCTGACCCTAATGCCAAAGCTGAGGACATTGTTAAGGTTGGAGATGAACTCGACCTGCTTATTATGCGTACTAATGACCAAGAGGGAACAATTATGCTCTCTAAAAAAAGAGTTGACGCAAATAAGGGTTGGGATATAATATCAGAGGCTTTACAAAACAAAGAAGTACTTACAGGTATTGTTACAGATGTTATTAAAGGCGGTATAATTGCAGTAACAAACGCAATAAGAGTATTTATACCGGCTTCGCAGGCTACTGTAAACAAGGGCGAAACTTTGGAGAGTTTACTTAAAAAAGAAGTTAAATTTCATATTATAGAAGTAAACAGAGCAAAAAGAAAAGCGGTTGGTTCAATCCGCTCGGTAGCAAAAGAGCAAAAGAAAGAAATTATGGCTAAATTCTGGGAAACAGCAGAAATCGGTAAAAAATACACAGGTAAAGTTAAATCTTTAACAAGTTATGGTGCATTTGTCGATATTGGCGGTATTGATGGAATGATTCATATTTCGGAGCTTTCTTGGACAAAGATTAAACATCCGTCAGAGGTTGTAAATGTCGGTGATACGGTAGAAGTATATATCAAGAGCTTTGATGCTGAAAAAGGCAAAATTTCATTGGGCTATAAAAAAGATGAGGATAAGCCTTGGGAAGTATTAAAACGAGAGTATCCTGTTGGAACAGTTGCAGAAGTGCAAATTGTCAGCTTAACATCATTCGGTGCTTTTGCCAGAATTTTACCTACAATAGACGGCCTTATTCATATTTCACAGATTTCAGACCATAGAATTGAAAAACCACAAGATGTTCTTTCTGTTGGCGATAAGGTAAAAGCTAAAATTACAGCTATTGATTTTGAAAAGAAAAAAATCAGCCTTTCAATAAGAGCATTACTCGTAAATGATGAGGAAACACAAAAAACCGTCACAGACGAAACAACAGAAAAGACTGCTGAATAATTTTAATTTTTCAGTTAATCATAAATTTAACCATATTACAAAACTCCCTCACTTTTGACTATAAAGTGGGGGAATATATGTAGTTTAATTTATTGAAAGGGTGGATTTATTATTATGAATATTAAAGAGCAGTCACAAAAAATAATTATTGAATTATTAGAAATATGTAATCTTAAAAAAGATGATATATTTGTAGTAGGTTGTTCATCGAGTGAAGTTTGCGGTGAAAGAATAGGGACTTCATCAAGTATAGAAACCGCAAAACAAATATTTGATGGCATATATCCTGTTCTAAAAGAAAAAGACATATATTTAGCAGTACAATGTTGCGAACATTTAAACAGAGCTATTATAATTGAAAACGAATGTGCTAAGAAATATAATCTCGAAATAGTTAATGTTATGCCGCAAATAAAAGCCGGTGGAAGTATGGCAACAACAGCTTTTATGGAGTTTAAAGAGCCTGTTGCGGTTGAACATATAAAAGCTAATGCCGGAATTGATATAGGGGGAACATTGATTGGTATGCATCTTAAAGATGTGGCAGTTCCCGTTAGAATATCCGTTAATAAATTGGGTAATGCAAATATAATCTGTGCAAGAACAAGACCAAAATTTATTGGTGGTGAAAGAGCATTTTATCAGGATAATTTAAAATAAGGTGTGATTTTATATGAGTTATGTTGCCAATTGTAAAGATGAGTTTGTTCAGATTTATAAAGAGAATATTAAAAGAAACGGCAGTGATAAATTATTAGATTGGCTTTGCAACACAGATTTTTTTACAGCACCGGCAAGTTCAAAATTTCATAGTTCATTTGAGGGCGGTTTAGCTTATCATAGCTTATCTGTCTATAAACTGCTTATGGAAAAGCATTTTGACCCTGAAAAAGATAATAAAGAAAGTTTTACATTATGTTCATTATTACACGATTTATGTAAGGCAAGATTTTACAAAGTGAGCAGCAGAAATGTAAAGAATGATGTTACAGGTAAGTGGGAATCAGTGCCATATTATTCTATTGAAGATGCTTTTCCGTATGGTCACGGTGAAAAATCCGTTTTTTTGATAGAGCGATTTGTAAGGTTATCACCTGAGGAGGCTATTGCAATAAGGTGGCATATGGGGGGATTTGACGACAGTGTCAAAGCCGGTAATTTTACTATGAGTGTTGCGTTTGAAAAATATCCCCTTGCCGTTAAATTACATCTGGCAGATTTAGAATCAACATATTTATTAGAGGGAAAGGATTGCCCTAAGTAAAATTATTAATTTAAGTTAAATATTGCTAAAAGGGGTTTTGAAAATTGAATAGGAAACATAAGAAAGTCGTCAGAATAATTGCCCTTGTTATGGTAGGTTTGATGCTTCTTGGTGTAATCGCAACTGCTTTATATACAATAGGGTAAGATTTTAAGAAAATAAATCTCCGTAGATTTTTAAGTAAAATTCTACGGAGATTTTATATATAAAAAAACAATGAGAAAGAAGCCTTATATTACATAAAACTTCTCTCTCATTGCCAAAAAAAGAAAAGGAGAAAAATGAAAAAATTCAAAAATGAACTCGTAAACTAATTTAATTATTTAAGACACATAATTAATCTTGTGTCTTTTCGATAAGTTCAACATCAATTTTCATTTCTGAGCCATCTCTCTCGATAACAAATTTCAATTTATCACCGACTTTATGCTCTTTTAACACTGAACTTATATCTTCTGATGAACTTATATTTTTACCTTCAACGGAAATAATTCTGTCACCGGATTTTAGTGCATCGTTATTTGATTGATAAACATAAACACCCAAATCGTTTACTCTATATCTCCAAGCCATATCTTGGCTCGTTATATTAAGTAATGTGGCATCGAGTGCAACTCTGCCCTTAACATAACCGTATTGTTTTAAATCGCCAATAACATTTACTACATCATCAATAGGAATTGCAAATCCCAAACCTTCAACACTAGTTCCGGAAGATGATGAGTTAGCCTTAGCAACTACAAGTGCTATAAGTTCACCTTTACTATTGAAAACGCCGCCGCCCGAATTGCCCGGATTTATTGCGGCACTTATTTGTAATAGGCTGTTTGTAATACCATCTATTGTTATATCTCTGTCCAAAGCACTGATAATGCCTTCTGTTACTGTTCCGCCTAATTGTCCGAGTGGATTTCCGATAGCGACTATATCTTCACCAACTTTTAAATTTTCTGATGAACCTATAACAGCGGCTTTCAGACCGGTGGCATCTATCTTAAGCAATGCGACATCTATTTCGCTGTCAGAACCAATAACTTCGGCGGTATATGTTTCACCATTTCTTAAAGTAATATTTATATTTGTAGCACCGTCTATAACGTGGTGATTAGTAATAATATAACCGTCTTCTGAAATGATTACACCGCTGCCGGCACCTTCACTAACATATTGTTGTACAAAATATCCGCCGGTTACTACAGTTTCGGTTCTTATTTCGACAACGCTGTCTGCTGCGACTTCTGCGATTTCTGATGTTTTTAATTCTGCACCATTTTCATCATCTGTTTTATTTACAGTATTTACAACCTTTTGTATTACAAGCTCATCATCTTTATTATCCGTTTTTGCAGCATCGCCCGATGATACCGAATTGCTGTTTGCAGTAAGAGTTTTTGCAATAAATCCTCCTCCAAAACCAATTCCCATAGATAAGATAATGCTTGCGGCTATAATAACTGTTGCTGTTTTTTTGCTCATCACTTTAACAACTTTATCAGATTGTTTTGGTGCGGTATTACTTCTAATGTTAATATCCTGTGTAGGAAAACTATCTGAGAAATTCCCTGTTTGCTGATAGCCTTGACGATTATTGTAATAATCCTGATAATATACATTAGATTGGTCATTGACATTAGCAGGTGTGATATTTTGTGAAATATCATTATTAACATTGTTATTGTTGTTTTCATTAAAGTCATTCATAAATAAATCCTCCAATTAATTGATGTAATTATAATATAAACCAATAAAGTGAATTTTATTTGAAAGCTATATTAAAATAACACAAAAATTAAATTGACAAAATATGAACAAAACTTAAAACTTAATATCAACTTAATTAATTATATATGGACTTAGAGAAAAATTCAAGGTGTTATTAAGAAAAAAACTGAATTTTTGCGAAATTTTATAATTTAGACATATTTTTTACCTAAACTTGAATAAGATTTATGTTATTTACTTAAACGCACCTATATTATATATGTATTATGTATAAAATTATTGTCAGCCTTTTGAGAAACTTTTTTATAGAAAATTTGTTATTTTAGCTTTACGAAAGTTTAAAAAAAATTATTGTGTATTTGTTATGAAAATTAATGGACAAATACAGCAATTATTACATTTGACATATAACAATATATAGATTATAATTTTATAGTGCTACAAAATATAGTATAAAAAGGGAGAGTTATCCAAAATGATTAAAACAATTATAAAACGTGATGGAAGAAATGCAGACTTTGATGTAAAAAAAATTGCCGATGCAATCTTTAAGGCTGCACAAGCTCTTGGTGGAAGCGACTATGATAATGCAGAAAAGTTGGCACAACAGGTTTGCGAATATCTTGAAAATGACGAACATATTACAACACCTACCGTTGAACATATTCAGGATATTGTGGAAAAAATATTGATTGAAAACGGTCACGCAAGAACTGCAAAAGAATATATTTTGTATAGAGCAGAGCGTACAAGAGTTCGAGATATGAACACAAAGCTGATGAAAATATATGAGGATTTAACCTTTAAATCTGCAAAGGACGCTGATGTTAAGCGTGAAAATGCAAATATAGATGGCGATACTGCTATGGGCACAATGCTTAAATACGGTTCTGAGGGTGCGAAACAGTTCTATGAAATGTATATACTTAAACCGGAACACGCAAAAGCTCATCGTGAAGGTGATATTCATATACACGATTTGGATTTTCTCACACTTACAACAACTTGTTGTCAAATTGATATAGATAAACTTTTTTCAAATGGTTTTTCAACGGGTCACGGATTTTTAAGAGAGCCAAATGATATTGCAAGTTATTCGGCTCTTGCGTGTATAGCTATTCAATCCAATCAGAACGACCAGCACGGTGGTCAAAGCATACCTAATTTTGACTATGCTATGGCTAAGGGTGTTATTAAAACTTACAAAAGACACTATAAAAGAAATATTGCCCGTGCAATTGAGCTTCTTGAAGATGATGAAAATGCTCATCAGACTGCCGAAAATATTACCGAAAAAGCAGAACAGATAAGCAATGAATTTCCAAGACTTTCCGACTGCGAAAACTATATGAAAGCTGAATTTAATATCTTGGCGGACTTATATGGTAAGGATATTGCAAATAAAATGCAATCCTTTGCCTATAAAAACGCTCATAAAGAAACTGAACGCTCAGTATATCAGGCTATGGAGGCATTTGTTCACAATCTTAATACTATGCATTCAAGAGCAGGTGCTCAAATACCTTTCAGCTCAATAAATTATGGTTTGGATACAAGTAAAGAAGGTCAGCTTGTCATTAAAAATATTTTACTTGCTACCGAAGCAGGTCTTGGAAACGGTGAAACACCTATATTCCCTATACATATATTTAAAGTGAAAGAAGGAATAAATTTTAATCCCGGTGAACCTAATTATGATTTATTTAAATTGGCTTGCAGAGTTAGTGCAAAAAGATTATTTCCTAATTTTTCGTTTATTGATGCACCATTTAATTTAAAGTATTACAAGGAAGGTCACCCGGAAACAGAAGTTGCATATATGGGCTGTCGTACCCGTGTTATGGCAAATAATTACGATAAGAGCCGAGAAATTGTTTTTGGAAGAGGAAATTTAAGTTTTACATCTGTTAACTTACCAAGACTTGCGATATTAAGTAATAAAAATATTGATTTTTTCTATGAACAATTAGACAGAAAAATAGACCTCGTTATAGACCAACTTTTAGCAAGATTTGAATTACAAGCTCAGAAAAAAGTAAGAAATTATCCTTTCCTTATGGGACAAGGAATATGGATAGATTCCGATAAACTTGGTATCGATGATGAGGTTCGTGAAGTACTAAAACACGGTACTTTAACAATGGGATTTATTGGTCTTGCAGAATGTCTTAAGGCACTTACAGGAGCACATCACGGTGAAAGCAAAGAATCTCAAAATCTTGGTCTTGAAATTGTCGGATATATGAGAAAAAGAATGGACGAAGCAACAGAAAAATATGGTCTTAATTTTTCTCTTATAGCAACACCGGCAGAAGGTTTGTCAGGAAGATTTGTCAAAATTGATGCGAAGCGTTTTGGTAAAATCGAAGGTGTTACCGACAGAGATTATTATACAAATTCATTTCATATTCCTGTATATTATAATATTTCCGCCTTTGAGAAAATTAAACTTGAAGCTCCGTATCATAACCTTACAAACGGTGGACATATTTCTTATGTTGAACTTGATGGTGACCCTACTAAAAATCTTGACGCATTTGAACAAATCGTCCGTTTTATGAAGGAATGTGGTATAGGATATGGTTCGATAAATCACCCTGTTGACCGAGACCCTTGTTGTGGATTTACCGGTATTATTGATGATGTATGTCCTCAATGTGGCAGAAAAGAATGTGAGCGTGAAGAACATTCAGAAAGAATTAAGCGTTTAATTTAAAATAAATTAGGGCGAACATAAACTGTTCGCCCATTGATATTATATAAATAAAAAGGTGATAAATATGGAAATTCGTTTGTCTGGAATTATTAAGGAAAGTATTGTTGATGGTAATGGAATTAGAATGGTTGTATTCACACAAGGCTGTCCCCATAACTGCGAAGGCTGCCACAATCCTCAGACACACGATATAAATGGCGGATATATGGCAGATATTGATGAAATTTTTCGTGAGTTTAAATCTGACCCCTTGCTTAGCGGAATAACTTTTTCCGGAGGAGAACCGTTTATTCAGCCTGTACCACTGACTGAACTCGCCAAAATGGTTAAAAGTATAAATAAAAGCGTCATATCTTATACAGGATTTACATTTGAGGAATTAATTCATATTTCCGAAAGTAAACCCGAAGTACTTGAATTATTAAAAAATATAGATTATCTCATAGATGGGAGATTTATTCTTTCACAAAGAAGTCTGACGCTGAAATTCAGAGGCTCTAAAAATCAAAGAATAATTGATGTCAGAAAATCTCTCGAAAATAATATTGTTATTGAAACGGAATTGTAAATAAATTAATTATTAATTAGTAAATTTTTTAGCTTTATGTATAAAAATATTGTAATTTTTTGTGTAATGTGGTATAATATTTTGCAAGTATATTAAAGATAAGGTGTTCGTTTGATGAAAGAGAAAAGAATAGTTATAAAAGTAGGTACATCAACGCTTACTTATGACAGCGGAAAGTTAAATCTTAGAGGTATAGATAAATTATGTAAAGTTATTTGTGATTTGCAAAATGCAGGTAATAATATAATATTAGTCAGTTCAGGAGCTATCGGTGCAGGCGTCGGAAAGTTAGGACTAAAGGAACGCCCCACCGAAACAAGATACAGACAAGCATTAGCGGCCGTAGGTCAATGTGAACTTATGTTTATATATGATAAATTTTTTGGAGATTATAATAATACAGTAGCACAGGTTTTAATAACCAAAGATGTTGTTGTAAATGATTTATCGAGGCAGCATATTATAAATACATTTAACGCACTGTTGGAAATGAATATTATTCCTATCGTAAATGAAAATGATACAGTTGCAGTAGACGAGCTGGTAGGGGCAAATATAGGTGATAATGATACATTATCGGCAGTTGTTGCTGATATAGTTGATGCAGATTTGCTTGTTATTCTATCTGATATTGATGGACTTTATGATAAAGACCCCCGTATAAATAGTGACGCAAAAAAAATAGATGAAGTTAGACAAATTGATGATAATATACGCAGTATGGCAGGTGGGGTTGGTACAAATCGCGGTACAGGCGGTATGGCTACAAAAATAACAGCAGCAACATTATCAACTGATGCGGGAATAGACTGTTGTATAATGAATGGCAGCGACCCCTCAAAATTATATGATTTATTGGAGGGTAAACCAATAGGAACAATATTTTTAGCACCTAAAAAATAATTTTATATCACAGGAGTGACTTGAATATGACAATGTTAGAAGAAATGGGCTTAAAGGCTAAAATTTCCGCAAAAGAACTGTCAATAGCAGGTAAGAAAAAAGATATTGCCTTAAAGGCTATTGCAGATGCAATTATCGAAAATAGTAATAAAATCATTGAAGCAAATGCTGTTGATATCGAAAATGGTAAAAAAAGGGGCTTGACAGCATCTTTACTTGATAGATTAAGTTTAAGTACCGAAAGAATAAAGGGTATTGCAAATGGTGTTCTTGAAGTTATGGCTTTACAAGATCCAATAGGCGAAGTTTTAACAGGTTATAAAAGACCAAATGGCCTTGATATAACAAAGGTAAGAGTACCGCTTGGTGTTATTGGTATAATATACGAGGCAAGACCAAATGTAACAGTTGATGCGGCAGTATTATGTTTAAAGTCCGGAAATGCTGTTATATTGCGTGGAGGTAAAGAGGCAATTAATTCAAATAAGGCACTCGCAAATATTATGCGTGATGCAGTCGAAAGCGTTGGAATGTCCAAGGACTGCATACAGCTTATAGAGGATACCACTCGTCAATCTTCAATGGAACTTATGAATTTAACCGATTATCTTGATGTTTTAATACCAAGAGGCGGGGCAGGTCTTATAAAAGCTGTTGTTGAAAATTCAAAAGTCCCTGTTATTGAAACAGGAGTTGGAAATTGCCACGTTTATGTTGATGAAACAGCAGATTTAAATATGGCAGCAGATATTATATATAATGCTAAAACATCAAGACCATCTGTATGTAATGCTATTGAAACAATACTTATTAACGCTAATATCGCAGAAAAAGCCTTGCCTATAATAAAAGCAAGACTTGATGAAAAAAATGTTGAATTGCACGGCTGTGAACAAACTAAAAAAATATTGGGGGATAATGTGATTTTAGCAACAGAAGAAGATTGGAAAAAGGAATATCTCGATTATAAACTGGCTGTAAAAGTAGTTAAAGATATTGATGAAGCAATAGAGCATATATCAAAGTATTCAAGCGGACACAGCGAATGTATAGTTACTGAAAGTTTATCAAATGCAGCAAAATTTACAGATGAGATTGATTCTGCTGCTGTATATGTAAATGCTTCAACAAGATTTACTGACGGCGGCGAGTTTGGTTTAGGTGCGGAAATAGGCATCTCAACACAAAAAATACACGCAAGAGGGCCAATGGGCTTGAAAGAACTTACATCAACAAAATTTATAATTAAAGGTAATGGTCAAATTAGATAATTTATATTAATAAATACATAAGAGCTAATAATAAATCTGTATCTGCCGATTCTTCAATAAGGATAAGTATAAGGACAATTATAAGATACTTTTCTTTATCTTCCATAATAATCTCAAAAAAATCTTTTTTGTTACTGTTACTGTTGAAACTATGGTTATTTTGAGTAAATGAATTTGAAGTCTCGGCAGATTGAGGGCTATTGTTATTATCTTTTGGCATATTGTTTTCTGACTGGTTTTTTTCTGTGGTATTTTTGGATTTATTTTGCATATCCTGCATTCGTCTGTACGCATCTTGAATTTTTTTATTATTTTCAAAATCTCGTTTTGAATTATCTTCCACAGTAAAAACCTCCGACTTATATTATTTATATCTTTAAAAGTCCGCTGTTTTTAATTAGTGGCAAAATCTTAATAGTTTGTATAAGTTTAATAGCATCATCAAGTCTTTTTTGTTTTTCGTTAGAAAGAAAAGGTCTTAAAGCATTAAGCAGCCTCGTGCTGTCATCATCTCTGTTAATAGCATTAAGCATAGGAATTAATTTTGTTATTAATTTAATATTATCATTATTAGGTGTGTTAAAATTTTCTAATATATTAGAAAAATTATTAGATTTCTGTTCGGATTTATTATTATTATCATTATTACTGCTATTATTGTTTCCAAATAAACCCGCCGTCAGTCCCTTTAATTTTTCCATAGCGGAAGGATTGCTCATTATTTCTGATAATTTTTGTGCTAATTCGTCCAATTAATTATCCTCCATTAGTTTTTTTAAGAGCATTTGCGCCTGTGGAGATTTAAGTAATTTTTCGGTTTCTTTTGGGTTAGAAAGCAAATCTTCAACAGTTTTGATTTGTTCATCAGTAAGATTTTGTAGAGCATCTTGGATTTTTTTATTGTTTTCGAGTTCTTTTGCACTTTTACTGTCCATATTTTTAGCGGCTGTTTTAATAATTTTATCGTATTTATTATTTTTCATATAAAAATCACCGTCCCGATATAATTTTTATGCTTAGTCAAAGTTAAATATGTATGAAAAGGAGTTTGTTTTTAATGAGAATATTAGTTGTTTCGGATACACACAACGATTATTATACGCTTAATCAGGTTATAAAAAGTCAAACAAAGGCTGAAATAGTTATTCATTTAGGTGACGGAGAAGAAGATATTGAACGCATAAGACATTTATACGATAAAAAAATGATTGTATCTATAAGGGGAAATTGCGATTGGGGCAGTAATAAACCTTATATAGAAGAATTAAATGTTGAGGGTAAAAAAATATTTGCAACACACGGTCATTTATATAGTGTGAAGGTTGATTATGATAATATCATTAATGAAGCAAGAAAAAAATGTGCGGATATTTTATTATTTGGGCATACGCATATAGCATATTGCGATTACATAGATGGCTTATATATTATGAATCCAGGAGCATTGCGTGGCTATAATGCATCATACGGTATAATTGATATATGCAATAATAATATAATTACTAATTTAGTGAAAATGAAAGAAATATTTTGAATAAAAAGCTGTATTGTATTACATCTATTTTTTAATATATGTATTATTATACAGCTTTTTCAAATAGGAAAAAGAAAAACTTTTAAATGTGTATTTTTCTATAAATTTTTACATTACCCACAAGCATTTTTAACTAAGTTATAAAAGTATAAAAACACGCATTTAAGTCATTCACAATAAAAAAATATTATTGTTATTTGTCGCTTAAAGTGGTAAAATATACAGGATAAATTTAAAGAGGGTTGGTATTGATTATGAAATTTAGGAATTTAATTGATTTGGATAATTTGACAAATGATGAATTAATGGAAATCATCTTATTAAGCGATAAAATTCGTAAAAACCCAAGTGAATATGCAAATGTTTGTAAAGGAAAAATATTGGCAACATTGTTTTATGAGCCATCTACCAGAACTCAAATGTCATTCCAAACAGCTATGCTGAGATTGGGCGGACAAATAATCGGTTTTGATAATCCTCAAAATTCCTCAGTTGCAAAGGGCGAAAGTTTAAAAGATACATTAAGAGTAGTAGGCGGATATGCGGATATTATAGCTATTCGACACCCTAATGAGGGAGCTGCTATGGCAGGAGCTTTGTATTCCCCTTCACCTGTAATAAATGCCGGCGATGGCGGACATCTGCACCCTACACAAACTCTAACTGATGTTGTCACATTATATAATGAGAAGGGCAGGTTGGATAATCTTTGTATAGGACTGTGCGGTGATTTGCTCAACGGAAGAACAGTACATTCACTAATCAAAACTATGTCACATTTTAAAAACAATAAATTTGTACTAATATCAACAAGAGAATTGGGATTGCCCAATTATATAAAAGATATATTGAAAAGCACAGATACAAATTGCAGTTTTATTGAAATACCAACGCTTCAAGAGGCTATACCAATGCTCGATGTATTATATATGACAAGAATACAGCGTGAACGCTTCTCAAGTGAGGAGGAATATCAAAAACAATCCGGTGTATATGTCCTTGATACCGAAAAAATGAAATATGCAAAAAAGGATTTGAGAGTATTGCACCCGCTTCCACGAGTTGATGAAATAACAGTTGATGTTGACGATGACGGCAGGGCAGTTTACTTTGAACAAACAGTATATGGTATGTATGCAAGAATGGCATTAATAATGACAATGTTGAAAAACAGTAATAAATCTGTGCCAAAAACATTAAAATCAACATATAAAGAATGTTGTTCAAATCCTAAGTGTATTACCAATAAGGAAAAATATTTACCGAAGTTATTCATAGAGGTAGGGGATATGCTTGTGTGCAAATATTGCGAACATAGAAAACTTATTGACTATTGATAATAATATTAATGATGAAAAACCAATAGCATTAGTATTATTTGCATCACCAAGAAAGTCAGGTTTTACTTATAAACTAACCCAACATTATCTTGATACTATTAAGGATAGATATAATATAAAATTTTTAGACTGTTATAATATGAAATTGTCGCCTTGTATTTCCTGTGATTATTGTAAAAAAGAAGTGGGTTGTTATATAAATGATGATTTCAAAGAAATAAAATATTTTCTGGAAAAAGCGAGTTTATTAATTATTGCAACACCTGTATACAATATGTCGTTTCCGGCACCGTTAAAGACTGTGATTGACAGAACTCAAATGTATTTTAATGCTCGTTTTAGCCATAATATCCGACCTTCGATTAAAACACATAGAAAATGTACTTTAATATCAGTATGTGGCAGTAAAGATGAAAATTCATTCGATATAATTATCAAACAATTAAAAAAAGTATTTACAGTAATGAATACAACACTTGATAAGTGTATATTACTTTATAATACCGATAATCTTTGCACTGAAAATATTATTAAAGACGCTGTCATTAAAAACTTATAAAAATAAAAGTCAAATGATTTTTAATCATTTGACTTTTTAATTTTATTCATCAGATTCGTTATCAGGTTCGCTATTATTGATATTGCGTTCAAGCCACTGTTGATATGTTATAAGAACCTGTCGAGGCTTAGCACCTTCGTGAGGCCCTACAATACCCATTTCTTCCATTTCATCGATTAGGCGGCCTGCTCTTGCATATCCCAAATGCAGTTTCCTCTGCAAATATGATGTAGATGCCTGTCCCGCATCAACAACACATTTTATAGCCTCCTCAATCATAGGGTCATAATCAGTGTCTTCATTTACTTTTGTAGATTTGTCGGAAACAGTATTTTTTTCTATTTCGTCAATAACATTTTTGTCGTATTCGCCTTTTTGGGATTTCTTTATAAATTTAATAACATTTTCTATTTCGTTATCATTTACAAAGCAACCTTGTATTCTCTTAGGTTTAGATGAACCTATCGGAGAAAAAAGCATATCGCCACGACCAAGCAGCTTTTCAGCGCCCGCACCATCAAGAATAGTTCTTGAATCAACCTGCGATGATACCGCAAAAGCTATACGGCTTGGAATATTTGCTTTAATTATACCGGTAATAACATCAACTGATGGTCTTTGGGTGGCTATTATAAGGTGCATACCGGCGGCACGAGCCATTTGTGCAAGTCTGCAAATAGAATCTTCAACTTCGTTTGGTGCAGCCATCATTAAATCGGCTAATTCATCTATAACAATTACTATTTGAGGAAGTTTTTGCATTTTAGGTTTAGATTTTTTATTTTCGGCGTTGTCATTAAAAAGCGACATTTCAATAATACTTTCATTATCAATGGCAGAATTATATTCCTCAACTTTTTTATTATAGCCTTTTAAATCTCTGACATTATTTTCTGCAAAACGGCTATATCTGTCGAGCATTTCAGAAACAGCCCAATTCAATGCACCGGCGGCTTTTTTAGGGTCGGTAACAACAGGTACAAGAAGGTGAGGAATACCATTGTAAATACCTAATTCGACTACTTTGGGGTCAATCATCAAGATTTTAACCTCATCAGGTGTAGATTTATATAACAGACTTATCAAAATAGTATTGATACAGACGGATTTACCTGAACCGGTAGAACCTGCTATCAATAAGTGAGGCATATTGGCTAAATCTGTGTAAGATGCACTGCCTGCAATATCACGGCCAAGTGCGACAGTAAGTTTACTTGCGGCATTTTTAAAATCATTATTATCTATTAATTCTCTGATTTTAACAATACTTTTTATTTTGTTTGGAACTTCAATGCCAACAGCAGACTTTCCCGGAATAGGTGCTTCAATTCGTACACCGATAGCAGCCAAGTTCATAGCAATATCATCAGACAAACTTGTGATTTTACTTATTTTGACACCGGCAGCAGGTTGTAGTTCATATCTTGTGACAGATGGTCCTCTGCTTATGTTGACTATTCTTGTAGAAACACCAAAACTATTTAATGTATCTACAAGTAACTGACCATTTGTATTTAATTCAGCAGCGACATCATCGTTGTTTGGGGAAATAGATTTTTCGAGAAGATTAATAGGCGGCAGGCGATAAGCATTAATTTTTTTGCTTATATCTGCTTCAAATTCATTTATATCGGTATGTGTATCATCATCAACAACCTTGTCCACTAAAAGACTTGATAAATCTTCAAGATTATCTTTGTCAATATCATTGAATTTAGTATTGCCGGTTTTTTTATTTTTAGTAGTATTATTGCTTTTTTTAGCTTTAATTTCGTCCTGTGAATTTGAGTATATATTTTCATATTCTAAATCGGAACTGTTTGTTTCTGTGGTATCTTCTATTGTTTTAACAATAATATTTTCAAGAACAGGCATTTCAAATGTTGTATTATTATTGTCAATACTTTGTTTTTCTGGCTGAAAATTTCTGTCTTTAAGTTCGTCTGCGTTTGTATTTTCGACAGGTACATCTAAAAATGGAATTATTGATTTAGGTTTTTGCTGAATTTTTTCTTGTGAAGCAAATTTTTGATATTTAGATTTGTGGAATGACGATTTATCTTTTATTTTTTCTTTTACAATATCAGGAGCTTGTTGTTTTGGAACATTTTGCGGTAATATATTATGTTTTGTGAGATTATTTTTATTATTGTTATTAGCTCTATATTCAATTTTTTCGGAGCGATTTTTTGCATTATTTGCTATGGTAATAAAAGGTTTTTTAATTAATCGAAAAAGCTGTGGCAAAGTAACTCCTGTTATCATCATAGTAAAAACAAACAATAATATTAAAATAACGATTTTAGAACCTGTACGGCCAATAATCCATATAGATAATATACCCAAAAAGCTATATATTCCGGCACTTTTAAGTTCTGAACCGCTTTTATATATTCTTACAAATTCATCTATGACATTATATTTTTCATATTCCGGAACGGTGAATATATATATAGCAGCTGAGATTAAACTTAGCATAATCGCAATTATAACTATAACGGGTTTAATATATTCAATAGGTCGTTCGGTTGCGAGTACAAAAGTTATGTAAAAAAATATGGGCGGTATAAGATATGTGCATATACCAAATAATCCCATTATAAAATTATGGGTATATAACCATATATTTTCACCGGGTATAATGGCTATAAAAAATATTAATATAGAAAGTGCTAAAAATATAATAGCATAAATTTGTCTATATTTACCATTTTTATCTTCTGCAACGGACTTATTTTCAAACCTGATATTAGGTTTATCCTTTAAGTTGTTAGATGAATTATTGTTTTTGATGGGAGTTTTCTTTATTTGCTTAGGTTGTCTTTTATTGTTTGTTGAAGGAGGCTTATTATTAGTATTCATTTTTTTAGTATTAGCCAATTTACAATCTCCTTTCCTTTATTCCGTAAAAGTAAATGAAAGACCTCTGAAAAAATTTTTTCTTCGGTCTTTTTATAAATTTAATATTTTAAAAGTTCAACGGTGTATGGGTAAATAAATTATATCCTGATATTAATTCAATAATACTTATAACAAGCATTATAGTGCCAACAACAAATGTATATATAATAAATACATAGGTTTTATTTGTAGCAAGTAACCATTTGAATAGTTTTATGGCCAAAAATCCCACAACAGCAGATGTAACAACACCAAATATTACAGGTAAAGGCTCTATAACTAAACCAACTTCGATAGCATCTTTTGTTTCAAGTAGAGCGGCGGCCAATATAGCAGGTGTACCAAGGACAAACGAAAAATCAAGAGCAGTCTGTTTATTTATTCCTCGCATAAGTGCAACCGATAGAGTAGAACCCGAACGAGATAAACCCGGAAACATAGCAGCAAATACTTGTGTAATACCAACTGTTATTGCATCTAATATATTGAATTTTGTTTTACCTCTAACAGCTTTTCCATTTTTCAGTTTTCGTTTTTTAGTATCTCTGCTTGATAATATACCAATAGTAAGCAATATGCTTGTAGCTATCAATGAAAATGCGACAATTATTAAGTATCCGTCTGCTGTCCATATATCTGCATAATCTTTAACTTTATTGTCAGTAAAAGGAACAGGCAGGAATAACGCAAATAAAGGTATAAGTGCTATAATAAGCATAACAACTAAATTTCGGTCATAACTCATAGTTGACCACTTAAATTTTCCTGTAAAAATATCCTTTATCATAAAGCAAAATTCTTTAATAAGTCTAATTATTAATTTATAATAAACGAATATAACGGCTATTAAAGTACCAATATGTAACATTACATTAAAAAATAAGTTTGATTCCTGTACACCTAAAATATGCTGGGATATTGATAGGTGGCCGCTGCTTGATACAGGTAAGAATTCGGTTAATCCCTGTACTATCCCCTGTATAATACCATCTAATATAGTCATTAAAAAATCCCTCCGAAATTATGTAGGGCGATAACGCCCGATATTAAAAAAGTTATGTTTTATCCTTAGTTTTTTTAGTATTCTTAGAATTTTTTTTATTTTTTGATTTTGTATTTTTCTTGTCGTCTTCAATCATATTGTATAAACAATCCAATGCGTCTGACAGAGTGCCAAGTGAATCAATAAGACCCTCATCAACTGCATTTTCTCCGTCTAAAATTGTTCCTATATCCATAACAAGTTCACTTGTATTCATAGCAAGTTCGTTGTATCTTTCGGGTGTCATATCGGAATTTTCGCAGACAAAGCGGGTTATTCTTTCCTGCATACGCTGGAAATACTCAAAAGTTTGAGGAACACCCAGCATAAGACCGTTCATTCGGACAGGGTGAATAGTCATAGATGCTGATTTTACTATAAACGATTTTTTAGAAGCAACAGCCAAAGGTACGCCAATTGAGTGACCGCCCCCGAGAACAAGCGAAACCGTAGGTTTTTTCATTCCGGCAATAAGCTCTGCAATGGCAAGGCCTGCTTCAACATCACCTCCGACAGTATTTAAAAGAATAAGAACACCATCAATTCTTTTATCTTCCTCCATAGCTACAAGCTGAGGAATAATATGCTCATATTTTGTGGTTTTATTTTGTGATGGAGAAATATAATGTCCTTCAATTTGACCGATTATAGTAAGACAATGAATATTATATTCTCCCAAAGTAGTTGTAATAGAGCCTGTTTCATTAATTTGGTTGGTATCTTCTTTATTTAATGGCTTGTCATCATTCGTTTGAGTTGTATCCGGCGAATTATTATCATCATTTGGATTTCTTACAAATTGATTTTTTGAATTTGATTTAGATTTTGACATAGACATCTACCTCCGTTCTGAATATAAATTAGTATTTCAAAACAAAGGTAAAATAATACATAGGACATTATACCATTTTTTATAATATTAGGCAACACTGAAAATATATAACGAATAAGAATTAATTTTAATATAAAAAGTATTGAAAGCCTTTTTATGTAGTGATAAAATTAAAACATATTTTACAAAAGGGGATTTATAAATATGAGGAAATACTTAATTTTTTTATTGTTATTAGTATTATTTACAAGCGGCTGTCAGGATAACGCTGATAATAACAGTAATATTGATAGCGGCGATAGTTCTTACAATTCTGTTGTATCAGATAAAAATAATGATAATATAATAATTGATATAGATGAAAGCTCTCTTATAAAATTTAATTCGCCGAATTCGTCAATATATAATAAATTTAAGCCTGTTTTTCAAGAGGCAGATGACGGCAAAACAATAATAGCAAACTACTATAACGATAATAATAAACTTGTAGCATCTGTATATTATAATACAAATGTCCAAGAGTATATTTATAATGATGATATGACATTAAATAAATTAGCTGTTTTTAATTCTAAGGGTGAATATGGCGGGGTTATAGAATTCAAATATAATAATAAATTATTATGCGTAGGTCAGTATATATATTCAAAAGAAAATGCCCTTATAGAATATCAAACCTTTGAATACGACCAAAATAATAATGTGATAAAAGAAAATACCTATGATGAAAATAATAATCTCAGCTATTACAATATATATGAATATGACGAAAATAAAAATAAAATCGGAAGTGCAAATTATGATGCCAATGGCAACTATATAACCGGTGAGGGAACCTTATATATAAAAAAATGAAAATAATTTATAAATATTTATTTCAATCACAGTGCCAATCTTTTAAGCATATAATGCTATAAAAGATTGGTTTATTTTAATGTTAAGGGGGTGTATAGGTTGTGAGTAAATCATTAATAATGGTAACAAATATAACACAAGCTATGAAAGGAAAAAGTATTTTATTAAGAAACGGAATAAGAGCCGATATAGTAAGAACACCAAACAGAAGTGAAATGCATAGCTGCGGATACAGTATATATGTGCCTTATAAGACGGACGAGGCAGAAAAAATATTAAATCAGTATGGAGTGAAGATTATAGGCAGAACGGAGAGGGTTGGTGGAGATGATTTATCTTGACAATAGTGCTACCACTTTTCCAAAGCCATTAAGCGTTGTACAAGCGATGAATGAAGCTACGAGATATTTTGGAGCAAATCCCGGCAGGGGCGGATATGCATTAGCAATAAGAGCATCAGAAGAAATGTACAAATCCAGACGAGTATTAGCAGAGTTTTTTAATACACAATCGGAGGAAAATGTAGTATTTACACTTAACTGCACACAAGCCATAAATATGGTATTGAAAGGATTTTTAAAAAGTGGGGACCATGTAGTGGTATCCTGTTTGGAGCATAATGCAGTAATGCGTCCATTAAAAGTTTTAGAAAGTAAAGGGATAAGTTATACGGTAGCCGATATAGTGCCTTATAATAATGATGAAACTATGAATAATTTTAGGAAAGCAATCAATATACATACAAAATTATTTGTATGTACACACGCTTCAAATGTATTAGGATACAGAATGCCGATAGAGAGATTAACAGCTATGGCACATCAATATGGTATAATGATGTTGGTAGATGCTGCACAATCGGCTGGTGTATTTTCGATAGATATATTGGATAGTGGGATAGATTTTCTTTGCGGAGCCGGTCATAAAGGATTATACGGAACTATGGGGGTGGGTTTCTTAATAACGGATAAGTCCGAATTATTGGAAACTATTATAGAAGGCGGAACGGGAAGTAATTCAATATCATTTGAACAGCCTAATATTATGCCGGATAAATTTGAAAGCGGTACTCCAAATCTTGCCGGGGTAGTAGCTTTAAGATATGGTGTACAGTTTGTCAAAAGCAAAGAAACTGAACGAATATATAACCACGAATTTAATTTAATAAATAGTCTATATAATAATTTGTCCAAAAATCCAAAGATAAGGCTATATACTCCGCCATTGGAATATGGAAAAATAGCCCCTGTATTATCATTTAACATTAATGGATACGACAGTGAAACAGTAGCAGAAATTTTAAGTAAAAACAATATTGCGGTAAGAGCAGGACTGCATTGTGCACCTTTGGCACATAAGTTTATTGAAACAGAAAAAACCGGAACAGTTAGAATATCGCCGTCTGTATTCACAACACAAAAAGAAATAATGTATCTTGAAAGAGTAATATCAAAAATTTAAATTAATTTCAAAAAAATCTTTGCATAACTCAAACTATATGGTAAAATGATTAAAGAGGATATTTTTGTTTTGTGTAATATGGATATGATGTGAAAAAATAAGGGGGAGATAACGGTGCTTCAATTTTTAAGCAACGGTGTGCAAGGGTTTATAGCACTTATGAAAACTTTTCAAATTACAGATGCAATAGATATATTTGTAATATCGTTTCTGATTTATAATATAATAAAGCTAATCAGAGAAACAAGAGCCGAACAACTTATAAAAGGACTTATTATTCTTGCAGCAGCGTACTTTTTGTCATATCAACTTAGTCTGAAAATGGTAAGTAAACTTTTCACTAATTTCCTGCAAATAGGATTAATAGCTGTTTTGGTAGTATTCCAGCCTGAATTAAGACGAGCATTAGAAAGAATAGGAACAAGCAGTATTACTAAATATATGGCAATTCCTACATCATCAACGAATTATGATGATATGGAAATGGCACAACGCAAATGTATTAATGCAGTGGTTAATGCGGCATCGGAATTTAATAAATCAAAAACGGGAGCATTGATAGTATTTGAACGAGAAACAAAATTAGGCGAGATAATAAGCACAGGTACAATTATAAGTGCTGCCCCTACACCCCCTATAATAGGAAATATATTTTTTAATAAAGCACCTTTGCACGATGGTGCTATGATTATGAAAAATGGTGTAATATATGCGGCGGGTTGTATATTGCCGCTTACAAAAAATAACAACATAAGTATCGATTTGGGGACAAGACATAGAGCAGCACTTGGAGTTAGTGAAATATCAGATGCTGTTGTGGTTGTAGTATCTGAGGAAACAGGAACAATATCATTAGTTGTAAACGGTCAAATTACAAGGAATTATACTAAGGAAACTTTACAGAATACCTTAGAAGATTATTTGATACCGAAAAAAGAAGAAACCAATGAGAAAAAAATTCCTTTTATTTCTATAATAAGGAGAAATAAAAATGAAAAAGATAAGTGATTTTAAATTATTTCAAGGCGGTTTGTTTAGGAATAATAAATTTGTTATGATTTTTTCGGTCGTAGTGGCATTTATTATTTGGGTAATAGTGGCGTCTTCCTCGCAAGAGGAAATTGTTGCAACAATTACAAATATTCCTGTAAAAATTGAGTTATCCAGTGACGCCAAAGATGAAGGGTTAATCGTATTCGGAAGTGATAATCTAAAAGCTGAAGTATCAATATCAGGAAGCAGATTGACTGTTGGTTCTGTTGTAAGTAATGATATAGAAATAGTTGCACAAGCAAATTCAATTACAATGCCGGGCAACTATCCGATACAATTAACAGCAAGAAAGGTAGATAATAATAAAAATTTTAATATAAATTCAACGGTTACACCATCATTTATAACAGTGATGGTCGACAGAAATCGGGAAATAGAACTTGATGTTAAAAATCTGATACAATACAGCATAGATGATAATTATTATGCACCAACTCCAACAATATCTGAACCGAAAGTCAAAATATCAGGGCCGGAAAGTATAATTTCCCAAATAGACCACGTTGCAGCCGTTGGAATGATAGGTGATAATCTTACTAAAACAACAAGCATAAACGCACAACTTGTATTTTATGATAAA
This sequence comes from uncultured Clostridia bacterium, assembly GCA_947625785.1. Taxonomy (GTDB): domain Bacteria; phylum Bacillota; class Clostridia; order Oscillospirales; family Acutalibacteraceae; genus CANQPS01. The sequence continues at coordinate 40,343 of CANQPS010000010.1, forward strand.
TATGGCGAGGTTATAACAAGCGATTATATAGTATCAAGTGCAACAGAAGTAACGGTTACAGTACAGGTTTTAGAAAAAACAAGATTAAATTTGACAGTTGATTTATTAAATAAACCATCATCGCTGCCTATAAGTTCGGATTGGATAAATATAGAGCCATCAAGTATAGAGGTAGCAGTTAGTGAGGATAAGGTAGAAAATCTCTCTCCTATAAATTTAGGTTCAATAGATTTGTCAACAGTTACAATGTCGGGCGGGGAATATATATTTGATATAATATTGCCTGTCGGCTGTAAAAATTTAAGTACTGAATATGAAAAAGCAATCGTAAAAATAGATATGAGCAAAATGTCAATAAAAACATTTTCGATTGAAACATTCAAAATAAGTAATATTCCAAAAGATAAAAAAGCGGAATGTACAACATCAAAATTATCTGTAACCGTTATAGGCTTAAAAGATGATATAGAAAAATTGACGAGTAATCAGATAATGGCACAAATAGATATATCAAACATTCCTGAAAATTTAGGACATACAGAAGTGCCTGTTGATATTATTATAAATGGAAATTATGCTTGCTGGGCATACGGAAATTATACAGCAGATATATTAATATCATCAGTTCAGGATAATAACAGCAGTGCCATTGAAAATTAATTTATTAAAATCAAGAGAATAAATTTATTCTCTTGATTTTTTATAAAAAATCAAGGAAAATTTCAGGGAACTCTTTTTAATAATTACTTGACATACTGATGTATCAGTAATATAATAAGTCTGAAATTTATATTTTAAAACTAACAGTGATAAGATTAAATATAGTATGGTCTATAAGAGAGAAGGTTCCATAGGCTGAAAGACTTTCAGACATAAATATTATATGGGCAAACTTGGAGTTAGAGCGTTTAGTCAGCGTTAAAGGACTTTTAAAGCGGCATTTTGTAACAAATGCAAATTGGGTGGTACCACGGAATTTCCGTCCCATAGTTCATTGGGATAGTAATTCCGTTTTTGTTATTTATTTATAAAAGAGGAGAGATTTATTATGAAGTGGACAGGGCTTAATGATTTAAGAGAAAAATATTTGTCATTTTTTGAAAGTAAGGGACATTTAAGATTACAAAGTTTTCCGTTGATACCAAGAGATGATAAAAGTTTACTGCTTATCAATTCGGGAATGGCTCCTATGAAAAAGTATTTTACAGGTGAAGTTACACCGCCAAGAAAAAGAGTTACTACTTGCCAAAAATGTATCAGAACACCTGATATTGAAAGAGTTGGTATAACGGCTCGTCACGGAACATATTTTGAAATGCTTGGCAATTTTTCGTTTGGAGATTATTTCAAGCACGAGGCGACTGCTTGGGCTTGGGAATTTTGTACGCAAGTTCTCGAAATGCCAAAAGATAAAATTTGGATTTCCATTTATGAGAATGATGAACAAACAAAAGATATTTGGACAAAAGAAGTTGGTGTTGATGAATCACATATCGTTAAATTAGGTAAAAAAGATAATTTCTGGGAACACGGTTCGGGACCTTGCGGACCTTGCTCGGAATTATATTTTGACAGGGGTGAAAAATATGGTTGTGGTTTGCCAACTTGCGGCGTAGGTTGTGATTGTGACAGATATGTAGAATTTTGGAATTTGGTATTTACACAATTTGATAATGATGGCAACGGTAATTATACGCCTCTCGCACACCCAAATATTGATACGGGTATGGGACTTGAAAGACTTGCTTGTATAATGCAGGGTGTTGATAACCTATTCCTTGTCGATACGGTGCAGAATATAATGAAAAAGGTCAGTGAATTAACAGGGGTTCAGTATGGAAACAGTGAAAAAACAGATATATCACTTAGGGTTATTACTGATCATATCAGAAGTACAACATTTATGATAGGTGATGGCGTAATGCCATCTAATGAGGGCAGAGGATATGTACTTCGCAGATTATTAAGGAGAGCTGCAAGACATGGAAAAATTTTGGGTATTCGTAAACCTTTCCTATACAAAGTTTGCGAAACAGTAATCAATGAAAATAAACTTGCTTACCCTGAACTCGAAGATAAAAAAGAACTTATTACAAAAGTAATAATGGTTGAAGAAGAAAATTTTTCAAAAACTATTGACCAAGGTATGCAATTATTATCACAAATTATTGAAAAGGCAGAAACAGCAAGTATTATTTCCGGTGAAGATGCGTTTAAATTAAATGATACATTTGGCTTTCCGATAGATTTAACAAAGGAAATAGTCGCAGAAAAAGGTTTGAAGATTGATGAAGAAGGTTTTTATAGACTTTTGCAGGAACAAAAAATTCGTGCAAAATCTGCAAGAAAAAATGCCGGAGCAGATGCTTGGTTAAGTGAAAGTACGGATTTAAGCGGTATTTCTGCAACAAAATTCTTGGGGTATGAACAATTCGATTGTGATGCAAAAGTAGTTGGAATTATTAAAAATGGTGAAAGAGTAGAATTTGCCGGTGAGGGTGATGAAATTGTATTGGTACTTGACCAAACAACATTTTATGCCGAAAGCGGCGGACAAATCGGTGATACCGGTATTATAAAAACTGCATCAGCCGAAATTAATGTTAAAGGTACTGTAAAAGACCACTCCGGAATTTTCTTACACCACGCAGTAATCGCAAACGGTACTATTGAATGTAATGAAAATGTTAAGGTAAATGTGAATTCTGAACGCAGAATGGCTATAATGAGAAATCATACATCAGCACATATTTTACAGGCAAGTTTAAGAAAAATTTTAGGAACTCATATCGAACAAGCCGGACAGCTTGTAGATGAAGAAAGAGTTAGATTTGACTTTACGCATTTTTCAGCGTTGACAACTGAAGAATTGGCAAAAGTAGAACAACTCGTAAATGAAATCATTTTCAAGGCAATAAAAGTTACTATGAAGGAAATGCCTATCGAAGAAGCTAAAAAACTTGGTGCTATGGCATTATTTGGTGAAAAATATGGTGATATAGTCAGAGTAGTATCAGTGGGAGATTTTTCGATAGAGTTCTGCGGAGGTACTCATATAGATAATACTTCAAAAATAGGTTTGTTTAAAATAGTATCTGAAAATTCTGTTGCATCGGGTATAAGAAGAATAGAGGCAGTAACCGGAACAGGTGTATTAAGATTATTAAATAATTCTCTTAATTCAATATCCAATGTTGCAAATATCTTAAAAATTAATAATGTTCACGAATTGATTAAGGGCTGTGAAATATTAATCGCAGAAAATAAAAGAAAAGATAAGGAAATAGAAAGTCTTACGGCAAGAATTGCTAATTCAAATGTTGAAACACTTTTTAGAAATTCAAAACTCGAAAAGGGTATAAGAATTATAATGGCGGCATTTTCGTCAACAACGGCAGATGAGTTACGCAGTATGTGTGATACAGCAGTAGAAAAAGCTCCTTGTGGCGTAGTATTGCTCGTTGGAGTAAATGACGGCAAAGGTGTTATGACAGTATGCTGCGGTAAAGAAGCAATTAAACGAGGAGCAAATGCAGGAAAAATAGTTAAAGAAGTTGCCAAAATAGCCGGCGGAAACGGCGGCGGTAAACCACAAATGGCTATGGCAGGTATTAAAGACCTTACAAAAATAGATGAGGCTATGCTCGCTGCAAAAGATATTATACTAAATATGGTATCAGATGAAGAATAAGAATGTTTAAATAAGTTTATTATCAAATTGTTAAAAAAATACTTGCAATTAATAGGAATGTTTGATATAATAGTTGTGTTATGTTATAAAACAAAAGGAGGTGCAACAAAATGGCAAAGTGTGAAATTTGCAACAAGGAATTAGTGTTTGGTATTAAGGTATCTCACTCTCACAGACGCTCAAACAGAACTTGGAAACCAAATGTAAAGCGTGTAAAGGCTGTTGTAAATGGTAGTCCAAAGAGAATTTATGCCTGCACCCGTTGTCTTCGTTCAGGAAAGGTGACAAGAGCTGTCTAATTTCTGACGAACAATACAGCAAAATAATTCTAAAACTTAGAGGAATCTATTGAAAAATAGGTTCCTTTTTGACTGCTTAAAAGAGGGACAATTACTATGAATAATTATAAAAATAATAAAATAGCAAAATTTGAAAAAGTATCACTCGATAGATTTATTAGGGATTTCAGTGATAAATTTAAGGATTATTCATTAAGCAATATACAAGAAATATATAATAGTATTAAACTGCCAAAAAGAGCAACAATAGGTTCAGCCGGATATGATTTCTATGCACCTGTGACATTTAAATTAAAAAAAGAAGAAACAATTATTATTCCAACAGGTATAAGATGTATGATAGAAGATAATTGGTTTTTGGGAATATATCCAAGAAGCAGTTTGGGTTTTAAATATTCTTTAAGATTAAATAATACTGTCGGAATTATAGATGGTGATTATTTTTATTCTGACAATGAAGGTCATATTTTAATTAAAATAACTAATGAAAGTCCGGAAAATAAAATTTGTACAATAGAACAAGGAAATAGTTTTGTACAAGGAATATTTTTGCCTTATGGTATAACGATAGATGATAGTTCAACACATAAAAGAAACGGCGGCTTTGGCAGTACAAATAAATAAAAAATTTACTGCTTATGTAAATTTAGCCAATAGTATAGTAAAATTCAGCTTTATTTTATAAAAATTTGTAAATTTACTTGACAGATACCTTATATATAGATAAAATATAATTAGCTACTTGAAAGGAGCGATTTTTTATATGAATAATGAATACGAAGCAGATTTAATAACACTTACTGATGATGAGGGAACAGAATACGAATTTGAAATCCTTGATACAGTAGAACTCGATGATAAAGTTTATTATGCTTTAATGCCTAACTTTGAGTCAGACGATGTTGAAAATGATGGAACATATTATATATTTGAGGCTTTTGAAGAAGACGGAGAACCACAACTCGCAGAAGTTGAGGACGAAGAACTTTTAGACAAATTGGCAGATATATTTGAAACCCGTTATTCAGAAATGTTTGAAGATGAAGAAGAACCACAAGAATAAATAATAAATATTTCTTAAAATTCATAAAATTTCTATTTATTTTTATATGATATTGTGATATAATAATAGTGTAGTAAATCTTGAATAAAGTCTGCCTGTGCCGTGAAAGTGCCTATATAACCCTACAACATTTTAAATAGGGAGTTCAGTTTCGTTTCACAATTGCAGACCTCCCGCTATAACATTGTAATTTATTATAATAGTTATATGCGGACGAAGGGAGCGTGCGTACTCGTCCGAACACCCACCTGCTTTTTTGCAGGTTATCATCGGTTCTGAACGCTCAGGCGGATTTTAATATAATTTGAAAACGGCATAGTTATGTAAAAATAACTCTTGTCTGTATAAACTTGAATAATATTAAAGACTGTTTTCGTAAAAAAACAGTCTTTTTCTTGATTTTATAGGTTTTATATTGTATAATCAAAATATAAAAAATATTTAAAGTGTGGGATTTAATTAATGATAGCAGTTATTGATTATGGAGCAGGTAATTTACAAAGCGTGGTAAAAGCACTGAATTTTATAGGTTGTGAGTCTTTTATTACAAATGATAAAAATAAAATTTTAATGGCTGATGGTGCCATAATGCCGGGCGTAGGTTCTTTTGGCGATGCTATGGCTTCAATGATAAAAAATGATTTAAAAAATGCAATTATTGATTTTATAAATACCGGAAAGGCTTTTTTAGGAATATGCTTAGGATTACAGCTTTTATTCCCGGGTAGTGAGGAAAGCCCTGATGTAAAGGGCTTAGGATTATTAAAGGGAGATATAACAAAAATTCCGTCAATCAATAACTTGAAAATACCACATATGGGTTGGAACTCCCTCGATATAATTAAAAAAGACGGAATTTTCAGAGGTATAGAGGGTAATCCTTATGTTTATTTTGTACATTCGTATTATTTAAAAGCAGAGGATAAGGATATAGTTTCGGCTCAAACCGAATATGGCGTTAAAATAGATGCCTCCGTCAGATATAAAAATATATTTGCTACACAATTTCACCCTGAAAAAAGCGGAGATGTAGGTATAAAAATATTGAAAAACTTTATTGAAATAACACAAGAGGAGGTTAAGTAATATTATGTATGCTAAAAGAATAATACCTTGTCTTGATGTGAAAGATAACAGAGTCGTAAAAGGAACGGAATTTTTAAACCTTAGAGATGCGGGTGACCCCGTTGAAGCAGCTAAGATATACGATAAACAAGGAGCAGATGAACTTGTACTTCTTGATATTACAGCATCATCTGACGCAAGAGGTATAATGATTGATATAGTAAATGCGGTTGCTGATAATATATTTATACCATTTACCGTAGGCGGAGGAATAAGAACAATAGATGATTTTACGGAAATTCTTAGGGCAGGGGCTGATAAAGTTTCGGTAAATTCCGCAGCAATAAAAAGGCCTGAAATTATTAATGAGGCTTCATATAAATTTGGAAGTCAATGCGTTGTAACAGCTATTGACGCTAAAAAAAGAGCAGATAATTCAGGTTGGGACATATATATAAACGGCGGACGAATTAATACCGGTATAGACGCCGTAAAGTGGGCAATAGAGGCAGAAAAACGTGGGGCAGGTGAAATCCTTTTAACCAGTATGGACTGTGATGGAGTTAAAAATGGTTATGATTTAGATTTAACAAGAGCAGTATCAGAAAATGTTGGCATACCGGTAATTGCGTCTGGTGGTGCAGGAAATATGGAACATTTTTATGACGCATTTACGACAGGTAAGGCAGATGCAGTTTTGGCAGCTTCGTTGTTTCACTTCGGAGAAATAACTATTCCAAACTTAAAAAAATATCTTGCAGACAGAAATATATCTGTAAGGAGATAATTTAAGTATTATCAGTGGTAGACGATTTTATAATAAAAGCACTTTCTATGATATAATATTATACCGTAGAAAGTGCTGTTTTTTAAAATATATTTAATATAGCATATTAACTAATAATTTGAACAAATTCGGACTTAGCATAGCCTCGTGTACCGTTATACGATACAAGATACCAACCGTTTTCTTCACCATATACAATTAAACTTGCACCTTTTGGCGCTTGTGTAAGAATAGGCGAGGTAATGCTTGCTTGACTTCTTATATTTAAGGGTGTAGTCTGAGTATTTACTATGGCTCTTTTCGGAGAAGTAGGTTGTTCGAGTGTTATACCAAAATACTCAGCAACAGATAATGCAAGGTTTTCGGCAATTTCGCCAATATTATCCCTAATCCATTGGGCTTCCTGCGGATTATCGTGGTATGCAATTTCAATTAATATGGCAGGAGCTCTTGTGCGGGTTAATTCGGCAAGTGATGTTGTTGAAACCGTTCTTACTTTTGATGGTTCAGGATATATAGCTTTAAAATTATTTGCAAATAATTCAGCAATGGATTTACTTCTGGAACTATTTGCATAATAGTAAAAGTCTGAACCTGTAATTTGACCGGCAAGTGCGGGGGGTGCAGCATTGGAATGTAATGCAAGGTGTAAATCATAATTTCCCTTATTAGAATCGCTGATAACTTGTGAAAGGGTTTGTTCAGGGTTGTTTCTTGTAACCTCAATGCCGCTGGATATAAGATATGGCATCATTTCATCAGCTATAAGATTCATATAATATTCTTCATTTCCACCATCGACATAAGGGTTAAACTCCTGCAAAGATGGACTTAAATATAATGTTGGCATTGAAAAATCCTCGCTTTCAATTAATTATTTATTGGTATATTTAGATAAGATATTGATGAGGCTGTCACCGCTTTTTCTCAAAAATCTTCCTAATTCGTATAAGCAGTTACTGTCAGTTGTGATATAATTGATTTTTTCTTCACAACCAATAGTGCATTTAAATCCCATTTCCTTAACTATAAGCAGCGTATCACTATTTGTCGCACCAAATGGATATGTAACAGCAATAGGTGTATAATTAAGGTTTTGTTTAATCATATCTTGGGCTTTCATAACATCACCATTAATGAATTCCCTGTACTCATCAAGTGTTTCACTTGAATTTTTCTTTATACCATTTCGGTTATTTGAATTTTTATGTGAGTTATACGAATGATTTTGTATTTCAAAAGTTCCGGAATTCATCATTTCTTTTAGGTTATCCCAAGTACAATGCGAATAATTAGGATTATTATTAGGGTTTTTTGAATAAAATTCGCTATAATATACAATAGGGGATATTATAGCTTTAAAATTATACTTTTCAAGCAAGGGTTTGGCGTAAAGATAATTATTGTAATATCCATCGTCAAAAGTCAATATTATAGGATTTTTTGGCAGAGGTATTTTTTTCTCTATGTAGTTTATTAAATCAGAAATAACAATGGTATTATAGTTATTTTCGGAAAGATATTTTAAATCGCTTTCAAATTCGTCATAAGAAATAACATAGTTACCAAGAAGATTGTTATTCTTCGATATACCGTGATACATAATGATAGGAACTTTAATACCTACTTCATCTTGATTAGTTTCTATGATATTATCAGTATTTATTTTAGTATAAATTGTAAGTGATAAGAACAATACAAGAATAAAAGTACAAAATATAGCTGTTACAAATTTATATATTCTGAAATTTATATACAAAAAAACACCTCCTTTTATTGCAATAAATTTATATGCTGTGTAAATAGAAAATATTATTACAATTTAGTTAATAGGTCTAATAAAAATTCCCTCTGACTATATAAGCAGAGGGAATGTCTATTTTTTAATTTTATTTTTTATGTGCAGTAATAATCGTATAACTGTATGCGTTTATTCTTAAGATTATCCAAATTACTTAATAATTTATTATCTATATTCATTTTTCGGCAAAAACCTCTCTAAAAAAAGTTAAAATTGCCAATGCCGATTTTTTCTCCATATTTTACAACGGTTTCAAAACCGTTTTTGGTATTTTCCATTATTTCGTCATCAATAAGAACAGTATCTTTTTTTACAAGAAGAACAATTGTTGAACCACCAAATAAAAACATACCTTTTTCTTCACCTTTTTTAAAAGTATATTCCTGATGATAATTTTTAATTTTGCCAACCATTAAAGCACCGACTTCAATATGTATAACATCATTAAAATTATCGGTATGAAGTACAGTATATTCTCTTGTATTTCTTTTATAAATATTATAATTATTTAAAGCAACAGGCTGTACTGTGTGAAATTCGCCTTTGATATGAATATTTTTACCCTTATAACCGTTATCTATGTAGCAGTATCTGTGGTAGTCGTCAACGGCAAGTCTGAAAATAAGACACATTCCGCCTATATAATCTTTATAAATTTCGTTATTACCGATTAGGTCTTTAATACTGTAAAAAGAGTCTTTAATATTAAATAAAGAGCTTTCATTTATTTTATATACAGTAAGTTTTGAATCGCAAGGAGAAATAAAATCTTCACAATTTATTGAAATAGGGCGTTTATCTTTTTTTATCCTCCTTGTAAAAAAATCATTATAACAATTATAAGTTTCTATTTCATATTCGTCCATATTTATATTATTTTTTCGGATAAAAGATTTAATCATAAGTTTAGATAACTTAGAGTTCATATATAATCCGCCTAATTTTGAAACAAAAGGCTTAGTTAGTATCTTAAGTATAATTCTGCCATAAGTAGTATTATACAGTGTTCCTGTTATGCCTTTTGGGGAATAGTCTATTTTAATTTTTTTTCTCATATTCAAACATTCTCTCTTTCAGTAAAAAATAAATAGGCTATATATTATATAGCCTAAAAGTAATATCATTTTGCAAAGAAAATAACGAGTGCCAATTCAAGAATACCGATAGCAAGAAAAACCATAATACCTTTCATACCGGGTTTTTTAAGTTTAAATCTTAATAAGAAAAGTAATGCCACAAATATCATAAAACAATTATATATTATGTGAAAATAGCCCTGCGTAAATTGTTTTAAACAATAGACAATCGGAAATATAACGGCTGCACTTGTAACGGGTAATCCTTCATAATATTTTCTTACCTCTGTGGTATGTTTTTGTCTTTCTTCTTCTGTTACATTAAAATAGGCAAGTCTTATAAGTGCAGCTAAAACATATATAACAGGTATAAACCAAAGTTTTGATGATGGATTTAGGGTATAGGCTATTACTGCGGGCAGAACGCCAAAACAAACTAAATCTGATAAAGAATCTATTTGTATTCCAAATTTTTGTTCTTGGGTAGTTCTTTCTCTTGTGCGAGCGATTTTTCCGTCAAACATATCACAAGCACCGGAGAGAATAAGACAATATATAGAAACCACCGGTTGTCCGCTGATAGCACTAAAAATTCCCATTATAGCAGAAACAAGCCCTAAATATGTAACAATAACCGTATAGTTATAAAATCCTAACATTAAATCTTACCTTCTCTTTTTCAATTATGCGAAATAGATTTACTATTACAGATTTTATTATATCAATTATTTATATTTTGTCAATGTTTAGGTTCCTTATTTCTTGAAAATAGCTCTTTTATGCCCATAAACAATAATAAAATACCAAAAATCCTTCCGAGCCATACGGGACTTATATTATAGCTAATATACACACCTATAATACTGCCAATTATTCCAAATATGGCAAACGGTATAGCAGTTTTCCAAACGATTAATCTTTTAAAGCTATAAATAATCACTGAAAGTATTGCAATAGGTATAAAGAAAATAAGATTTATACCTTGCGCTAATTGCTGGGGAATATTATTAAAAACAGTAAGGCAAATTATAAGAATACCGCCGCCGCCCATACCCATAGCACCTAAAAGTCCGGACATAATACCACTTATAATTGAAAAAATATCTGTCATCTTACCATTAACCTCCAACCCGCCCAAATCATAAGTATAGCGAATAATTTTCGTATCCATTTAGGTTTGATTTTGGATAAAAGTATTATACCTATTACAGCACCTATTAATCCCCATATTATATAAGGTGCTGCATCTGAGATACTTACAACACCTTTATAATAATAGAATATAGCACTTATAATGCTTATTGGCAAAATTATAGCGATAGATGTAGCGTGGGCTTTTCTTGTATCGGTTTTTTGTCGAAGTAAAGGGACAATAACCATACCCCCGCCTGCCCCCAACAATCCGTTTAAAAGTCCTGCCAACATACTGCAAACCCAGAATAAAATCTTTTTCATATTAAAAAAATCCTTTTAACCAGCAGAAAATTAGATACAAGATATTTTTTGATATTTTTAAGTATTTTATTCAAATGTTTATAAAACAATTTTTAAATTATTAACATTTTATTTCACCAATATAATTGATAATTTCATTTTTCATACGGATAGCCTCTCTGCGAGCCGCCTTAGCATAATCTTCCGGATTGCAATTTTCTTTTTTCCAAGCACACATAATTGCTCTTGAAGAATTTATAATAGCACCCAGACCATTTTTATCAAAAGCAAGGGCAACATCTTTTGCGTTACCTCCTTGTGCCCCGTATCCCGGTACTAAGAAAAATGTCTTAGGTAATTTATTTCTTAATTCCTTAAGTTGTTCGGGATAAGTCGCACCTACAACAGCACCTACACCTGAATAACCATATTTTCCCATAACTTTTTCGCCCCAGACTTCACACATTTTACCCATAGTTTCATATATAGTGGTTCTGTTATTAATAATTTTATCCTGCAATTCTCCGGAAGATGGATTTGAAGTTTTAGCCAAAACAAATATACCTTTGTCAAGTTTGCTGCAAATATCTAAAAGAGGATTTATACCATCTGAACCTAAATATCCATTGACGGTAACTGCATCAGCACCAAAGGCTTGTACAGTTTCTCCGCAAATATCAGTAGTGCCTATATGAGCGTTTGCGTAGGCTTCCATAGTAGCACCTATATCATTTCTTTTAGCATCGGTTATAACAAATAATCCTTTGTTTTTAGCATAGGAAATTGTTTCTGCAAGTGTTTTAACGCCTTGCCAACCATACATCTCATAATAAGCGGATTGAGGTTTAACAGCTGGAACAATATCATAAAGTTCATCGATAAGACCTTTGTTATATTCAAGTATTGCACTTGCAGCACCTTCAAGTGTTTTTCCATATTTTTCAAAAGCCTTATCTTTAATATAATCAGGGATAAAGTCAAGTTTAGGGTCAAGACCTGCCACAGTTGGATTTTGTTTTTCTACAATTGATTTAATAAGTCTATCAAAAGCCATATTAAAAGTCCTCCTAAGAATTTAATTTATATTAATCACCATTATAAACGATTTTTCCATTGCAAATAGTAGTATGAATTTTTGCGGACATTTTCATATTTTTAAATGGTGTATTGGTTGATTTACCGTGTAATTTATTTATGTCTACAATATAAGTGTCGCCAATACTGAATATTACTATATCAGCATTAGCCCCAATGTGTAGAGTTCCTGCGTTAATTTTAAGTAAATTTGCAGGTTTGGCTGACATTTTATTAATAAGTTCATTTAAGGTAAGATGACCGCCGACAACAAGAGATGTAATGCTTGCAATAAATGAGGTTTCCATACCAATAGAACCATTAGGAGCAGTTTGAAAATCGGATTTTTCTTTTGCAGTATGCGGAGCGTGGTCTGTAACGATTACATCGATAGTGCCGTCCTTCAGACCCTCAATAACAGCAAGTCTGTCGGTTTCTGTTCGTAAAGGCGGATTCATTCTATAATCGGCATCTTTTTTGAGTAATTCATTTTCCGTAAGCATAAAGTAATGCGGACAAGTTTCAGCCGTTATTTTGACGCCGCGCCTTTTAGCATCTCGTATAAGTGCCACAGAACCGGCAGTGCTAACGTGGCAAATATGAACAGGTACATTATAAGCAGCTGCAAGAGCTATTTCTCTTGCAGTTCCGCAATCTTCTGCGGCATTTGGAATACCTTTAACTCCCAATTTTTCGGAAATTTTACCCTCATTAATTATACCGCCTTTTGCAAGGGATAAATCTTCACAGTGAGCAGTAACCAGAAGTCCGAGTTTATCGGCTTTTTTCATTGCTTCGGCCATAACAGCAGTACTTACAACCGGTCTGCCATCATCGGAAAATGCTATTGCACCGGCATCTGCAAGTTCTTCAAGATTACAAATATTTTCACCTTCGAGATTTTTCGAGATACTTGCACAAACATAGACATTTGCATCGGCGGATTTAGATTTATCTATTATATATTTTACTATTTCAGGATTGTCTACGGCAGGTTTAGTATTTGGCATAGCAAGCAAACTTGTAACGCCACCTGCGGCAGCACTCTTGCAGCCGCTATAAATATCCTCTTTATGAGTAAATCCGGGGTCACGCAAATGTACGTGCATATCAACAAGACCCGGTGCGGCAATTAATCCTCTGCCATCAATAATTATATCAGCATTTTCGTTTATATCTTTTTTTAAATCTTTAATACAACCATTATCAATCAAAATATCCAATTCATTGTCTATGGATTGTGAATAATCAATAACCCTTATTTTTTTTATCAGTATGCTGTTCATAGAGTATTCCCCCTAAAATCTGTTTTATTTTTTAGTATTTTCTTTATGAGTGGGTAATTTTCTCTTGTTAGAAAGTTTTTGTATAGTTTGTAATTTTGAATTTTTATTGTTTGATTTATAAATATATTTTTTGGTAAATTTATTGCGTTTTTGTGAAGCAATTTTTTGTTTGTATTCTCTGCGTGGTGCTGCTACAAATATAATAAATATTGTCATTATTACGGCAAGCGATAATAAAATTTCAATTATTATAGTTATTACTTTTTCCAAAGTGCTGACCTCTTGAATTTTCTGAGGCATTTCTTCGATATTATCAAAAGTTACCGTATTCATAATACTCTCAATATCATTAAAAAGATTATCCGAAAAATCTTCTGTTGTTTGTACAGTGAATATAATTTCAAAACCATTTATTATGGTATAATACTGTATTCCGTTTTTCTGACCTTTTTCGGTACTGTCGGAAAAATCCATATACAAATACAATATTTCATTGATATAATGTTTTTTACAATTCAAATAATCTTTTGACGCTGTAAATTCATTAATAATATCCTGCAAATTTTCTTCTGAAACTTCGGATAGATTAAATATTCGAGATGCAGCATCATTTTTCTGATAAGTTATAGCCATAGAAAGAGCAGAGTCTTTTGTTTGAGCTTGAAGGCATATATTATTTTTATCCATATAATCCATAAGTTCTTCGTATGTCATAACCGTATAGGAGAGGTATTTATAATCCGGTGAAGTATCTTTTGTAAATACAACCATAGAATCATCAAAACTTATAGTCATATCAATATCATCTATTTTATATTTTGTATCTTTTGCATAAACACATACTCCGCTTAGAATAATAAGTATTATAAATGTAAAAAGTAAAAGTATTTTTTTCAGTATAAGTCCCCCAAAATATAATATTGTTACTTTAATTATATTAGTTTTTGATAAGAAAGACAACCGGTTTTTTTGTAAAAAATGTTTTTTGGCGATTTAATATTGCAAATAGTAGATGTATGTGATATAATTTGATATAATAAATTAAAACAGAAGGTATGGTGAATTTTTAATATGGCACAAGTTACAAAAGATATGTTAATAGGCGAAATTTTACAACTTGATGTAACTACATCAAAATTTTTTATAGAAATGGGAATGCATTGTTTAGGTTGTCCTGCATCAACAGGCGAATCATTAGAGCAGGCCTGTGAAGTACACGGTTGCGATGTTGATGAAATGGTAGCAAAAATTAATGCACATTTGGCAAATAAATAAAGTTTTAATTTTTCGTACTAACCAAAAGGGCAGACAATTATACTGATTGTCGCCCTTTTTAAGTGTATAAAGGGGAAAGTGTATTTGGACAACAGTACAAAATCAAAAAGATTATTTAAATTGGATTTAAGATTGCAAGTTTGTGCTGATATGGTAAAAAGAGGTTCAAAGGTTGCAGATATAGGAACAGACCACGCATATTTGCCAATATGGCTTTGCAAAAATAATATAGCTTGTTCGGCAATAGCGTCAGATATAAGAAGAGAACCGTTAAATTCAGCTAAAAAACATATTTTGCAATATGATGCAGAAGATTTTGTTACAACAAGATTATCTGATGGACTTAAAGAATTTAAAACCGGTGAATGTGATTGTGTAATTATAGCCGGAATGGGCGGTGAACTAATAAGAAATATTATTTTATCGGCTGATTGGGTGAAAAATAAGGATATAACATTAATTTTACAGCCTATGACTAAGGGAGAGATTGTCCGTAAAGATTTATCAGCAGAAGGTTTTGATTTAATAGAAGAAAAATCTGTTATGGCTATGGGTAAAGTTTATACGGTTATGAAATGGATTTATAGTGGAAATATACGGGAAAATGACGATTTTTTTAATTATATGGGACTGCTTGTAAATGACAGGTCAGATACTACTCAAAAATATATCGACAGTTTGTTACATCATTTAAGAAATAAGTATGAAGGCTATAAATCGCCTGAAATATTGGATTTAATAAATAAAATTGCACCTTATGGAAGTGATATAATTGATTAAAGTTAAAGATATATATGATTATATAAATGAAATAGCACCGTTTGAGATGGCTATGAGTTATGATAATGTAGGATTATTAATCGGAGAATATAATACAAATGTAAAAAAGGTACTTGTAACTCTTGATATTACAAATTTAGTTGCAGATGAGGCAAAAGAAATAGGTGCAGATTTGATAATAAGTCATCACCCTATTATATTTAATCCATTAAGGCGAATAGATAAAAATAGCGTGCAATATAAATTAATTCAAAATAATATAGATGTAATTGCTGCACATACAAATTATGATATGGCGGAAAAGGGTGTAAATTATTCTTTTGCAAAAGCATTAAAACTACAAAATACAAGAGTTTTAGAAAAATATGGTGCTATATTTGGTGAATTGTTATTTGGAATGACCGACAGAGAATTTGCAAATTATACCGCAAAATGTCTTAATGCACAAGGCGTCAGATATATACAAAGCGATAAAATTATTAAAAATGTTGTTGTATGCGGTGGTGCAGGCGGAGATTTAATTTTTGATGTTGTAAAAGAAGGTGCAGATGCGTTTGTTACAGGAGAAATAAAACATCACGAAATTATATTTGCCGGAGAGAATAATATAACGGTAGTTGATGCCGGTCACTATAAAACAGAAGATATATTCGCTAATGATTTGATAGCTATGCTTTCAAGTAAATTTCCTCAAACTGAATTTATAAAATCAAGTTCATTTACTGATAAAATTATATATTTATCATAAATAAAAAAAGCGAATTTTTGTCTTATTTAAGTTCCGTAAAACAAAAATCAGCCGTTTGATAAACAGGCTGATTTTTTGTTGCGCTTACTCTAAGGATTTCACCGAAAAAGTAAACGATTTCTTCGTGATTTTTGCTAATAGACCAATTGAATTTTTTGATATTATGTAATAATTATTATCTTTAAAGGTTATATAAATATCTGTATGGTATGTTATTGTATATTTAATGGAAATTTGCATAAATGATATAACAAATTTTTTATTGTTTTGTGCTTATAATAGAATATCGGCGAAAAAAATCGCAAATTTCCTTTAACGCAATAAAAAAAGTCGTAAATATAATATCATAAATATAGTTATGTTGAATTTAATATTGTTAAATAAATGAACTAATATTGACATTTGGAGGAATTTATATGCACCTCAAAGATTTATTACTTATGTTAGGAGGGCTGGCTCTTTTTCTGTATGGTATGAAAATAATGGGAGAAGGATTGGAACTTTGTGCAGGAAGTAAGCTGAGAACTCTTATAAGTAAATTAACTAAAAATAAATTTTTGGGAACATTAGTGGGATTTGTAGTTACAGCAGTAATACAAAGCTCGTCTGCAACAACGGTTATGGTAATAGGATTTGTAAATGCCGGTATAATGACCCTTGGACAAGCAGTTGGTGTTATAATGGGTGCTAATATTGGTACAACTGTTACGGGACTTATGATGTCCTTGAAAATTTCAGAGATTGCACCAATAGCGATTTTTATAGGAGTGCTTTTTGTTATGTTCTTTAAAAAGAATTTCTATAAAAATCTTGGTCAGGTTATAGCAGGTTTTGGTATGTTATTCTTTGGTATGTCAACAATGAGTAATGCTATGTCACCTCTAAAAGAATCGGAATTTTTTCTTAGTATAATTTCAACTTTTTCAAATCCGGCTATTGGAATACTTATTGGTATTGGATTTACAGCACTTATACAAAGTTCATCGGCATCTACGGGTGTTCTTATATCTCTTGCATCGGCGGGGGCTATATCGCTTCCAAATGCTATATTTTTTGTATATGGTCAAAATATTGGTACTTGTATAACAGCAATGATTTCTTCAATAGGTGCAAGCAGAGCAGCCAAAAGAACTGCCGTAGTTCATTTAACATTTAATATTTTTGGTTCGTTATTATTTATAATATTGACTTTAATTTTGCCTTTGACAAGTTGGATACAAGCTATTGCTCCAAACAGTGTCCAGCTGCAAATTTCAATAATTCATATATTATTCAATGTGGTAAGTACGGCTTTGTTATTACCAATGAGTGATTTGTTGATAAAGATTGCAAGAAGAGTAGTTCCGGGTAAAGATGAAGAAGAAACAGCTCTAAGAATGAAATATCTCGACCAAAGAATACTTGGTATGCCTGCTATGGCAGTTACGCAGGTTATTAAAGAAGTTGAAAGAATGTGCGATTTAGCAAGATGGAATTATACATATTCTATGAAGGCTGTTATGGAAAAAGATAAAACAATGTCTGCAAAAGTTGCCGAAAATGAAGAAGTTATAGACTTTTTAAATTATAATATTACTCAATATCTTATAAAAATAAATGCACTTGATATAGACGATAAAGATAGATTGACATTAGGAGCATTACATCATGTAGTTACGGATTTGGAAAGAATAGGTGACCATTGCGAAAATTTATGCGAACTTGCCGAACAAATTATTGATGAAACAGCACCGTTAAGTATTGTCGCACAAGAGGAATTAAGTCAGATTAACAAAAGCGTATTTGCAATAATTAATGATTCAATAGATATGTTTATGACAAATTCATACAATATTTCTCTGGTTAAAGAGATTAATGATTTAGAGGACAGGATAGATGATTTAACTCAACTGTCAAAAGAAAATCATATCGAAAGATTAAATAGAGGCGAATGTACAGCCGCATCAGGCGCTGTATTTATGGATTTGCTTACAAATCTCGAAAGAATAGCAGACCACTGCACAAATGTAGCGTTTTGCGTCTATGAAAGAACACATTCTGTAAATAAGATTTCAGAATTAGAGCCTAATAATTAATATTAATTTTTTGGAGAGTGATATTATGATTTTTGCACTTGATATAGGAAATACAAATATAGTTATAGGCTGTTTTAAAGAAGATAATATATTATTTGTATCAAGAATAGCGACCGACAGGATTAAAACTGATGATGAATATGCGATTACTTTTATGAATATCTTTAATATGAATAATATTAGCATTAAAGATATAGAAGGTAGTATAGTATCAAGTGTAGTACCGCCGCTTGTTAATACTATAAAATCCGCTGTACAAAAGCTAATCGGTAAAAGACCTATGATAGTATCACCGGGATTAAAAACGGGACTTAATATTACAATAGATAATCCCGCACAATTAGGAAGCGATTTAGTAGTAAATGCTGTCGCAGGTATAAATTACTATTCTAAACCTCTTATAATAATTGATATGGGTACAGCATCTACTATTTCAGTCATAGATAAAAAAAATAATTATTTAGGTGGCATAATAATACCCGGTGTTGATGTATCGCAAGAGGCATTGATTTCGAAAACATCACAACTTATGAAGATAAGCCTTGAACCGCCAAAAAATATCATAGGAAAAAATACAGTAGATTGTATGAAAAGTGGTGCTATATTCGGTAATGCTGCTATGATAGACGGTATTATTGATAGGATAGAACAAGAAATAAACTGTATACCAACAGTCGTGGCAACAGGCGGTTTATCGGGTTGTATAATACCTTATTGC
The DNA here is from genome assembly GCA_947625785.1 of uncultured Clostridia bacterium. GTDB lineage: Bacteria > Bacillota > Clostridia > Oscillospirales > Acutalibacteraceae > CANQPS01. The sequence goes on from CANQPS010000010.1 coordinate 59,515, forward strand.
AAAAAAAATATAATATATGACAGCAACCTTTTATTAAAAGGTTTGCGTTTAATTTATTATAAAAATATCTGAAAGTGATTTATTATAAAATGTGGAGGTAATATAAAATGAAAAAGGTAGTAAAGTTCGGCGGCAGTTCGCTTGCAAGTGCCGAGCAATTTAAAAAGGTCAGTGATATTATAAGAGCAGATGAAAGCAGAAAATTTGTTGTACCGTCTGCACCGGGAAAAAGATTTCCAGATGATATAAAAGTAACAGATATGCTTTATAATTGTTATAGAACTGCCTCAGAAGGCAAAAGTATTAAAGATTCTGTTGAGAAAATTAAAGCTCGTTATAATGAGATTATTAATGGTTTAGGTTTAGATTTATCTCTCGATTACGAGTTTGAAGTTTTAGAAAAGAATTTTATTGATCAGATAGGTGTTGATTACGCTGCGTCAAGAGGCGAATATCTCAATGGTATAATTATGGCTAATTATTTAGGCTATGAGTTTGTCGATGCCGCAACGGTTATTTTCTTTAATGATGACGGAACATTTAATGCAAGTCTAACAAATGAGATTTTATCCAAAAAACTTGAAAGTGTAGAAAGAGCTGTTGTACCGGGATTTTATGGTGCGAAAAAGAATGGTGAAGTTAAGACATTTTCGAGGGGCGGTTCAGATGTAACCGGTTCAATCGTTGCTAAGGCAATAAAGGCAGACTTATACGAAAATTGGACAGATGTATCAGGATTTTTGGTTGCAGACCCAAGAATAGTTAATAATCCTCAGGTTATTACAACAATTACTTATAAGGAACTTAGAGAATTGTCATATATGGGTGCAACGGTATTGCACGAAGATGCTATTTTCCCTGTAAGAAAAGAAGGTATTCCGATAAATATAAGAAATACTAATGCTCCGCAAGATGAGGGAACTATGATTGTTGAAAGTACCTGCAAAAAAACACCTAATATTATTACAGGTATAGCAGGCAAAAAAGGCTTCACCGCTGTTAATATCGAAAAAGATATGATGAACTCCGAAATTGGCTTCGGCAGAAAAGTTTTGAGTGCATTTGAGGAAAATGGTATTTCATTTGAGCATACTCCGTCAGGTATAGATACAATGACAATATTCGTCCATCAAACGGAGTTTGAGGAAAAAGAACAGTTAGTAATGTCAGCAATCCATAAATATGCTTCACCTGATTCTATCGAACTTGAAACAGATCTTGCACTTATTGCGGTAGTAGGACGAGGAATGAAATCAAACAGAGGTACAGCCGCAAAAATATTTGAGGCTCTTGCAAAAGCTAATATTAATATTAAGATGATAGACCAAGGTTCGAGTGAGTTGAATATAATTATCGGTGTAAGAAATGAAGATTTTGAAAATGCTATTAAATCTATTTACAATATATTTGTAAAATAAAATTATAAAAATTCTCTTATTTGAGTATTTCTCTGCAACTTCAAAAAATATCTCTGTTACAATTTAAAAAAAGTAACAGAGATATTTTTTTTATATTTCATTGAAAATATCTTTAATTAAATCATTATCCATAGTAACACCTGCAAGTATAATACGGTATATTAAATCAGGTCTTTTTTGAAAATTTTCTTTAACCTGATTTGCCTGTAATAAATCAGGTACATAAAGCATAAAAGATAGTAACTCGTTTGAATTATTAACATCACCAACTACTGTGCATTTTACAGAATAACCGTTTTCAAGAGGGGTAATTTCAACTGTATTTTCTTTTTCGAGCTGCCTTTTTGAAAGAAGATTTATGGCAGTATTTAAAGTTTTTTCTCTTACAGAGATTGGAACAGACGATATTAATTGCTCAGCAATGAGTTTGCCTGTTTCGGTTACGGAGTAAAGTTCGTTTTTATCATAAGAATAAATATTATTCATATTTTTTAAATCCTCAAAGGCTGATACAACTTCAAAATAATTGGCAAGATTATTTTCCTGTAAGACGCTGACAATATCTTCCTCACTTAAAGGAGTAGAAATACTTTTAAGTAAATAACAAATTAAAATTTTAATGTCGTTCTTGGAGCGTAAACCTCCTATTTCAACACCCGCCGAAAAAGCATCAAAAGCCATTGCATAAACACCCCTTTATTTTTTTTAACATATATTATATCATATAAACTATAAAAATTATATGTATTTTTTGTAAAATAAAAATAATTTCTACATCTGTAAATATTTTACATATATAACAATTATATCCTAATTCGGAAAAGATTTTAAATCTTATGAATATCTTGTAAATTAGTCAAATTGTATCATTTTATTGTTGAAAATAAAAAGATTTTTTGTTATAATAAATCATAAGAAGGGAAGGTGTTTATGATGGACTGGACTATATCATTAATATGGTTTGGAATAATAATATTAACTATTTTTTTAGAATCTATAAATGGTCAGCTTATATCAATTTGGTTTATGTTAGGCTCAGTTGCAGCCTTAATAGCAAGTTTTTTAGGAGTACCATTTATATGGCAGTTAGTGATATTTTTAATCTTGTCTATTGTCAGTCTTGTAGTTGCAAGACCTTTTGTAAAAAAATTCATAAAATTAAAAGTTGAAGATACAAATTCCGGCAGATGTGTTGGTAAAATAGGAATTGTTGTAGAAGAAATCGGTGGAATTGAATCAAAGGGACAGGTTAAAGTTTTAGGAAATATTTGGACGGCTATATCAGAGGGAAAAGATAAAATTTCTGTCGGTTCAGAAGTTATGGTTTTAAAAATAGATGGTGTAAAACTTATAGTTGAACCTGTTAAACAAACGATTAATGTATAATTTTATAAGAAAGTAGGTAGATTGATATGCCATATCTTATTATAGCAGTTGTATTAATATTAATTTTAGTTGTAATTTCGTGTATAAAAATTGTTCCACAGGCTAATGCGTTTGTTATCGAAAGACTTGGAACATATAATTCAACTTGGGCTACGGGGCCGCATATTAAGTTGCCTTTTATAGAGAGAATTGCCCGTAAAGTATCTTTAAAAGAACAAGTTTTAGATTTCCCTCCTCAGCCTGTTATAACCAAGGATAATGTTACAATGCAAATTGATACGGTTGTATATTTTCAGATTACTGACCCAAAGCTCTATGCTTATGGTGTGGAAAGTCCTATATCAGCTATTGAAAATTTATCAGCTACAACATTAAGAAATATTATCGGTGAACTTGAACTTGATAATACTTTAACGGCTCGTGACAGTATTAATAAAAAAATTCGTTCTATCCTTGATGAAGCAACAGATGCTTGGGGCATTAAAGTAAATAGAGTTGAATTGAAGAATATTTTGCCGCCAAGAGAAATCCAAGACGCTATGGAAAAACAAATGAAAGCTGAAAGAGAACGCCGTGCTAAAATTCTTGATGCAGAGGGTGCTAAAAGAAGTGAAATCCTTATTGCAGAAGGTAATAAGGCATCGGCAATCCTGAGAGCAGAAGCTATGAGAGAATCAAAAATTATAGAAGCACAAGGTGAATCAGAAGCTATTCTTGCTGTACAAAAAGCGTATGCACAAAGTTTGCAAATGTTAAATGAGGTTTCACCAACAGATGCGGTTATTGCATTAAAAAGCTTAGAGGCATTCCAGAAAGCAGCAGATGGTAAAGCTACTAAAATTATTATTCCATCAGAAATACAAAGCCTTGCAGGACTTGCAACTTCTATTAAAGAAATTGCAACTGATAGAAATATACAAAAACCAAAATTATAATATTATTTTAATTCCCACACATAAATATAAATTTTTGTGTGGGAATTTTTAAATTTCTTGAAAGTTTTAAAAGTTTTAATAGAACTTTTTTCAAAAGGTTCTCTCAACGGGTCGAGGGCAGAGCCATATTGGATTGTAAAGCAAAGCAAAGCCCCACAACCTTAATTAAAAAAGTATTGTAACAAAACTGTGAATATGTTATAATCAGTAGTATATTGTAAATTATTATAAAAATTCAGTATATTGACAGGAGTGTATATTTTATGTCAGAAATTAAGAAAGTTGCCGTTATTATGGGCAGCGATAGTGATTTCCCAATAGTTTCAGGGGCTGTTCAGGTATTAAAAAAATATGGTGTGCCTTTTGAAGCAAGAATATTGTCTGCACATAGAACACCACAGGAGGCTGCTGAATTTTCAGCAACCGCCAAGGAAAATGGTTTTGGAGTGATTATAGCCGCCGCAGGTATGGCAGCACATCTTGCAGGTGTACTTGCAGCACATACTACATTGCCGGTTATAGGTATTCCTATAAAATCAACCTTTGAAGGATTAGACGCATTACTCGCAACAGTTATGATGCCAAGCGGAATACCTGTTGCAACGGTTGCCGTAAACGGTGCTAAAAATGCTGCTATACTTGCAGTTCAGATGTTAGCATTGTCTAATGACGAACTTGCCCATAAACTTGCAAAAGAAAAAATTGATATGGTTAATGCTATTGAGGAAAAAAATCAGGCTATTCAACAAAAATTACTTGAATTATAATCAATTAATATACTGAAAATTAGTGGATTTTTGACCATATAAAGAGAGGTTTTATTTATGCTTAATGAGGATTGTGGAGTATTTGGTATATACAACAATGATAATTTAGATATTGTTGAAGAAACATATCTTGCTTTACTATCTTTACAACATAGAGGCCAGGCAGGAGCAGGTTTGGCAGTAAACAAAGACGGTGAAATTAAATGTCTGAAAGATGTGGGTTTAGTTAGTGAAGCCCTAAATCAGAAAAATTTGGAAAAATTACCGGAAGGCAATATAGCTATTGGCCACGTAAGAAATGTCAGATATGATTTGACAGACCCTAATATTGATAGAGCAGCAGCTCAGCCGCTTGTTATAAGATATATAAATGGCTCACTTTCCATAGCTCATAATGGCTCTTTGACAAATGTTGTTGAATTGAAAAAAGAACTTGAATTGGGCGGAGCAATATTTCAAGCAGGTTGTGATGCCGAAATTATATCATATATAGTGGCAAGTCAAAGACTTATTTCTGCTACAATCGAAGAAGCCGTTGAAAAAACAATGAATAAATTAAAAGGTGCATTTTCGGTTGTTATGATGTCGCCGAGTAAATTAATTGGTATGCGAGACACAAATGGTTTCAGACCTCTTTGTATAGGTAAGTTGAAAAATAGTTATATACTTACATCTGAATCTTGTGCAATAGAAAGTTTAGGCGGAAAATTCGTAAGAGATGTTAAACCGGGAGAAATAGTAGTTGTTGATGATGAAGGTTTTCATTCTTATATGAATAACTGTAAAGAAAAAACTTCTATGTGTGTTTTTGAATATGTCTATTTTGCAAGACCTGACAGTGTGCTGGACGGAATAAGCGTATATCAGACAAGACGCAAAGCAGGTGCTATACTTGCAAAGGAATGTCCGGCAGAGGCAGATATAGTTTGCGGTGTACCGGATTCCGGTATTCCGGCAGCTATGGGATATTCCGTTGAATCCGGTATTCCTTATGAAATTGCCTTTATAAAAAATAAATATACAGGTCGTTTGTTTATTCAGCAAGAGGGAAAAATTCGTGACCGAACAAAAAAAATAAAATTAAATGTCTTATCGGCTAATGTAAAAGGTAAAAGAGTAGTTGTTGTTGATGACTCCATAATCAGAGGAACTACAAGTGCAAATATAATTAAAATGTTAAAAGATGCAGGTGCAAGAGAAGTTCATTTAAGAGTAGCATCACCTCCACTTTCAAATGTATGTTATTATGGCACAGATATAAAAGATAAAGATAAACTTATTGCGGCTGCTAAATCTTTAAAAGAAATTGAAAAGCAAATTGGTGCGGATTCTATTGGCTATCTTAGTTTTGACGGATTAAAGAAAACCGTAGAAGATTCACAGGTTGGAGTTTGTACAGGCTGCTTTACAGGGGAATATCCTGCTGAATTTTCAAAAAAGATTGCAGTGGACAGATATTCAGAAAAATTAAGTTATTAATTAAATGTGTGTTTAGGAGGCACAATTTTATGAATAAATCTTTCAGTGAGAGTTACAAGTCGGCTGGTGTTGATGTAACAGCAGGTTATAAGTCAGTTGAGCTTATCAAAAAACACGTTGCAAGAACTAAAATTGATGGTGTTGTGTCGGGAATAGGTGGTTTCGGAGGAACATTTGCACCTAATTTTACAGGTATGTCAGAGCCTGTTCTTGTATCAGGAACAGATGGTGTGGGTACAAAATTAAAGATAGCTTTTCTAATGGATAAACACGATACAGTTGGTATTGATTGTGTAGCTATGTGTGTTAATGATGTAGTTTGCTGCGGAGCTAAGCCATTATTTTTTCTTGATTATGTTGCTGTCGGAAAAAACTATCCTGAACGCATTGAACAGATTGTTGCAGGTATAGCTGAGGGTTGTGTACAAGCCGGTTGTGCATTAATCGGCGGTGAAACAGCAGAACATCCGGGTATGATGCCAGAGAATGAATATGACCTTGCAGGCTTTAATGTAGGTATTGTGGATAAAAATAAAATGATAGACGGTTCTGATTTGTCGGAGGGTGATGTACTCATCGGTATTGCATCATCAGGCGTACACTCAAATGGTTTCTCGCTTATTAGAAAAGTTTTTGATGTAAATAAAGATAATGTCAATATCTATTATGACGAATTAGGAAAAACATTGGGCGAGGAATTGCTTACGCCAACGAAAATTTATGTTAAACCATTACTTGAAATTATTGAAAAATATAATATAAAAGCTATATCACATATTACCGGCGGCGGTTTCTATGAAAATATTCCAAGAATGTTAAAAGATGGTATGGCTGCAAGAATTAATAAATCATCAGTTCCTGTATTGCCAATATTTAATCTCATACAAAAGGTTGGAAATATTCCTGAGAGAGATATGTTTAATACATTCAATATGGGTGTCGGTATATGTCTTGCGGTATCACAAGCAGAGGCAAACGATGTAATTACAACGCTAAAAGCATTAGGTGAAAATGCTTTTGTTATTGGTGAAGTGGTATCGGGAGAAGAAAAGGGGATTGAAATATGCTGAATATAGTTGTGCTTGTTTCCGGCGGAGGAACAAATCTCCAAGCACTAATTGATGCACAAAATTCAGGCAAAATCAAAAACGGTAAAATTACTTGTGTAATATCATCAAAAGAAGACGCCTATGCCCTTGAAAGAGCTAAAAATAACAGTATTAAGACAATAACACTTTTAAGAAAAAATTACGAAAATGTCGCACAATACAGTCAGGCTATGCTTGAAGTCTTACAGAAAGAAAAAGCTGACCTTGTAGTATATGCGGGATTTATGACAATACTCGATGAAACAATTACAAAAGCATTTCCTAATAGAATGATGAATGTTCACCCCTCATTAATACCTTCATTTTGCGGAAAAGGCTTTTATGGTCTGAGAGTTCATCAGTCAGTTATTGACAGCGGTGTAAAGATAACGGGTGCAACAGTGCATTTTGTTACAGAAGTTTGTGATGGAGGGCCTATTATTTTACAAAAAGCTGTTGAAGTAAAAGACAATGATACTCCGGAAATTCTCCAAAAGAGGGTTATGGAACAAGCAGAGTGGCAGATATTGCCAAAAGCAGTAAATTTATTTTGTGAGGGTAAACTCACAGTAAAAAATAATAAAGTTTTTATCAATGAATAAAACATAAACAGGAGTTAATTTTTATATGATGAAGAACATAGCAGAAGAACTGAAAAATAATAGTTATCCCGGCAGAGGAATAATTATAGGTAAAAGTCAAGATGGTGAAAATGCAGTTATTGCGTATTTCATTATGGGCAGAAGCGAGAATAGCCGAAATAGGGTATTTACGCCGGTTAATGACGAAATGAAAACGGAGGCATTTGACCCATCTAAACTTGTTGACCCATCACTGATTATATATAATCCCGTAAGAGTTGTAGATAATTCAACAATTGTTACAAATGGTGACCAGACAGATACAATTCGTGATTTTATGGCAGAGGGTAAAACATTTGAGGAAGCCCTGAGAACAAGAACATTTGAGCCTGACTGTCCTAACTATACACCAAGAATATCCGGTATTGTTACCATTGAAAATAATTATTTCACATATAAATTATCCATTTTAAAGAGTGATTATGGTAATGGTAATTCAGTTCAAAGATTTTTCTTTGAATACCCACAAGCCGTAAATGGTGAGGGGCATTTTATACATACATATAAATGTGATGGAAATCCTATACCATCGTTTGAAGGAGAACCTGAACTCATTGAAATAAACGGAGATATTGACGAATTTACAAATACTATTTGGACAAACTTAAATGAGGATAATAAAGTATCTTTGTTTGTTCGTTATATCAACATAAAAACAAGTGAAATTAAAACAAGAATAATCAATAAAAATAAATAATCTAAAAGGAGCGTACCATAACAATGTCAAACGAATTGCTTTTAAAATATGGTTGTAACCCTAATCAAAAGCCGTCAAAAATATTTATGTCTGATGGCGGCGAGTTACCTATAAAGGTACTCAATGGAAAGCCGGGGTATATAAATTTTCTTGATGCATTTAACAGTTGGCAGCTTGTAAGCGAATTAAAAAGAGCAACAGGATTGCCGTCCGCAGCATCATTTAAGCACGTTAGTCCGGCAGGTGCGGCAGTCGCAACAGAGCTTTCGGACACACTTAAAAAAATCTATTTTGTAGATGATTTGGAATTAACACCTATCGCAAGTGCCTATGCTAAGGCAAGAGGTGCAGACAGAATGTCATCTTATGGCGATTGGGTGGCTTTGTCTGACATTTGCGATGAGGCAACCGCAGCTTTACTCTCAAGAGAAGTTTCAGACGGTATTATTGCACCGGGATACACGGATAAGGCTCTTGAAATCTTGAAAACCAAGCGTAAGGGCAATTATAATGTTGTTGAAATAAATCCAAATTATAAACCGGCAAAAATTGAACATAAAGATGTTTATGGTGTGACTTTTGAGCAGGGAAGAAATGAACTTGTTATTGATGAAAGTATTCTTACAAATTTTGTTACAAAAAATAAAACACTTACAGATGACGCAAAAAGAGACTTAGTAATAGCTTTAATCACTCTTAAATATACACAATCAAATTCAGTTTGTTACGCAAAGGACGGTCAGGCAATAGGTGTAGGTGCGGGACAACAATCAAGAATACATTGTACAAGACTCGCAGGCAATAAGGCAGATATATGGTATTTAAGACAACATCCGAAGGTTTTAGGCTTGAAGTTTAAATCAAATATTCGCCGTCCTGATAGGGATAACACAATAGATGTATATATTTCTGACGATTATATGGACGTTCTCGCAGACGGAACTTGGGAAATGTTCTTTGATGAAAAACCTGAACCTCTTACAAGAGAAGAAAAGAAAGAATGGTTAAAAACTTTAAGCGGCGTTTCACTTGGGTCAGACGCATTTTTCCCGTTCGGAGATAACATTGAAAGAGCAAAAAGAAGCGGTGTTGAATTTATCGCACAACCAGGTGGTTCTATAAGAGATGATAATGTTATTGAAACCTGTGACAAATATGGAATAGCTATGACATTTACAGGAATTCGCCTATTCCATCACTAATTCAGTTAAAACAGGGGGAATTTTAAATGGAAATTTTAATGGTAGGCAGCGGCGGCAGAGAGCATACTCTTATCCGTAAATTAAAAGAAAGCAATAAGGTTACTAAAATATATTGTGCTCCGGGTAATGGCGGTATATCAAAAGATGCCGAATGTGTTAATATATCAGCAATGGATATTGACAATATGGTAAAATTTGCCAAAGAAAAAAATATTGATTTAGTATTTGTAGCACCTGATGACCCACTTGCAGCAGGAATGGTTGATGCTATGGAAAATGCCGGCATAAGAACATTCGGGCCAAAAGCTAATGCAGCTATTATCGAAAGCAGTAAGGTTTTTTCAAAAAATCTTATGAAGAAGTATAATATCCCGACTGCAAAATATGAAGTTTTTAACAATTCACAAAATGCTATAAATTATATAAAAAATAACAATGAATTTCCAATAGTAATTAAGGCTGATGGTCTTGCACTTGGCAAGGGAGTTATTATAGCACAAAATCTCGATGAGGCTGTAAATGCCGTCAATACTATTATGGAAGATAAAAAATTTGGTGCTTCGGGAAATAATATAGTTGTTGAGGAATTTTTAACAGGTCCGGAGGTTTCTGTTCTCGCATTTACAGACGGAAATTGTGTTAAACCTATGGTTTCGTCTAAGGACCATAAAAGAGCCTATGATAATGATGAGGGTTTAAATACCGGTGGTATGGGTACAATAAGTCCTAATCCGTATTATACAGACGAAATTGCCGAAATCTGTCAAAGGACTATTTTTGAGCCTACTATTAAGGCTATGAATAATGAGGGCAGAACATTTAAAGGTTGTTTATACTTCGGACTTATGATTACTCCAAAAGGTGTTAAAGTTATTGAATATAATGCAAGATTTGGAGACCCTGAAACACAAGTCGTATTGCCACGATTAAAAACGGATTTAGTTGATATAATTGAGGCAGTTATTGACGGAAATTTATCGGAAATTAATATTGAATGGTCAACAGATTCTTGTGCTTGTGTAGTAATGGCATCAGGAGGTTATCCGGAAAGTTATAAAAAGGGAATAGAAATCTTCGGACTTGATGAAAATGGTCAAATTGAAGGGGCAACAGTTTATCACGCAGGTACAGTCTTTAAAGATGGAAAATTCTTGACAAATGGCGGCAGAGTTCTTGGTGTAACGGCTTGTGACAGTACACTTGGCGGTGCATTAAAGAAGGCTTATAATGCCGTTAATAAGATTAATTTTGAAAATGCACATTATCGTAAGGATATTGGCAAAACTAAATAATAAATCAGGCGAATATATTATAAGTAAAATAATATATTCGCCTATATTTCATAAGGAGAAAGACATTATGCGACTTGATAAATATTTAAAAATTTCAAGAATAATTAAAAGAAGGACAATAGCAAATGAGGCTTGCGATGCAGGCAGAGTCTTAGTGAACGGAAAAACTGCAAGGGCATCATATGATGTTAAGATAGGCGATATAATAGAAATACAGCTTGGTACAAAACCTATAAAAGCAGAAATTATCAGCATAAACGAATATGCCAAAAAAGAAGAAGCATCAGATATGTATAAAATATTGGTATAATTACAAGTTCAATAACATAAATATATAATATCATTATTTATTGATTTATAAAGTAAAGGTGGTGTTGTATATGATTGATGAAAAAAAAATTGTTAAAGCTCCGCATAATCTAATACTCGAAAACAGAAAAAATCTAAATGTGTCAGGTGTAAAAGATGTTGATAAATTTGATGAAGAAAATATTGTTCTTATAACCGAAATGGGTGAGCTGAGTATTAAAGGTGCAAAGCTGCATATAAATAAATTCAGCGTCGAAAATGGCGAATTGAATGTTGAGGGAGATATCTCATCATTAATATATTCAAATGTTCAAGAAAATCAAGGGGGATTTTTTTCTAAGTTATTCAGATAGGGTGTGTGATATGTGCAGCTAACTCTTACACATCAACTTTCTGTTTTTATATGGTCTTGTTTTTTCGGAGTGTGTTTGGGTGCATTATATATAGTATTAAGAATACTAAGACTTATTATAAAACACAATAAAATATTCGTATTTATAGAAGATTTTATATTTATGGCATTGTCCGGCGTTTTGACATTTTTGTTTTGTATAGGATTTAATAGAGGAGAAGTTCGCTTTTATATATTATTAGGGGTGATTATAGGCTCATTATTGTTCGTAAATACAATCGGTCAATTAGTAATAATTGCAATAAACTTTGTTCTAAAATATTTACGAAGGTTTTTAGGCATTATTTTTAAACCTTTTAAACCTATTATACAAAAATTACAAGAAAAATGTCATAAAAAAACAAAAAAAGTCTTGCAACCAAGACGGTGTTTAGTGTATAATTTACTTGGAAGTTTTTCACGCAGTAATAATTCAGTTAGGAGAAAGAAGCTCAGTTATGAGAAGAATAAGACAACAGCAAAAACAAAAAAAGCGTAAAAACTATATATTTACATTTATAGTTTTAATATTTACTATTTATGTAGCTGCCCTGATTGTTGACCAACAAATTGAAATATCAAATAAAAAATTTGAGTATCAACAGTTGGAGGAAAAAACTGCTGTGCAAAAAGCTAAAAATGAGGAATTAAAAGAAGTAATCAATTCTACTGAGGTCATTAAAGAAATGGTTGCTGTGCCTATCGAAAATAAAGACGATAATGACTCGGATAATCCAAATCCCGACAATAACACAGAACCAAATCAAAATGTAACTTATAAAGAACAAATTACTTATAAATATAATTCCGATTATATTGAGCAGATAGCAAGGCAAAGATTAGGCTATATTATACCCGGTGAACAAGTTTTTGTTACTGTTGCCGGAAATTAATTAACCACATATATTAGGGGGAAAGTTATTACTTTATGCAAATTGAAGTAGGGATGATTTTTGAAGGTAAGGTTACAGGTATTACAAAATTTGGTGCGTTTGTTGAATTGCCTGAGGGTAAAACCGGTATGGTACATATTTCAGAGGTAGCACCTACCTTTGTAAACGAAATAAAAGACTTTCTGAAAGAAAATCAGATAGTCAAAGTGAAAGTTTTAGCTATAAAAGATGATAAGATTAGTTTATCTATTAAGAAAGCTATGGAACAACCACAAAAAAACAATAATGGAAATAATAATCGTCATCAAAATTCAAAACCAAGACAAGGTAATAATAGACCCGGTAATTTTGAGTGGCAAGACAGCAGAAAAAATAATGAAACTATCAGCTTTGAGGATATGATGTCTAAGTTTAAGCAAACAAGCGATGAAAAGATGTCAGACCTTAAAAAAATTAATAAAAATAAAAGGGGTACTGCTACTCCAAAGCGTGGCGGAAATCCTCAACAAAGAATTTGATTTTTTTATAAAATTTTGAGCCATTGGCAGAGATTAAAATTGTGCCTCTGGCTCTTTTTTGTGTATGTTAAAGGGGGATAATTAATGTTAATAGTAAACGCTGAGATACATTCATTTAAATATGGAATTATAAATTTAGGCTATGTAAAAATTAGTGACGGTAAAATTATAAAGATAGGTTTTATGTCTGAATATAAAATAAGTAACTATATGATAGATGATAAAGAAGTTATTGATTTATGCGGAAAAAAACTATATGCAGGTTTTATAGATGCCCATACGCATATTGGTATGTTTGAAAACGGACTTACATTTGAGGGAGATGACGGAAACGAGGAAACAGACCCTTGTACTCCACATTTAAGGGCAATAGATGCAATTAATCCTATGGATAAATGTTTCAGTGAGGCATTAGATGCAGGAGTGACAAGCGTTATAACTGGACCGGGAAGTGCAAATGCAATTGGTGGACAGCTCGCAGCCATTAAAACTATGGGAAGGCGTATAGATAATATGATTATTAAAGAGCCTGTTGCAATAAAATTTGCATTGGGCGAAAATCCTAAAAGTGTGTATCACGATAAGGGTGAAACCCCTATCACAAGAATGGCTACAACTGCTATTATCCGAGAGGCACTTCATAAAGCTAAACGCTATCTCGAAGAAAAAGAAAAATTTGAAACAAATAGCGAGGATTTTGATGAGCCAGAGTATGATATTAAAAATGAAGCCTTAATCCCATTACTTAAAAAAGAAATACCGGCACATTTCCACGCACATAGAGCAGATGATATATTTACAGCTATAAGAATTGCAAAAGAATTTGATTTGGATTATGTTATTGTACATTGTACGGAAGGACATCTTATAGCGGACGAGCTTGCAAAGGAAAATGCAAAAATTCTTTCAGGACCTATTTTATGTGACAGGTCAAAACCAGAACTTGTGAATCTTAATCCGTCAAGCACAGGAATAATATCAAAGAACGGTTTAAAACCTGCATTGGTGACAGACCACCCTGTTATTCCTATACAATATCTGCCATTATGTGCAGCACTTGCAGTCAGGGAAGGTCTGAATGAAGAAGAAGCAATCAGAGCAATTACAGTTTATCCTGCACAAATTTGTGGCATAGATAATAGAGTAGGAGATATCGCTGAGGGATTAGATGCCGATTTGTGTGTTTTCGATAAATCACCACTTGATTTTACACAAAAACCTGTAATGGTATTCTGCAACGGTAAAAAAATTAGGGGTTAGTTTAAAAAATTTGTTAATTTTTTGAAGAAAAGTTTTAAAAACTATTTTATTTTTTTGTCTAATATGTTATAATATAAGTATATTAGATGTTGTTTAGCTATAAAATTTACCATACTAAAACAATTTATCTTGTACAATCATACTAATTAAATTAAGGAGGCTGATTTTATGAAAATTACTATAATCGGCAGAAAAGTAAATCTAAAAGATAATTTCAAGGAAAGAGTAGAAAAAAAACTCAGTAAATTTGAGAGAATTTTTAGCGAAAGTGCAGAAGCTGCGGTAACGGTAACAGTTGAAAAAAACAGACAAATTGTTGAAGTTACCATTAATGATAATGGTATGGTATATCGTGCCGAAGAAACAAAACTCGAGATGAATGATGCTCTTGATGCAGTTGTAGATGTTCTCGGCGGTCAGATTAGAAAAAATAAAACTAAACTTTCCAAGAAAATGCGTAGTGGTGCTTTGGAAGCTCTCGAATATACACCAACAAATGAACAACAAGAAGAAAATTTTGCGGAATTATTGGAATCTTCATACCATATAGTCCGTACAAAAAGATTTGAACTAAGACCTATGGATGTAGAAGAAGCTATTTTACAAATGAATATGGTAGGTCACCAATTTTTTATGTTTCTTAATGGAGAAACGGGTGTTGTAAGTGTAGTTTATCTTCGTCACGACGGCACCTATGGTATGCTTGAACCAATAATTGACTAATTTTCTTTTTTAATTTATAATATGTTAAGGCATAGCTAAAATGTGCTATGCCTTATTTTTATACTAATGGAGTTATAATTTTATGGATAATATAAAATGTGTAGTACCCTGTTTATTAGGTCTTGAAGGCCTTGTGGCAGATGAATTAAGAAGAATGAATATTAAGAATGTCCAAGCTGATAATGGCAGAGTATTTTTTACAGATAATTATAATGCTGTCGCAAGAGCAAATATTTGCAGCAGATACGGGGAAAGAGTTCTTATAGAAATAGGTAATTTTAAAGCAACAACTTTTTCTGAACTTTTTGATAAAGTTGAGGCATTGCCTTGGGAACAATGGATTGACAAGGAAGATGAATTTCCAGTAAAAGGCAGTTCGCTAAATTCTAAATTATCAAGTGTGCCGTCTTGCCAATCCATAATTAAGAAGGCAATAGTAAAAAGACTTAGCAAAAAATATAAAATAGAATGGTTCAGGGAAACAGGTGCATTACATCAAATACAATTTTTGTTAATGAAAGATAATATTAGTATTATGATAGATACATCAGGTATAGGATTGCATAAAAGAGGTTATAGAGCAAATTCAATAGAAGCACCTATTAAGGAAACACTCGCCGCTGCTATGGTAAATCTATCACATATAAGGTCAGATAGTACTTTGATAGATACATTTTGTGGTTCGGGAACGATATTGATTGAGGGGGCTATGTACGCCTTAAATATTGCACCGAATATTAACAGAAATTTCAGTGCTGAAGAATGGAATACTATTCCTGCAAATATTTGGGTCGATGAGAGAGAAAGAGCTAAAAGTCTTATCAATTATGATTGTAAATTTCAGGCGTTTGGCTATGATATAGATGATTATGCCTTACAATTAACTATCGAAAATGCTAAAAAAGCAGGTGTTGAAGATAGAATTAAGGTTTCAAACAGGAATATTTGTGATTTTTCTGAGGATTTTGAAAAAGCAGCGGTTGTATGTAATCCGCCTTATGGCGAGAGATTGCTTGATATTTCACAAGCACAAGAGATTTACAAAACTATGGGTAAACTTTTTGAAAGTAAAAAAGGTTGGAGTTATTCAATTATAAGTCCTGATGATGATTTTGAAAAATATTTTGGCAGAAAAGCCGATAAACGAAGAAAATTATATAATGGTATGATAAAATGTCAAGTTTATATGTATTTTAAATCTATTTAAATAAAAAATTGACTTAACTTTAAAAGTTAAGTCAATTTTTTATACGAAAATATTCAGATATTTGGAACACTGCTTTTTTCTTTTTCTGATATAGAAATATACAGATTCATACAAACCGCCAGTGATAAAGCCGGAATTTCAAAAGACGAATTTGATATTTCAACTTGCGAATAAGAAAAATTATTATACCAAATTTTTTTGTGTGTCATAATTACGGAATTATCAACATCTATAACGGCATAATTCCCTGACAGTGCGTTGCCTGTAATACACCAAGGCATACCATAGATGTACAGGTCGCAGTTAGATAATGTTATGGAATGACTTAATAGTAATCTCTGTTTATTGTATAAAATCAGAAATTTATTATTAATAAAATTATTTTTTAATATTTTTGACAACGAATTTTTTTCTGAATTAGTAATACGAAAAACTCTGTGTATTGGATTTTTTTCAGAGAGAACGCAATATTTTTGATTACCCAATTTATCAAAAATAGAAAATTCTGAATTTATATCCTGAGTATTTCTCTTAATATATAGGTTAATCACATACAGCACCACCTTGAAAAATCAAGTTAATAAAATTTTAATAAAACAAATGTTCTAAAAACTATTGCAAAACAACTTTTATTCTGATATTATATAAATATAGAGTGTTTGTTCTATAATTGTGGAGTATAGATACAGATGTTCTAATTAAAATATTGTTATCTGAGTAATGGGGGAATAGAAATGGAATACATAATATTATCATCAGTATATTTTAATAATGCCATAAATATAAAAAATAGAATTTATGTCTTAAAAGATGAACTTGAAAATACTGATATTAAGGAAAATTATAACGATATAATAAGAAGAATTGAAATTTTAAAGGTTATGTATGATGAGGCTATAAGCACAAGCAGACTTTTAAAAGAAAAGGGGGAGAGTATATTATGTCAAGAAAACAAAAACTAACTTTAAATGACAAAATAGATTCAAATATCGCTTTTATGCGATATAACTCCGGTTTGAGCAACGCAAATGATATAGAAAAAATGAAAAAGTTTGTTAGCGTTGCCCTTAACAAGAGTGTAACAAATATGCAGAGATATTGCATTACCGAATATTATATTAACAATAAATTAGTAAAAGAGATAGCAAGTGAATTAAATGTAAATTCATCAACAGTCACAAGACATATACAAAGGGGAATTAAAAATATTAAAAAAATATCAAATTATATAAATTTCTATCAATAATATTTTTATATATGGTCGTCAATTTCTTTAATTATGGTTTTAAGGATTTTAAGACGACCATATTTTTTATTATTACATTCAATAATATTCCAAGGTGCAAATTTAGTTGAAGTTTTTTGCAGCATATCATTGACAGCTATTTCATATTCGTCCCATTTTTTTCTGTTTCGCCAATCTTCATCAGTTATTTTCCATTGTTTTGCGGGGTTATTTTCTCTGTTTTTAAATCGTGTAAGTTGCTCATCAGGACTTATATGCAGCCAAAATTTGATTAAAATAATACCACTTTTCGTTATTTCGTGTTCAAATTCGTTTATTTCACTATATGCCATTTGCCAGCGATTTTTATCGCAAAAACCTTCGATACGCTCAACCATAACTCGACCATACCAAGAACGGTCAAATATAGTTATTTTATTTTGCTGAGGAAGTTCTTTCCAAAATCTCCATAAATAATGGTGACTTAATTCGATAGAAGATGGTGACGATATTGGTATAACTGTATAATCTCTTGGGTCAAGACAAGAAGTTACTCTTTTTATACTTCCTCCTTTTCCGGCAGCGTCCCAACCCTCAAATACCAAAACCATAGGTATTTGATTTTTAAATAAAAATTCTTGTCTTTTGCTTAGCTTACTTTGAAGTTGTTTAAGTTTATCTTTATACTTATTTTCGTCAACAGAAACATTCGGGTCAATATCTTTTAGCAAGGGCATTTTAATAAGAGGAAATCTTTTGTCTGAATCTTTATAATTAACGGGTATAGTGGTTTTTTCGGCATCTTTCTTTGAGAGGGCTGATTTCATAGCATTTATAATTATTTCGTAAACAGATATAGTCGCAGAATAAATATCATAACCTGATATAACATTCCATCTTGCATACTCCTTATTTGTATTTTCGATAGCGTTGTTTACTATTTCTAAAAAATCATTATAATGTTTATTTATAAAATTATCATATTCATTTATATAATTTTCATTTTTTTCGATAAGCTGTAATCTTTTCTTTTGTTCAGACTTGGATATATGCAGGAATAATTTAACAATAACACAACCATCATCAGAAAATTGTCTTTCTATGGAATTAATACTTTCGATTGTGGATTTTTTTGTTATAGTACTTTCGTTCCAAAAAGCATATTCATACCAACAACTGTCAAATATTGACAATTTATCTCTACAAGGCATTTTTTCAACATATTGTTTTAGAAATGGTACGGTTTGTTGACAAGTACTTCCTTTACTGTAAACCCTGTAATATCTGGGGTCTAATGGGTCGATAATTTGAGATATAATTTTGCCTTTTCCGGCTGTGCCCCAACCCTCAACAATAATCGCCATAGGAATTTTAGCTTTCATCATATCAATCTGCAAAGAATATAATTCGTTACAATATTTTTCTTTAAGTTTTTTATATTCCGTTTTAAGCATAGTATTGTTTAATATAGTATCATTCAGCAAATAAATCACTCCTTTTTGTAAGTATGTAAAACGATAGTCCAATATAACTATTTTATCACAAAAACAATAGAATAGTATATAGTAAGAATAAAAATTTAAAATTTATAAGTATATTTTATTTGTTACTATTCTTAGGATTGTCATAATTTAGTAAAAGTTTTTATATTTTTGAAAAATTGTATTGTATTTTTAGGTAAAATAGGTTATTATATATCTATTAAGATGTTTTAATCGCAGGAGGAATTACTTATGAATGGTAATATAAGTATTCAGATATGTGCATTTGTGCTTATTGCGATAATTGTGCTTATATTTTTTACAAAGAAAAATTTACGAACATACAAAATAACTGCATATAAGTGCCTTTTAATAAGTGTCCTTGCATCAGTAGGATTGGATATTATTTCATCAGTATCAATGAATTATCTCATAGCGGCTGACCTTGTAAATATTACTTTATCAAAGATGTATTGGATATCTATTGTAGTAATTGCAAATTTTATATTTATTTATTCATTGATAGAAATTTATAGGAATAATATATGTTTAAAACAATACATAGCAATTTCATCAATATTTAGTCTGTCGATAACATTCGCATCACCATTTATTGGAATAGAACAAAAAAATATAAATGGTTTTATAGTTACGAAGGGCATTTTTCCGATGATATGTTTTGGCTTGACCATTTTTTGCTTGCTGATGACAATAATTTATGTTTTAGCTTATAGAAAAAAGAGAATGAATTTAAAATTACACCCTATAATATTTTTTTTATTCGCAATACTAATTTCAACATTACTTCAATATGTATTTGACGGAATGTTATTTATGTCATTTGCTATGGCTGTATCTGCTGTATATATGTATATGTGTTTGGAAAATCCTGAAAAAAATATAGATGAGGAAACAACATTATTTAACAGTTTCGCATTTTTGGAGCAAATTACAAATAACATAGAATTAAAAACAAAATATTCTATTATAGATATAGCCTTGGAAGAATATAATTTTATATATGAAACTTTTGGTATAAAAAACGGAAGAAGATTAATAAAAAGTATAGGTAAATTTTTGAATGGATTAGATAATGATAATATAATTTCTTTTAGAAATTCGGATTATGAGTTTTCAATTATCATAAATTCTGGAAATGCTGAAATTACAAATAAGTTAGTTGAAGAAATATCCGAACGATTTAAAAAAACTTGGAATATTAATAATATTGAAATACCAATAAATATCAGTATGTGTGTTATGCCAAATAACAATTATTCGAATAATACAGAGGAAGTTATAGATTTATTAAAATACTTTATGAATGAGGCAAGGAAAAACAGCAAAAAAGGTGGCTATGGTGATATAGTATATATTGATGATAAAGCATTGGAACGCCAAAAAGATATAAAAAGAGTTAGTACGGCTATGAAAAAAGCTATTGAGAAAGAGTTAGTATCGGTATACTTTCAACCGATATTTAATACAAAGAAAAATAGATATACTGCCGCTGAGGCACTTATCCGTGTTTATGATGAAAGCGGTAAGCCACTTAATCCGGAATTATTTATCCCCCTTGCTGAGGAAAATGGTTTAATATTACAATTTAGCAGGATAGTTCTGCATAAGGTTTGTAAATTTATTCGTGATAATGATATAAAAAAACACGGAATAGATTATATAGAAGTTAATTTATCAGTAGTTGAGTGTATGCGTGAAACACTCGCTGATGATTTAATAAAAGTAATGGAAGAATATAAAATAGACCCTTCTACCATTAACTTTGAGATAACAGAAACTGCCGCTATTAAGTCAGAGAAAATTTTGATTTCTAATATGAATAAACTTATTGATTGGGGAGCGTCATTTTCACTTGATGATTATGGTTCAGGTTACTCTAATCTTAATTACTTAATTGAACTGCCATTTGATTTAGTAAAATTGGATAAGTTTATAGTATGGTCATATTTTAGCAGTGATAAGGCAAAGGTTGCTCTTGAATCAGCTATATCAATGATAAAAAGTCTAAATATGAAAATAGTTGCAGAAGGTATAGAAAATAAAACACAATATAATGCTATGTATAATTGTGGTATAGATTATATACAAGGATATTATTTTTCAAGACCTATTACATCAGAAGCATTTGCTGATATTATAAGCAGGTAGATAGCGGGGCTTTGCCCCACACCCCATAAGGGCTCCGCCCTTAACCCGTTAAGAGAACTTTTTGAAAAAAGTTCTCTTAAAACTTTCAAAAACTTTTAATTTTTTAAGAGTAAAAGTTTTCGGTCAAGCCTTTTTCAAAAGGCTTGCGGGTTAAGGGCAGAGTCCTTATGGGGTGTGGGGCAAAGCCCCGCTATATAAGTTCTTTTGCAACGGCGAAAATTTCTCTTGTATAATATGTAAGCGACATATACAATAATGGTTTGGCACTTGTTGAGCCTATATAATCGAAATCGTATCTTTTGGCAAGTAAATACGCTCTATATTGATGAAAACCATCGGTTGATATTGTAATATTCTTGCTTAATGAGTTACTTTTTATAATGTCGTATGAAAATTCAATATTTTCAGCGGTATTTGTTGATTTATCTTCAAGATAAATTCTATTTTTATCAATTCCCATTTTGACAAGTTCATTATATATACATTGAGCCTCGCTAATCTGTTCTTTTCCAGCCATACCGCCTGATGCTATGCATACAGCCTCAGGATTTTCTAACAAAACTTCATAGGCTGATTTAATGCGTTCATATAGCATTGCACTTGGTGCTGTACCGTTTACCTGACATCCTAATACTATGACTGTCATATTGCCCTGTTTGTATCCTTTATTTTCGTGAGATATAATATTAACTACAATAAAACTTGAAAATATTATACCGGACAATAATATTAATGATACAAAAATACATATCATTTTACCAATCGTTTTCCTGAAAAATTTTTTCAGATACGATAATATCTTCTCGGAAAATAATGTTATAAATATTATAAGAACTGTTATAATCATTCCCGATATATTGCCTAAGTTTAGCAACCCTATGTATATAAAAGGTAATGAGTACCAACCAAATAATATCACTGCTATTGATATTATAATGCCTTTAATTATTAGAATTTTTGTTTTCATAAATACTTTATTACTCCTATTATTCACTGTCAAGTTTAAGAACTGCCATAAATGCGTCTTGTGGTACTTCGACACTGCCAAGCTGACGCATACGCTTTTTACCCTCTTTTTGTTTTTCAAGCAATTTCTTTTTTCGTGTTATATCACCGCCATAACATTTAGCAAGTACATCTTTTCGCATAGCTTTTACAGTTTCACGAGCGATAATTTTTCCACCAACACAGGCTTGAATTGGTACTTCAAATAATTGACGAGGAATTTTTTCTTTAAGCTTTTCTGCCATTTTTCTTGCTCGGCTATACGCTTTATCTATATGAATAATAAATGATAAGGCGTCAACTACTTCTCCATTAAGCATTATATCAAGTTTAACAAGTTTTGATTCGGCATAACCAATGAGTTCATAATCAAAAGAGGCATAACCTCTCGTACGGGATTTTAATGTATCGAAAAAGTCATATATAATTTCGGCAAGAGGCAATTCGTAATGAATATCAACTCTTTCTTTATCTATATAACTCATATCTTTGAAAATGCCTCGTCTTTCCTGACAAAGTTCCATTATATTTCCCACATAATCAGAAGGAGCGTATATATGGGCATTTGTGATAGGTTCTTCTGCCTTAGATATAACTGCTGTTTCAGGGTAATTGGTTGGATTGTCAATCATACAGACTGTTCCGTCAGTTTTAGTAATTCGATATATGACGCTTGGTGCTGTTGTAATAAGGTCTAAATTATATTCTCTTTCAAGTCGCTCTTGGATTATTTCCATATGCAGCAGCCCTAAAAAGCCACACCTAAATCCAAATCCTAATGCGATAGATGTTTCCGCCTCAAAGGTTAAAGATGCGTCATTAAGCTGCAATTTTTCAAGTGCATCTCTTAAATCTTGATACTTAGCACCGTCAGCGGGATATATGCCACAAAATACCATAGGATTTACAGCTCTATATCCGGATAGTGCCTCTTTTGCAGGATTTAGTGCAAGGGTAACAGTATCACCAACACGAGCATCTCGTACATTTTTAATAGATGCGGCAATATAACCAACTTCGCCCGCAAACAATGTTTTTCTTGGTTCAAGACTTGTTGCCCTAAGATAACCACACTCAACAACTGTAAATTTAGAGTTAGTAGCCATAAGCTTTATTTCATCGCCGACACTTACTTGTCCCTCTTTAACTCTTATATAAATTATAACACCCTTATAACTATCATAATATGAATCGAATATTAATGCTTGTAAAGGCTTATTGTCGTCACCTTTTGGAGAAGGTATATCACTTACGATTTTTTCCAAAACGGCGTGAATGTTAATACCTGCCTTTGCCGATATAAGAGGTGCGTCTTCCGCAGGAATACCAATAACATCTTCTATTTCATTGATAACCTTTTGAGGATTGGCACTTGGCAAATCAATTTTGTTAATAACGGGTACGATTTCAAGTCCGGCATCTACTGCCAGATATGTATTTGCTAAAGTTTGAGCCTCTATACCTTGTGAGGCATCAACGACAAGTATAGCCCCCTCACACGCTGCAAGTGAGCGTGATACCTCATAGTTAAAGTCTACGTGACCGGGTGTATCAATAAGATTAAATATATATTCCTGACCATTATCAGCTTTATATAAAAGAGTAACAGCGTGAGCTTTAATTGTAATACCTCTTTCACGCTCTAAGTCCATATTATCAAGAAGTTGTTCTTCCATATCTCTTAATGCAACGGATTGAGTTTGTTCAAGTATTCTGTCGGCGAGAGTAGATTTTCCGTGGTCAATATGGGCAATTATACTGAAATTTCTTATATTTTCTTTATTTAATGACAAAAAATCACCTACTAAAATTTATACTATAAATTAAATTATAACATAGTTACTTAATATTATCAACTTTATTGAGGTCAATAATTTTTATAGTTTATTGTAATTCTGTTGGTTTCCTTTTTGTAAAAATAATTATATTAAAACAGTTTCTTTTTATTAAATAATATTCCCTTTGTTACAGGTATGAACAAATCCGGTAACAAAGGGAAGTATTTTTATATATTATCTTTGCTGTTTTTTAAGAGTTTTATAATATCCTTAAATTTAGGTGCGTTGCCATATAATAATGTACCAAGTCTATAAATAATAGAGGCAAGATAACCTATTAATATTGTTGTTACGAACAATAAAACTATTGAAATAGCTATTTCTAAATTTGTGACTGTCCCCATATTTATACGAACATACATTGCCATAGGTGACGATACCGGTAAGAATGATAATACAACCATTAATGTTGATGTAGGATTTTGTGCATTAAATATTACTGCATAACCTACTACCATTAATACCATCATAACAGGTGTTACTACAACATTTATATCTTCTGTTCTGCTTACTAATGAACCTAATGCCCCAAATAAAAAAGAATATATTAAAAATCCCATTATGAAGAAAACAAACAGTAATATCCAAGAACTTATATTTATACTGAATATTGATTGTACTAACTGATTATCTTTGAAATAATCATAGTTAAGTTTATAACCTACAATTAAACAAATTCCCACTAATGCTATTTGAATAATACAAGATGTCATTGCTGCAAATATTTTAGCAAACATCATATTTTTAGGCGATGCACTTGTAATAAGCATCTCCATAGCTCGTGAACTTTTTTCTGATGCAACTTTTGAAGCTATAACCGAACCATACATCATTACACACATCATTATTAAAAGCGATAGTATATAAGCTGAAAAATAATTATCTCCGACATTGACATTTAATGATACGGTTTCACATTCAACAGGAGCTGAACTTACTATTAAAGCATCAGCTTCTGATAATCCCATTGCCATCAATGTTTCTGTTCGATATTTTGTTTTAATAAGTTCTGTGATTATAAGTGAATTTTCATCATAAATTGATAAATCTTTTACTATGTATTTAAAATTTGTATCTGATGTAATGAGTACTGCACAATCGTATGTTTCGTCATTAATGCATTTATTTATTTCTTCCTCTGATAAATCTTTAAATGTTATATCATAATCTGATAAAGCTAATTTAAAACTTTCTTTTATAGTATTTGGTGTTTTATCAGAAAATCCACTTATAATCATTGTGGATTTTTCGCCTTCTGATGTGCCGCCTGATTTAAACATATCTATAATCCTTGGTATAGATAATCCTACTATTGCAGCTAAGCAAAATATAATCGTAATTGCAATAAATGCTTTTTCTTTAACAAGGTTTTTTAGTTCAAATTTAAATATCGTTAGAAATTGTTTCATATTTTTTATCCTCCGTATATTCAACGAAAATATCGTTTAAAGTTGGTTCCCATACGCTGAAATTATCAATATCAATTTTAGCCTTAGAAATATCATTCATTAAATTAGTTTTATAATCGGCGTTTGAAAGCTGTACAGAGATATTATCTCTATTCAGTGAAATTTCTTTTATATAATCTGTTTTTATAGATGATATTGCATTATATGTTTTATTTAAATCATAAGAACGAATTAATATTTTGCTTCTATCGTAACGGTGCTTGATTTCCTTAATATTGCCGGATATTGATATTTTACCGTTATTTAGGATACATATATCGTCACAAAACTCCTCTATATAATTCATCTGATGGCTGGAAAATAATACAATTTTACCTTTTGATATAACTTCTCTTATAGCATTTTTTAATATTTCAGCATTTACAGGGTCTAATCCTGAAAATGGCTCATCAAGTATTAATATATCCGGATTGGAACATATCGAACAAATAAGTTGTATTTTTTGTTGATTACCCTTGCTAAGTGTTTGGAGTTTTTTATCCTTATATTCTGTCATAGACATTTTATCGAGCCAATAAAGTATACTTTCCGTTGCCTCTTTTCTGCTCATATCTTTTAATTCACAATAATATAAAAGTTGCTCCATCACTTTTTCCTTAGGATACATACCTCTTTCTTCGGGTAAATATCCTAACCTAATGCTTTTTCTATCAATAGGCTTGCCATCCAATAAAACTGTACCTGATGTGCTGTTAAAAACTCCTGTTATTATTCTGATAGTTGTAGTTTTACCTGCACCATTTCTGCCTAAAATACCATACGCTCTACCGCTCTCGGCTGAAAATGATATGCCTTTAAGAACTTTTTTTTCGCCGAAGTTTTTGTATATGTTTTCTAATTCAAGTATCAAAAAAATTCACTTCTTCCTTTTAAAATTGTGTATTCTACCGCTATAATAATATCATAAATATAGTTCATTGTAAAGTTACAAAATTATAAACTAAACGACAATAAATTTTATCTTTATATTATTGTGTTGTTCTTGACAGGAATAACTATTGCGTGATAAAATGGATTTATTAGAATTAATTGATAAAATATATACAAAAATTAAAATATTTTTGTATAATAATATATGGAGGTAACGAACTATGTTAGGAAGTTTTAGCTACAAAAATCCCACAACACTTTATTTTGGAGAAGACTCTCTTAATTATTTAAGCAGTGAATTATCTAAATACGGTAAAAATATTCAGCTTGTTTATGGTGGTGGTTCAATCAAGAAAAATGGTATATATGATAAGGTAGTTGCTATCCTAAAAGCAAATAATAAAGAAATTTTTGAAGATGCAGGAGTAATGCCAAATCCAACTGTAAAAAAGTTAAATGAGGGTATTCGTATTGCAAGAGAAAATAATATAGATTTTATTCTTGCGGTTGGCGGAGGCTCTTGTTGTGATTATGCAAAGGCCGTATCTGTTTCGGTTTATTGCGATGATGACCCTTGGGAGAAGTATTATATAAGATTTGAAGATGTTGACTGTAAAGTCGTTCCGGTTGGCTGCGTGCTTACTATGGCGGGAACAGGTTCTGAAATGAATGGAGGAGCAGTTATTACGAACAGTGAAAGCAAATTAAAAATTGGTCACGTATTTGGTGATAATGTTATGCCTAAATTTGCTATTCTTAACCCTGAATTTACATTTACCTTGCCGAAAAAGCAAATGGTTGCCGGTATTTATGATATTTTTAATCATATTTGTGAGCAATATTTTTCAGGTGAAGATGATAATACAAGTGACTATATAAGCGAGGCTTTAATGAAATCTATTATCCATAGTTCTAAAATAGCTGTTTTAAATCCGGAGGATTATGAGGCTCGTTCAAATATTATGTGGACAGCAACTTGGGCATTAAATACATTGATTGCAAAGGGAAAAAGTACAGATTGGATGGTTCATATGATTGGACAATCGGTAGGAGCTCATACCAATGCAACGCACGGTATGACACTCTCCGCAGTTTCTTTGCCTTACTATCGTTATATTATGCCTTATGGTTTACATAAGTTTAAACGATTTGCCATTGAAGTTTGGGGAATTAATGATGCTAACAAAACTGATGAGCAAATTGCACAGGAAGGATTATCAGCTATGGAATTATGGATGAGAGAACTGGGTCTCACAATGAATATTTCAGAACTTGGTGTAAATAATGATATGTTAGAAGGAATTGTTGATGGTACAATTATTATGGATGGCGGATATAAAGTTCTTGAACGCAATGAAATTTTAGAGATTTTAAAATTAAGTTTATAATATGAAAAAAACAGTAGAATGAAAATTTATCATTCTACTGTTTTAATTTAACTCATTAATTCATCTGTCAAACGGATAATTTCAGGGGCTAATTTTTCACGATGTTTCTTAGTAATAGCACTATAAACGGGATATGCGACAATTATACCTATAATGCCTAATATTCCAATAAATATGCCGGGAATAAACATAGTATCCGGCCAAATCATTGTGCAGCACATACCTGTACCCAAAATTAATGTACTTAAAATTCCTATAATTATTGAAATAATTGTACCGGTTCTTGTTGTGGCTTTATCAAGCGTATGCAGTTGTTCAAGTTTATCCTCGCTTTGCTTTTTTGGAATATATTTTTCTCTGATACTTCTAATTTCTTTCTGTTGTGCGGCAGAGTAGGTGTAGTTAAATGTTTCGTTTTTATTATCCATTGTTTATGCTCCTTTCAATTTAATGTTATGAGCTTATTATAATCTTGATTTATTTAAGAAATGCTAATATTATGTTTAAGAATTGTTAATTTGCAGATTTTTCAAATTTTTTGTTGCTCTTATTATCATATATATTGCCATAAGAATTACAACAGTACAGACGCCACCACCGGTTGTTCCTGTCATAATAATACGAAAATTTTCATCATCACCACCGAATCGTGCTAACATTGCAGTTTCAAGCGATAATATGGAAACTATTGCACCTACAAAATTGATAGCTTTTGATGCAGACATAATAGGACTTCCGTGTTTTCTGAACTTTACGATATTTACAACTGCTGTAATTACCGAATAAAAAGCATACATTGCCATTGCATAAATCAAAATTCCCGGGTAATTAAAACCTTTATTTTGATGTACCATTAGTATTACAATAACGGCAAGAGCTTGATTCATTATAAGCAACACTATACCGCAATATTTATAACAACGAAATTCTGTTATTATTTTGTTTTTGCCAGACCTTCTTTTCCCGTTATGAAGCAATAGAAATCGCATAATCGCAAGTAAAATATAATAGATGGCAATAGAGATAAACCAAAGTGAATGATAATATATTCCCGAAAATATTTTTATTGTTATATAAATTAAATTGATAAAAAGACCTTGATAAAGTGAAATTTCCGTACGAAATCGTATATCGTTGAAAAATCGTTCTCCGATTGCAGTTTTGCGTATCTTTTTCATAAGATAATGTTCGTTTATGTATTGTTTAACCGATTTTATAAAATTAATAAAATATGGAAATCCTGTTATTGTAATAATCAGTGCATAGGCTGAACTGATATATGACATATATTGGATTATAGGAATTTTAATATCAAAGGCAGCAACAGAAAGAACAAACGCATATCCGAAAACAGACAATAAAACAGTTGGCAAAGGAGGCAGAAAAAATATTTTTTTAAGAATAAATTTGAATTTATTCATTGTTTTTCTTCCTGAATTTTACTGTAAAAGTGCTGCCTTTGCCGACTTCGCTATTAACGAATATATCTCCGCCAATAATGTCAATTATACGCTTAACAAGTGCAAGTCCCAATCCGTTGCCCTGTGTTGCGTGTGAGGTATCACCTTGATAGAATTTATCAAATATATGTTTACCTGTTTCTGAAGATATGCCGCAGCCTGTATCGCTTACCTGCACAAAAACAAAATCATTATCCGATTTTAGTGATATGGAAACACTTCCACCTTGGTCAGTAAATTTCATAGCATTTGAGAATAAATTATTCCACACAAGTGTTAAAAGTTCTATATCAGATTCTATAAAAACTTCTTCCTCAATACTTGTGTTAATATTTATTTCTTTTTTCTCCCAAGTACTCTCAAAGTTTAAAAGACATTCGCAAAGTTGTTCGCCAAGATTATAGGTTTGTTTTTTAGGATATATTTGTTGATTTTCCAACTTATTTAATTTTAGAATGTTGGTGATAAGTTCTGAAAGCCTTCTTGAAGCAACTGTAATTGATTTTGCATATTCAATTCTATCTTCGTCTGTTAGGTTTGACTTTTGTAGTAGTATTCCGTAATTTTGTATAATTGATAAGGGTGTTTTCAATTCATGTGATACATTGGAAATAAAATCCATTCTGAGTGTTTCCAAACCGCTTAGTTCCTCAGCCATACGATTGAAATAATTAATAATTAACGCAAAACCATTGTCGCTATTAATACCGTATTGCTGTTCGATGCGTACAGAAAAATCGCCCTTCATAATTTTTTCGGCTGATTTTATAATATTTTTTACGGGGCGTTCCACTGTAATTTTGCGTCTAATTATATCTATCACTGTAAAAATAAAACTTAAAATAAGAACATTTATAAATGTTAAAATTGCTGCTTGGCGAATATTACTTTTTGTGTAAGTAATATTTATTGAAATACTTAAAATATGCAGGAATAACTGAATACAACAAGTAATTATAAATGCCATAAATAGAAAAAAAACTAAATAATCTCTTACAGCTTTAAGTAACTTTTTATATTTATTTATTTTTTTCATTTTATCACCGCCTTGTAGCCAAGTCCGTGTACTGTTACTATTTCAAATTCCGAACACTCTGAGAATTTATCCCTTAATTTTGTAATATAAACATCAACTGCTCTTGGTGCGGTATTTGTTTCTATATCCCAAAATTCGTCCATAAGCTGTGTACGGGTAAAAGTTTTTTTAGGGTATGATAATAATTTATAGATTATATTAAACTCTCTTACTGTTAAAGTTATATCTTTGTTGTCATATAGTGCGGTGCGTTCGTTAGCGTCAAGAACTAATTTACCTATTTCAAGTCGATGGCTGCTTGCGATTTTTGCACGGCGTAAAATCGCACCTATACGCAGTAATAGTTCATCGAGGTCTATCGGTTTTACCATATAATCATCAATTCCTATGCGATAGCCACGCTGCTTTGAAGAAAAATCACTTTTGGCTGTCATAAATAAGATTGGTATATTTTCATCGAGATTCCTTACGGTTTTGGCAAATTCATATCCATCTATATTTGGCATCATAATATCTGATAAAATTAAATCGAATTTATTATTATACATTGTATTGTAGGCATCATTGGCATTTAAACACCCGATAGTTTCATATCCGTTTTGATTAAGAAAAAAACAAACTGTATGATTTAAGTCTTTATCATCTTCTACAACTAATATTTTGAACATATTATACACCTCGGCTTCTAATTCTATTTTTAAGATTATAACATATAAATGTTAAAATTTTGTTTGTGTTTCAGGAATTTTAAAAGAAAACTGATTTTTATGTGATAAGTTGTATATTTGTTGCTGTAATAATCAATTTATGATATAATATTTAAGATTAGTTTAGAAAGGAATGATTAATATAATTACAGTTTCTAATGTTAGTGTAAATTTTAGTGGTACAAATCTGTTTTCAGATGTAAATCTTAAATTTACACCGGGTAATTGTTATGGAATTATAGGTGCTAATGGTGCGGGTAAATCAACTTTTTTAAAGATATTATCCGGTGAACTTGATTCTACGACAGGTGAGGTTATAATTCCGGAAAATACAAGAATGTCCGTATTAAAGCAAGACCATTTTGCTTATGATAAATTTACGGTTCTTGACACAATAATTATGGGTAATAAAAAACTTTACGATATAATGAAAGAAAAAGACGAATTATATGCCAAAGAGGATTTCTCAGAGCAAGATGGAATAAGAGCTTCTGAATTGGAATCTCTTTTTGTGGAAATGGACGGTTGGGAAGCCGAAACTAATGCTGATAAACTTATACAGGGTCTTGGCTTGCCGGAAGAAATATTATATTCCCAAATGAGCAGTTTAACAGGTAATGAAAAAGTAAAAGTTTTGCTTGCACAGGCTTTATTCGGAAATCCTGAAATAATTTTGCTTGATGAGCCAACTAACAATTTAGATATTATGGCTATAAGTTGGCTTGAAGATTTTTTGCTTGATTATGTTGGTACGGTCATTGTTGTATCTCACGACAGACATTTCTTGAATACCGTTTGTACACATATAGTCGATATTGATTATACCAAAATTAAAATGTATGTTGGTAATTATGAATTTTGGTATGATTCAAGCCAACTTATCCAGCAAATGGTAAAACAGCAAAATAAAAAGGCAGAAGAAAAAATTAAGGAATTACAAAACTTTATTGCCCGATTTTCTGCCAATAAATCAAAATCTAAACAAGCAACATCAAGAAGAAAATTGCTCGAAAAATTGACTGTTGAGGAGTTACCTGCATCAAGCAGAAGATATCCGTATGTAGGTTTTACAATGGACAGAGAACCGGGAAAAGAAATTCTATCGGTTGAGGGCTTATCCAAAACGGTTGATGGCGTTAAAGTTCTCGATAATGTTTCGTTTAGAGTAGAAAAAGGAAATAAAATTGCGTTTATAAGTGATAATGAAATTGCAGTTACTACACTATTTGAAATACTTATGGGTAATATGGAGGCGGACGAAGGTACTTTTAAGTGGGGAATAAGTACAACTCAATCATACTTCCCGAAAGATAATACGAAATTTTTTGAAGACTGTAATTTAAGTATATTGGAATGGCTGCGACAGTACGCTAAGGGTAATGAGCAAACAGAAACATATTTAAGAGGATTTTTAGGCAGAATGTTATTTTCAGGAGAAGATGTATTTAAGCCTGTAAATGTTCTGTCAGGCGGCGAAAAAGTTCGCTGTATGTTGTCGAGAATGATGATGTTTGGTTCTAATGTTGTTGTATTGGACCAACCAACTAATCATCTGGATTTGGAATCAATAACTGCTGTTAATAAGGGATTGTCAAATTTTGGCGGGATTGTTTTGTTTACATCTCACGACCACGAATTCAATTCAACTGTCGCAAATAGAATTATTGAGATAAGGAAAAACGGAATAAAAGATATTACTTATAATTATGACCAATATATTGAAGAAAATAAACTTATAAGAAATTAAGTTTATAAGGGCGAACTAATTAATTTGTAAAATTAATTGTCGCCCATAATTGTATAAAAAAGAGGTGCTTTGTTTGAAAATAGTTTTTACTGACAGTGCAACTGTCACATCAGGTGAAATATCACTTGATATTTTAAATCAATTTGGAGATGTTGAAATATACGATTTAACAAAAACCGAACAGGTGGCTGACAGAATAAAAAATGCTGATATAGTATTGTGCAATAAAACTCCAATGACTGCTGAAAATATGTCCAATGCTAAAAATTTGAAATATATAGGAATTTTTGCAACCGGATATAACAATATAGATTTAAATTATACCAATAGTCATAATATAACGGTTTGTAATGCAGGTGAATATTCAACCAAGGCTGTTGCCCAGCTTGTATTTTCGTATATGTTAGACAACTACAATAAAATAAGTCAGTATCGTGATTTCGTAAATGGCGGCGGTTGGAAGAATGCAAAGGTTTTTTCTGTATTTCCTATTGATACAAAGGAATTATATAATAAAACAATAGGAATTGTAGGTTTTGGCAGTATAGGCAGTGAAGTTGCTAAAATAGCCAATGCTTTTGGTATGAAAGTGCTTGCATATAACAGAAGTAATAAATCCTGTTTGGGTGTCGAGTTTACAAGTATTGAGTATTTGGTTGCAAATAGTGATTTCATAACAGTACATTGTCCGTTAAATAATCAATCATATAAAATGTTTAACAGTAATTTATTTAGTAAGTTTAAAAAGGGAGCTTTTTTTATTAATACATCACGAGGTGGTGTTGTTGATGAGTATGCTCTGCTTGAAGCCCTGCAAAACGGTACTTTATCGGGTGCAGCCATTGATGTTTTAGATAAGGAACCTATGGAGAAAGACTGTATTTTATATAATGTACCTAATCTTACAATAACATCACATATAGGCTGGGCATCTTTGGAAACAAGGCAAAGATTACTTGATATAGTTGTTGATAATTTAAGGTCATTTTTGGAAGGCAGACCTAAAAATATAATAAAGTGAGGGGTTTTATGAAAAAGCGTATTTTATCGGTTATATTATCATCACTTATTTTGAGTATTGCTGCAATAAGTATTTCAGGCTGCGATAGGAGCAGTGATGATAATACAGATAATAGCCAGATAAATAATAGTCAAATAAATAATAGCAGTACAACAGATGATAATACCACCGTATCTGTTTTTGAGTACGAGTATGAGGAAAATTATACTTATAAATTAGATTATAAATATGTAGAAGATTATTATTTTAGTTCTTTTGGAGGCGAATATATTGAATTATACTATGATATAGTCGATGCTGTTATTAATCATAAAAGTGAGATTGAAATTAGCAATTCCATTGAAGATTTATATTATAGTGATAATGTAATTAAAGGATTTTTGCATATAAATCCTTTGCAGTCGTTTGTTACCAATATCGAACGCCAAGAAAATGTTATTTACATAGAATATCGATTTGACGAACAAAATCATAAAAAAGAATTGCAATATATGGATAAAAGATTGAATGAAATTCTTGAAACAAATGTTAAAGAAGATTATACGGATTTTGAGCGTATAATGGCTATTTATACTTATGTATCATCTAATTTTAAGTATGATTCCTCTTATGATGTTGAGAGTAATGAAAAAATAGATATTTATGATTTTATTAAAAATGGTTATGGTGTGTGTCATTCTTATGCCCGTACCTGTAAATTTTTGATATATCAATATGGTATCAACACCTATGAAGCAAGAGCTTATTCTCCGGATGGTAAACCTCACGAATGGTTTTTAGCTCAGATAGATGATGAATGGTATCATTTTGACCCTACATACGAGAATAATGATACAAATGGCTTAGGATTAAAATATTTTGCTATGAGTGACGAAAGAAGATTTAATAATGGTGGATTTTTACCCCAATTTATTGCAGGGGTAAGTCCTATAACAACAAGTTCTCCCGCAGCAATAAAAACTAATTTTGATGTTTTTAATAATATATTAAGTTATCAAATAAATAGTGACAGAATGATTGATGCTAAACTGACCGATGGAAAAACCGTAACACTTGATTATTTAGATTATGTTATTAGTAATTATTGAGGTGGTTTATGGCTAAAAAAATCTTGTCTGTATTCATAGCATTATTTATTATTGTAAATCTGTTTATATATGTATCTCCTAAAAAGGATATATCAATTACAGTTGATTATAAAGATGATATAAATTATGAAGATGCCGTAAGAGTTAATATTGATTTTTATTTTATAGAAAAGGCAGCAACTACCGATTTTACGAGTGATATGATAGATGTCTATAAAACTTTGACGAATGGTGTATTGCAATATCAATCAAAAATAAAAATAAATAATAATATCAGTGATAGAGATATAGCAAGAGTTATGTATCTCTTTGCTGATGGAAATCCGTTGTATTCGCTTTTGGAAAGTTTATCTATGGATAATGGGTATTATATTGTAGATTATAAAATGAATGAATACAAACATTATAAGGCTATTGATTATATAAAAAATACATTTGAGTATATTATATCTAAAACGATAAGCAAAAAATATTGCGAATCTCAAAAAATACTTGCCATATATCAGTATTTTGCAAGTAATTATTCTTATGATAATACTACTGACAAAAAGAACTTTATTGATGTATATGATTTTTTAAAAAATGGCAAAGGTTTATGCCATTCTTATGCGAGAGCGTGCAGATTTGCACTATATCAATTAGGAGTAAATACAGCCTCCTGTAAGGGCTATACAAATTCCGGAGTTTATCACGAGTGGTTTTTAGCCGAGATAAATGGAGAATGGTATCACTTCGACCCCACTTTTGAAAGAACCAAAACCGGTGGACAAGGTCTTTGCTATTTTGCTATAAGTGATGAAATCAGATTAGATAGGGATAACCTAAAAGATGGTTTTAATATGGGTACAAATGCGTATCCAATTGAGGTTAAAAAGTGTACAAGTAATTTATTTAGTGATTTATGGTCTGCCTGTTTTTGGGATTTTGATGAAGAACAGTATTACATAAAACTGCAGTTTGAAAATATGCAGGATAAATTATTTGATATGTATGAAGGCATTATGTATTTTTAAAAAAGTAAATCCCCTTTGTGTATCATTTATACCGGTCGTAAAATTCGGAGCAGTTTGAGTGATACACAAGGGGATTTTAGAATTTATTTATTATCTAAATATAATTGATATGCTAAGTCAATTGTATCTTGTGAAATTTTTGCCTTACCTATATCTGATATACTCAAAGAATGAATTATATTCTGATTGTCTTTTTTATATTCAATAACAACATTATTCAAATACTTGTTTGAAGTCGAAATGCTTAAATCTATAAAACCTAACTTATTGGTTGTTTCATATAATTTATCGGTAGAATATACAGCTAATAATGTACCAATCGAAGATTTCATAGTTTCTTCTATATCAATAAGCGTTGTGGTTGCGGGAATAACAAAGGTATATGTTGAAATATCGTTTATGTATGTATTTTTTAAATCTATTAAATGATTTTCAAGGTATTCAGTATCGTTATAGTTTATAAATAAAGTATTTATACATTCACCAAATTTATCATATGATATAAAATAATCTGTAATTTCACCTGCAAGATTATTAAATATATTTCTCCAATCTACCGATATTATATTTTTTGCTTGTGAAATACTTTTAATTTCCTCACTGCTCCCTTCAAATTCTCCAAGCACAGTAAAGAGCGTATTTGTATAATTTTTTATATCATAACTGTCAATAAATCTGTTTTGTTCATCAAGAATAATAAGCGTATCGTTTTTAATTATATGACTTTGTTTAATAAACTCATCTGACGATATCTTAGAATATTGGGCAGATAAAGAAATATCTTTATTTTTTGGGTCTATTTCCACATCACCCTCATAAATAATGATATCTATTCCGTCAGGAGAATTTATGGTATTCGTAAAATTAAAGTGGAATGTTTTACCATTATTTAATAAATTTTCAATAGATGTTCCAATTTTGTATAAATGTCCGTCAGTAACCTTTTTGATTTGATGTCTGATATATAACAGTGCAGCTCCTCCGGTTATCAAAGCAAGCACCAATACAGATATAATGACTATTAAAACAATTTTTTTTGTTTTACTTTTCATAAAATCACCTTTTATTTCGCTAAATTCAAGGATATTATATCATAATTATTCATTTAATGCAATTTTTATATTGACAATTTTAGGTTTTATGTTATAATCTATGTTGAAAGTGAATATTACTGCTTATCAAGAGTGACTGAGGGACAGGCCCTATGAAGTCCGGCAACCTACATTTTTAAATATAATGTAAGGTGCTAAATCCTGCGGTAAATCCGAGAGATGAGATTATTATATAACCGACTCGGTAATTTACTGAGTGGGTAATTTTTTGCTTATTTTTTGTAGTTGAGGTGTTTATTTTATGGCAAAGCATTTATTTACTTCTGAGTCAGTTACAGAGGGACATCCGGATAAGGTCTGTGACCAGATTTCCGATGCTATCCTTGATGAAATTTTAAGAAATGATTCCAATGCACACGTTGCCTGCGAGGTAACTTGTACAACAGGAATGGTTCATATTATGGGTGAAATATCAACCGATTGTTATGTTGATATGACAAGTATAGCAAGAGATGTTATTAATTCAATAGGATACGATAATCCTGAATGTGGCTTTAACGGGAATACTTGTGCTGTATTATCTTCCATTGACTCACAATCACCAGATATTGCTATGGGTGTTAATAAGTCAAGTGAGATTAGAGAAGGTGATAATGACCAATTAAATCAGATTGGTGCGGGTGACCAAGGCATAATGTTTGGATATGCTTGTGATGAAACACAAGAACTTATGCCAATGCCTATTTCTCTTGCTCATAAATTGTCAAAGAAACTTGCCGAAGTCAGAAAAAATGGTGTAGTGGATTATTTACAGCCAGATGGTAAAACTCAGGTTACTGTTGAATATGACGGAAATATAATTAAAAGAATTGATACCATTCTTATTTCAACACAACATAAAGATTATGCAACTATTGAACAAATAAGAAAAGATTTGATTGAGTATGTTATAAAACCGGTTATTCCTCAAAACTTGATAGATAATAATACAAAAATACTGATTAATCCAACAGGAAGATTTGTAATAGGCGGGCCTGTGGGTGATAGCGGTCTGACAGGAAGAAAAATTATTGTTGATACTTATGGGGGATTTTCAAGACACGGGGGCGGAGCATTTTCCGGTAAAGACCCAACGAAAGTTGACCGTTCTGCCGCTTACGCTGCACGATATGTTGCAAAAAATGTTGTAGCCGCAGGTCTGGCTAAAAAGTGTGAATTACAACTATCTTATGCTATTGGTGTTGCAAAACCTGTATCAATAATGATTGACACATTCGGGACGGGTGTTGTCAGTGATGAGATATTGTCAAAGGCGGTGGAAAAAGTATTTGATTTAAGACCTTTGGCTATAATTAAGAAATTTGATTTATGTAAACCTATTTATCGTCAACTCGCTTCATACGGACATATGGGAAGGGAAGATTTAGGTGTTATGTGGGAAAAAACTGATATGGTTGATGTCCTTAAATCAACCGTTAAAGAATTATCACAAATATAATTTTAATAAAAAGCTCTGTTATCAATAACAGAGCTTTTTAGATTTATTGTAAATTTATAATATACTGGAACGAATACGAGTAATATATCCTTTTATATTGAATATTTTTCAGCGTTTTTCCACATAGGTTCTTCAAGAATAGCTTTAACGATTATTCCATCGTTAGTATATTTTTCATTTTGAAGTATTCCGTATTTTCGTATATCAGCAAGGTAGCTGCCATCACAAAACGGAATAAGCAAATTAAACTCTTTAATTTTAACAGGTAAGTTATCTTCAATAGTGCTTAGCAGCTTATCAATACCTATATTATTTTTTGCACTTATTTTAACAATGTTATCAGCATTGGGTATTCGACATTTTTGTTCTAAATCGCATTTATTGAAAACGGATATGATTGGGGTATCGCTACAACCTAAATCCTTAAGTAAATCTCTTGTAACTTGCAAATGTAATTCGGCTTCCTCGCTTGATGCGTCACATAAATTTATTATAATATCAGCGAAAACAGCTTCTTCTAATGTCGATTTAAATGCTTCAACTAAATGATGAGGCAATCTTCTTACAAGTCCTACGGTATCAATCAACATAACAGAAATACCGTTTGGTAATTTTAATGCTCTTGATGTAGGGTCAAGTGTTGCAAAAAGTTTATTTTCGGCTAAAACACCTGCCTGTGTAAGAGTATTCATAAGTGTAGATTTACCGACATTCGTATATCCGACTATGGCAACAGTAATAATACCATCTTTTTTTCGTCTTTGTCTTAATAAATCTCTGCGATTTGTGAGAGTGTTAAGTTCTTCTTTGAGGGTTTCAATTCTTCTTCTTATATGTCTTTTATCAGTTTCAAGTTTGCTTTCGCCGGGACCTCTTGTGCCAATACCGCCGCCAAGTCTTGACATAGCTTTACCTTTACCTGTTAATCTTGGCATAAGATATTTTAATTGAGCAAGTTCGACTTGTGTTTTACCTTCGTTTGATTTCGCCCTTAAAGCAAAAATATCGAGAATGAGCATTGTTCTGTCAATTACTCTGACATCTGTAACTTCTTCAATATTTCTTATTTGAGTAGGGGAGAGTTCACAGTCAAATACAAGTAAATCTATATCATTGATTTTACAAAATTCGGCGGTTT
Organism: uncultured Clostridia bacterium; assembly: GCA_947625785.1. GTDB lineage: Bacteria > Bacillota > Clostridia > Oscillospirales > Acutalibacteraceae > CANQPS01. The sequence goes on from CANQPS010000010.1 coordinate 98,926, forward strand.
CTTCAAGTTTGCCTGTTCCTAAACAGGTAGCAGAATTAGGTTTTTCTATTTTTTGGGTTATAGATGCAAACGGTTCTGCACCGGCAGATTTAACAAGTTCAAATAATTCGTTTAGTGACTGTTCACTGTCAAATTCGCCCGTATCAATAGAAATTAGCAAAGCCCTTTGTATTTTTTCTTCATTATCATATAAATTAGCCATAGATTTCTCCTTTAACTTATTTGGAATTTATTAGTATATTTTAACATATATTAATATGATTGCCAATAAAAAATTAAATCGTCTGTTTATTTTTAAAACAGACGATTTTTATTTTTAAATGTATTTCAGATATTTAAATATTATTTATAACTTCTATCGCTTTTTGTAGTTGAGAGTCGATAGAATAAGATTGATGTACTTCATACTCCGGAACGATACCAATATTATTTATAGATGTATGATTTTCTGTTACATACTCACCGTTTGGAATAATTACTGCTGAGCCATCACTTAATGGAGTGATAGTACATATCGCTGTATTACCGGAAGTTTGTGAACCTATAATACTTGTTTTCAGGTTTTCTTTAAGCAGTAATGAAAATATTTCTCCTGAACCGGAGGTATTTCCATTAACAAGCAATACTATTTTTTCGTTTATAGCATCACTGTTTCCAAGAAAAGCCTCTTGATATTGTTCTTTTCCATAGCACTTGTATAACATAACATCACAACTTACAAATAAATCCGCTGTATCACACGCATACTCTATATTGTTACAACTGCAATCACGAAGATTTATTATAAATTTTTCGGCACCATTCTGTTTAAGATTATTAATTATATTATTGAGTTCTGTTCTTGTTTGTGATGAAAAAGAACTTATAGTAATGTATCCTATATTATCCTGAATTATTTCAGATTTGACCGTATTAGATACATTTAACATAGCATTATACATTGTGTATTCATTTGGTGATAAATATTTTGCCTGTGATTCGTTAAGTCCGTCTACATAACCCTTACAAATACCCTCATTAAGTGCTTCAATGTCAACATCAGAATTATAATTTTTTCTGATTGCCGTATCTATTTCATTTAATTTATCGTACATAACTTGTCTGTCGCTTATACTGTCTATAATATGACTCATTTTATTTTGAGAGGACATATATCCGACAGAAAATGTTACTGTTGCCGTAATTGCTGAAATTGCGATAGTCATACCTATTGAAATTTTTTTGGACATAATATATTATTCCCCTTAATTAATATTCGGACATTGGGTTATATCTGACGCCCAGATATCTTGTTTCAAAGTGTAGGTGAGGACCTGTTGAGTGACCTGTTGTACCAACATAACCTATAATTTGTCCTTTTTCAACATAATCGCCTGTTGAAACGGTTAAACCCGATAAATGACCATATACAGTCGATTTACCATTGCCGTGGTCTATCATTATGTAGTTGCCGTATCCGCCGCCACAGCCACAACTATAACTTTTGCCGTAATCGTGAGGACAGCCGGAATAACTTGAAAATACTGTTCCCGAATCAGCAGCTATAACAATAGTTCCGTATATATTATATCCTCCTATGTCAATAGCACCGTGATTGTATGTAAATCTGTCCTCATTCCATTGAGATGTTAAGGTATAAAATCCCGGGGTTGGCCAAGCGTATCCGCTGCCGGTTTGAGGTATGACATTGGTATCCGGTTTTTGTTGATTTTCCTGTTCTTCCAATAAGCGTCTTTGTTCCTCGTAGTATTCTGCGATTTCAGCTTCGAGTTGAGTTCTTTCATTCTGTGATTGCTGGAATAAATCAACTGTTTCCTTTTCAAGATTATATAATTCTGTCAGCACTCTTTCATTTTCTTCGGATAGTTCAGACAACTCATTTTTTCGGCTTTGAAGTGCATTTTTTTCATCAGTTAATTTACTGCGTTTATCATCAGCTAATTTTCTTTTTTCTTCTATTTTAGCCATTTCCTCGTTTAGTTCATCAATTAATCTTTGGTCATAATTAGACATACTTTCCAGCAGATGTGTTTTATCAAGCAAATCCGAAAAACTTTTGGCACCAAGTATAACCTCAAGTGTTGATGTATCACCTGCAATATAAAGTGCTTTAATTCTTGCTTTTAGTCGTGTAAGTTTATCATCAATTTGCTGTAATGCGTCATCAATCTGTTTTTCAAGTTCTGATATTTCCAAGTTTAGAGTATTAATTTCGTTGTTTGCTAATTGTATTTCCTGTGCAAGTGTTGAAATCTTACCTTGCAGTGCTTTTCCATATTCTTCTTTTTTAGTAATATCATTTCGGGTTTCTTCTATTTTTTGTTGGTATTCTTTTTCTTGTTGTTCTAATTCATTTAGTTTTTCTTCACTATCTTTAATATTATCTATCGCAGTAACAGATGTGTTCCAAGCGATATTCATTGTCGAAAATGCTAAAATCATAGCACTAAATATACACGCTAATCTGAACTTAATTCTATTTTTACCAGCCAAGTAACTCATTTCCTTCCTTTTTAAGATATTTACGGATTGATATTGTAGCACCGAATGCACCAAAAAGTGCCCCTGAAATAATAAATATTAATGTGGTAGCGGCAGCTACATCTTCAAACGGTATGCAAACTTGTGTGAATGCTACAATATTTTGCAGCATTGATAAAATTATGTCGTATGAGAACATTAATAATATAACTGAGAATATGGCAGCTACTATTCCTATTAACATTCCTTCAATTATAAATGGTATTCGTACAAATGCATTTGTCGCACCAACTGACTTCATAATACTGATTTCAAATCTATGAGCATACATAGTCATTTTAATTGTGTTTGAAACAATAAATAATGATACCAAAATAAGTATTGCTAATGCCCATATTCCTATTGTCACAATAAGATTTCTTAATTTTGTTAATTGACGGGCAAGCTCCTGTTGATTACTGATACTTTGAATACCTTCTATTTTAGATAACTTATTAATTGTATCATTGTATAGTGATAAATCTTTGAGCGATATCTTAAAAGCGTGTGGCAGGGGATTATCTGCTTCAATATCGCCGTATAATATTCCAAGACTATCCTCATATTCTAATATTGCTTCTTCTTTTGAATAAAATTTACAGGTATCTATATTTTCTATATTTTGTATTTCATATCCTATATCAACGGCATCAAGAGCCGTTATTTTATCATCAAGATATACTGTAATTTCATTTTGTTCGGTGAGGGATTCTATCATAATATTCATATTTATAGACATAAGAGCCGCCGCTCCCGTAAGTACAAGACACGCTGTCAGTACTCCTACTGATGCGAGGGACATACTTCTGTTTGTCCATAAATTCTTAATTCCCTCTACAATAAGATATTTCAAACTGCTTAATTTCATTAAAGTAAAACTTCCTTTTTATAGTGTTATATTAAATCAAGTGGATATATCCGATTGATTTATAATATTGACTTTATTTGAACCCTTTTTAATTTTTTGCTGATTTTTAAAGGGAACAGTACCCTTGGATTTATTATTTTTTGGAGTGACTTTTTCGTCAGATGTAATTTTTCCGTCATAGATTGTTATAACTCTTTCGCCAAATCTATCTACCATTTCATTATTGTGTGTAACTATTAAGACAGTAGTTCCGTGCTTATTAATCTCCTTTAACAGCATCATAATATCCTCAGACATATTTTTATCTATATTACCGGTAGGTTCATCTGCTATTATAAGTTTTGGATTATTAATTAAGGCTCTTGCAAGACCAACCCTTTGCTGTTCGCCTCCTGATAATTCGTTTGGCAGACAATTTTTTTTATCCAGTAAATCGACAAGTTCCAACATATAAGGAACACGAATATTAACAAGTTTTTCACTGCATCCGGTTACTCTCATAGCAAATGCTATATTGTCAAACACCGTCATTTTATCTATTAATCTGAAATCTTGAAAAACAATTCCCATACTTCTTCTGAGATTAGGGATTTTTCTTTTAGGCATTTTTGTAAGGTCTAAGTCATTAACCCAAAGTTCGCCAGAGGAGGCACTTTCTTCTCGCATAATAAGTTTTAGAAATGTACTCTTGCCTGCACCGGATTTACCGACTATAAATACAAATTCTCCGTCTTCTATTTCAAGGTTAATATTATCTAATGCAACTGCACCATTGTCATATATCTTAGATATATTTTTAAATTTAATCATATAATTTACCTTTCTAAATAATTCTGCATAAATCAAATAAAGAGGACTGCAAGTTATCAATTTTGCATTCCTCTTTATTTAATTAATACTTTATTGGATTTGATGATAAATATTTTTTAACCATAAGGGCTACTTTGAATACGATTGCGTCTTCAAATTCTCTCAAATCAAGACCCGTTAATTTTTTAATTTTTTCAAGACGATATACAAGAGTATTTCTGTGAACGAATAATTTTCTTGATGTTTCGGAAACATTAAGATTATTTTCAAAAAATCTTTGTATTGTAAATAATGTTTCTTGGTCTAATGATTCGATAGAACCACGCTTAAAAACTTCTTTTAAGAACATATCGCATAATGTTGTTGGTAATTGATAAACAAGTCTTGCGATACCAAGGTTATCATAGCTTATAATTGTGCGTTCGGTATCAAATACTTTACCAACTTCAAGTGCGACCTGACCTTCTTTGAACGAACGAGCCAAATCTTTAATACCATTTACAGGAGTGCCTATGCCAATAAGACAATGTGTATAGAATTCGCCGGATAATGTATCAACTATTGAACTTGCAAGTTTTTCGAGGTCTTTGGAGTCGATATTGTTTTTTATTTCCTTAACAAGTGCAATATCGGTTTCGTTAATGTTTATAACAAAGTCCTTTGATTTATCCGGGAATAAGTTTTGTATAACATCATAAGCTGAAATATCTGTTTTTGATGTTATTTTTATGAGCATACAAACTCTTGTAACATCTGAATTAAATCTTAGTTCACGAGCTTTCAGGTAAATGTCACCCGGCAGGATATTATCGAGAATAACATTCTTAATAAAGTTGCCTCTGTCGTATTTTTCATCGTAATATTGTTTGATACTGCTTAACGAAACTGCAAGGAGCATAGCATATTTTTGTGCAAGTTCATCATTACCTGCCACGAATACGACATATTCGGAGCGAGGTTTGTTTCCGAATGATTTATAAGTACAGCCATTGAGAACAAAAGAATTTGTTGAACACAACATTTCTGTTGTAATGTTTTCATTAACTTCTCCTATTCTTCCAAGCTCACTACACGCAATAACAACTGAGGTTTCATCAATAACTCCTATTGTTCTATCTATGGCATCACGCATTTGATGGATTACACCTTGAAACAATCTGTTAGACATATAAAATTCCCTCACTTTTAATATATTATTACTTTTTTAATTATATATTTACATAAATAGTACTGTTATTAGACGATTAAGTCTATATATCCATTTTACACAAAATATAATTAAAATGCAACAACTAAATTAAAAAAATATAGACTTTTTTACAATTAATTTTAAAATATTTACAAATTATAGTATCTATATTTGTACAAACAGACCGAAATTTTAATTTTATAAAATTAAAATCACTCTTATGTTTGAAACATAAGAGTGATTTATATAAAGGGGAATCAAAAGTTGTTATTAAATTAAAGTGTTTCCTTAGAAACTGCACCGGCACCGCTTGAATTTACGATAGCACGCTCTGTTGTAACATCAAAGAGATGTATTTTTTCCACATCAAAAGCAACTTTTGCTAAATCGCCAGGTTTTGCAGTAGATGTAGGGTCAACACGAGCTGTAACAGGTGAACCTTCGATATTGAGGTAAAGATAAATTTCAGCACCCATAAGTTCTGTAACTTCAACAGAAGCATCAAGTATGCCCGATGTTGCTTTTGCGACAAATTCAGGTTCATCGTGAACATCTTCCGGACGAATACCAAGAATAACTTCTTTGCCTGCATAGCCTTCAAGTATGCCCTTTGGATTTTTTGATTCTGGGAGAGTAATTGTATATCTGCCAAATTGTAAACCAAAATTTACACCCAATCTTACAACTGTTGCCGGGATAAAGTTCATTTGAGGAGAACCAATAAATCCTGCGACAAATTTATTGATTGGCTTATCATAGAGGTTTTGTGGTGAGTCTACTTGTTGAACAAAGCCGTCTTTCATAACAACAATTCTTGTACCCATTGTCATAGCTTCTGTTTGGTCGTGGGTAACATAGATGAATGTTGTACCAAGTCTTTTATGAAGTTTAGAAATCTCTGTTCTCATTTGTGCACGAAGTTTAGCATCGAGGTTTGAAAGCGGCTCATCGAGTAAGAATACTTTTGGGTCACGAACGATAGCACGGCCGAGTGCAACACGCTGTCTCTGACCACCTGATAAAGCCTTTGGTTTACGGTCGAGCAAGTGAGCGATATCAAGAATTCTTGCAGCTTCCTGAACTCTACGCTTTGTTTCTTCCGGCGGAGTTTTGCGGAGTTTAAGACCGAAAGCCATATTGTCATATACAGACATATGAGGGTAAAGAGCATAGTTTTGGAATACCATTGCTATATCTCTGTCTTTTGGAGCTACATCGTTAGCGAGGGTATCGCCTATGTATAGCTCACCTTTACTGATGTCTTCAAGTCCGGCAATCATACGAAGTGTAGTAGATTTACCGCATCCGGAAGGACCTACGAGAATTATAAATTCCTTGTCCTCGATTTCAAGATTTACGTCTGTAACAGCTACAACATCACCGTCATAGATTTTATAAACGCCTCTGAGTGATACATTTGCCATATATTTTTCCTCCTGACCTTTAAATGCTTGTCAAAGCATTTAAAAACATATTACAAGTTACAACAAACATTATAACAGATTTTTTACAATAGTTATAGTATTTTTTTAACTAAATTTTAACTTAAATATTTATATATCTTTTACACAATATCAAGATTTAATACTTGAATTCATTAAAAATTTGTGCATATTTTATATAAAATAATCTCCAAAACATAATAACTATTAAATTTGTTGCTGTATGTCATAAATTATTATAGCAGATTTATTACAATAGTTATATTCTTTTTTTTACTAAATTTTAGATGTATAATTTATCTATTTTTACAAAACGCCCAAAATATGTGATATTTAGGACAGATATTTAATCAAATATACTTTTTATTTCCTGCGGTGTTAATTCTCTCGATTGACCAACCTGTAAATTTTCGTCAAGAGATAGGTTTCCTATTTTTATTCTTTTTAATTCACAAACTTGTGCATTAATTACTGAAAACATTTTCTTTACTTGGTGGAATTTACCTTCGCATATTGTAACAAGAGCTTTATAATCGCTTATTATTTCGAGTTTTGCGGGCAGGCATTTCGTTCCATCCAAAAAAATTATGCCATTAGAAAAGTTTTCTATATCGGAATTGGTTAATTTTCGATTGATTGTTGCCTCATATACTTTATAAATTTCTTTTTTGGGAGAAGTTATTCTATGAGAAAATTCTCCGTCATCTGTGATAATTAATAATCCTTCGGTATCTTTATCAAGTCTGCCAACAGGAAACAGATTTTTTCGATAGAGATTTTTAGGAATTATATCAATTACGGTTTTATCTTTATTATCTTTAGTTGCCGAAACGGTATTTTTGGGTTTATTAAGCATAATATATAAATTTTTTTTGTATAAAATCTGTTGTCCGTTTAACATAATTATATCTGTTTCGGGATTAACTTTTCTGGAAGTATCTTTAATTATTTCACCGTTTATGGTTACTTGATTTTTGTAAATGCTTGTTTTGATTTCGTTTCTTGAAATTGATGTTTGAGAAGATAAAAATTTATCAAGTCTTTCGATAGACATATCTCTCACCTTTATTATAAATTATTTTGAATTATTATTTGCTTTTTATTTTTGCTGCTATCCTGTATAGAGGAGAACCAAAGAATAATAATATTGCTGACAGCTTTCGTTCTTTAGTAAAATATTTATTTCTTATAATGCGAATAATATTTTTTCTCAAAAATTGTACCGTATATTTAAACGGATAAGTTTTTTTATATTTTTTGCGTTCAAGTATCATTTTATCAAGTATAAAAAAGTGTGACCATATATATCTGAACTCAATTTGTTTTTGTAATGAGGGATATTTATCTGAAAGGGTATTTTTGCATATCTCGTATGCTGTAATAATATTCAGGTCGTCTGTTACAAAATCAGAATTTGTTATGCTTTCGTCTCTCAATACATAGTAATAGTACGGATGTGTGGTTACTGCAACAGTATTTATTATAGGTATAAGGTCGTTCATAAAGAAAACATCTTCATATCTTTTTCCTCTTTGAAATAATATTTTATCAAAAATTTCACGCTTATATAGTTTGCACCATACCCATATATTAAGCATATTTTTTCCTTCAAGCATATATCTGAATGCATCTTCGTTATTGCACACAAAAGTTTGCTCCTCAATCGCTTGTGGTCTTATAGAATTTTTAGTACATAACGATACTCCACAGCAACTTATATCAGCATTATTTTTTTCAATAAGTTCGTATAATTTTTCGTACATATATTCGCTTATATAATCGTCACTATCTACAAAACCGATATATTCACCGGTTGCACTTTTAATTCCTGCATTTCTTGCGTCACTTAAACCTCCGTTATCTTTATGTATAACCTTAATGCGATGGTCTTGTTCAGCATAATTGTCACATATATTTCCGCAATTATCAGGTGAGCCGTCATCAACTAATATAATTTCCAAATTCTTGTAAGTTTGGTTTATTACGGACTTTATACATCTATCAAGATGTTTTTCAACTTTATATATGGGGATTACAACACTTATTATAGGCATAGAAGATACCTTCTTTCACAAAAAAACATTATTTTTCACCGTTTTCTAAATCGTAAAAAACTATATTATGGTGTGGTTTTTGTTGTTCGGCAGGAGGCAATGTCATATAGTCACCAAATGCTATTTTTAAATATTCATCATATCCCACAGGTATAGGCATTTGCATATTTTCAAATTCCTTATAAACGGCAGATGCAAATATTTCTTTTGGATACTTATTTTTCATATAATGAGGGCCGGCACAAAGTTCTGTTATATATCTGCATTCATTTATTGAGTATTGGCTCATTTTTCTCTCACAATACCGCCAGATTTTCTTTCTTATCTCAGATGAACGAAATACTCCGAGTAATATCTTACTGCCAAGTGTTATAATTTTTCCGTGATTTTTCGGAACTACCTGTGATAGGAATAATGAATATAACATACAATGAAGTATCTGCATTTTCCTTTTAAAATTACTGTTAGGACAAGCGTCCAACGGAAATATATCCATCATAAAACCGTGTGGAACATCAATATTTTGTTGTTCTGCTTTTATACAAGTAGTATTTGTATCTACTATTGTTGTAAAAATATTTCCCGTAAATATTGTATCATCGGTACGAAGAAGTTTAAAGCGATTATGTTTATTATTATCCCATAATTTATAGAGTTTTTCATAGTCGTTTCGGGGCATAAATATATCAATGTCATCGTCCCAAGGGATAAATCCCTTATGTCTTACAGCACCTATACAGCAGCCGCCACAAAAATAAAATAATAAATTGTTCTTTTCGCAAAAATCTTTGAAATATACAAGACATTCGAGTTCTTTCTCTTGAATTTTTCGCAGTTCCGACATTGATATTTCCATAATTTACCTCATTCTGTTGAATGTAACTTGGTCTTTAACTCTCTGTATCTCTTTGTATGCTTCATCAGACAGCTTTAAGTGCCAGAAAGGAGAGATTAATATACCTATTAGTGTGCCGAAACCGTATGATAAGTGCAAAACTAAAAATATAAATGGTAATGCAAGATATGTGGGATTAAACTTCTTATTTTTAACTGCTAAAATTGACATACCTATATCTGCTATAAAATACAGACATAATAGTATTATTAGCGGTATACTAATCCCGAAAAATATTGTTAAAGCGATTGACGCAATAATTGCTAAAACAAATACAAAAGGTATAAAATGAAATAGTGATAAACATCTTGGCTCTTCGGCAATAGTTAATCCTATCCATTTGCCATTGCTAAATTTTTGCTTAATCATACTCCAAATATCGCTTCTTATATTTTGATATGATATAATTTCAGGAGAAAAACAGAGCCTATAACCATTTTTCCTTATTCGATAATGAAGTTCATTATCCTCTGTTCTTCCGAGATTTTCGTTAAATCCTCCGCATTTTTCAAAAACTTCTCGTCTGTATGCTCCGTGAAATAATGAATTTACATATTTCTTTTCATTGGTAGTTCGCCTGTAAGATGCTATATTACTGCCAAACATAGATGTTTCTGCCAATAATAAAGTTTCTTTCCATTGTGTGCTGTCGATAATTATATTTGGTCTTGCTCCGCCGCAAATATATTCTCCGCTTTTAATTGTTTCAACATTTTTGCTTACAAAATTTTCCGGTACGCTTGCGTGAGCGTCTACTCTTATAATAATATCTCCAACAGCATTTTTTATTGCTGTATTCCAACCGGAAGCCTGATTATGTCCTTGATTAGTCACAACTCTAATATTATAAAAATCATTTTTATTTTTTGCTGCGAAATTTTTCATTACTTCCAATGTTCTGTCGGTTGAATGTGAATTTACTAATATAATTTCAATTTTATCGTGCGGATAATCTTGTTTGCAGACATCTTCAAAAACTTTAACAATATTTTTTTGCTCGTTGTATGCTATGATACAAAAGGAAACAAGTAAATCATTTGCCATTTAACTCACACCTTTTTCTAAAATATTCATATCAAATAGATTATAAATTTTATGTTGTAATTTGTCAAACATTAACTTAACTTGTAACAAGATATTTACAAATAACATAAAATTCATAGTATTATAATAATATGCACTAATATTTATGCTATTATAGTCTATAATAATAAAGAGGAGGCTAAATATGAGAAATTTATTACATAAATTTATTCCTGATAAAATTTATTATTTTTTTGTTGATTTGGTGCATTATATACCATATTTAATTTGCTGTGTATTTCCTGTTAAGAAAAATAAAATATATGTCTGCAGTTTTTACGATGGTGATTACAGCGATAATCCTAAATATATTGTCGAAAAAATAAAACAGGATTATCAGGATTATGATATAGTATGGGCTATAAAAAAGTCTTTAATTTCAAATAATAATGTACCTGATAACATAAGAGTTGTTCAGTCAAGAACCTTTAGAGACAAGTATGAAATGGCAACGGCAGCTGTTTGGATTGATAATTGCAGAAAATTATATAAAGTTCACAGACGCAAAAATCAACAATATATACAAACTTGGCACGGTGCTCCCGGTATTAAAAAGTGCGAGGGCGATAGCGAAGAAACTCTTAATAAAAGATATTTACAACAGGCTAAAAGAGATTCTAAAATGTGTACCCTTATGATTAGCAACAGTGAATTTACAGATAATTTATTCAAAAGAGCTTTTTGGTATGACGGAGAAATTATTAGATGCGGTTCTCCGAGAAATGATATTTTATGTACCTTGCCTCAGGAAATTTATAATAAAATAAGAAATTATTATAATATACCTAATAACCGGAAGATTGTCTTGTATGCTCCTACTTTCCGCAAAAATGAACAAACTGATATATACGATATTAACATTTATGATATAGATGCCGAAAGATGTATAAATGCCTTGAACAAGCGTTTTGGCGGCGAATGGATTATGCTTATGAGATTACACCCTAATATCAATAATCAAAAATTTAATATAAATGTTGATGCCGGCTATATAAGAGATGTTTCTAAATATCCTGATATGCAGGAACTCTTAGCTGTAAGTGATTGTTTGATTACTGATTTTTCTTCCAGCAATATAGATTATTTATTAACTAAAAGACCTTGTTTTTGTTACGCCGCCGACTTGGACAGATATAAAAGAGGTTTTTATTTCAAATTGGAAGATATGCCCTTTAACTATTCTAAAAATAACAACGAATTAGTAAATGATATTGAAAATTTTGATTATAATGATTACCTTATTAGACGTGAAAGATTTATGAATAATACTAAGATGATTGACGATGGAAATGCCTCTAAACGAGTAGCAGATATTATATTTTATAATAATTGCGAATAAAAAAGAATAAGTTTATGGAATATATAAATCGTTATTCTTTGTCATTTGGCGGCATAACACTGTATAAAAATAAAAACAACAGGATTTAAAAAAATTGTATTGGAATTTATGTTGGATACTATACGGCACAACTATTACATATGGTGAAATCGCAGGAAAAATCGCTAAACAAAAAAATTAAAAGAATGTCTGCACAAGCAGTAGGTGGTGCTGTTGGAGATAATTCAATTTTTTTTAACATTTAATATCAAAAAAGTAGTTGACAAAGAAGCGAAAGTATGGTAATATAATAAAGCTGTCGAGCAAGAACGAAAAAACAAGTAGAA
>CANQPS010000011.1 GCA_947625785.1 uncultured Clostridia bacterium
ACCTTCTTTTGCCCGCAAAGATCGGAGAACTCTTTCCTCGTTTCGGGATCATCGGACCCGATAAAGATTTTTATGTTGCAGTTGGTTTTGATGATATCGCCGATATCTTTGCCGTACTTTGCCGTGAGCTGCGAAAAACTTTGCAAGACGAACAGATAACGGATGCCTCTCGAACGTCCTACCGTGACCATGCCCTCGATATTGGTGAACTTCGGCAGATTGCCGAACTCATCAAGCACGAAATAGGCCTTCCGTTTCAAGATCGCCGTCTCGGTCTGTTTACGGCGCAGATTGAGGTTCGCTTTCTCGACAAGCTCCTTATACATTTGTGTTACAAAAAGCGTTACGAATCGGTGGCGCGTCACGCGCTCGTCGGGCACAATGATGAATACGGCGTTCGGTGCCTCGTCCATGTTCACGATATCGATATCGTTCTCGCTCGTCATAGACAGTATCCCGTCGTCCGAGAGCTGCTGGATATAGCTGTTTACCTCGGACAAATAGCTCGTGAGCGTTTTGTCGCTCGTGATGAGTACCGTATTTACAAGCCCGCGCACCTTGGAATACTCGTCCCGCCCTTCCAAAAGATAGGTTTTGAGAGCGGTCGTGTCCTCGGAGCAGTACTTCGTGATATTGTGGTAGATATTGAAGAGCTGTAATTGCTTCTCTTCCATCTTCCCCTTGATCACGTCCTCGCAGAACGCAAGCACAAGCCCGAAAATCAGATTTCGTGCGCCTTCCTCCCACGTCGGCTGATCCTTGTTCTGAACCGGGCACAATGTATACACCAAGTCCATCGCGTTTTCGTAAATCTCATCTTTCAGTTCTTGGACGCGCGTCCGCGCATCACGGAGCGATAAGAAAATCTCTCCCCCGGCGTAATACTTCCCGTCCTTCATTTCAAGATGATTTTCCAGCTCCTTTACCAAGCGGATACGCCGCAGCAGCACCTCCATGGGGTTCCAGCGCGCCGAAGAATACGGCTCGCGAAGATCCAGCACGGAAATTTTATATCCCTCGCTTTCAAGCGTCTTCGCGTGTTTCTCATAGAGTTCCTTTTTCGGGTCTGCTACGATGATCGACGGCTTCCCTTTACTTCTCCCGAGGATCGCGATATTCTGATCCACGAAGCCCGTTGTCTTGCCGCTGCCCGTCGTACCGACGATGAGCGCGTGAAGCTGGCTCGTGGAGATGATCTCCACCCCCTTCTTCGTCTTCTCTGCCCCGATGACGATTTCGTCGTCGTGCTCTTTCATGCCGTCCCACGTCGTTACCGTGAACTCCTTCATTTTACGGAGCTTCTTTTTCGTGAGCCACTCGGTATCTTCGAGATCGTTCTCCCGCATCGCGATGTTCTGCGCGTCGATACGATACATAAACAGATATCCGATGAGCAGCAGCCCATTCACCACGCCGACCGTGAGCCAATAGTTCCTGTTCCCGAATATGCCGCCGATAGTTGCACCGAACAGCGAGAAGACGAACGCGATCAGAACGCTCATGAACACGAACACGAAAAGACCCACGATGATGCCGACCTTATGGGATTTGACCTTTTTGTGTCGGTATGCTTCCTTCCTGTCCATTAGTCCTTAATGTCTCCCTCCTTCTTTTTTACGTTGTTTTTCTTGTCTCTTTCGCGCTCGATTTCATCTTCGATGTCTTGCAATCGGTGTGTGAAATCGCGTTTCAGGATATCGCACTCCTGCCCGAACGTCGCGAAGAATTTTTTACACGAACGACTCACTTCTCTTCTCGCGATCCCCAATGCCTTTTTCAAGATTTTGTCATTCGGTCGTCTGCGCTTCATGAGCAGCTCGGGCTTGATGTGCTTTGCCAAGTTCAGGACGAGATTGCCCTGGCGACGGCGATAGTCCGCTTCCAACTCTTCGATGAGGTGGATATTCTTCTCGTCGATCTCGTTGTGATAGCGCGGTTCCTCTTCCATTGTCTCCGCAGAGACATTCTGATTGGAAAATGCAAACGGCAATGTCCCGCAGATGTTCTTGATCCTCTGCTCCCTCTTGGCAAGTTCCTGATAAAATTTCATGTCTGCCGCCCGTGCCCGCCCATCACAGGAAAGAAGCATCTGCACGATCCTGTCCACCCTTTCACGATACGGTGCCATGTTCTTGCTGCCGTAGGAAGTGCGCCCCTCCTTCGGCATATCCTTCGCGAGCGCGATGATTTCCTTCTTGACTTCATCACGCAGCCCCATCACGGTTTTGAACGCCGTAACACCGCGAAGCTCCTTGATCGCCTTGTCGCGCCTGCGGTAGAAGCCGCCGTTCCGTCCGTCTACAAACAGCCCGAGGCGGACAAACATATTGTCGATGGCAGCCTTATCCACTTTCCCGCGGCGGCGATATTGCGGTTTGCCGTCCTTGTCCTTGTATTTCGGCTCCTTTTCCCAAAAGACAAAGTGGATATGGAGATGATGTGGGCGGTCGAGGTGAAGCGCGCACATGAGATCGACGTTATCCTTCGAGAGTTTCATGTCTTGCAGGAAGGACGGGAACGTGCGCTTGATAAGCTCGATACACTTTTCGGGCGTGTCGATCTTATAGGACTCTTCCTCATTCAGAGAAATGAATCCGTGCCAGATATTGCCCTTATTCGCCCGCACCCGCGCCTTCATCTCTCGGACATCCTTTTCGGAGATCATTCCGCGGTCGTTGAAAACCCCCGTGCTCTTTTGGAGATATTCGAGCGCAGTTCGCTTCCCGCCCGTCTGCTTGCCCTCGGTGGTGATGTAGTCGTAGACATTCTTGCCGCCCGACATATCGAAGAAAGCGCGCTCATCGGCGTGACGCGCCCGCTCGTCGCTTGTCGCAGAGCGCGGCAGCGAGTACGGCGTGTATTGGATATTGAACACAACAGGCTGATTGCTCATTTCGTCTCGCTCCTTATCTTTTTCAACCCGCGAAGCTCATAGATTTCGAGATAGCCCGGCGTGTTCGCCATGTCCCCCGCCGCGAATTTTTGGTGCGGCACGACCTCTCCCCCGAGGCTGATTTGGCAGGCGTTGAAGATCGAAGACAGCAGGGACTTGTTGATGCTTTCACTCAAAGCGACTTCCTTCATAATGCGGAGAAGCTGTTTCAAAAGCTCCTCGCTCACGGTTCCCTCGCGCGTGGGTTCATGAATATATTCATGCGGCGCGTCTTCTGCTTCCTCGGGACTTTCATGCAACTTTTCAAGCAAGATCGGCAGCCCGTAATACAGCGCGTCGTTTACGATGAGATTGAAGCTCTTGTCGTATTTTTCATCCTTCGCAATTTCATCGATGAGCTGCCAGAGTTCTTCGCTTGCAATGCGGATATATCTTCTCCCACGGTTGCCCGTCACGTTTTCAGCCATCTCCACCTCCAAGGAAAGGCGGGTTTCCCGCTTCTCCAAAGCCCTCCCGTGGGAGTGCGCATCGAAAGTGACAAAAGCGGAGCTGTGGCACTTTCCTTATCCTGCTTCCCCTTTTTCGCCAATTTGCCACACCTCCCGTTGCTATTTAAGACCACTTCCCGCGGTGTCTGCCGTCTTGATTTTGGGGACAATTCGGTCTATGCGCTCTTGTGCTTTTTCAAGATAATGCGCGTTCAGGTCTATGCCGATATAGCTCCTTCCGAGCCGCTTTGCGACCGCACCCGTCGTCCCGCTTCCGAAGAAAGGGTCTAACACGACACCTCCGATTTTGCTCCCTGCAAGGATGCACGGCTCAATGAGCCGTTCGGGGAACATAGCAAAATGCTCGTCCATTTTATAGGAGTTCGTGCTGACTTCCCACACGTCCCGCTTGCGTCTGAACTGCTGATCGAAGTCCGAGAAGTCTTCGTGCGCGGATGAAATACCCTGTTTATCCGCATATTTATTCGTCGCACTCCGTCCGCGTCTGTATCTCTCCGCGCTGACATCCTTCAACGGTTCCCGTATCGCCATGTAATCGTAGTAGTAATGCGGGGACTTCGCGAGCAGAAAAATGTGCTCATAGCTCTTCGTCGGTCTGTCCTTGATGCTCTCGGGAAGGCAATTCGTTTTATGCCAAATGATATCCGAGCGCAGATACCAGCCTCTGTCTCGCAGCGCGAAGGCGAGCATCCACGGGATGCCGATCATGTCCTTGGGCTTTATCCCCTCCCACGTCTTCGGGACTTCGTAAATACGGCTCTCTTTATTGTAGAGGTTCTTGTTCTTCCCGTTCCCCGCGAGGGCAAGACTCATGGGACCCTTCCCGCTTCCCGCATAGCTGTCACCGATGTTGAGCCACAAAGTTCCGTCTTTGGCGAGCACCCGCTGCACCTCGTCGAACACGGCGGCGAGCCTCTCTATGTACTCCCGGGGGGACGCTTCAATTCCGATCTGATCGCTCTCCCCATAGTCCCGAAGTCCGTAGTACGGCGGGCTGGTGACGCACATATTGACGCTCTCCGCGGGGAGTGTTTTTAAGCACTCCACCGCGTCGCCGCAAAGAAGTTTACTCATTCTTGTCCTTCGGGGGTTCTTCTTTCAGGGTTCGGACGAACTTCTCAATCGTCTGCCCCGCAAGGACACCGCCAGTCACGAAGGCATCGCCGAGAGAATTTCTCCGCTCCGCATTTCTGCGAAGCTCCGCGCTTTTCAGACCGCCCTTTCTGCCGTTTTCGCTGTTCATCGCCGACTGCTCCATTTCTCTCTTGAAGTACGGGAAAAGTCCTTTGAGGTACTCATCCTTGGAGTTGAACTCGTCGCCGTTGAAAACGTATGCGCCGAATTTCTTGATGAACTCGCCCGCCTGCTTGTCCGACAAATGGCAGAGCATCACATAGTAGCTTTTCTTGAATTTGAAATTGTCCTTCATATTTCCTCCGTATCGTTTTCCGCGCGATTTTGGCGCGTTTAGTCCATGGACTGATTTACACTTCATTCCCCCAGCAATCCCATCCCTCGGCATACTGCCTCGCGAAGAGTTCTATCCTCGGCAAATCACCGAAGAGCCTGACGATCCTTTCTCTCGCCTCGCCGGGCTTCCTGCTATGCTCCTGCACATGGGAAAGTATCACCGACGAAACGTCGTGAGACTTCCTCTTCAAAACCTTTCCCCTCGTCGCCAGAAGACATAGCTCCGCATTGGAACGGGTATAATAGCCCATGCCCTGAAAAATTCCTTCACTTTTCCTGTTTTTCTTCACCCAGGTAAAAGCTATCGTCTTGTAAGTAAAACCCCATGCCGAAATCAGTTCTATCCCCTCTTCCAAGCATGGAGCCGTAACCCACAGGAACAATACGCTGTCCTTCGCCGCGATCTTTCTGATAGGGAGCTTCTGAATGTCTCCCTTTTGCATAGTGGGATAGTGCCGTTCGGCACCTCTCCCACCGCCTTTTTCCGACCAGCAAGAGAACGACCACGGCGGGTCAGCGTAGATAATGTTGTACCTCTTCTCCGTCGTAAAAATGTCTGTTTTGATGCTACACCTCGTTCCCCCAGCAATCCCAACCATCCGCGTACTGCCTTGCGAATAGTTCGATTTTCGGCACGTCGCCGAAAAGTTTCACGATAGCATCCCGGACAATGGGCGACTTTACGGAATGTCCCATCCGCGGGTGCATGATAACCTGGCGAACGGTCTTATCTGCGCTTTTGATGTGTCCTCTCATACCCAATAAGCACAATTCGGCGTTTGCCTTTGTGTAGCTTCCCATTCCAGCAAGCGGGCTTCCGTCTTTCTTCGTCTTGATCCATGTAAAAGCACAGGTCTTGTAATGAAATCCCCACGCCTGCATGACTTTGATTGCATCGGGCAGACAGGGCATCGTTGCCCACATCAGTAACGCACAATTTTTTGTGGCTATCCTTTTAATATCAAGGGCGCATATTTCATCTGTTGACATTGTGCTGTAATGTTTTTCGGGCGCAAAATGCCCGCCGTCTTTGCCTTTGCCCCACAAGTATGCCCACGGTGGATCTGCATAAATGATGCTGTACTTTTTCTCCGTTTCAAAGATGTCCTCTTTCATCTTTTACGACTTCGCGTTGATCGCTCTGTGTCCCCCTCTGCCGCTTCCGCTTGCAAGAGACGGTGCCTTTGCCTCGCCACCTTTGAGACGCGCCACAAACTGAATTTCCTGTTTTGCGAGCTTCTCGTAGTAGGCGTTGGGCTTTTCATCGCGGTATTGTCCCGAGGACTTGAAGATTCGGAGAAGCTGCTGCTCATCGCCGTTTACAAACATGGCGATACGCGCGAGAAGCGAGCGTTCGTTTTTCTCCTCTCTCCCGAGAAGTGAAGCACCGTTGTAGAGCTTCGTAAATTTATCCCCGCTCTTCGTCGCCATAGCGCGTTCCACGACATCTCTGTCGCTCATGCGCGTAAGGCTCTCCACGCCTCTGCCCGCCATGCTCACCGCAGCGGCAGCACCGACTGCGGCACCTGTCGCAACGCTTCGCGCCGCCAGCTCGCTCGGTCTGATGAACTCCGCGGAAGGCTCCTCCTTCACCTCTTCCCTTCGTTCTACTTTTTTGGCTGCCGTCGCCTGCTGCACAGTATACTTCTGCAATTCGTCAAGGGAGACTTCTTTCAGTTCCTTGTCCGCGTAGTCGGGAAGCTCTTGCATTTTGCCGACCTCTTCCATGAGTTCTTCACGGCTTTTGAAGGAGACCGAAAGAGGCTGCTTCGTCTGCCCGTCTTCCGATGCCATGTGCAGCCGGTAGATCGGCTCGCCATATTCATCCACGGTTGCCTCAATCGCAAAAGGCTCCACCGACTTCTGCTGCTCCTTCTGCATGACGTACCGCGTGATCTTATCCGCGTCCGCGATTGCCTCGAAAAGCACGTCGGGGTTCTCGGTGATATGCGACTTCCACGACTGTATGTACGCGCTGTTGTTTTGGATATGTTTCTCGCCCGCGGCGATCCCCAACTCTTGCTCCATAAACATCGACGCGATTTCTGCGCGCAGTTCCTCGACCGCATAGGACGGTGTACAAAAGCCATCTCCCATATTCCTGTTCAAACGCTTCGGATGCCCCGTAGAGTGACCGATCTCGTGAAGTGCCGTCGCATAGAACTCCTGCAAATCATAGAAATCTCCTCTCTCGGGAAGGTGGATACGATCTGTTCCTCTGTGATAGTACGCCTCGTTACCGCCGTAGAGAATTTTCGACTCGGTGTCATTCCACAACTTCAAAATCCCCTCTGCACGGGCAGAGTAGCCGCTTTCATCGAGCTGACGCACCTGCTTCTCGGGGATGCCTTCGATGACATCCCCGTTGAACACGCGGAAGAATTTCCGAAGCGGATATACGTTTTTGGACATATATTCCGCGCGCTCCTCCGCATCCATGCCGTCCAGAACCTGACTGTCGAAGGGCTGCTTCGTCTCCCTGTCGCGAAGCTCGAAGTACTCGATATTGACTCCTGCGCCATGACCGAGCGTCTTTCCGTCCTCGCCCTTCTTGAACTCCCACCCCTTCTCCTTCATCTGGTTGTAGGTGAGCCAGCGATTGTCGGTATACCCCCGATCCATGGCGACGAACATCAGGAAAAGGCTGTTTACGCCGTGGTACTTCCTTCCCGTGATCGCCGATTCGGGCAAACCCGAGCACTCCCAGCCCTGCTTCCACAGCCCGGCTCCGTTTTCGAGATTTTCCAAAACCTTGTCAACGAGCTGCTTCCGCTGCGGGGTGAGTTTCTCGTATACGCTGTTTTTTACTTCACTCAAAGCGTATTTTCACCTCCTCGACA
The DNA here is from genome assembly GCA_947625785.1 of uncultured Clostridia bacterium. Lineage (GTDB taxonomy): Bacteria > Bacillota > Clostridia > Oscillospirales > Acutalibacteraceae > CANQPS01. The sequence continues at coordinate 7,713 of CANQPS010000011.1, forward strand.
TAGCTCGGGTTTTCGCCCTCGTACTCGCCGTCATCGAAGTCGAGCATCTCTTCCAGCGTTCTCCCCGCGGGGATCACCACTTCGGGCATTATCATCGTTTTCTTCATATTGCCTCCATTTTCCTTTGCTCGATGTGCCTTATAAGTTCAACCGTGTGTATTCCACAAGTATTTCGTTGAAGACATACTCCTTATCGACCGTCTCCGTACCGCTTTCCTTGCTCTCCTGGCACAGCATCTCCGCATACTCCGACATGAGCGCGAGATAAAGTCTGATATGCCTTTTCACGCTTTTCTGCTCGTTCGCCATGTCTCCGAGGTACTCCTTCCTTTCATCGAAATAACCTCTTGTTTCGCGATTTTCCTCGCAATACAGAAGATCGTAATAGTCCTCTATGAAGCCATCCCGGTGGATTCCCAGTTGGTGCCTCACGATTTGTGCGACTTCGGAGACACGGTTCCATGCTATCACGAACGCAGCTCCCTTCTCTGTATGCAAAAACTGCTGCCAAGCACTTTTTTCGATTCCGCAGGCGTAATTCCAGCCTTTGAAATCATTCGCACATCTCATCCGCACCTGAACACCGTTCTTGTTCGACAATGCGTAAACAGGCAGCCCCAGCTCCGCGAGGATTCTCCCGCGACGGCTGTCCATGAGGTACATGAAGCCGTTGAAATAGTCGTATTCCTTCGCTTCGACTTCCGTATAGTTGTAGAAGGGTTTGAGCCTGTGTTTTACATTGCTATATTCCATAGCTCACTTGCCTCCTTTCCCCGATCCGCTTCCGTTGCCCGCGGGCTTATTGGAGCTTGCCTTCGGGGGCTTATACGCGGGAGTACTTTTCACCGCCTTGATCGCGGTGTACTCATAGTAGCTCTGCGGCTTGTCCTGGCGATAGAGTCCGCTCGTCGCGAAGATGCGGAGCATCTGATCTTTATCGTGTCCGCACCAGAAAGCGAGCTGGTTCATGAGGCTCATGTCGCTGTTGGAGTGATTGTTCCTCAAATCCTCCCCCGCGTAGAGACGCTTGAAGGTGTCGCCGTTCTTTGCACTCATCGCACGGTTGAGAACTTCGCGGTCGTCCATAGAGGAAAGACCCGCTTCCCCTGTTCCCGTGTTCTTCCATTCCGTCTGCCTCTCGCACTTGCTTTCGAGGAGAGACCTCATCGCGGGCTGGTCGAAGTTCGTGAGCTGCGAGGACATTGCACCGTCGCCCGTCATCGTGATGAAGTGGCTGTTCTGGTAGAACTCCAAATCGCCGTCTTTCGAGAAGGCGCGGAGCTTCATGCCATCCGTTTTCCCGAAGATATGGACCCCTTTCCCGCTGACCGACCTTTCGGTATAGGTATTGCCACCGCGCGCGAGCGCATCTTTCGCCAGATCGGAAAGCTCGCCGTTTTCGTTGAAGCAGCCGTCCAAATCGATACAAGCGATCTTATCTTTGCCGTCCAGCGCATAGGCGAGCGCGACTCCGCCGTTTTCCTTTGCATACGCGCAGGCGGTGTCGAAGTCTGCCCACGTCGAGGCATCGTTGCTCTTCGCGCCTTTCCCCGTGTGCACGTCGATGAGATACTTGTTGAGCCTGCCCGTATCGACATTCTCCTGCGTCCGCACAACGACCCAGTTGGGCTTTTGGAGCATCTCCCGGGGTGCGATTCTCCGAAGACGCGACTCCACCTGCTCGAACGCCTTCACCTTCTCCTCGCTCGGCTTGCGCAGCGTAACATAGTCCTCGTCGCCTTTGCCGCTGACTGCCTCCGCAAATTCCGCGGCACTTATGTCAACGGTTTTATCGTCGCCTTTGAGGTGCACCGTGAAATCCTCGGGGATGCGCAAACTCATCCCGTTGTCGTCTTCCCGGATGAAGCCGTTGGGGACATAGCAGACAAGTCCCGCGTATTCGCCGTTCGGCATCTTCAAGAGCGTACTTCCCTCGTATCTGTGAAGGACGGCGTTCTCGTTCAGGGGGATACTCTGCCACTTTTTCTGGTCTTCTCCCCCCTGCTGCTCGCGGTACTCGTCCATGGCGGTCGGCTTCCGCTTGTAGTCCTCGGCGGAAGTGTGTCCGCACATCTTCGCGAACTCTTCCGCGGAGATTTTCACCTCTTCTTCCCCCTTCCGCAGCGTCACCGTGAAGCCTTCGCCGAGGCTCGCCACAATTTCGCCTTTTTCCGTGCTTGTGTCCTCCCGGAGAACGGCGTTCGGCAGATAGTAGATGTACCCGTCGTACCCCGCGCCATTCGGAACGGAAAAAAGCGTTGCGTTGTCGTAGGTTTTGATGACCGCCTCACGGGGAAGGACGACCGAGGTGCGCGCCGACTGCGGCGTGAAATATCTCTCCGAGGATGACTTGTTCACAAGCGCGATAAACTCCCGTGCCGTAAGCTCTCTTTCCTCGCCCTTGCGGTTTTTGAGGCGCATCGTCTCCTCTTCGCCGATGGTGATCTCGAACGCTTCCTCTCTGTCGTCGTGCGCGTCTTTGAGAATAGTCGCGTCGTCAACGCGCCTCTTATTGACGTTGTAGGTAAAATCCCTGTACTCGGGATCGTCCTGCGGCATACGCATCCACAACGTTCTTTCCTGCTCGCTTATGAGTGCCTGCGTACTCACCTTGTATTTGAGCCATTTCTTCTGCGGCTTTTCTGCTGCCGCCGTGTTTGCCTGTTCGGGCATTTTCTCTTCCTCCTTGTTTTCTTCGATTTCCTTGATTTTTTCTCTGATTTTTTTCGTAACAGCGTCTACCAGCAAGGGGTGACTTGAAAGGTGCAGTTCGCCTCTTCGGTTCTCTTCCTCGACAATCGGGACGGTAGCCGCCCATTCCTTGTTCTCCCGAGAATACCTCAAATCCCAGTCGCTTTCCCGAATGGTTACGGCGCAGACCTGTGAGACGCGCTCGATCCCATATTTTTCAATGAGACCGTCGAGAAAGTCGGTATTGAGGATGCTTTCCTTGAAGTTCTCGGAAATGCCTTGTTCGATGTCGCTCCTGCAATCCATGCTTGCAACCCGCGAGGCGCGATACTGTTCCAGTTCGCCGTGATCCATGGCGTACTTTGCCGTGTGCAAATACAGCGGCGTACCGCGGAACTTGTTGATCTCTTCCGCGCGCTCCTTTTCAAAGTAAGCGGCGCGCAGTCCCGAAACGAACTCTCCGAAATTTTCCCGTTCGGAAATGTCCGACATCTTCTCCCGCAGCTCCTCGCTGATCACGATATCACCGTTCTTTACTTCGCTTCCGTATTTGTTCACGACCTCTTCCACGGTGCTCTGCGGAAGTTGGGTATTATCGACCACGACCGAGAGTCCGACACGCTCCATGATACCGCCATACATCCGCTCTACCTGTTCGCAAAAATTCTGCATGATTGCGAGGACTTTTTCCTCGTGGGTTCCGCCTCCGACCGTCAACGGCTGCTTCTTCGCCTCGATCCCCTCTTTCGCTTTCCGCATGGCTTCCTTCACGTTGAACGCATCCCCCAGCTCTTTGCTCGAAATGTCGCGGTCAACCTTTAAGAACGTGACATGGTGCTCGGCAAGCCATCCCTCGGGCAAGTTGCAGACCGGGGCAGCGATGATACAGTTCAGCGAGTGTGTTTTGATGAACGATTGGTTCTCGCGATTGAGGGCGGGCAGATAGTAATATCCCGTGTGATTTTCTTCGCCGAAATAGTACGGCTTCCCCTCTTCAAAATCGAGCGGCTGCGACATCAGCTCGGGGTGATGGTGCCAGTTATACATTTTGATGAACTCTTCCGCGTCCGCCTCTGTATCAAACGATGCACCCTCGTCCTTCAAATAGTCGTCGTAGAGCAGCGTCAGATTGTTCCCGCGTTCTTCATATAAGGCGCGGTAGTCCCAATCGGAGAGGATAGCCTTCCTCGCGATTACGTCGCGCAGGGCGGTGTAAGCATCTGTTTTGAAGGCGTTCTCCGCTTGATCGCCTTGCGCCGCGCGCTCCTCTTCGTACCGTGCGTATTCTGCTTCCACAGCTTCGCGGACTGCCTGCTCATAGTTCGGCGTGAACCTTCCTTTCGCGTGGTCTATAAAAGTCGCCTCGGGATAGTTCTCCTTCAAGTACGACTCCGCATCCTCATAGCTTTGAAAATCGTAGCGTCCCTGCTCCCACTCACCCGTCTTCTCATCGTAGCCGAGCGCAACAAGATAGTCGCCGCTGTCACCGTAGCGATCACGGCAAACGATAGCGTGTTTCCGCTCCGTATCCCTGAAAATCGCCTCGATGCTGTACCCCTGCTTTGTCGTCTCCACAAAATCGCCTTTGAAGAGACTTCCCTCCGTAGGCTGGCTTTCTTCCCGCTCGGTGTCTGCTTCTTCTGTTTCTTCTTCGATAAGTCCTCCCTCCTTTTTCTTCGGTAACGGCTCGATGATGATTGCCTTCTCCCCGTCTCCTACCAGCCGTGAGATATGCCTATCCAAATCGGCTTCCTTTATGGAGACAACGGGGTACTCCATTCCATCGATCTTTTCCGTGCGCAATTCAAGCCCTTCATCGCTTGCGAGCTTTTCCGCCCGCTCTCCGATGACATCGTACCCGTCGCCATTCTTGTAGAAAATATGCGCCTCGGGTGTTTCGCTTTTCTGCTTTTCGTATTGCTCAATTGCCGCGTGATTCAGCCGCCTCCTCGGTTTTCTTGACATCTGTTCGACTTGCTCCGGCAATGCGGAATAGGAGCCTTCCCCTTTGTCGTCATCTCCCTCGTCCACAACGACTTCTTCTTGCCTGTCAAGATTCAGTTCTTCGTTGAGCTGGCTCTGCTCCCTCAATAATGTAGCAAGTTCCTCCGCATGGTCAAAAGGCTTCTCTGCCTGTTCTTTGGCAATCGCGAGTTCTGATTTCATAAGGTCGAGCCTTGCCTGCAACTTCCCTTCGCGCTCCGAGAATTGTGTCATGAAATTATCGAGCCGCGTGAGGTTCCCGCTGGGGCTTTGACCAACATTGATCGTGTACTGCCCGTTCCGTTTCAGCGTGATCGACCGCTCATCCGAAAGAAATGCCGGCGCATCTATACTGATTTTGAAACCGCAATATTCGGCAATAACCGTCTCGGGACGACCTGCGTATATTGCTTCTGTGAGTGCTTTCCCGCCCTCTTTCTTGTCCGTGTATACAACGCCGTTCACATTGATAGAGAATTTCTCCGCATCGTATTCCGCTGCCAGCTCTTCATTGTCCTTATGTACGCGCTCTATGAGTGTTTCCTGCCGCTGGATCGCCTCGGGCATGGACTTCCGTATCTTGTCTTGGAGATCAAACAGATTTTTCATGTATTGGCTTTCCAAGACACGCAGGCGGGCGACCTCCGTATCCACCTCCATTTTTCTCTTGATTTTAGGATTTGCCGCCGTGAGAGCTTTGATTTCCGCGTATGTGAGCGTCCTGTCGTCGATATCCTCTGCCTCGCGCACCGTCATGTCGCCGTTGTCGATTTGGGATATGAACCTCTGCTTGTTTTCCAAGATTTGATAGCTGTAACTATCAAACGTCCGTTCCATTACATAGGTGTAGATGTGCACCTTGGCGTTCTTATTCCCTTGGCGGATGATACGCCCTTCCCGCTGCTCCATGTCGCTCGGTCTATACGGCGTGTCAAGGTGATGCAACGCTACAAGCCGTGTCTGGACGTTTGTTCCCGCACCGCATTTCGCGGTGCTGCCCATGAGCACACGCACCGCACCGCTCCGAACTTTATCGAAAAGTGCCTGCTTCTGCTCGTCCGTGTTCGCTTCGTGCATGAAAGCGATCTGCTCTGCGGGGATACCAAGCGAGACCAGCTTGTACTTCAACTCGTTATAGGCATCGAAGTCCTCGCCGTACTTGTAATCTTCAAACCGTTTGCTTGGCGTGGACAAATCGCAGAAGACGATCTGTGTCCCCTTGATGTCAGCCGTGTTTTCCCATATCTCGTGAATATGAGCGGCGCACACGTTAATCTTGCTTCCCTCTTCATCGGGCGCATCCGGGGAATAGCACCGCGGATCAAGAGCCAGCTTCTTGCCGTCCGTCGTGACTTTCAGCATATTGTCTATGGACGGATCGATGCCGTTATGGATAGCCTCCGCGCGCTTCGCGATTTCATCCACATATTGCAGAACGGTGTCGCTCGGTTTGAGGTTTATCACATGGCGTTCTGCCTCGGGGACAGGCAATTTGAGCATATCCTGCGTCTGCACGTCCGCGAAGCTGCGATACATCGTCAGAAGCTCGGGCAAATTCGTGAACTTTGCAAAGCGCGTCCGCGCACGGTAGCCCTGCCCGCTGGGGGCAAGTTCCAAAGACGTGACCGTCTCGCCGAAGTCCGCTGCCCATGCGTCGAAATACGGCAAGCCCGCTTCACTCAATACGCTGGGCTGCATATAGCTCTGCATCGTATACATTTCCGTCATGGAATTGCTTATCGGCGTTCCCGTGGCGAAAACGATGCCCCTGTCGCTCCCGTGCAGTTCTTGAAGATATTCGCATTTCAACTTCAAGTCACTTGCCTTTTGGCTTGCGGCGTTGGATATCCCCGCGACATTGTTCATCTTCGAGAACAGGAAAAGGTTCTTGTAGAGGTGCGCCTCGTCGATATAGAGATAGTCCACGCCCAAATTTTCAAAGAGCAAGTGACTGTCTTTTTTGTCGTCGTCCATGAGCTTTTCCAGCTTGGCTGTCCTGCTCTTCTTGATACGTTCGAGGTTCTTGACCGCACCGTGGGGCATCTTGTTTTCTTCCCATTGACGGCGGACGGTCTCCTCTATGTTCCTGATCTCTTCACGGAGCTTTTCGATCTGCCGCTCGCGCGAAATCGGAATTTTGGCGAAAGAGCTTTGCGCAATGATGATGCCGTCCCAGTCCCCGAGCGCAACCTTTGACGTGAATTTCTGCCGATTGTCCTTCTCCAAGTCTTCCTTGGTGGCAATCAAAATCTTCGCGTTCGGATAGAGCTTTCTCCAATCATCTGCCCATTGCTGCACGATATGGTTCGGAACGACGACCATTGCCTTTTTGCACAGACCAAGCTGTCTCATCTTCATGATCGAGGCAATCATGGTATATGTCTTCCCCGCGCCGACGACATGGTGCAAAAGCGTACTGCCGTCGCCCGTTATAATGCGCTGCACGGCGTTCTTTTGGTGTGGATTCAACTCGATGCTCGGGTTCATCTCGGGAAATTTGAGATAACTCCCGTCATAACTCGGAAGCCTGATACGGTTAAAGAGCCTGTTGTAAGTCTCTTCCAGCTCCTCACGCCGTTCGGGATCGGCATAAATCCATTGTTTGAACGCTTCCTTAATTTTGTTCTGCTTCTCGCGCGCTGCAATCGTCTCGTTTTGGTTCAGGACACGGCGCGTTCCCCCATACCCGTCGTCCACCGTGTCGTAGACGGAAGTCGCCCGAAGGTTCATCGCGTCCTCAAACAGCTGGCATGCAGGCGCGCGCCTTGTCCCATACACCTCCGTCTGGCTCATGTTCGTTACGGAGCGGATGAAGGACATCTGATCGAGCCGCCAGCTCGAGTCATAGGGGTTGTAGAAGAGGTGCACGTTTTCCGCATAGTGCTCGGGCAAGCCAATCAGTTCTTTATAAAACTGCAAGTAGTACTTTTTATCGACCCAGCTCGCCCCGAGGCGGACGGATATGTCGCTCGCTCGTATTCGCTCGGGCTGCACCGCTTCCAACGCCTTGACATTTCTCTCAAAGTCGGGGTGCGTCTCTGCGTACTCCCGCGCCTCGTGCAGCTTGGTGACGACCTGTCCGGAAAGGTATTCCTCTGCGGTCACAAACCCCGAATATTTGTCGTTCTCTGCCACGCTCTGCGGGTCACGGAAAACGGTATCTCCCAGCTCCGAAAGCACCGTGTCATAGTCCTTCCTCGTCAACTCCTCGATGTAGGAGATATCCACCTTCCCGCGCTCGTTCTTGGAGATGCGCATTGCTTCGAGCGCGTCGTCTGTCTGCGTGGGAGCGATGTAGGGGCGAATCGTCCGCTTGAAGAAGATATCCGCCTTGGAGACCTTCTTCATTTCCTTATCGATGATCTCCGTCGCGAAGACCAGCGCGCTGTCGCCATCCTCGCGGAAGAGGCGGGCGTTCGTCATGCTGTTCAGATTTCCGTAACGCCGCACAAAACTGTCATATTGCCAGTTCAGCTTCCGCTGCTCTTTTGCAAGTACCTCGTCGGAACAGCCCTGTATCTGAATGTCGAGGATATGGTGCAACTCGTCCCGCAACTCGATCATCGCCTTGATACGGTAATAGGCATCCTTGGGCGTTTTTGGAATATCGCGCTCGACCATTTCATCGCCAAGACGCACATATACCCTGCCGTTCTCCGCTTTGAAGCACAGAGGCTTGACGTTGTAGTCCACCTCTTCCTTTTCGGCGGCGGGAGCTTCTTCTGGGACATGATAAAAGTGCTCGGGGAGCCGCTCTACGGCTTCTCGAATCGCCTCGGAAAGTTCCCTTCCGTCTGGCTTGACGGTGATGTCCTCTGCCCCGTATAAACCCACCTCTTTGGTGAGCGTTCCGAGAATCATTTCGGGGTGATTGATGAAGTAAGAATTTATCTCATAGCCTTCCTCCGTCTTCCCCGTAGAGAGCCACTCCGTATTCTTCGTATTGGCATCGATAGGCTCCTCTCTCTTACGGAAGAAGAGGATATCGGCAACGGCTTCCGTCCCTGCCGTCTGTTTGAAAGCCGTGTTCGGAAGCCTGACTGCTCCCAGAAGCTCCGCGCGGTCGGCGAGATACTTCCTGGCGGTCGGGTTGAGCTTATCCATGGTTCCCTTGCTGGTAACGACCGCCATGACACCGCCCGCCTTGAGCTTGTCTATGGACTTCGCCAGAAAATAGTCATGGATATAGAAATTGTACTTGTTGTACGCGCTGTCGAAGACGGTGTAGCCGCCAAACGGAACGTTCCCGACAACGACATCGAAGCGACCATCGGGGAAGGAAGTCTCCTCAAAGCCCTTGATTTGAATATTCGCCTGTGGATATAGCTTTGCGGCGATCCTTGCCGACATCGAATCTATTTCCACGCCGTAGAGCTTGGACCCTTCCAGCACGTCATCGGGCAAATAGCCGAAGAAGTTCCCCGTCCCCACCGCAGGCTCCAAAATGCGGTTGTTGCCCCGCACACCGAAGCGATGCAGCGCGACATAGATGCCGTCGATCACGTCCCTTGAAGTGTAATGCGCGTTGAGGGTGCTCCCGCGAGCACTATCGTATTCCTCGGGGGAAAGCAGCTCCTTCAACTCCTTGTATTCGCTGCTCCATTCCTCGTTTTGCTCGTCAAAAGCCTGCGAAATTCCACCCCATCCCACGAATTTGATGAGAGTCCGCCTCTCTTCTACCGTGGGAAATCTGTCCTCCGCATACAGTCTTTTGACGGTTCTGATTGCCGCGACATTGTTACGGAAGCGCGTTTTTGCTCCCCCAAGCTCCTTTTGGTCGAAGCCCATCCTGTTCAGATCGGTACGGTTGGGATCGTGTTCTCGTCGTTCCGCTTCATGCCCCGGGGACAAATCAACTACAAACTCTCGGAGCTTGACACCGTTTTTAAGAAGGTCGTCTCTGTCTACATTCTGCGTTGCGGTGTACACTTTGCCGTTCACGCTGTCCTCGTAGGAACATACGACTTCATTGGGATATATCCCCTCCAAGCCGGAGACCGTCATTGTCCTTCCGCGATAGACATATTTGTCGCCGATTGCGATCTCGTCTGCGCCCTTCTCTTTTTGGGAAGGTTCATTGTCGGCACCCGCGTAATTCGGACAGTAGTCGAGATAGTAGGTCGTATCGATACACTCTTCGTCTATCGTCACCTCTGCGACCGCCTCGCGGCTTGCAAGTTCTGTCTCTATCTCATCCTTGTGCTCCCGCACAAACTTCTCGTCCTCTTTGAACTCGTCGAAGTAGATGATCCAATTCCCTTCACTCGTGTTCTCCGTCCCTTCCTTGACGATGCCATCAACAATACTTTTGATTTTCTGCTGCGTTTCATCAAGTTCCGCGCGCTCGTGCGCCTGCCAATAGTCAGGATGCCAGCGCGCGATTGCTTTGTCCGTTTCCTCGCTCCACGAAGCGAAAAAGCCCTCCTTTTGTTCTTCTGTCAATATGTCAAATGGCTCGTAATCGTCTTTCTCGCCGTCCATGGCAATATTGATATAGGAACTCGTGAAGTATTCGCTGTCCCTGCGCAGGATGCCCTTGTCATACAGCTCCCGCAGCGGGATATTCTTTAACTCGTCCTCCTCGTAGCAATAATATCCGCTCTCGCTGATTCCTGCAGCTACCGCCTCTTCCGAGAGAATGTGTGATGCAAGTTCCTTGGCGATCATGATGCCGCCATGTCCCGCCGTGTCCACGGAGTAAATTCCGTTGGCAATCGAGCGACAATATTGCACAGCCCCCCAAGGAGAATTGCTCGGCTCCCTATCTACACGCATGGAATAGCGTTCAAAAAACTCGCGATCCTGCTCCGAAAGCTCTTTGAAGCGGTTGAATGTGTGCTTCGGTTCGTTCTGAATGGGTTGCAGAACTCCCGCCTCGATCAGCTTCTCCCAATCTTCATCATCTTCGTCGTCGAGCGTGAAATATTCGCCCTGTGCGATGTAGGTATCTATCCTGTCCGCAAACGCTTCAAAACTGATATTCGTTCGGAACTCGGTGTTGCCTTCATCGTCGTATCTTGTAAGGAACACTCCACGGGCATCGTACTGTGCATGATAATCGTTGCCGCGCTCGAAACTGTCTTTGTATTCTGCAAATACTGCGTTTGCAAAGTCGAACGGAAGCCGTGCCTTTTGCCTTGCTTCCATAAGGCGACGTTTTCTCCCGACCGATGCCGACATGATGACCTGTCTAATGAGGCGTTCCTGCGGCGTGTCCTGCAATTCGGGCTTTATCCCGCTATCTATGTTGGGAATTTCCTCTTCGCCATTTTCGCTGCCACCCATAAGGTCGAAAATGGACATCTGCGGGCTTTCTTTCGGCTTGCGCTCCCGTTTGGTTCTTGCCTTTTGCGGCTTTGTGTCCGCGCCGTCCGCTTCGGCTTCCTCCCGTTCCGCTTCAAGCTCGGCATAGTATTCGGCTAACGCCTCTTCCCTATCGGTCTGCGGGACATCGTCGTCCTCATACTCGTCGTGGATAGGAAATCGCGTGTCTATATCCCCTACAAAGTCGGGCTGTTCTTCCTCGTCGTCAAACGGGTTCGGTTCATCGTCATCGAAAGTCTCCAATACGGGCTTATGTGCTGCACTCGTTGTAGCGTATTTCGCTTTCTCCTCTTCGGAGAGATACCGATCCTCATCGAGCAGGGCGGCGACCTTCTGCGCCACCTCTCCCCACTTCATCTTGATATGTATGGAGTTCTCGGGGTGCTCTTTGTCCTTATAATCAAGCGTGATCCCGCTTGAGTCGTGTTTTTGGTCGTAGGTCGTGTACGATCCGCCCCAGCCGTATTCCTTCTTCAAGAACGCAGCAAATTCGGGCTGCGAGGGGTGCTGTCTATGATAAAATTCGTAGATGCGAAGTTTTCCGTCTTCAAATGAGCTACCGCGCTTCAAATCGTGTTCGACAAGTCGCGCCTCGGCTTTTTCGCGCTCTTCTGCGGACATGGTATGCCCGTCTTCGGTTGTCGCGTCCTTTTCCTTAAAGTATTCTTGTACCTCGTCGTGGGAAAGAATGTACTTTGTGTCCTCGTTCTCCTCCACATAGGCAATCGGATGTTTTTCGAGGATCTTCTCCACATAGACATCTGTGACGTGATAGGGAAACCCGCACATCGGAACCCGCTCGTCCTCGCCGACAAGTCGGCTCGTCTGTGTCAGATCAAGCTCCTCTGCTACGATAACCGCCTTCTCCCCGAGCACCTCATAGAAATCGCCCACTCTTTGCAGCACGACCGCCTGGGGGTACTCATTTTGCACTTCGAGATACCGCTCATAGAAGGGAAGATATTGCTTCCTCTCGACCGCAGCTTCCTCTTCGGAAGGCTCGCTCGGGATATACGGCTCGTCTGATACCGTCTCTTCGTCGGTATCGTCTATGAGCTTCACCTCATTCACCCTGCGCAGAAAGGCATCTTCTGCCTCCTGCTGCACAAGCGCAGCGGTGATATACACTTCCTTAAAGAACTCCGCGTTTTCCTTATAAGAATAGGGCAACCCTTCCAGCGCGATCCCGTTATCCTTCGGGAAGCCCGTGCGGGCATACAGCGAATACGCGACACCTTCCGTCAGGAGCTTATCCTTCTGGTCGTCCCCCGTGAGTTTTTCTTCCGTGGAAAGATATGACTTTACGCCTTGGAGAATTTTCTCGTAATCGCTTCCCGGGGTTTCTGCGTTTTCCGAGCCATTCAACTCGTCCAACCCCAATAAGAGCCGCTTCATCGGGAAGATCGGACGCTGATACCGCGTTTCCCCATTCGTATCCGCAGCGTCAAATACAAAGTTCGCTTCCCCGTCTCTGTCGAAGTAGAGGATGCCCTTCCTTCCCTTGGTGATGCGCCGTCCCAAGGCTCCCCATTCCTCAAAGGAGAAGCACACCGAAGCACTCGGGCGCGCGATGAGGATTTGGCAAGCCTCATACGGTTCTATATGTGGATTTTGAGCAGCAAACCGATAGAAACTGCGGAGCTGGGTTCCGTCCGCAAGCATTTCGGCGATTGCCTGATTCCGCGTCTTTTTATCGACTGCCATTCGTTCACCTCCTGTATCTGAAAATTTTTCTGCTCGGAAGACAGTCCGACTCGAATATCATATCATGCAAAGTCTCGCTCTCCTCCCACTCTTCGCCGTATTCCTCGCGAAGCTCGTCCGTCTCTCTGCGCCCGCGCTCCGCTTTGGTCTCGTGGATTTTGATGTTCTTTTCTCTGTCTCTTTTCATTTGCTCTCCTCCCCGAACGCCGCTTTCCCGATACGTTCCCTTTCATCGTTTGTGGGGAAATAGATCACTCCGAACGCCGCGCGCGCTCCCATAAGAAAGACAAGAGCGCGTATCTCCTGCATATCGAATTTCTTCCGTGTACGAAGACGGTTTTTGAACTCATCTATATCCAGCCCCATCCGTTGCGCGACATACGGCTGCGTATATCCCGCACCGTATATCCAGCGAAGCAATGCCCGTTTCTTCAACGAGCACCCCTGCGCATAGAGACGACTGCGTTCAGTAAAGCGTTTTCCCGACGAGGACATATTTGCTCTTGAATCCATTCATCGTTTCCTCCTCGAAGTCAATGATTTCCCGAACGACTTCCTCGCCGAGATTGTTGTAGATGTCGCGGACGGCATCATATCCGATCCGCGCGCCATTCTCGAATAATTTCAGCACTTCCACCTCGACACCCAGCTCCGCTGCGAAGTGGTTATAGTCGGGAATTTGCCGCCGCGCTATGTATGCCCTGCATCCCTGCAAATTCAGCTTCATCGTGTTTCTCCTTTGCTTGGGGCTTCTTCCCCCCTTACAAGTGGTAGCCAAGTTTGAAGCCCAAAAGTTGCCACTTTTAGAAAAATTTTCGGAAATATTTTTTGAGGCGGTTCATCCACTTCGTTACTGTCGCCTTATTCACTCCCCGACGACGGGCAATTTCCGTCTGGGAAAGTCCGAGAATGAGCAGCTCCGTCAAAAGCTCTTTGTCGCTATCGGACAATGCCCGGACTGCGCGATACAGTTCCTTCCGCTCGATCTGCTCGATCCAATCGAATCTTCCCGTCTCCCAATGCTTGTCTGTCACGGCGATTTTTTCGAGGAAGCGTTTGTAAAGCGGACTTTTGTCCAAGCCGTCGTCCGAATCGTCAAAGCTGGAAACGTTGAGATGCTGCGTGTGCAATGCCTCGCGCCTCGTCCCCCGATATACTTCGAGGTCGAACTCATACAGCCTCTTGATCTGCTCCTCGCTCATCCCCGCGGCAAGATACGTTTTCCGAAGCTCTGCCTGCTGGTGTTGAAAGATCGCCCACTCTTTGCCATTGTTCCATTCCATTTGAAAATCCTCCGATTGTTGATTTCTTTGAAAATCGCAATCGGGAGATTTTGCAAAAGAAAAAAGCCCGACTGCGCGATAAACCGCAATCGGGTTTGGGGGCAAAAAAAGAAGCCACACAAGAACAACCCTTTTGAGGTTTATCCTTGTGAGGCTTGATAACTTCTTTTCACGGATAGTTTCCGTTTACTCACAACTTATATCACGCCGAGCAGTTCGGACTTATGGTTCTATACTGCCTCTGTCCTCTAATGTGATACGTTGTTATTCAGTTGTCGCACTTCGGTCAGCTCGCCTTTGCATCCTTCGGTCGAGCACTAACCGTTACTGTCCCGTCTTCATTTTTTGTGATAAGAAGTGATGCGCCGCACACACGGCATACAATCCCAACCTCCTTGCAGGTACGGACACTTATTTGAAGTCCGCCGCAGCAAGGGCACAATAATTCCGTTCTCTTTGCCATTTTACATAATCACCTCCTTCGTTCTCAATCACCGCCTGTCCAGCGCAACACTCTACATTGGAACGGTTGAGAAGACCTATTCCGCAGAATGTCCAAACGGTGATTTCGGGCAATTTTCCTAACGGGGACGGAACTGCCCTACCCTCCCATTTGCCTGTTTTTGGAAGAAAAAACAAACATTTGTTCGTGATGATTTTATTATATCCGAAGCAAGGGGAAATGTCAACGATTTAGAGCCACTTTCTTGGAAAATTCTGGGAAAATTTTTTGATGTTTTCGCACTCCTCGTCATGTTTATAACCCATGTAACCCCCATTGGATTTGTTGGAAGGGGTTATAAAGGGGTTATCCTGTTTTATGTGCAAATAAGGACGGCTGTTTTCAGTCGTCCTCTCGAATTTCTATCTGCGAAATGTCGTCCAAAGCTATTTCCATGCCATCGGAAAATATCAGGCTCCGCTCGGCTTCTACAATACGGCGGAGCTGCCCTTCGTGTTGCAGATTCGCTCCCCCGGCTTTTTTTTCGTCCGGAACAAAATACGTCACCCGCACACGCGGATGCGATTTTATCCGCTCCTGCAAAACACGGACGGTTTCGTTCATCTCGTCGATCTTGGACTCGTCAATCTCCTGCTTCTCGCTTGTGATCCGCGCCGCCTCTTCCACTTCGTCGTCATATCCTTTGAGCGCGGCGAATGGCATGAACTGCGCTGCTCTATCGTAGTTCGACATCTGCGGGTGCTTCTTCGATTGATGGTGCGGCAAATCGATGATATCTTCAAATTCGTTCACGTCAGTCATTTCTTGTGCCCGCCTATTTGGTTATTTCTCTCGACCGTTGTCGCGCCTTCTTCCATATTCATTCCTTTCAGAAGCGCGTTCTTTCCGAATTTCTTGTGAATGGAGAGAATTGCCTCTTGAATATTATGCTCTTTTTCGAGAGATGCGTCCTCGGCGGCGCGCTCCGTTTCTTTCGCCATATAATCTGTAAACAGGTCGAGCTGAATAGGCTTCTCCTCTATCACGGTTCCCGCATCCATAACTCGATTGGCTACAACATACATTCTCCGAACAAGCAACCTCTTGTCCACGATGCGGTCGAACAGCTCCATGACGGCTTCCGAGATGATCTTCGTGGAAGAGCAGCGGCGTTTCAGATTGATAGAGCCGTGAGCCGATTTTGGAACGGCTCTCCCATAATGGTCTGTCTCGATATCTCCGTGATACGAGGCGCGTATCTCTGGGTTCGTCAAGCACTCTATATCATAACCGACGGTCAGCACCATTTGGTCTGTCGTCAAACGCTTCTCCACAAGGTCAAGGACAAGTAGCTCGGTCATCTCCCTCACAACAAGCCTCGTCTTCTCAAATGTATAAGGGCACTTCAACACTTGTCCCGAGCTTATGCTGTTCGTGCTGGGTTTATAGGACTTGATATCGGCAATCGTGCAGGGTTCCCAGCCCCACGCATGGTCGATCAGAAGTTCTGCGTTCACGCCGAAGAGCTTATAGAGTAGCTCTTCATTCCGGAGGGAATACATGGCGATCTCCCCCATGGTCGTGATACCATAGGCTGCCAGACGATTGGCGTACCCCTTTCCCACTCTCCAAAAGTCTGTGATCGGCTCATGTGTCCAAAGCTGCCTGCGGTACGACATCTCGTCCAACTCCGCGATCCGCACCCCATCCTTGTCCGCGGGGATATGCTTCGCCACGATATCCATTGCAACCTTACACAAATACAGGTTCGTGCCGATGCCCGCCGTAGCCGTGATACCTGTTTGGCGCAGCACTTCCCGTATCATCTTCATCGCAAGGTCATGAGCAGACATATCATAGGTGCCCAAGTATTTCGTTACATCGATAAAAACCTCATCGATAGAGTAGACATGAATATCCTCGGCTACGACGAATTGAAGATAAATACGGTAAATTTTTGTGCTATACTCCATGTAGAGAGCCATGCGCGGCTCCGCCACGATATAATTTACGCCAAGTGACGGGTTAGAGGAAATTTCATTGATATCCGTGGACTCTCCTTCGAGCTTCTTCCCCGGTGCCTTCCGCCTCCGCGCTGCATTTACTTCGCGAACTTTCTGCACCACCTCGAACAGCCTCGCCCTTCCCGGGATACCGTATGATTTTAGGGCAGGCGAGACAGCAAGACAGATCGTCTTCTCCGTCCTGCTTTCATCTGCCACGACAAGGTTCGTGGTCAATGGATCGAGACCCCTCTCTACACACTCCACCGAGGCGTAGAAAGATTTCAGATCGATTGCGATGTATTTTCGCTCTGCCATCGTTTCGCTCCCGATGACTATTATACTATAATTTCGCTCTCGGCGCAAGGGCGAAGCGCGCACAGGAAGATTTTTACACAAAAAAACGGCGAATTGCTTCGCCGTATTATCATGTTCAAATTCAAACCGTTCGCATAATCCCCAAGATATGTTGACGCTGGTCGGGACTCATCTTTCCCCAAAGCTGCAACACTTCACGCTGTTCAGCATCGAGAGGCATACTTTCATCCGTTTCATCGGAAAGAAACTCAAACAAGGTGATTTGGAACGCAGAACAGACAGCCTCTAATAGTGAAAGCGTGGGCATCGACTTACGGTCGCGCCAATGATATAACGTCATCGGCGATATGGCAGCGTTGCTCGCAAGTTCATAGACAGACCATTTGCGGGCATTTCTGAAAGATTCAACCCTATCATATAGAGCCTTGCTGTCCAGAATATCAATCATCTCATTTAACCTCTCGAGAATATTATATCGTATCGCTGGTTACAAACTCTCACCTCATCGGGAACAAATTATCACCTTATAGGTTGCATTTTATAAAATCACGGGTTATAATAGTGGCATGAATATTTGCTGCTGCACCGGTCATCGTCCCAAAGGCTTCCCGTGGCAATACGGAGCCGATATAAAAAAACAGAAAAGTTATCTCGAAAGGCTGTCTGCCGCCATAGAATCTGCTGTTATCCACGATCATATCGATGAATTTTTTACGGGGATGGCAATGGGAGCAGATATGGACTTTGCAGAGGCAGTACTTGATCTCCGCGATAAGAAGTTCCCCCATATCCGACTGACTTGTATCATCCCTTGCCCCAATCAATGTTATCGCTGGGACAAGGAGAATATAGACCGCTATCAGACGATTCTTGATCGTTCCAACTCGTCGAAAATTCTATCTCCCAGGTATACGCCCGATTGTCTCCTGGCGCGGAACAGATACATGGTCGATTACGCCGCGAAGGTCATCGCGATATGGAACGGAAGCGAGCGCGGCGGAACATGGTATACCATTTCCTATGCGCGCGGAAAGGGAAAACCCATCGACTTCATTATGCTCAATTCTATTTCATAAACAATGAAGGCGGGAAATTTCCCGCCTTCATTCGTCATCGCTTTGTCTATGACGACCTATACCTCATACGTCTCATAGATTTTTTGAGCCGGGAACCCCCTCTCGCTTGTGATTTGGAACACCATAATAATACCGCTCTTCTTTTTCGCGCGTAGCTTCTCCTGCACAATCTTCGCCCTTTCACTTGCTTCTTTCTTCGTGGGATACTTTCCGATGCGCCTTGAATGGTCTCCGCTCGTGAAACTGACGTAAAATGCGCCTCCCCTGCGCTTCCTCTTCCTTTCATAAAATTCCATGAGACTGATCGCGCGGCGACCGCATGATGCCGCCGCAGCCATACAGGTTGTGTTCGTGCCGAAATAGCTGCCGTTCGGATCCACGCACACAACCGGGAAGGTATAGCTTCGTGCGTCGAGATGTCCCACGTTCTCGTACCCATGCGCATCGAGATATGCCATGAGCTTGGAGAGTTCGTCTTCGCTGTCATAGCGAACATAGAGTTGTTTTGCTGCTTCCTTTTTCATAATAAAACCTCTTCATGTATTCCATAAAGAGGCACGAAAAAAGCCCATCGTCCGATGAGCTTTCATTGTTTCTATTCGCCCATCGTTCAGCCATTAGCACCTTGCCCTGGCGGTAGGTTGCTGTGCGGTCACAGGGGCTGTCCCTCACGCACTCTTTATGGTGCCCTTATTATACGTCTTTTTTTTCGTGTGTGTCAAGCACTTATGCTTTTTTTCTGCGTTTCTTTTTTGTCCCCTGGGTTTGAAGATTTTCTCGTATAAAAGCGAGAAAATATTTCTGTCCTTCTTCCTTGACAAGAAGGCTGCTCCCCTTCAATTCGAGCATCCCCTCACCCTTCGACGAAAGAAAATACTTCTGCTCCGATTTAGCATCATACGCAATAAAACCGTTGTCCCAAAAAACTCGCCAAATATCGCTTGACGAGATGATTTTTCTGCCGATGTTATGTGTGTAAAAATACACCATATTGATCATCGCGGAAAAACGACTTCTATTGATTGGATATGGAGAAATCGGAACCTTCTCCAACCACTTCTCATCTTCTCTTTCCAAAACTACATTTGTAATTTCCACGCTCGTCTCCTTCTGCCACTTTACTCTATCCCCATTGCTTTCACTACGGCATCTTCTGGGCTGGCGTAGAAAGAAATCTGGAACTTCGAGAAGAGATCGCTCGGGACGGTTGCAATATCGGCTGCGCTGCTCATCGGCAGAAGAATACGCTTTGCTCCTGCATCAAAACAGACCTGGAGAGTAGAGGCAAGCTCCTCGACCTTGTTGATCGTGCCACCAATACTCATCGAACCAAGGATGCACAGCTGGGCAAGAACAGGACGCGCCAGAGCGCAGCTACAATATGCTGTTAGTGCCGCGAGGGAGATATTTCCGTCAAGACCTACTCCCTGACAGTCTTGAATGTGCATCAAATAATTTTTACTGTCAACAGAAATCGATTGACTGATCTGTTTAGCGTTTGCCCTGAAATAATTTTGCGACGTTTTTATTGCCTCTTTCACTTCGCGGCTGTTTGGAAGACCTGTCACGTCAAATTTTCCATTTCCTTCCGCAATAGTCGTTTCGAGCTTAAAAAGCCCTATCATTCCATTCGCGCCGCTGGCGACTGTATATACATGACCCGGCTTTCCGACTCCCTCGGGGATCAGTCGCCCACCACCCTGCTCTAACACGGAGACAAAACGCTCTTCCATACTTGCCAAGTGAATATAGGAGAACTGCACATCGTAGAACTCCATGCCACCGATTTTTTTCAATTGTTCCTTGACACGTCTCCTTCCCTCGATTGCATACCGAAGAATTTCTTCTACTTCTTCCTCCGTGAAGTTCCCATCAGGGTAAATGATTTTCACAAGCCCGGAGACCATTTTACGAACGGCAATCGTGTCGCGCTGGTTCAGGCAGCGTCCCAGCTTAAAGTACTTGTCAAAGGCATCGGTCGCAGGAACTTTGCGCATTTCGCGCAAAAATTCTGCAAGGTAATCGGAAATAAACCCGTAATTATCCGTGAAATACTCGGGGCGCATTTTCGGAATTTCCCACCCGGGAATATAATAGTGCATCCTGTCAAAAAACGCGCTATCGATCATCGCCTCGGGGAACGGCTCGAAGAGATGCGAAGTCTTCAAAAGAGAATCTACGCTCTGATTGATATTCCCGACAAAGACCATAGAAGCGTTTGCTTGCACGGAGTCCTTTCCGCGGGAGAACGATCCGGAAGCCATATAGTCCTTCATGATCTGAACGCCGTCCTTGTCTTTGAAATTGATTCCCGCCACTTCATCGAAAGCGACACAATCCCAAATACCCACAAGACCGACCTGCTTCCGCGCCATATTATAGAACAAATTCGCGACCGTCGTTTGCCCGCCAGATACAAGGATAGAGTTCGGAGAAATTTCCTTATAAATATGCGATTTCCCTGTCCCGCGCGGTCCCAGCTCGCAAATATTGGCATTGTTTTCAACGAGCGGAACGAGACGGGCGAGAAGATGCCATTTTACACGATACTCGAATTGCGTCGGCTCCATGCCCGTGGAGCGGAGAATAAAATCAATCCACTCCTCTTTCGTGAATTGCTTCCGCGCCTCGATAATCTCGTTCTTGTCGAGGTTCGGCATCTGGATGGGCGTAATATCATTTATCTGGAAAGGACTCGATTTCTTATTGTCCTCGTCGTAATAATAACTGACATCCACGATGCACCAAATCCCGCCCGCGAGAAGTTTTTCGTATTCACGAACGTATTTAGGGTGCACATAAATACCCTTAATCCCCAAGAAAAGAAACTCTGCCTCGAATTGATCGTTGTGCTCATTCAGATGAACGCTCACCTTATCAATGACCGTATGATTTCCATTTTCCTTGATTTTTGCCTTGATTTTCTCTGCCTCGTCGGGGCGAACATAATTATCTGCGAGAATCTTCTTGACCTGTTCAATTCCCGCCTCGACTTCCTCGGGATCGTCCGAAGTGCAATACGTCCCCAGTAGGTATTCAAGCACATAAGTGGGAACATTCGCGCTGTTTTTGATTTTCTTGGTTGCACCCTTCGGCACGACCCTTCCCGAGAATAATTCAAACGCTTTCTTGTCGAGATTGTCCATAACAATGTCTCCCCTCAATTAAAATAATTTGAAGCCAAGAATATCAATCACGAACTGCTCCTTGGCAATATATTCATCCGGCTTTTCTGCATTTCGCAAAATGAGATAGTAACGCTTGCTCCTGTCAAATTCCATATTAAGCAGAGCAAAGCGAACCTTCGTCACGCGCTCTGCGGGATCGTCGCTCTTCGAGGCAGCCGTAAACTTTTGCGGGTTGGAGACTGCTGTTCCAAACTCGTCTTCAAAAAACGTCTCACAAGTGATCGGTATTCTCTTGTCTTCGACTTTTTCATACTGCTCAAATTCAAGAGTGAAGCTGCGATTGGTTATCTTCCTCGTGATTGTTTTGAGCCGAACGCCAACGGGATGATTGCCCTCCTTCGTCTCATTGGAACGCAGCTTGCTGATATGGACAACGGGCACAATCACTTCTTGCAACGACGTTCCGCCGTGGACGTATTGCAACCCTGCCCCCTGCGTCTTGAAAATATCATATCCATACGGGGTAATGATACGGTAGCTCCCATTATCCACCTCGTCCATAGGCATTTCTACCGTGTATGGGATAGACAGATCCTGATTGTCGGTAATTACATATCGCTTTGCCGCCTCGGTTGGCTGCAAGGAAACGATATTTGAATACTTCTGCGACTCCTCTATCGGTTTTCTGCGGTATAGGAAGCCGTGGTCTGCCGTAACATAGAAATTCGAGATTTGGAGATGCCCATACAACTTGCGTATGAGGCTCATAATTTCCTCGATGCAATCATTCACTACATCGAAGACCTTTCCTTCATTGTGCTCGCCGGCATTGTCAATTACATCGTGATAAATATACACGAGAGATTTATCTGCCATATACGCACGAAGTTCATCGCGCGTCATGTTGTTAATTGTCTCAAACCCGATGGCAGCATAAGAGCTATTCTTCGCCGCCAAGATAGCGTTCCGCGCCGGTATTCCATTTGTCGGCTGCCCATCCACCATCACGGCTCCTTTCTCATACTGCAAGGACTTGTGCGGCAAGAGCGATGCCATGCCGAAACGTGTCTCACTCGGAAGCGGTGACAAAAGATACTCCACGCTACACTCGCCGCCAATCGTGGCATCGGGACGAACCTTTGTATACAGTTCCTGCCCGATTTCATAACGAAAAGCATCCGAGATAATGACAAACACCTTCTTGTAGTTGTTCTTCGTAACCATGTGGTAGAAGTCCTTTGTGGACCCCACCCCAATAAAATCCCATTTTTGCTCCCTGGCGAGCGATGCGCTGAACTCCCGACCGAGCGGGACAAGGAACTTTTCTTGATATGCAATTTCGACCGATTCGACCAGCTGCTCTATTTCAGGCGTAGAGTACTCGATCTTCTTGTAATGAGCGCACACATGACGGTATTCCGCGTCCACCTTGTAGTACTCGGTCACATAGCCTTTGATATATTCGGAAGCCGTCATATCATTAGGAATCGGACGCTCGGTCTGTTGTCTGAAAGCAATCACGGCGCGGAGAAGCCCATATTCATTTTCATGACGGGAATACCAGAGGGAGTCGATACGCTTTTCGATAGCCTTTGTGAAGGTATCATAATCGAGGCTGCCTTTGCAGAGACCGTCCACGATTTTCTTTACAATCAAAGCGTCGATGCACTCAAAAACATCTGCTTTTTGATAACACTTAATATCACGCGAGGAAAGTAGCCCCTCTATTTTCAGTTCGTCCGCAATGGTAGCTTGGAGAGCCTCATATCGCTTATCGTGATTGATACGCTCGACGAACGCCTTTGCGTCCATGCGCTTTCCTTCCTCAATTTCAAATTGCTTATAGAAGGACGGCGTATCGTCCAGAACGGCACCCTGCTCAATCATAGCATTGTAGAAAAAATTCTTTGTGAGCCGTTCGATATTCTGCTCGCCTTCATAGTTGCAATACTCGCAAATACCGTTCCACAGCTCCTCCTCGAAGCCGCTCTTTTTGATTTCACCGTATTTTGTAGCATTTTCATCATCGAAAACAAGCTCGGTGAGTATATTCTCTATCCCCTTGTTCCCCGCACGGACGAGCACGGACATCATGGCAAGGACTAATTCCTCGGGACGGCTCTGATCGGTCAAATTGATATATTTCCCAAGCCGCTTGATACGATCTGCGCTCTCGAAAAACTTTCTGTGTTTTTCTATAACACGGCGCAAATCGATAGACGTAATGCCGAGGCTGCGCATCGTGAGCGCAACCGTGTCGGCATAATATTCTTCACCGTAAAGGAGCGTATCGAGAAGCCAATTTTCGCTGTCCTGCGGGCGCGCGGTCGGGATATACACCAAAATGTTCGACTCGCGGTCTTCCACCTCTATGATGCGCTTGATGCCAAACTCATTGTGTTCGCACACCAAGAGGCGGCAGAAAGAGAGATTGTCTGCCAAAAGGTCTTCCTTGAAACCCGCGGTCGGATCATACCAGAAGATGACTTTACGCTCTTTCCCCTCTCGCTTCGAGAAGATACTTTCAATCTCTGCGATTGCTCCCTGATAATCGATGTTTGCCATGCTGTTTTCCACCTTTATTTGATCGGTACGAGAAGGTTCTTCTTGATTTTTGCTCCGCTGTCAGTAACAAGCTCTACATTCTGGAACTTTTCATAGTTGACTTTCACGCCATCGTCCAAATCGATGCGGATATATTGGTCTGCCATGTGCCCGAGGACTTGTCCGTACTCGATGGCTTCCTGATATGCAGCCGCGAGGCGCGATCTCTCCTTCTCGAGTCGGACGCGCTCTCTCCCTTCGGCTTTGGCGACCGCTGCCGTCAGCTCATCCAATTCGTTTTTGAGAATTGTGGAATCGGGAAGGAAGTACTTGCCGTTGATACGGGCGAGCGTGTCCTCATTGTATCTGTGCATATAGATCAAGCACTTGAAACCGCTATATTTCCCGCTGGAAAACATCCAATAAATAGGACGCTTCTGATAAATTTTGAGATGATCCGCGTAGAAATCATCGCAGAGATAGGCGTTCAATGTCTCCTCGGAAGACATATTATTTTTCTTCCCGAGCGTCTCGGCGATGAAGTCGATATTTTCACGGTATGTATCTTCGCCATAGATGAGCTTTATCAGCCCGATGATGCGAGCCGTCAAGCTGTTCTCCATGCCGAGCTTCGGATAGAGCGGAACGATGCCGTCAGCGTCGGGTTGGTAGGTGATATATTTGCTCGAGTCCCACTCGCCACCCGCATAGGCAAGCCCCTCGACATCGAGGGAATATCGCCCAAACTCAATACCGATGAGATAAGAGATGAGAGACTTGATCTCCCGCTCGCGATCCGCGAGGCGAACGGTCACGTCCTTGTCCTCGACCTCGGGGGAAAGTTCGTCTTGCAACCCGTAAATCTCGATGAAGATGCGGTTCAGCTCTTCCTCGTTCGCTTTGAGCGTGTCAAAACGTCTCCGACACTCCTCTTCCCATTCTCTGTATTTATCAGCTATTAAACGTCCCATAACGGCTCCTTTTCTATATCAATGGATGCTTTTTGAACTCCCAGGATGTCTCGAAGGCATCCCAATCATTTTTTGCCAATCCTACGGCAATATCAGTCTTTTCCTCAATGTCGGCTCGCATTTTCTCATCGTTCAGATACGGCAATTTTGCAACTACTCCGCAATTATAGTCCAATGTCGGAGCAATCAATTTTAACAGTTCATTCGCAACCTTGCTGTTTAGATAGGCAAGGATCACCATGTAATCCGTATCTTTCAGCACAAACATGGATGAACCCTTTGCATCAAACAGGAAGCCTGCGCTGCTGTAACGCGCATTAAAGTCTCCACTCGTCAGAGCTGTCCATGTTATTGACTTCTTGAAATAGTACTGCGTGTTTTGCGGTCTGGATAGGAGCTTCCCATTTTCATCCCTGTGATTTTTAATCTCAAAGCCATCGTCTTCCCAATTAACGACCAATTCATTGTTTCCATACCACCGACGGAAGAAGCCGCCTTTATTGTATGGATACCACTTCCCCACGGTATGATTATCCGTGGCAAATTTAGACAGGCTTATCTCGTACCAAAATCGCAGAAATCTGTCATTATCCCCTGTAATTAGCCCCTGTCTCGCATCGCCAAACTGCGAAATGGGCGGTTCCTCCGCAAACAAACTCGTCAAATTGCTACTTGCCCAATATACAATCGGCGTTCCCGGCACTTTCTCGAAATTTTCAGCGGTGGTGATATATGTAATCGGCGATGTTTTATAGCTCTTCATGTGTTCGCCTCCACATCACACCAACGGATGCTTTTTGAAATCCCATGAGTTTTCAAAAGAATCCCAATCTGCTTTTGAATATTCTATACTTTCTTCCACCAGCCGATCTATCTTACTTTTGCATACAAGTGAGACAATCAGAGGCAACAATTTAATTGTTCCAACCTCAAAATTTATTGTCTCACTAAAAAAGGATATCAACCTTTTAGTGATTTTGCTGTTACAAAACCCTAAAATGTATTTCAGATTTCCTTTGATATCGAAAATTGAGCATCCTGCCACATCAAAAGCAGCCCCCCGCTCCACATACCTCATTGACAATTCGCCAGAAACTTTCGACCAAGTTATTGCTTCTTTACAATAAAAATCTCTCGAAGGCAAATGATTTCCAACGGTCGATAAGATATCATAATTCGATTTATCAAAACGAATGACTGCATCTATATTCCCAAACCATTTTCGATAACTTCCGCCTTTATTGTACGGGATATATTTATTGGTTGTGTCGTGAAACTGCGAGACGCTCTCACAATGGAGTGAAATGTCATTAAAAATCACCTCATACCACTTGCGCAGAAATTTTTCATTGTCGCCTGTCGCCAAACCCTGTCTGGGCATCGCAATTGATTCAATATTTGAAGCGTTTTCAAATATTGTGTAATCGTTTTTGCTTGCCCAATATGCTACCGGGGACCCTGGTATTTTGGCAAAATTTTCAGCGTTCACCACATACTTTACTTTTTGTCCTGCCGCCTCCATATAGCCTCCATTGGTAGGAGGCTATACAGTCTCCCGCCTTATATCAGGGGATGCTTTTTGAAGTCCCATGACGTTTCAAAGCTATCCCAATCTTCCTTTGATAATTCGATACTGCTCTTTACGCAAGCAGCAGCGTCCAATTCCTTTCCTTCGGATAATATAAATGGTACACTAACTATGTGCCCGGGCATGAACTTTATAGTCGGGGAGATAAACGAGAAAACCTCCTTCGCGACCACGCTGTTAAGCAATCCGATAGTATAGAATAAGAGTTCTCTCCCATTGCAGAAGCCCATTGACCCAGCCGAATCAAACAAATAACCCGCGGGAACATACCTGAACCCGATGCCCGTTGTGCTGATTGCCGACCAAGAAAGCCCCTCCAAAAAGGCATATTCGCCATTATAATTATGGGAGCGGACACGTCCCGTCAAAGTGTCAATGTTATTTTTAATTTCGTAGCCATCATTTTGCCAATTTACATAATACTCATTATTCCCATACCATTTGCGAACCGTTCCACCTTTTTGATACGGAAACCATTTTTGATTGACACTCCGATCAGACACCTCGTACCAGAGGCGCAGAAATCTTTCATTGTCGGCGGGAGAAAGCCCCTCCCGAGTCGTGAGGACAGAACTCAAAAGTTCATGCTTGAAGTGACGAAGTAATCTTGGAGAAACCCAATATGCAAAGAGCAACCCAGGAATTTCTCGGAAGCTGTCACTATCAACTACATATTGCCCCCCCCCGTTCAACATAGTGAGTGCCTTGTCTTTTGCATCGACCAAGCGATAATAGACACCGTTCCCACCAAGTTTTACGTTGCGGATAGAGAACGCCGTTGTCTGAACGACTTCGCCTCCGATTGATTCAAATGCGTGTGCCCCGAGGTGCGCCATCGTTATGATCTCCTGCGATGCCAGAAGCGACTTGCGGAGATTTTCAAAACTCGACAAGAACATCCAGCTGTGCATATTGATCATAGCAAGATAACCGTTCTTTTTGACAAAGCCGGTTTCCATAAACATCGCGAACATATCCGCCTTGCTGTTCGGATATGCGCTGATTGCGTACTCCTTAACGGGCGGTTCCATAGTTGAAATTCCGATATATGGCGGGTTTGTAATCATCACGTCGTATTTATCGGACATGATCTCCGCTTGACGTAGAAGTCGTTTTAGCAACTTCACACCCCTCTCGATTAGCTCGACATTGAAGAGATGCGTAACCGCTTTCTTTTCGATTTTCTCGATTGCTTCGCGCGCTGCCTGCAAGTCTACCCCCTCCACTTTCAAGAGGGAGCCTATCGTCTTTCCTTCGTGGAATATCTCAATGAGACGTTCTATGGCATCCATTTCCCTCCCAGAAAGCAAATTGAGGTCTTTGATCTGCTGCTTATAGGGAATGGTAGAAAAATACCGCGAATCCCAAATCTCATACACCTGGGGTGCGGCATAATAACCCTTCGTAAAGAAGCGCGGGTTGACTTCTCTTGCCTTCATCACAAGAGCAAAAGCGGCGAGCTGGGCAGCCCGCTTGTCAACGTCAAGTCCGAAAAGGTTCTTGGACAGTATCAAAGTGGGGATATCTCTCTTCTGATATCCCCTCTCCTCGTACATTTTGTAGAGGAGATCGAACGCATAGACGAGGATGTGCCCCGAGCCGCAGCACGGCTCGATGACCTTGATATCCTCGGGGTTCACGTCCCTATATCTGATTGCCTCGATTTTCCGAAGCACCGCCTCGGGCTGCTCGGGATCCGCGACGTAATATTTCATCTCGCTACGCAAGGACGAGTTCGGGTAGCTCTCCAACCAAATTCGTCCTATGGAGTTCTGCGTCAAATACCGCACGATCCAATCGGGCGTGAAGAGCTGCGTCACAGCCGGAAGAGTATCCTTTGTAATCGTTTTCTTCGAGGCGAACACCTCTGCCTTCTTCACGGAGACATAAAACTGATACAGCCAGCCGATGACTTCAACTTCATCATTGAAGTACTCCTCGGGAATTTCCAGCAGCTTTGTGATTGCCGTCTCCCCTTTCAGGAGCGTTCTCGGAAGCAAGAGCGCGAGATAATCATTCTCCGTGGAGAAAAGCATAGGAAGAATATCCGCAAGCGCGTTGCATTGACGGAAGAGCACATGACGGAAGAGACCCTCCATGTCCCCCTCGCTCTTCAACTTGTCGCAGAGCGTCATATCAAGCCGAAGCTCATCCTTCACAAAGTTCAGGTTGCGGAGAATTTCAGGCTCGACATTCCCGTCGTGGGAAGAGAGAACACGGAAGCCGTGCGGAAGAAAGCCATGCACTTCCATGAAGCGAAGGGCAATGAAGCGATTAAACCAAGTGTAGGCAAACGACTCAATCACAGACTGATAGCCGTCCGTCCTGATGAGGGAGATGATCTCCTGCCGCTTGTTATGTAAATCTTTCGGGAAGGACGTGTCCATGCCCTCAATTACCGTAAAATCACCAATAACTTTCGAGGCGCGGATATCCTTATCCCCTTCTATCCCGATAACGCGCAGGGAAATTTGCACCTGTTTTTCGAGATATTCCTTTGCCCATACCGAATATGCTTGCAGAATTTTTTTATCCATAATCCTTAATCCAGCGTAATTTCGTCCGTGTCCTTCAACTCGCTCACGAGCCTGTCGCGGATGGCAGCCACCACTTTTTCAATATCGTTCTGGGAAGCGATCTTTTTGTTTGCAATCGGAACGCAGTCGATGATACGAACGCGCTTCGCCCGCGCGACTTTCCTTGCGGATTCGGTCATCACCGCGGCGATAAATTCGCGGAAGCGTTTAACGAGCGTCTCGCTCGATGTCACATAGGAGTCCAAGTTCGGCGTGGTCTTCGAGAGCTTTTCAAACCATGTCGCGTAAGTCGCAAAAATTTCCTGCGCCTTCTCCGTGATTTTTGCCTTCTGCTCTTCCGAGAGGTCGGAAGCGAGGGCTTCGTCCTTTTCGCGGTTTATCGTGCTCTCGTCATTTTCCAAGCGCGTCTTCGTCGCCTTGAACTTCTCATCGAAGATGGCATCCCTGACTTCCTTCGCCTGGAAGACAAGGCTGGAAAGCTCACTCATACGCGAGAACGGCAATTCGAGCGCGATGATTTCTCCGATGCGGGAGATAACATCTTCGAGCCGCCCGAGATCGCCGAACATATAGTTATTGCGATACCAGTCCACTATTTTGCAAGCGTCCTGATAGGTCTTTTGTTGGCTGCTCCCTTCGTGATAGAAACTTTCGAGCTGCTCCAAAACCTCTGCGGACCCGATAAGCTCATCCTTTCGGTTGATGACCTCGGTGAAAATCGTCAACGTGTCGCTCGAACGGGTGATTGCGTCAAAGCTCCG
This sequence comes from uncultured Clostridia bacterium, assembly GCA_947625785.1. Classification (GTDB taxonomy): domain Bacteria; phylum Bacillota; class Clostridia; order Oscillospirales; family Acutalibacteraceae; genus CANQPS01. Next base: position 37,066 of record CANQPS010000011.1, read on the forward strand.
ATACAGATCGGGCACCACGCGGCATCCCGCATAGTCCGCTCCGTACTGCGTCCGCAGCCCGCTCAAAAATTCTTTCTTCCGCTGGAAGAAGGATACCACACCCTCTTTGAGCTTCGCTTCGTCGAGCGGGATATTCTCGGCATACGCATCGTTCATGATGCGCTTGACTTGATACAGAATATCGTCGTCGATTTTTTCTTGTATACGCACCACCACGGCATCGATACCAGACTTCCTCGCGAAGTCATTCTTGAATACGCGGTTCGTCTCTTCGATTGCCTTCTCGTGCAAGAAGAACTGCACGGTGTGCGCTCTCCAAAGTGTTGCGAGCATCCCGAGGACATCGATGTCACGCCACCCATACGGACGCTTGCCGAACACTTCCAAGAGATATTTTACCGTGATATTCCGACCGAGTTGTCTGTCACTCTTGATCCTTTCGATGATTTCCGTATATGCACCCTTGTTTGAGTCTTGTTCGGTGCCTAAAAGCAGGCTCTCCGACGGGTCTTCATCGAGGGCTTGCATGACCGCCTTGGGATCATTGTAATAGAACGCGACCAGCCCGATTTTATAGAAGTCTTGCCTAACTACGAGACGGAGAGCGTCGCTGACTCTCTCGCGAGGATCCTTTTCCTTGATATCGAGCTGCTGTCCGTTGTAATACATCGGTGCGCTTCTCAAAACCACCTTGATCATGTCTTCCGCGCGCGTCAAGCGGTTCGAGCGTTCTGCCATTTTCTTGCTCATGATATCTGCCATGGAAGGAGACATCACGGCACTATTATTCCTCTTGAACGCATCGATCTTGCTGACACGGATAAGCTCATCGGCGTAGGCTCCTTCACGCATATCGATGATAAGCGCATTTGTCCGCGCCGACTCTGCAAGCAACGCCACCGAGTCCAAATTGCCCGAATAATTCGTATAAATTTTGATTGTCAAAAAGTCGGCGTTCGGGTTGCCCTTGATCTCGCCGTCCACATAGCGATTGAGACCAAATTCATAGCGTTCATAGCGATATTTGCTCAATTCGAGAACGCGCTCATATACAAGGCTCCAAATCCCCCTCTGCACCTCGCCTTCGTTCCAGTTCATGTTGTTGATCTGGCGGTTGACTCCCTGCTCTTCATTGGTGAGGAAGTCATACTCCTCAGCTTCGAGATTTCCTCTCTTTTGAATGAACATTTCGGCTTCGAGGTCTTTCAGGGCTGTGAGAATTTTTTCCTTCAAAACAGCTTTGTCTTCATAGATGCTGCCCACAAGAAGCGTCGCGAGCCTGTCTATCGTAGCGGGCATCTCATTGATATATTTTATCATGAACAAAACGCGAAGCACCCTCATGGCGAACGAGTCGATTGTTGCCAGCTTTTCTGCCCGCGCGAAAACCGTCTTGATATCGTAGTCGGCAACCTCATCAACCGTATCAAAGAAACTGTCAAACGGGACAAGGATACCAGTCTCCTCGTCTACGATACGTCTTGCCGCGCTTTGAAACGCGCTCAAAAGCGAGCGTTCGGTGTCCGTGATGCTCTTCCCTTCGCTCATACCATGTTCGCGAATCGCCGTGAACACTTTCTGCAATAAGCCAAACTGATATGGCAGGAACGGGTACACTTCACGAAATTCTTCGGCATCCTTAAACCCACTCCATGTCGGTCTGCCGGGGAACATAATCAGATTGGAGAGTTTGCTGCTGTTTGCCTCGTAGAGCGATTCCAAGGGAGTTATGGCGTTTTCTTTTTTGTCAAGCAACCTCTTCCTAACGACTTCATCGGCGTTTGCACCGCTCAAAACGATGTGCAAATCGAAGCGCGCTTGAATTTTGGAGAGGTCTTCCCTCTTCTCCTTCGTGCCCTCAATCATTGCTTTGAGCATCTGCTGGGAAGTGATTACAACCCACGCCTGTCCGCGGCAATGTTTCCCAAGCTCTTCCACGCACGATTGAAGATTGACCATCATCTGCGTATTATCGCCAATGAACTGCCCCACTTCATCCATGAGGAAAATGACGCGCGATTTCGTTTTATTGCAATAATCGCGGACCATGACAGCGAAGTCCTTGACGGAAGCACTATAATTCTTGATTTGATCGTCGATGAATTCTTTTGCGCTCTCTTCTGTGATACGGCGGACATCGACAAGGGCGCGGACTATGTAGTCCTTATTCAGAAGAGCCTTCGCACGACTCTTCTTCCACTCGCGCCCGGAGTACTCCTCAAATTTTTCTATGAACTGCTGCAAGATATTCTCATTGTCAAGCGTCCGCTCCAACTCGGCAACCCAAGGCTGCGATCCGCAATACCCGATTGCCTCATTGAAAGAGCAAAGCATGGCATCGAGAATAGCGTCGGCACGATTTTTCATCTCGGGCTTCGCCCTTGATGCTATATTGAAAAGCACGACAAGGTTATTTGCCTTGGCGCAATGCCGCATATCAGCAAGGATAAGCTCATCTTTGATCTTGTCGTCGAAATACTTTACCGCTTCCCAGCCTGCAACAACCTGATTTTCCAAAATATATCCGAGAATCTTTAAGAAGTGAGATTTACCAGACCCAAAGAAGCCGGTGATCCATACCCCGATTTTGTCGGTCGGCGTATTCATCGCTTCACGATAGCGACGGAAGAATGAGCGGAAGGATTTGACGATTTCATTCGTGCAGACATACTCTTCAAGTTCCTGCCACTTCTGATCTTCATCCTCATTACCGATAGTTACTACCCCTTGAATAGTTCTATCAATCCTTTTTTCAAACAGACTTCCAATGTTCATCCTTCTATTCTCCTTTCGGCTAATTTTGAGGCTCTGTAATAGTTCGTATCATCCAGACGCTCGAAAAGTCGAAGCGTCATATAATTCAGTTTTTCGTATCGCCCCGGGTACATCATTACAACGGGATTCCTGCGGAAAACACTATCCAGATTGTTCAAGATCGTATGACTGCGAATCACGGGGAACACTTTTCCCACACCCGTAATTAGAATGATATGCTCCCCATCGTCGGGGACTTGCTTGAACATTTCAAGAAGACGGCTGCCATTTTCTCCAACGGACAATAGCGGCTGGAACACCTCCCGCAAAAGCAAGTCCTTATCGTAATCGGCTTCCATCCGAAGGATATCATCCATATATCCTTCCTCTTCGATAATCGTATTCATCATGGAGTACAAGTCCATTTCCACGATCTCGGAGTTCCTTTCTTTGAGTTTTTGCGTCTCCTGGCGAACTGCCAGCTCTTCTTTCGGAGAATAATCGAAGATGAAAAACAGCAAGTCGTTCGACGTACCGCGTCGCTTGATGGCATCGATGCTTGACAAGGCATCTTCAAGCTCCATAAATCGATTGTTGAGAGTTCTCTCTGCCATTTTTACGCCCCCAGTATAGCTTTTAGGTACTCCATATCCCCTATCTGCTTGATATATTCTTCGACATCGGGGTGGATGAATACCCTCTTCGCGACAATACTTCTCTTCGACCGTATACCAAGTCCAGAATCAGCAAGGATATTCCTATATCCGCAGCTTAAATCCTCTATCGTTTTATCGCTCCATTGTGAGACGATAGAATCGGTCTGCTTCTTCGAGGCGAAAAACACCTCATAGTCTTCCAACGTTATGTAATCTCGTTCGGTCAAAAGAGCCTCACGATATACTTCATACAAGAAATCAAAGAAAAGCGAGTCCGCTTTGGCGATTGCATATACAAGAATAACCTTCGACGTATCTACGTCCCCCGATATGAATTGTCCCAAAAGATACCTGTCCAACTCGGCAAGACGTTCATAGACCACATTCGTAATTTCCCGCCGTCTCTGCTCCGAATCTACCTCGATATAGTTCTCGTCGAAGCACTTATGGTACACTTCATTACGATCCATGCCCTGTAACATAAGCAATGCTATTTTTTTTGATGTGAGATACTTAAATGCGGTTTTTTTGATAGCCGAGGAAAAGACTTTTCTGTTCAAAACCTTGCCTCCCGTTCATAAACACGTTTATTGTAACATACCGCCCGTCCTCATGTCAAGATTTTCTCTTCCGTTTGAAATGGAAATTGGGAAATCATTTTTTCTACAATGAAATCGTCTATGAAAGCAGAGCGAAGCTCTCAACTTTCCATGATGGCAGTCGGGCTTCGCTCACCCTTGAAAAACATATACACAGCAGCATGATTCTTGGGAAGCATTTTCGGCTTGTGCGGGCAGCCCCAGTCTTCCACACAATACTCACTCCGAAGCAGCGGATAGCCCAGCGCATCCGTGAGACGTTCAATTTCCTTCATCGTATCAATAATTTCTTCTACCATCATGCTTCTTCTCCTTCGTATTCCTTTCAGAAGTCATCGTCATCGTCCATCATGTCCATGAAGATATAGTCATCGACTTCTTTCTCTTCGTCCGAGCTGTTGTCATCGGTCGTTATGTGCGGGAACATTTTCTCATATTTTTTTTCTTCGTGACGGCTTGTCGATGCGCTCTTTTTCTTGCCTCCCGAGGCGAACGCGCCGACTGCAAGAAAGCACCCGACACTCGGCAGAAATGTTGCAAGCCATAACGCTATCCCTGCCGATCTCCATCCGCCCTCACAAAAGATACTCACCATGGCAAAGCCAATGGACGTGATGAGCAATACCACGGCGGCAATCAGGACTTTTTTCATCGTTCCTTTGTTCATTTCAGTCTATGTCTCCGTGGTAGACGATCCACATCGCCCCAAGGTCACGCAGCTCCGCCTCCATGCCTCGGCTCAATGACTCGAACAGGATATCGTTCGTGCCGATATCCCCCGGACCCAACCGATACCAGCGGTCGTCATACTTGAACGTCATAAAGACATACTTCAAATCATAGATCGCTTCCTCGGTCTGCCCTTCGTATTTTTCCTTGTAGCCTTCTGCCCATTCCCGCAACGGTTTTGGGGTTTCTTCCTCGCTCACGCGGTGCGCCTCGTTGGGAGCCATTTCCCACAGGAGAGCTTCAACAGTGTCCCCCGTGGCGATCCACCCCATGCAGGACGACAAGGGCACTTCTCTATGCGCCGAGGCGATCACTTTCAAATCGGCAACCGTGAGCTGTTCGCGCACCTCAAAGAGCATAGGCAGAAAAGACTTGCTCAATTCCGCGTCGTGCAGCACAAACAGGGCATAACTCCGCTGGAAAAGCAAATCAAGATACGCGCGCACACGATTTTCTGCGGCGTGATACAACTCCTCGAGTCGCTTGTTTTTTATGTAATATTCGACCGCTGCGTCCCTGATCTCCATGCTCCTCTTCCTGATTACTCTTTTTCGTATCCACTCGACAACAGCTCGTCCGTCCACTCCTCGAACGTCGGGAAGTCCTTCCTGCTCCATTGCATCTCTACTTTAATGGGCATATCAAGCCCGACGAGCTTCCAATACGTTTCGGTCTCCCGAACGGCGTACCGCAAATCTCCTTTGCGGAAGACGCCCTGCGCGCCTTCCTTTCCACCCCTGACTACGACAGTTACTTTTGCCATTTTTCAAGTTCCTCCTTTGAAATATTTCAATCAATTTTGTCAGACAGCTCCTTGATTTTCTTATCAAGTGTCTCATCATCAATCGGCTCGTAATACATCCAATCGACCACCCTTATACCTCGTGCCTCGCACTTCTGCCGTTTGACGGCATCCCGCTCCTTTACTTTTTTCAATCCTTCTTCGCCGCCGAATATTTCCGTTGCCTGATAATGTTGTACGCCTTGGTACTCAAACGCTGCATGAAGGCTGGGGACGAAGACATCTATCGACTGCCCTTCGAGCCAATCGGGAGCATATTGATATATCGCATCCGTATATCTTGTTTTTATAACCGTGAGCATCCTCTGCTCGGACACCCACTTGTGCTTGATTTCCGATGATGCCAGAGCGTCAGCATAACGTTTTTTTGCCACTTTCCGTATACTGATTTCGCTGTCACGCCATATCCCCCGCGCCTTTTTTAATAGATCGTCCCATGCCCCCAGATAATGCGCTTTCTCCTCCAAATACATCATTTTCAGAGGACGGATGCGGCTCATCGCATATTCCATTATCGGGCGGTTCACCTTGCTTATTTCCACGTCAAGCGTCGTCGCCTCGGACGGGTGAATAACTGTCCGCATATACCCATGCCACTCGTGTGTCGTGGAGATAAACATATACAGCTGTTCGATGTCCGCGGTGCTGACATTCCCGAGCAAATAGCCATTGCCGATCTCACGCACATCCCCTTCCCTTTTCAGGAGCGTTTCGCACAAAATAGCATAACTGCTCTTTTTCTCCTTGAACGCAAATTCAAAGAATTTCTTCTCCTCGTCCGCGGCATCAGCGTATATTCCGCTTGACTCCACGTCGTTTATCAATCTTTCGATATCTTTTTCGACCTCGGAGACTTTGTTACGCTCGTCCAGAGCTTTTAGATAGGCTTCCTCGCTGTCATACTTTGTCGGGTCTAATTCGCCGTCCTTATATTTTACACGCCATTGGTTTTTCAGCGCATAAGCGTACCGCTCATCCGTATCAACAATTTCGTCTACTCTCTCGTCCAACTCCTTCTTCCATTTATCAAGTTTTTTGTTCAGAATTTTATTATCAAGCCACCGAAGAATTGTAATGATGAGTTTTGAAAATCCTGCCGCTGGATACGGGTTGTCCGAATATAAGCACCGTCCTTCGAGAGACTCTATCATGTCAATTTTTTGAGCCATCGTGCTCCCTTTGTTCTTGCGGATCACAATGTCGAGAATATGAATCCCCAGGGCGAAGCGACCTTCGTCCATCGCCTCAAATATATACTCATCGAGGTTTAGAAGCGGGACTCCGACCTCTTCGACCATTTTCTCAAATAAATCGAAGTGTTCATTGAAATAGTCGATAGCCTTTTCTGGGAAATCCTCGGGTTTATCTTCCAAATAGCCAAATGTCGCTCCGACAAGTGACTGCATCCCCTCCTCGTCATATTCTGCATACGGCAAGAATTTCTCCATCATCCACCGCCACGCATCCAACGCGAGGGCGGTGTCATACTCGGCAAGATAATTCATGAAATCGAAAATGAACTCTTCCTTCCCGTAATGCTCGATGAACTCCTCGGGCAAACCCACGTTATCCATATAGGCTTCCACGAAGTGATGACGGAACCCATAGGTATAATCGCAGTATTTTGAGACAAATGTATCGCCTGCCAAAATGAGACGGCAACGTTTTCTCTCCAATACAGATTCCTTATCGCGCCCCTTTATGAAGGGCAGCATCTCCTTCGCCTCGCGGCATCTCTCCTGCATAGGCGTAAGTTCCTGCTCATCTTCGTCCGCTTCCGTATCAGACGTGGAGACAGAAATTGTGATCTCAATTTCACATCCCCCACCGTCGTTCCCTGTCTCTATCTCTCCCCACTCGTTCTCCTCTTCGTCCTCTTCTCCTTCATCTCCGTCGCCATAATCATCGACATCTTCAAGGGTGTCGTCCTCGAAGGAAGAGTCGCCGTCATCGGAGCAGTCTTCATCATCCTCGTCATCTTCGTCCTCGTCGAGCGATGTCCCGCTCTTCCGCTTGCTCCACTCGTCAATCTCCCGTTGCTCATCTTCTTCGAGAATGAGAAATTCATCCGTGTCATAATGCCCATCCCCATCGAAATCGTAAATTCCCAATGGGTCTTTCATTTTGCCGATTTGATCAAAAAGGCTTTCGTCGTTTTTATTTTTACTCATGCGCTGCCTACACCGTATAATTTTTCAGAGCTTGCTGGATATGTTCCTTGATCCGATCCACAACAGACTGCGGAGCCGTCACCTTCAACATCTCTCCGAACCCGCACACCCAGGCGAGGAACGGGTTGCTGATCTGCACTTCCACCGAGAACTCGATCTTGTCATCGCCCTTCGTGCGAATATCGATCCCGTCGCCGAATTTATCGTAAATGGCATCTAAAACGCTTATGGAACTCTCGAACGTCACTTCTTCGGTCTCGCCCCCGAACATACTTATCAGGCTCCTCTGGTGTTTGATAAGGTCGAAGTCGTCTTTCTCCTTGCTCGGAACAATCTCCTCGTCGAGCATACGAACCTCGTCCATTTTGTCTACGCGGTACTGAACCACGTTGCCGTGGTAGTCGTTGTAGCAGAAAAGGTAGTACTTGTCGTCTTTGAAAATGGTGGCGACGGGGTTTACAACATACCAACGCCGCTCTCCGGGGACGCTCGTCCGCATCCGATACTGCCGCTGGTGCTTGATATCATAATCAAAGTAGTAAAACCCCACTTTGCGCCTATTCGTAATTGCCTGTGCAATTTCATTGACCGAATAGTAGATACTCTCATTCGTTCCCTTGACCGTCCCGAACTGCACGATGTTATGCTTCAAGGCCTCGGCTTTCTGCGTTCCCGCGAGCTGCGCGATTTTATCGATTAGAACGGGCGTTTTCTTCTCCGTGATGAAGCTCGCCGCCTGCACCGCATCCATGAGAATTTGTAGCTCGGGCAAATCAAAGCTGCGATCCAAGACATAGTACTCATTTCGTCTGCCTCGGTAGTTCAGAATCTCATAGCCGAAGTGATTGAGTTCCTCAATATTCCGATAGAGGGTACGGCGGTCGCATGATATACCGACTGCCGCCAGCTTCTCAATGAGCGTAGTGGTACTCATAGGATTGTCCTCGTCCGTCTCCCGGGACAAGATTTCCCATATTTTCAGGTACTTGATTTTAGAAATGCTGCCTGTATCCAAGGAAAATTCCTCCATTCTGCCCCACTATTATAGCACAAACCTTTCCTATTGTAAAGAGCGAGGTGTCGCAAAAGTGTGACAGTTCGCTCTGCCAGACTGTTTCTTTCGTAAAAAGTGCAGAGCCGTCTGCACAATTTCATCCAAGAAAAATTGCCCCCACCGTGAAAAACGGTGGGGTTTCGTTGTTATGTCTCTACGCTGATTGAAGCCAGCCATTCTTTGACTTCTTCCCGTTCCATGATGTCCTTTATCGGACGAAGCAGCCCATGCTCGCGGGCATACTCTTTTTCCCTAAAATGTTCCAGTAAAATCTGATGCGCCTTGGGATCATCGTTCGCGTCCGTCCAGATGACAAGCGAGAGAACGGCGCATTTTCCCTCGATTTTTACGCGGTATTTCTCCTCATAGCACATGGAAACGCCCCCGGAAAAGTAAACCGCAGCACCTTTCAAACCGTTCCGCACGACTTCAAACACCTCACCATCGACACGATCTTCAAGTCGAGCGGCATCCTCAATCAACGCCTTCTTCATGTCCCTGCTCCTATCGAGGATCAGGTCGAAGTCGAAGTAATAGCGCGCTGCGCTCTTCCCCATGACATGGAAGGAGTCCGCAGACCATGTATCAATGAGCATTTCCGCTATGGCACCATTCGGAAAAGCTATGGAGAAATTGTCCCCGTGAATCTTGCCATCTTGTAATTTTAACATTGTTTCAGTACTCCTTTATTTGAGTTTTCGCTCTTTTATATCTCTTCCTCATCTTCCAGCACGATGCAATTTACGAAGTGCGATGCGGCGGTGCAGGCATCGATGGCGATGATCCCCTCTCCGTAATACGGCGTGAAATCTGCGCCTTCCCCAAATTCTGTCTTTGCGTCACCGTAAAAGTGATGACCGAAGGAAGCATGATAATGTCCGCAGACAATCGTTTTCTCTGGCTCCGTCACTCCGCAATCCGCCGCCAGCATACCGTTGAACCACCTCGCCTCGCTCCATTTCTTTTGATCGCTCTCTCGCCAGTGATCGAGGGGACGGAAATAGTACGGTTGGCTGCCTCCAATCGGAACTGCGGGGATCCATCCATGGACGAAAATATACTTCTTTGTCTCGAAATAGTCCCTCATCGCAGGAAGGATCGTCTTGAAAAACGGTGTCGCTCTCATTTTGAGCGCGACCTGCTCCGGCATAGCCATAGCATCGTTGAAATCGGTATGCGTGAGCTGGAAAATCGTCTGCGCCGTTCGATTGTGCCAATGGTGTGAATACATGATCCCGAACTCCATCCATTCGGGAAGGTGCTCTACCAACTCTTCCATGAGGTCTTCGTGATTCCCCCGAATGAGAATCACGAGGTCTTTTTTTATTAAATCGACGATAAACTCCTGGACCTTCTCGGCTTGCTCACCGCGGTCGAAAAGATCACCGCAAACAATGAGCTTGTGCGGTTGCTTGTCTTCAAAAAAACCTTTTTCTTTCAATGCTGTTATGAGCGGATCGTAGAACCCATGCACGTCCGCAACAACATAATATCTCATGTCCCCTCCATGTCAAAATTCAACCCAGTCGGGTTGCTCGCGTTCGGGGGAGATAATCGCCATTTGTTTGAACTGTACTTCCCCCGGCTCCAATACAAACTCGCCTTTATGGTATTTTTCCCCGGCAATTCTGATTGCCTCGGCATCGCTGCTTGCCTCTACCTCGAACTCATCGACGACGGTCTCTTCAATCGCAATTTTATACTTCATTTTTCCTCTCCGCAAATACCCGCCGCCCTCATTCCCTCGATGATTTCCTCTCGGCTCTTTTCGGGCTTTGTCAGAACGGCTATGATCCGTCCCTTCCGCGTGATATAAATGTCCTCTGCTGCGGAAATATCCAGATATTTGTCAACGTTGCGGGCGATCTCCTCATCTGTTACAATCTTGCTCATGTCCCTACCGGGTCCTTATAAGCGTAGCACTCCTTGGCGGTCAAACAAAGTCCGCAAGGAAGCGTGACATTGTATCCATAGCGGTCTATCTTAACAGCATCTATCACGGTGAACCTGCCCGCATACTCTGCTGCCTTGGGCAACCGCTCTGCCAGCTTCCGCAGATCGATCATGCAATATGAACTATCGTTAAACCCGAGCGAAAGCCCCCAAGGTTTGGATAACCTTGCGGAAGCGATCCGAATCGGTGTCCTATCCGTGATGATGAGCGGACCCTCGTTCTCTCTCATCCGATACCACTCTTCCTTCATCCGCAGTTCGCGCATAATTTCTTCCGTATTGATATCAGGAGAGTAGATTTTCACCTTCTCGATAAGCGATTCTCCGATGAACCCATCCATGGCGTAATCATATCCCTCGTACCAGAACGCGCCATCCTTGGGTTTGGCAACGATTTTCTCATGATACGACACATAGATCGTGTCGTATTTATGGCAATGATTTACGATGAAGTAATTGGGCACATATACGATATCTACGATGCCTTTGGCAGAGATGTACCCGTGCCTCTTATAGAGATACCCGTGGACATACCAATCGGGCAAGTCCTCGGGTTGAATTTTCGTCGGATAACGACCTCCTGCCCACAGGTAATCATTCGGCAGAAAAACAGCCTGGAGCTGGCGATCAATGAGCCGCACGGCGGACTCCATATAGAGATTCGCGCGGAATTTCTTTGCCACTTCGTTTTCCTCCTGCAATCAACTCGTCGTGATGATCAAACGGACATCACTATACGAAACTTCCGACCGACTAACACCCGAATCGTATGGGAAGCCATTCTCCAAAAACCAAAGCAGGAGCATTTCCACTTTCGTATTCAAGTCCGTTAGAATCTCATAATTCGTGTTCGGTTCATTCCACTCATACCATGCGTATTCAAGCTTGTCTGCCGCCGACAGCTTCCTGTATTCAGACGGGGACAACCACATGGAGATTGTGTCTGTCTCTTCAACCTCGAACGCCGCAATCTCACTCTTGATGACATACCCACGGTATTTGTACGGTCTATCCTTCACAACTCTGTTTTTAATCGCGGGGACATAGCCAACTGTAAAAACTTGCGACTGATAATATTGCCGATAGGTGATATTCTTGCTAAAAAAGTCCTTGGTGGCGTCGTCCAACGGCTGATGAAACAGCCCCATGATCTCTTCGGAAGCATCCTCGGGAACGCCTCCCCCGGTGATATAACCGTCCCGCAGATCCTGCACGAAGAAATGCAGGGAAGACCTACCGCTTCTCAACGGGCACAAGACCGTCTCCCCCTTGACGTTCTTAATGAGCGGACTTATATTATACCACCTGTGTCCTGCCTTCACTTCGGCGTAAATCTTATAATCAATCCCCATTCTGTTCTGCCTCCGACCGTTTTACCTTCTCTATAATACGCGCCCACGCTTCATCGGCGGGGACGACCTTCCCCTCTCTCACTTCCTCTTCCGCCTCGGCGATCTTCTGATACAAGTCAAACCGCTCCAAGACCTCATCTGACGGAAGCACAATCGGGAACGGGATGCTCCGCGTATATACGACCTGATATAGAAAGACATTGATCGCCACGTCAAGCGGAAGTCCCAGCAGATTGCAGATATGCTGCGCGGGGGCAATGATTCGTTTGTCGAGCGTGACTTTGACCGACTTCTTCTCGATTTTTTCAATTTCCATTGATTTATCCATCTCCGAATACCTCCTCATAAAATCTGTTCCAATTCAGTTCAGCCGTAGCGTAATACTCCCGCGCCGTCGCCTCGCTGTCAAAAGTTTTCTCCAACACACCGAGTGTATTTTCCATGAACTTGCCATCCACCCTGATCATGCCCGGATGCCCCATAAGCGGTTCATCGAGCGCGATCCAGCGTCTTGCGTCGATGATGTCGTCTTGATACCTCGGACGTTCCACCCGCGACCAGAACGCGACATAGTATTTCTCCCCGCTCCGGAAAAGGCACCTTCGTCCCGTTGCCTTTGTCATTCGGAGCTTGTAGATGAAATCATAGACGTTCTGGAACGAATAGGAGAGCTTGCTCAATACAAACTCCTTTTCATCCAAGAGCCTCGTAGGGCGCGCAAATTGAACTTCTAACTGTCCTGCGTAGTGTTTGATCTTCTCTTCCCCCGCGGCGAACTTCTCGAACGTTTCGCGAAGGTCGTTTTGTTCTCCCTTGCAACCATCGAGAAGCCTGCGGAAGTCGTTGAGTGTCCCGAAATATTCCTTCGTCCACGATATGAAGCCTGGAACTGCATAATCAGACAGCTCAAAGATAAAGAACTCACCGCTCATCTATTGCTCTCCCTCATCCGTCACCCGCTGCAAGGCGGAGACTGCGGCATCGGCAAGAGCCTCCGTTTTTACAAGTTGCACACTTCCGTCGCAGAGACGAAGGAAAGTGACCTCGCTCCCCGGGACTAACTCCAACTGTTTTCTCACGGCTGCGGGGATCGTAACTCTCCCTCGGGCAGATATCTTCACCGTCCAGATCATCGGACACCCCCTTCTGAATGTCTTCGCGACCATTATACCATGTCCGACACCTCTTTTTCCGTTCTGCACGAAAATGTAATAGAAATTCGCGAAAATGTAAAAAAATATGCCAAACAAACCGACAGTCATGCGGTTGACCGCCAGTCGATTGTCTGCTCGATAGACAGAAGGTAGAATATAGTCAGTTCTTCTGCCGCTTCGAGAGAAAACCGTATTCGCGCATCGCCTTCTTCAATGCCTTTGCGCTCTCAATGATCACCCGCCGTTCATAAGGGTTGCAATCAATGAAGACTTCGGTATATTCGGATGAATCCACCGCCAAGGGACTGTTCAAACTCTCCGCAAGAAGATAGTCCGCGGTAGTCCGCATGGCGTTCGCGATCTCCACAAGTGTTTCGAGGCTGGGGCACTTAATGCCGCTCTCCAAATAGCTTACATAAGTCGGCGACTTATCGATCATTTCCGCAAGTTCCGCCTGCGACAGCCTGCACTTGCGGCGCACCTCTTTGATGCGTTTGCCAAGCATGATGTATTTGAGTTCCACTATTTTTACTCCTCCGTGAAAATAGTCCAACTCAATTATAAGCGTTCCGCTATAACATAGCCATTTGGTTATTTCTATTTTAACCGACACATGATAAAATGGCAACTGATTATCGCCCATTGGCGATAAAAAGGTGAAATTTTCAAGACAGGAGTCTCGTTGCCATGGACGAGTCGATAGAACTTAAACAAATCGGACTGCGCATCCGAGAGGCAAGATTGGCGAATAAGATGAGCCAAGCCGATCTTGCGTTTGCAGCTGGGGTTTCAGTCCCTTATATCAGCGATGTCGAGCTTGGAAAGACGAAAACAAACGTCCTTGCGTTCCGCAGGATTGCAGAGTCCCTCCGCGTCTCAACCGATGTCCTCCTTCGTCCAAACATTCCCGAAGTCAAGGAGATTTATCGCAATGAATTTGCCGAGATGCTTCTCGACTGCACTCCCGCGGAAATCGAATCGATCTTGAAAATCGTCCGGGAGGTTAAAACCTCCCTTCACAACAAGCCGGAAGACATAGATTAAGTGGGGATCGCCCCGCTTTTTCTTTTTATTTTTCGATAAATATTCCCATTTCATAAACCAGCAGTCAAGCACTTGACTTCTGGTTTATTCCTTTTTACGGCGAAAACCGTTATGATGAAATTATACTACACCCCGAGGGCATTATGGCAAACGAAATTGATATCGTCAACAAATTCAATGAGATCGCCCGTACACCGCAATACGCGATGAGCCTCGGCGACGACTCTGAACACGGACAGAAAATCGCCCAAGTGAAGATGTGGCTGCAAACGATACGACACGAATGTCCCAGTCCCGCAAAGCATTACAAAATCGGCATCTACATCCGCTATTTCAACCAAACGAAGTACGACAACTACCTCACGTTCCATAAGAATCAGTACCTCGACACAATCGCGCTCTGCCCGAATTGGGAACTGGTGGACTTCTATATTGACGAGGGTTCCGCCGCGCCGAATATGGAATCTGCCCCCGAGTGGTGCAGACTTCTCCAAGATGCCATGGACGGCAAGGTCGATCTCATCATCACACAAAAGGTATCGAACGTCTCGAAGAAGATGCAGGAAATCATCTTTTGCTCGCGTATTCTTGCGGCACACAATCCCCCCATTGGGATATATTTCATCTCCGAGGACATCTTTACTCTTGCCTCCTACTTCCAGAACGACCTGCGGGACACTTGCTTTTTCCCCTCTGCCGATTGGAAATTGCTGCCGGATGAACCCGGCGAAGGAAATGATCAATGATTGACGAACAAAGCAAAATGGACAAGCAGGCGCAGAAGGCGAAAACGCGCCGCCGCATGAACGTGGAAGTCGATCCCGACAATTACGAGTTTATCCCTGCCAAGAAACCTATCGACTTCTATGACAACGACGCGCCGCAGCGGGTCTTCATTTATGTGCGCGTCTCTACGACTGATGTGCGACAGACCACTTCCTTCGAGCTGCAAAAGAAGTACTACGAAGAGTTCGTCATACGCCACCCCCATTGGACTTTGGTGAGGATATACGCCGATGAAGGGATCAGCGGCACGTCCCTTCGGCATAGAGACGAGTTTAACAAGATGATTGCCGCCTGCAAAGCCGGGGAAGCAGACATGATCATCACGAAAAGCGTATCCCGCTTCGCCAGAAACATCATCGACTGCATCGGCATCGTTCGTGACCTTGCCGACCTTCGCTCTCCCGTCGGGGTATTCTTCGAGTCCGAGGCGATCTTCTCGCTCAACGACGATTCACAGCTTGCCCTCAACTTCCAAGCGACCCTTGCGGAAGAGGAATCCCACACGAGAAGCCGCAGCATGGAGACTTCTCTCCGTATGCGCCTCGACCACGGCATCCCTCTCACACCGAAGCTCCTCGGATATACCCACGACGAGGACGGCAATCTCATCATCAACCCGGAAGAAGCCCCCACCGTCAAGCTCGCCTTCTATATGTATCTGTATGGATACTCCACGCAACAGATCGCGGATGCTTTCAACGCCCTCGGGCGCAAATCTTATCTCGGAAACGTCAAGTGGACAGCCAATGGGATCGTGCAAATTCTCCGTAACGAGCGACATTGCGGCGATGTCCTGACAAGAAAGACGTTCACCCCCAATTTCCGCGACCACAAGTCGAGGCGCAACCGGGGAGAACGCCCGCAGAGCCGTTACCATAAACACCACGAGGCAATCATTTCCCGCGATGACTTCATCGCCGTACAGCGGATGCTCGACAACGCGAAATACAGGAACAAGTCTTTTATGCCCGAGCTGTGTGTGATAGAGAACGGTATTTTGAAGGGCTTCGTCGTAATCAACCCGCGCTGGGCAGGCTTCAAGGAAGAGGACTACTTCGCCGCCGCCCAGAGCGCATATCCCCAGCCGGAGAACGAAGAGACAACGCAGCCGCCTTCCCCTCCCGAGGTGCAAATACAGGTGTCGGCGGGCGACTTTGATCTACGCGGGTTTGAAATCACCCGCTCCGAGTTCTTTGACAGCTTCCAGCGTCCCTCCGTCGTATTCACGGAGAAGAAGATCAAGTTCAGCTCGAATTGTGTGCGTAAACTTGGAGAGCACAACTATATCGAGCTTCTCATTAACCCCGTGGAAAAGAAATTTGCCATACGCACCACGACGAAATCGAACCGCCATGCGGTGGTATGTTCCAAACGGGAAAACACCGCCTATGTATCAAAGGATATCTCGTGTGCAGCGTTCAGCAAGACCCTCTTTTCGATCTTCGGCTGGAACCCCGATTGCAAATACCGCATCATCGGCACGATCTTCGAGGAAGAGGGCGAAATCGCCTATATCTTTGACACCACCAACTCCGAGGCGTTCTTCAAGTCTTATGTTCTCACCGCCAAGGAAGCGACGGAAGCAGGTGGGAAAACGTCGATCCAACCTTACACGCCCTCGGGGAAACATATCCGCGCCATCCCCAAGGATTGGACGGATAGCTTCGGAACACCCTTCTATCTCCATGAACAGACCCTGGCGGCACTCGCCTCGCAAAGCGAGGACGAATGGCATATCCGCATGGAAGGTCAACTCTATGAAACGGGAAAGAAATTGAACGTAACTTCGTTCGATACGCTCCGCGACTATATCAGGGCGGAGTTAGCTGATATCAATACCGAGGAGAATTAACCTTATGAACGAATCAGAAGAGAAGCACGGCATCCCGATGGACGTATCTTCGCCTCTGTCGGATGAAACCCCCACACCCGTTCTCGGCGAGAACGATGAAATGCTCGAATTGGGCGAGAAATTTACCTTCGAGGACTTCCAAGTCGTGCGGCGGGAATTTTTCGCCCACCTCAAAGAGCCGTCTGTCTCCTTCAATCAATGTAAATTCTACGTCAATTCTGCCTGCCTCACGAAGTTCCCCGACACCTTTTATGCGCAAGTCCTCGTGAACCGTGAAAAGAAGATTCTCGCCCTGCGTCCCTGTTCCGAGGGTGCGCGGGACTCCTTCATGTGGTGCACCCAAGGCTCGGACGGAAAAAGAAAGCCGAAGTCCATTACTTGTAGGCTTTTCTTCGCAAAAATCTTCTCCCTCATGGATTGGAACCCAGACTTCCGCTATAAGCTCCTCGGGAAGCTCGTCCACGCCAACGGAGAATACCTCATTGTCTTCGATTTGAGCGCGACCGAAGTATATCAAAGAACGTCCCCCGAGGGCGCGAAGCCGAAGCTCTCGCGCACCCCTACCTATCCGCTCGCATGGCAGGATCAATTCGGGCTTCCCCTTAATGAGCACCGTCGGCAGATGCAGATCGACATCTTCGACGGCTATGCCGTCTACTCTATCAAGGAGACCACTCCCGAGCAGCAGGACGCTCCCGAAAAACAGGACGACACCGAAGGGACGGAAACCGCGACACAATTAACTATGATCAAGAAGGAAGGTGATCTACATGAATAAAAACGCGAACCCGGCAACCACATTAACCATAGATTTGAAAAAATACCGTATACGCATTTTCAAGCAGGCACTTCATCTCATGGGCGATCCGAAATACATTCAATTTCTCGTAAACCCTGCGCGAATGGAAGTTGCCCTTCTTGCCGTTGACAAGCAGCTCCCGAGAGACCAAACGCACAAGGTGAATATGCACACGTTGCTCTCCGAGAACTCAATCGAGATATACAGTATGTCCTTCATCAACAAGCTCTGCGAGGTCGTCGGCGGGCTGGAAAGCAACCTCAATTATCGCCTCTCGGGGGAAGTCCTCGTAGACAAAAGAGCTGCAATATTCTCTCTGAAAACCATTCGGCGGACGGGTGCCATGGAGAGCCATGATGAAACCTGAAACACCCAAACTCAAAATAGACCTCGACTTTAAGTCGATAAAGCTTCCTATCTCCCAAAGAGGCTTCTTGACGCTCGAGTCGGACATCTTGGAACACGGCTGCCAGAAACCAATTACCGTCTGGCACGGGTTCATCGCGGACGGACATAGCCGCTACGAAATCTGCGCGAAGCACGATATCCCGTTCAAAGTCAGAGAGCTGGACTATGAGTACCGCGAGGAAGTGCTCACCTGGATATGCACCGAGCAGCTTCAAAAGAAGAAAATCTCGGAAGAGGCGCGGAAATTCTTGATTGGGTATCAATATCTCATCGCAAAATCGCTTGTCATGCGCAAGAAAGCGCGCTTCGATGCGATGAGGACAGACGATGACCCCGACGAGATGCCCGTCCCCAACCGCCATGTGACGGCAGAGGAAATCGGCGAAAGAAACAATGTCTCCTATTCCACGGTTTTGAAGTACTCCACCTACGCCCGCGCCCTCGAAATCATTGAGCAGAAAACCCCTGGGTTTATCGCCAAAATCTTGTCTGGTAAGTATAAAATCTCCCATGCAAACATCGTTGAGATATCACGGCACTCCCCCGCGGAAATCGAAAAAATCAGCAACAAGCTGGAACGGAACGGTCTCCCCTACTTGCAATACAACAAGGCGCGCTCGGTTTTACGGAACACCGCAACGCCAAACGCGCCGTCTGTCAAGGATATGCCCGTCTACGATCCCGACGCGCCTCTCACGGAGCTTGCCTTAACAATTCCTTCATGGATCAGCTCCCTCAACCGTGCAAAGAACAACACCGACCTTTCGGCAGTCTCCGCCGCCGCGAAGCAAAAACTCATTGCGATGCTCACAGAATTTCATGAGATCGCAGAGGAAATCCTCAAAAAAATCAAGGAAGAAGAATGAAATGGAAGAGCATGATCAATTTGTCCCCCACGTCCACTTTGAACTTATCCCAATCAAGAACCTCGTCTCCAATCAGGACTATCAGCGTCGCCTGTCACAGTCTCATATTATCCGCGCCGCCTCCAACTTCGACCTCTATCAGATCAACCCCGTCAAGGTCAGCCGCCGCGAGGGAGTCAACTATGTCTTTAATGGGCAGCATACCATTGAGATCGTTGCCCTCGTATCAGGCTCACGCGACACCCCCGTCTGGTGCATGATTTACGACGATCTCGACTACGCTCACGAGGCAGATATCTTCGCCAACCAAATGAAATACGTCAAGGCTCTCACGCCCTATGAAATTTTCATGGCGAATATCGAAGCGGGAAACGACACACAACTCTTCATCCGCTCCCTCGTCGAATCGTATAACATGAAAATCGGACCTCATAAGAACCCCGGAACGATCTGCGCCGTCTCCGCGCTGGAAGATATCTTCAATAAGTACGGGTATCATTGCCTCGACCGCGTTCTTCGCCTCGTCATCGGCGCATGGGAAGGCGATGTGAACTCTTTTGTCGGAAATATCTTGAAGGCGACCGCGAAACTCATCACTACCTACCGCGATGCTCTGGACGATCAGCAATTCATAGAAAAACTCGGCGCGGTCTCGGTGAAGCAACTTATGCGAACGGCAAAGGAACGCCGTCCCGGGGCAATGGGCTTCGCCGAAGCAATGGTCTTGGAATACAACGGAAGAAAGAAGATCGGCAGCTCCCGCCTCCTCATCAGCAAGCTCTATGTCAAAGAGACCTCGATTGAAGGTGCCCTCGCAGATATCGATGAGCCGTATGAGGTCAAGGACGATCCTCGGGACTTTGCAGAGACCGACCTTTCGGAAGAGGACGCAAGCCTCATAGCAGCAGCGTCTCCCGCTTCCGTAGACGATGTGTCATAGCCCCCATAGAGAGAACAATGCCAAGAGAACCAAGATTTTTTGGTATAGAACAGCCCGAAAACTTGGCACTCTTCAATTATATTAACTGATTTTACTAAAAATATTGACGTCTTCGGGAAATTGTGTTATATTATATATGCGTTTGTAGGTGCGCTGCGAGCTGATCTTGCGGTATGACTGATCGACGTGTGCTTAACAAATACTCCTTTTTTAATAATTTTTTTGTCCGTCTCGGGACGGGGAAGGCAACGAGGCAACTCGCTGCCTTTCCATTTTCCGCCAAACGCTTTCCTATGGGGATATTTTGTCCGTGGAAAATATCCGAAAGTATTGACTTTTTACGCAAGTCGTGTTATAGTTATATTGAGCTTCTTCGATGCGTTCTGGTGGTAGGACTTATTCGTTGAGCAGAAAGTATTTTTTTCATAACATTGCCATTGGCAGGGAAGACAACGGGGAAACCCGCTGTCTTTTCTTTTTTTGGGAGATACCTCCCCCAAGGGAACACTCCTTGCCAAAAACCAGTTGTTGCATTTTTTGCAACAATTCAAAAAAAGAGCAGATGCGTTAGCAACATCTGCTCCCCCATGTAGGGTTAGTCATCATAATCGGGATAGTCCGGTGCCCACTCTACCCACGGCTGCCCTCTTCGCGCTTTATTATGCAGCTGCTGATGCGTCTTGTTCCTCGGGTTGAGCTGCGCAGCGTGATTGTCGGCATTTGCCCGAAACACCTTATTATTCGGGTTGTGCTGGTTTGCCCAATCGTTCAACTGCGCCTGGGTATGTGTCTTCCCTGATACCTTTTCTTTCGCCATAAATACCTCCTTCCGAGCTAACAAAAAATCCATACAGCATAGTGCATGGACAGGAAGTCGCTAACTAACTATGCCTTGCACCACAAAATGAAGCCGACGGAAATTCCGATTGGCTCGATATTTTGTCGTGCAAAGCTGCGAAACATAGGGGAACCACTTAAAGGTCACACTCAACTACTTTCTCAACGCCTCGACGAGCATTTTTTCAGGCGAAGATAAGTTCCGCGGGTTTACATTTGCCTTATGCTTAAAGTTTTAGGGACGTTTTTCACAGGCTCGTTTTGTGAAGGAACTATCGCTAAAACATATAAAAGCATCTTGCATTTTTATTATACCGCACTTGCCGCGAAAAATCAAGGTAATGTGCCAAAAAATTTTTACCGTCTCGAAATCGATACGGTTACCTTTTCTTATTCTCCAATTCGTCAAGCAAGGAGCCGATTGAATCGAATACGGGTTTCTCGCCGCGTTTGGCTCTCTCTTTCGCCTCGGTAGCCTCTTCCCGAAGTTCCCCAACATATCCCTCTGGATAGCTTGTCTCGGGCATAGTCCCTTCTTCTATGGCGGCTTTCAGAGCCTTCTCCCGTTCGATTTTGCCCTTAATTTCCTCAAATTCGGGATCAAAAGCGTCATATTCTGCTTTGAGCGCAGGGTCTTTGAGCTGCTCCTCTAAATAGTCTTCAAACCGATTCTGGCTATCAGATTTTCCCATTTCCCGCCTCCGTTTTCCTTTTGTCCTTCCCATGGGGAAACCATATTTCGTTTGCGTCCTCTGGCAACAACGGTGGCTCTGACGGTTTTATTGTTTTGTCCCGCGGTTGCTTCAACGCTTCCGCGATTTCTGCTGCCTTTTGGGGATCGCGAATAATCAAATCTTCTTCAATTTCTTTTACCATAATACGACCATTGTTTTTATTGTTTTGGCTTGGGAAGCGCATATTGAAGCGGAACCCTCAAATATCTCTCCGCCTTAATCTCGTCCTGATGCTCGGGCGGGAAGAATACATCGACTTTCCCCGAATCTTTGTATACTATGTAGGGCGAACTGCACGGAACTTCCACCGTATCCGAGGTCGACATAATAACATATCCGCGCCCTATGTCGAGAACGCAAGCGATGTATTTCTCCCCAGAGATTGCTTTTTTACACGCTTCCATGAGCGTGATCGCCCTCTCATTCTCTCCGCTGAACCCAAATAGAGACGGAACCCCAACAACGCGACGGATATCATTGGTCAAGTCATCGAAAATCTGTCCGCCATGTAGCGAGCATCCCTTCTCTTCGCGGCTTCCGTCCGAATAGAAGGTTTGAAGCGTCCAGCTCCCCACGTCCGTCCAGTATTCCAAGGGGCAATTATCAGACAGGCAGCTCGTGATCTTATCAAGCAGCCTTCCCGCTTCCACAGGATCGCATCTCAACCATTGTCGATATAAGAGAACTCTCATATAATTGTAGACAGCAAGGAAAACACGCCCATCGCGCCGCACCGTGAGACGTTGAATGATCTCGTCATCCTCGGCGGGACAAGGACAGTAACACAGGTTGTCGGATATGAGCTGAATTTTCTGAACGAACTTATCTGCCATTCGCCGTCCCCTTTGAAATATGTCTTTCTCCATAATTATACCACGCTCTACACGGAAATTGTATACGCATGGGTCATACTTTTCCTACGCTACGGCGAGAGTTTTCGCGCCCGCGTCCCCCACCGCAGAAGCAATCTATCCCCTCAAACTGTTTTTATTGAGCAGAAAATCGTACAGCCCCATGTAGATGATACCCTTGTCGTCATAGCTTGCTTTTCTCCGCGAATCGGTAATGATGATCTTCTTGAAAAAGTCCTTTGTCGCGAGAAGAGGACGACGTTCCAAATTGATCTTTTTCTCGTCCCCCAGCCTATAAGCCGATTGGATATAATACCTTTCTGGTCCCAGATTAACCACAAAGTCTATTTCGCATTGTTTTTTCTTCCCTTCCTCACTCACCTCCACGACACCAACATCGACAGCATACCCGCGGGCAATCAGCTCATTAAAGATGATATTTTCCATTGCATGAGTTTCTTCATCCTGGCGAAAGTTCAATCTGGCATTTCGCAGTCCCATGTCGGCACAATAATACTTGGACGGATAGGAAAAGTACCGCTTCCCCTTTACGTCGTATCTATTCGCATGAGAGAATAGGAAGGACTCCTCTAAATATTCAAGATATTTGGAAATAGTTTCAGAATTAACTTTTATCCCACGCACGGATTGGAGCGTGTTCGCAATCTTATTAGAATTGACAAGAGAGCCGACGGACGAGCAGAGGTCATCGGTAAGCATTTTCATCACCTCGGGAAGCTCTATGGTGTATCGCTCCTCGATGTCCTTAAAATAAGTCTCCCTGAACAGGTCGGTGAGATATTTGATTTTCGCCCTGGCATCGGGAAGAGACAGCGTAAACGGCAGCCCACCGTATAGAGAGTACTCCTCAAAGGCTTCTGCCTTATCGCCGCCCACATAGTCGAAATATTCTTTGAAGGTAAGCGGGTGAACTCGAACCTCATCGCCACGCCCGCGGAACTCGGTCAACACGTCCTTGGAAAGCAACTTTGAATTGCTTCCGGTCACATAAACATCTACATTCTGATGATGCAAAAGACCGTTGAGGACCCCATACAAAGGAAGTGGCTCTTCGCTCTTCAATTCTTCCTTCTTAATCGAATACTGAATTTCATCGATAAAGACATAATACATCTGAGACTTGTCGGCAACCCTCGAATTGATGTATTCCGACAGTTTCAGAGGATTCCTGTAAGGGGCATTTTCAATGGTATCGAGGGCAAGCGTGATAATGTTCTCCTCCTTGACACCGATGGAAAGTAGATAATTACGATAAAGCTCAAACAGCAAATAGCTTTTGCCGCACCGCCTAATTCCAGTAATTATCTTGATCATTCCATTTTCTTTTCTGTCTATCAGCTCCTGCAAATAAAAATCACGCTTAATAACATTCATATACGCTGCCCCCGTGGATAATCGAAAGTTGCTCCGTAGATGACGCTACTTTCGATAGAAGTATACCATAATGAAAAACTTTTGTCAATAGAGTTCCCCATATTTGTTGACGTTTTTTTTGATGGAAGCGGACGAATATTCTTTCATTTGGTCGAATTGTTCCTTCTGCGAAAATAAACATACTTGTCGGAATTTTCCACGCATACGGAGCAACTTTCGACGTTTGAAACGTTTTCGGGGAGAATTTAGCGTGATTCAGGCGTTTTTTTAAGGAAATTTACTTGATTGACTGAACAATCTGACACAAAAAAACGGCGGGGAATTTGAAAATTCCCCGCCCGCGGCAGCCGTCATTCTACCACCCACAAGAACCGTTCAATAATGTTACCTCTGTATGTACGGTTGATTTGCTCGAGCCGAGCTTTTCGGCGCACGTTCGGACGGTGCAACCCGTCTTCACGATGTACTCCCCGCTCTTCACCGCCCTCTCCTCAATGTCCTTCCACACAAAAACGCCCCCTTTCGACAAGATATTCTATACCTATGTCGAAAGAGGACGGATTAGTACTATTGCGCATTTGCGGATCCATATCCTTATTGCCGCTTTGGGGCGTAAAAGCCTCGTCGCCCCTCATAGGGGAGATGTCACGAGCAACGCGAGTGACAGAGGGGTTTTGAAACCCCTTTCCCCTCGCAAGCTCGGGGACTTCCCCTAAAAGGGGCAGCGAGAAAGCGGTGCCCCCCCTACCCCCTTCCCATGGAGGGGGTAAGGACTGCGTTCAGGGGATTCTTCGCTTCGCCTACTTCGCGCTTCGCGCTCGTGCCGCCCTTCGACACCATAAAGAACGTGCGGGCGGGGCAGAATGAGCGAAGGGGGCAGAATGAGCGAAGGGGCGGAAAGAGGGTCAGGCGATATTGTCGATCGTCATGGTCGGAGCGTCAAATAAGACAAGATTTTCTTTTGCAATGTCTTTTCTTTCTATTTTATGAATTCTCCATGTGTTGTTTTTGTCTTGCAAAACATTTCCTATTGGGTCCTCTGCCTTGCTTACAAACATCAAATTGACAAATTCAATGTTTCCGTCATCCTTTTGTAAAACATAATAAGTCCAAAAGTTTTGTGTATAACCCATATCGGGACTTAATGCAGTAATCGTGTTTGGGATTTTGAAACCAAAAAGAATTTTGGACCCTTCAAAATCTTTGACAATTTCTCCTTCGTTCATAATGCCGTCACCTTGCACGCCCACTGTTGCAAGCCGTTCAAACCCGTTTTTTGTCAAAGTTTCAAATTCTTGTTTGTGCGCCGTTTCGTAATCTTCGTCTAATGTTGAATATTCTACTTGAGTTGACAAATTAATAGAATCAATAGGATATTCTCTACTATTCAAATATTTTTCAAAACCGCTTACCGTTTGAAGTTCCTCTGCATTGAAATATGCTTTTGGAATCCCTATTTTATGAAAAAATTTTCCAGAATCCCCGTTAAAATATGCCAAAAATGTCAAACTACCTTCTTCATATTCAATAGCAAGAATATCAATCAATTCACAATCTTTCCGCATTATCTTTTGGCAATATCCTTCGGGCCACCATTTTTTTAGGGTCTCTGCAATAAGTTTCCTGTTCCAAACAGTTTCGCCGTTTTCGTCGGTCGTGAAGATAAAATTGGAGGCGTCGGTATCGTCCACCGCATCGGCGGGAAGAGATACGGCGGTCGTGCCGAGTTTGGTGAGCGTAAACTTCTTCTGCGCCGTCTCGACCGTAAGCATCGTTTCGGTGACGGTCGCCTCTACCGTTTCGCCCGAGGCTGTTCCCGTAAGCAGGTTTTCCTCCGCCTCGAAGTCGCTCCAAATTACGTCGCCAAAAACCGCTGTCAATGCGGAAAAAATTCCCGCCGCCGTCGTCTCGGAAAAATCCTTATGCCATACGGAATCGCGGAGGATATAGGAATAATTTTGATCGCCCTCTGTGGCGTAGAACACCGAAGTGCCGTTTTCGGTCACTTTGAGTTTCGCACCCTCGAACTCGGCGACGTACTCCGCGCCGATTTCCGTATAGGTGAAATTTTTGTCGGCGTCGATCTTCTGCACGGCGGCGTTGAAAGCGGAGATCGCCTCCGCCTTTGTCTTTGCGGGCGTTTGCGCAGGGCCGTCTTGATCTTTATCGGCGTCGGGCGTGACGGAGGGAGCGTCGTTGTCCTTGTCGGTATCCTTATCGGTATCCTTATTGTTATCTTTGTCGGTATCTTTATCATTATTCTTGTCGGGCGTCGTCGTACCGGTAGAGGGCGTCTGCGGCGTTTGCTCTTTGTTGCCGCCGTTGCAGCCCGCGAATGCGCCCACGCCGAATATCATCACCGCGCCCATGACGAGTGCCAAGAACCGTTTGCGTAACTCTTTCATTTTCTGCCTCCGTGATTTTATTCCACGATTTTTTTCCATTATAGCACAAACTTCGTCGCTTGGCAAGAGTTTGTGATCTATGCGCGGCGCGTTCTCTGTAGGATTACAATAGATGTGAGACAGGGGGAATAGAAAAAAGATAGCGAACAAGGCGCTCCATGTGATATAGTTTAAGTGTCACCAAAAACCTCAAAGGAGCAGGATCGCTATCCATGGAAACTATATCACAAATCGCACGGTTTCGTCAATCAGTTGTCGGATATTCGTACAAAACGACGGAACCGTCATATCGCTCATGGACCGCTCCCGCCGTCCGCATCATCACCCCAATCAACATACCGACGAGGAATTGAAGCTCATCTCGAACATGAGAAGACGTAGTCCGCATTTGGGCCTCGTCGTCTTTTGGGTAAGATTACGGCAAAGAGGGTATTCCCGCTGCGTCACTTCTCTGTGGAGAGTTTTAAGGAGGCAGAAACTCCAACCAATATAGCCGCCTAACCCCAACTATGTTCCGAAACCCTATGAACCGATGCATTATCCGGGAGAAAGAGTACAGGGAGATGTAAAAGTTGTCCCTTCCGTCTGTACCGCGAGAGATGCGAAAATCATGGAAGAGCATTTCTACCAATATACCGCCATAGACGAATATTCCCGCTTCCGATTCGTAGCTGCTTTCAAGGGGCAAAGCACATACTCCTCGGTACAGTTCCTTGATATGCTCATAAAGGCATTCCCCTTCAAGATAGAGTGTATCCAGACAGACAACGGCATGGAGTTCATCAAATCCTTTGATGAGCACAAGAAAGGAAAACTTTATGCGTCCCTTGAATTGGCATTCCCCCAAAGATTACATCTTAGACGATCTCCGCGACGGCGTCCTGCACTGATTTTTTTCTCCTCACCCCGTCTCATATGTTTGACAAACCTACAGTTTGAGAAAAATATAAAACTTTTTCAAACGACTTTTGTCGAAAGATAAAATATTTTTCAAGCGAGTTTGACAAAAAATACACCTTAAGGGTATCTCTCCCAAGGTGTACCTTTTCGACAAAATTATCGCCGTATTCTGCGGCGAGGCGCACTTTAATCCAAATGCTCCCGCACAAACTTTTCGTACTGCCAAGAGGGACCGTCGAACAGAATTTCCAAAAGCGTATCCCGAAGTTTTTCCTTTCCCATCTTGCGAATATAATCAATAAGTTTTTGCTCGATCTCCTCTTGCTCGTTCTCCCACGCCTTCTGCGCTGCCTCGACTTCACGATGATACTTTTCCGCCTCATGGGGATACAACGTAAAATAGAGCGCGATCATATGCTTGCAAATCACCCTGCGTCCATGCGCAAATGGGCAATCGCATGTCGACTTTCTCGGATGCTCCGTGTCGATTTTTACATGATACTCTTTGCTTCCCTCCACGATTCCCTCGGTTTCATGGTCGGAAACGCATTCAAGGGAAAGTACCTTTTTCTCCTCCCAATAGTCATAGCCGCGCCACCGTGAATCGCCGCTTGCGCTTGATATAAAACTCATATTTACCTCCTTTGCATTATAAAACTTTTACAAATACCACACGGGAATCTCTAAAACATTCTCGCGCAAGGCAGCGGGTTGCGGGCATAAACACACGATTGCACCCGCGCCGCGCTTCTTGTTTTCTATTTTATCGAGAACGGTGAACGCCGCCGTTTCATCGGCAGTCACTTTCGCGCCTTGCTTGATCTCAATTGGATAGAGTACGCCGTTTTCTTCGATAATGAGGTCGATTTCGCTCTCCGCGTCCACTTCTTTGCCGTCTTTCAGCACTTTCTTATTGTCTTTTCCGCGATAGTATGAAACGCAGTAGCGATAGTCGATTCCGTTGTTCGAGTAAGATTTCAAAATTTCGGAAACGACGAACGTTTCAAAAAATGCTCCGCTCATCGCACCGACCGCCAGCGTTTCGGGTGTGAGCCAGCGGGTGAGATAGGCGGCAAGTCCCGTATCTCTGAAATAGAGTTTCGGCGTTTTGATCGCCCGTTTCAGCACCGACGAAGTGTACGGTTCGAGCAAATAGATGATGCCCGACGCTTCCAAAATGGAGATCCAATGTTTGACCGTTCCTTGGTCCTTGCCGATCTCATCGGCGATGTTGGAATAGTTGAGCATCTGCCCCGTGCGCGCGGCGACGGCGACCATGAACTTGCGAAAGTCGTCCAAATTCTGCACGGCGGAGAGGCTTCTCACGTCCCGCTCCAAATAGGTCTTTACATAGCTTGCGTAGAACATTCCCCATTCGATGTCTTTATTCTGCAATTCGGGATAGCTCCCGCAGTGAATGATTTCCCAAATATTTTTGGGGGATTTCGCGGTTTTTCCGCGCTCCCGCACATATTCCATCGTCGGCAGGAAAGGCTTGTTAAAGCTGTCGCCCATGATCTCACGCAGAGAGAGTCCGCAAAGTTCTATAATGCCGACTCTGCCCGAAAGCGACTCGGAGACGTTCTTCATGAGTTCAAAGGGCTGTGAACCCGAGAGGCAGAACAGCCCGCGCGCATCCGCTTCGTCGCATTTGATCTTGATATAGCGGAAGAGATTTGTCACCCGTTGAACTTCATCGTAGATCACAGGCGGCTCGTTGAGCATGAGAAAAGTTTCGGGATTTTCCCGCGCCTGCTCCTCGATGAATGGGTCGTCGAAGGAGACGTACTTTTTGTCGGGAAACAGCTTTTTGAGCATGGTCGATTTGCCCGTCTGCCGCGCTCCCGTCACCAAGATACATTTGAAAGTGCTGTCGCTCTTTTGTACGATCTCTTCAATGCTTCGACGAATATACTTCATACCAACTCCAAGAAAGAAATATGACTAATCTCGAATTGCTTTCCAGATCAGTCATATTATACACCTATACTATCGCCTTGTCAATACCTAAATTTGTCGAAATATAGACGGCGGCGGGAAATTCAGAAGTTTCCCGCCGCAATACATTATTTTGTCTTCTGCCACCCAAAAAATGTTCCGCAGTGTTACATTTGGCCGCTCTTTTACGCCTCCTGCGGGGCAATCGGCTGGCCCAACGGGACGATTTTCTGAAAGAGGACAGTCTTTTCCCCGTTCAGATCGCCGTCCATGTGATAGTGCCCGAAGTACCAATGCCTGTAAGTCACCACGTCCTCAAAATAGGAGAGCATGCGGTTTTCGGGATAGACGTCCATTTGGTAGATGCGCGTCCTGAGCGGCGGGTACCACAGAGCCTTCTCATCACAGGAGTGGGTGATGATGAAGTCCACCCTGTTGCCGTGCCGTTTGAGATTGGCGATGCCCTCGTCAAGCTCCTCATAGGACGGCATCTCCCGCGCCCACCAATCGACGTTCTCGCGGCGCAGATAGCGGTCGATGCTTGTCGCGCCGCCGAAGGTGAAGATCGTGTTGTTTTCGATCTCAAAGACCTGCCCCCGCATCAGGTGGATGACGTCGGGAGCAAGCCTGTGCACCTTGCCGCCCTTCCAAGTCTCTATGGGAAAGGCTTCGAGCAGGGCGAAATTCTCGTGATTTCCGTCCACGAACAGGACCGTGAACGGGAGGTCGCGATAGGGACGGAGGTCCCTCTCCAAGGTCCTTTCGTCCCACACCGCGCCGAGGTCCCCCGCGACGATCAAAAAGTCCTCCTTTGTCAGTTCCGCATGCTGCAAGGCAAAGCGTTCGAGCTTCGCAAAATCATGCTGTCCGTGCGTGTCGCCCGTGACGTAGATCATATCCCCTCCTTGAAAATTCTTCCCTATCATTCTATGCCCTACAAAAAGAGCGGAAAGCCTGCGCTCGCCGCTGATCTTGCCGATATTTTGCCCGCAAAGGGCCCCTTGGGCGTCCCGTCACTTGCCGATAAATTTCAGGATCTCCGCGACGGCGGAGGGAATGTCGTTCCCGACGTTGACCTCGACATCGCACACTTCGCTGTTTCTGTATTCAAAGTCGAGCGACATGATGCGCCGCGTCTTGTCGTCGATGTCGATGTCGCGCATGATGATGCTCTTGATGGCCTCGGCCTTGTCGCGCCGCGTGAATACGAGCATGGCGCGGTCGCGGTAGAGATTTTTGAGCGTGATGGCCCCGCAGATGTCGATGGGAATGACGGCGACGTGGCCGCGCCGAACGATGCTCTCGATGTCCTTTTCGGAGGTGCCGAAGTGATATCCGCTGTACACAGTCGTCTCAAAGTAATTTCCCGCGCGCATCTCGTCGAGGAACTGCTTTTCGCTGATGAAGCGGTACGCGCCCGCCTCTTCGGTCTTGCGGCGGGGACGGGTCGTGGAGGTCAGAGGCTTCTCGAAGCCCTCCAACTTGGTCAACTCGCCCGCGATCTCCGTCTTGGAGGAGCCAGAAGGCCCCACAAGGCACAGCACGCCCCCCTTCTTCAGGTCGGGGAAGTTCTCGGCGAAGGAGTTTCTGACCATCTCGCAGAAGTGCAGAAAGTCGTCATAGCAGTTGACCGAGAGCAAGCCCGACAGGCCCGTGTTCCACGGCTTTCTGAACAGGACGGGATAGGCGGCGCGGGAGCTGGAAATGTTGTGCGCGCCGTCGTCGAGCATGATGTCGAGCGAAATGACGTCCTTCCGCGTGCCCATGATGATGTTTTGGGCGGGGATCTCGGGGAAATCCTTGACAAGCCGCTCGGCTCTCGCGCTCATGACCCGCGCGGGGACTGCCGTAATGAAGAAGACGTCGGCGATCTCGGAGAGCTTCTTGACGAACTCCTGCGCGCCCTCGCTGATGGGCTGGGTCCTGACAAAGTCGGGATCGGAATAGAGCGCGACGCGCTCCTCGCCGTGCCGT
The DNA here is from genome assembly GCA_947625785.1 of uncultured Clostridia bacterium. GTDB lineage: Bacteria > Bacillota > Clostridia > Oscillospirales > Acutalibacteraceae > CANQPS01. The sequence continues at coordinate 68,019 of CANQPS010000011.1, forward strand.
TCGGCCCCGCCCCAACTCTTGATCTCCTCGATGCGGATGGGTTCTTCGTCGGGGTGGCGGCGGTTGATGATGTCCACCGCATAGGAATTGCACTCATAGAGCGTATCATCGACGTCAAGGCCGACGCGGATCCTGTATTTTCTCATAGATCAACCTCTCAAATGTTCTTTCTCTATTTCAAATGTTCTTTCTTTATTATAACGGAAAAGAAGTCCCTTGTCAAGACATATCATTTCTTGTTCCTCTCCAAACATTGATTGACAAAAATTCTTTCATATGGTATAATAAAAGGCTTAAAATAAACTCAAAAAGGCGGTTTTCATGTTCAAAGAAGCACTCGAACTCATCAGGAAGTACCAACGGATCATCATCCACCGCCATGCGCATCCCGACGGGGACGCCATGGGCAGCCAGATCGGCCTCTATTTCCTCATCAGGGACAATTTCCCCGAGAAGGAGGTCTACATGGTCGGCGACGAGGCGACCCGCTTCCCCTTCATCGACATTCCGATGGACGTCGTCCCCGACGAATATTACAGGGGCGCGCTCGCCGTCGTCCTCGACTGCGGCTCCTCCCGCCTCATCTGTGACGACAGGTACAGGACGGCGGAGAAGACCCTCCGCTTCGACCACCACATCTACTGCGAAGCCATCTGCGACGTAGACGTTGTCGAGAGCTCGTGCGAGAGCGCGTGCGGGCTTGTGGCATGGTTTGCAAGGGAGACGGGCCTCAAACTCTCTCTCAACTCCGCGACCTACCTCTACATGGGAATGGTGACGGACAGCGGAAGGTTTGCCTTCGACTCTGTCTCTGCGCGGACGTTCGAGCTGGCCGCCTTCCTCCTCTCCCAGCCCATTGACCTCAATACCCTCTACTACAACCTGAACGCCGAGGATTTCCCGAAGATCATCGAGAAGGCCGACAAGATGCACAAGATCAGATTCACGCCCAATAACGTCGCCTACATCTACACGACGAAGGAGGAACTGCCCGAGGGCAACGACGCCGCGCACGCGGTCTCGTCAGGCATGGTCGGCCTCATGCGGGACATCAGGGGCGTCTTTGTCTGGGTAAATTTCACGGAGGCGGACGACGGCGTGCATGCCGAACTTCGCTCCAACCGTTACAACATCAACCCCATCGCCGTCAAGTACGGCGGCGGCGGGCACAAGAAGGCGAGCGGCTGTATCGTTCCCGACAGGGAGACGGCCATGAAGCTCCTTGACGATCTGAATACTTTAGCAGGAGAAGAAGCATGAACGAAGAGACCAAAAAGAAAATTTTAGACAAGATCGTATCCTACGATACCATCATCATTTCCCGCCATATCCGTCCCGACGGCGACGCGGTCGGCTCGACGAAGGGCCTCACGAAGCTCCTCCGCGACACCTACCCCGAGAAGCACATCTACCTCACGGACGACGATTTTTCGGCCTATCTTGCCTTCTGCGGCGGCGAAGACACCGTCCCCGAGGAATTATATCGGGACGCCCTCCTCATCGTCGTGGACACGGGCACACGGAACCGCATTTCCAATGCCAACTACGCCAAGGCCCGCGAGATCATCAAGATCGACCACCACATCGAGGCCGACCCCTACGGCGACATCAACTGGGTGGAGGACTTCCGCTCGTCGGCGTGCGAGATGATCGCAGATTTCTATGTGACCTTCAAGGATACGCTCAAGATGACCCCCGAGGCCGCCGCGTTTATCTATATGGGCATGGTGACCGACAGCGGCAGGTTCCGCTTTGAGGGCGTCACGGGTGAAACGCTCCGCCTCGCGGCCGCGCTCCTCGATCGCGGCGTGGACTACGAGACGTTGTTTGCCAATCTCTACACCGAGGACATCAGCAAACTTCAGCTCAAATCCTTCATCTACGACCACATTCAGATCACAAAAAACGGCGTCGCGTACATCTACATGGACAGGGCGATACAGGAACGCTTCGGCCTCACGCTCGAGCAGGCGAGCGACGCCGTGGGGGAACTCTCCAATATCCGCGGAAGCCTCATTTGGGTCGCTTTTATCGACAACGTCGCGGCGGGCAATATCCGCGTGCGCCTGCGTTCGCGCTTCCTCGGCATCAATGACATTGCGAAAAACCACCACGGCGGCGGTCACAACATGGCCGCGGGGGCGACCGTCTTCTCCGTCGAAGAGATGTACGAACTCATCGGGGAGGCCGACGTCCTCCTCGGCGAATACAAATCCACGCACGAGGGCCTGTTATGAGGATCTTATTGACAAACGACGACGGCATCGAGGCCGAAGGGCTCCGCCTCCTCGCCGAATGGGCAAAGACCAAGGGCGAGATCACCATTTTCGCCCCCAAATTCCAGCAGAGCGGAAAGAGCCATTCCATTCAGATCCACGACATGTACGAGGTCGCGCCCTCCTCCCTCCATGAGGGGATCGAAGCGTGGAGCGTCGACTCCACCCCCGCCGACTGCGTGCGCGTCGCCGTGCTCGGCATGGGAAAAAAGTTCGACCTCGTCATTTCAGGCATCAATAATGGCCCCAATCTCGGCGGGGACATTCACTATTCGGGGACCGTCGCGGCCTGCTTCGAAGCCGCCCTCAACGGCATTCCCGCCATCGCCTTCTCGGCCGCATTCAACCATTTCGGGAATGCGGTCAAGAACATCGAGAGGGCGTATCAGGAGATCGTCGCAAGAAGAATGCTCGATCACGCCGACATCGTAAACGTCAACTTCCCCGAGGAGGGCGATGAGATCCTCGTGACAAGGGTCGGCCCGCCCGTCTATACCGACGAGTTTATCTTCATGCCCGACGGAAAGATCCTGCCCAAGCTCAAGTGTCTGTATGAGGGCACGCGAAATTTGGAACTGGACACCGACGCGACGATGACGGGGCACATCTCGATCTCTCCCCTCCGCCGCGACCTGACCGACGACTCCGCCCTCGAAAGAATCAAAAAACTGGTGGTGTAAGAACCCCCCATTTCTACCCCCTCCATGGGAGGGGGATTCAGGGGGTGGGTCACCTTATTCCTCCCCCCCATGGGGGTACCCTTTCCTACCCCCTCCATGGGGGTACCCTTTCCTACCCCCTCCATGGGGGTGCCACGGCGCAATTATGCTCAACAGTGCAGTGCACTGTGAGCTGCGCCGTGGCAGGAGGCGTGGCCTCGCCGACGGGGTTACGGCGGTCCCTGCCGCCGTAACGGATTCAGGGGGTGGGTCACCTTATTTTTTCTCTTATGCGCTACTTAAACAATCCAAAATTAACTCCTGCCGCAAGATCTTTGCGCAGAAATATGACGAAAGAGGAAAAGAAGTTGTGGTATCAATTTCTTCGTCTGCTTCCGTACAAATTTCATCGGCAATATGTGATCGGCAGTTACATTGTCGATTTTTATTGTGATGTGGCAAAGCTCGTGATCGAGCTCGACGGGGCGCAGCACTATGAAGACGCTTCGGTCAAATATGATGAAGAGCGGGACGGATGGTTGCGTTCCAATGGTTTGACCATCCTTCGATATACGAATAGAGAGTTGGAGCAAAATTTCAAAGGCGTTTGTGAAGATATATACAATCATTTGCCCGAGTTTATGTTGAAATGAGGTGACCCCCTACCGTGTAAAAAGCGCCTCCGTGGGAGGAGCTGTCACGAGCTTGCGAGTGACTGAGGTGGGTCACATTATTTTTTGGAGAGAAATTCGCCTTCGGCGAAAGGAATGAGGTGACCCACCCCCCTACCCCCCCGAGTTATAAAGCTCCTCCGTGGGAGGAGCTGTCACGAGCTTGCGAGTGACTGAGGTGGGTCACATTGTTTTTTTGAGGGAAATTCGCCTTCGGCGATGAGGAATGAGGTGACCCACCCCCCTACCCCCCTCCCATGGAGGGGGTAAAAAAACAACCTTTCCGAAGAAAGGTTGTTTTTTTTGGGTTTGAGTTAAGAAGTCGAATGGGACGGGTCAGGACTTCTTGGGGGGAAGGGCGACAGGCGCAGCAAGCGAGGCTGCAGCGGCCGCACTACCAACGGTGACAGTGAGCTTATAGATAAGGATCGCTGTTGTCTCTACTTTGATCGTGACTTTCGTTGCGGCTTCAAATGTAAAGGTAAAGGTGCCTTTTGTATTTTTCTCGGTGGATTGAGCTGTTCCGCCATTCACGGATATCTTTGCCGTCTTATCTTTCCAGCTCTCACACTCAATCACGATCTTCGAGACGGCCTTCGCAAACGTCAGGTGGATCTCTGTACCAGAGCCTGATTTACCCACTTTGAGCATGTTGGGATCATTCGTGTGAGCACCGCCCGAACCTTGTCCCTTATAAACAGATTCTGCTTGGTCGACTGAGGAAATGATATCGACTTCAGTTAAGCCATTGAGAAGGGAAAGCAAGTCCGTAGTCGACAGTGAATTACTGTCATTCCCAACGTTCGTGAAGTCATAGTCATAGTCGCCATCTTCGATAACAACACCTGCGGCGATTTGAAGGCTTGCGGTCGCTTTAGTTCCACCATCCGCTTCGATATCGATGGTAAGTGTGGTTTCGCTTGCCGTGTGCGTAACGGAAAGTTTGCCATCCGCGATGGTCCCAACGCTTGCCGTATATTTGAGCGTTACGCCCGTGACAGTAGAAACAGGAAGCGTAATTTCAGTCACAAGCGCTCCAATGCCATCCGCGTATGTGCTTTCAAGGCTCTTCTTTGCTGCAGCGATAGCGGCATTTGCCTTCTCCGCTTCGCTACGGTGATCGGTATAGGCGGTAGCGACACAGTGTTTGTCGTTCTTTTCGCCACTGTACGTGAACTGCGGAGCAGCGCTGGCGTTCTCGCCCTTGTAGTTCTGCAAATAGCCGCAGAGCGTGATCTCGGCTCCTACTGCAAGGTCACCAACGAGCTTCAGATTCGTATCATCAAGATAGAGCCTGTAAACCTGAATGGCGTCTGCGGAGTTCTTGGTGCTGTCCGCTTTGTCCGCGATCCAAACACTGGTGAAATTCCCAAACCGATCACTCCATTTCCCAATATCGATCACGAAGCCCTTCACATAGACAAGCAGTTGATCGCCATCTTTGGTCAGGTAGGAATCGGCAGCAAGCTGTTTCGCAACGTCCAACGCTTCCGTAACCGTAGCGGGTGCAGTCGCTATCCCCTTGCCATCGGGCAGAGAAGGCTCGGTAGTCTCCTCCCCCCCCTCGCCTGCTGCCGTGAGCTCAACGGTGAATTCCTTGGTGTCGGCCGTCGCGGTGCCGCTTGTGAGGGTCGCAGTGACGGTAACTTTGACGGTGCCAGTCTTCGGAAGGGACTTCACGACAAGTTTGCCGCTCTCGATCTTCACATAGTCCTGCGTATCGACGGCCCAGGAGATCGCCACGCCGCCGCGGCCCTGTGCGGGAAGCGCGATCTCATCGCCAACTTCCTTGAGGGAGGCCGTGTCGATGTCGAGAAGAGCTTTCGCATTCGCGATCTTGTCAGCGTCGGTCGCCTCGACAAGGGTACCAAAGCGGGCGGGATGCTGCGTGACGTCGAGATCCTTTGCGCTGTTACCAGTGATACGGGAGACATCACTCGGGCTGAGCGTCGTGTATTTGCTTGAATTATAGGTGCCGACATAGTAGTTGAGCGTTTTAGGCTCTGCTTCAGCGACCTGCGTCGTCAACTGCTGGAAGCAATCCGCAGAATCCAACCACGTCCACACGGCCGTAGGCTCTGCCACAAGTTTCAGCTTGTAGGAAGTCTTGCCATTGTTCGCGTAGGGATTCATCTCAAGATACTTGCTGCCCATCTTGATGTACCAATCGGTATCACTGCCTTCTTTCTTCACAAGCGTGAACTTGACAGCCTTCGAAATATCATCGGAGGTCACGATATAACCCGTGTCTCCACCGTCCAACTCGAGGCTCGAAGCGTACAGTCTGATACCATTCTTCATTGCGGAGTAGACAAAGTCGCCTTCCTGGGGTTCAGTGAGAGCCTTAAAGGTCAACGAAGGAGCTGCGGAGGCATTCACCGTGATCGTGGTGGTCGCACTTGCGGTCCCCTTCGTGATCGTAGCGACAAGGGTGATCGTCGTGGCTTCATTGGGAAGTTCGATGACGTTGACCTTCGCTCCGTCGTCAAGAAGCTCGATCCAGTAAGGCGTGCCGTCCTTGACCGACCAAGTGACCGTCGCGCCGAGCGTGTCGACCTCGGGAAGTGCGATCTCGCCAGCGACCTTCAGGTCGATGACGCCGCTCTCTTCGTCGATCGCCTTCTTGACGAGTTCGACGATCTCGGCGTCGGTCTTCTTCCAATTGTGGATCTGGAAGAAGCCGTAAGCCTCGTAGTCACCGATCTTATAGGTGACCTGAACTTCGTAATTCTTCTCCTTGGCGGTGGGCGTGATGGTGAAGGTGCCGTCATCAGCGATCACGACGGTGGGTTCGGTCAACTTCTTGCCTGCGAGCCTGTAGGAGATCGCGACGCCGTCTTCGGAGACGGGCATCTTGACAGTCTTATCAGCGGCGACGAGGGAGCTGAAGTTCTCCTTCACCTTCGCATCGACGGCTGCGACTGCGGCCTTGACCTTCGGAGCGTTCTCGTAGGTTTTGGCTTCGCTGCCGACCACGATGTCGCCCGCGACAACGGGCTGGATCTGGAAGGCATTGTAATTGCCGAGGATACCCGTGACGGTGACGATGTCGCCTACCTTGACCGTGTTGTACATGCCGACAAGGGCAGCGTTCTCTTCGTCAGTCCTCTTGATATAGGTGCTGTAGCGGACGGTGATCGTCGTGTCGCCGTTCGTAATGGTAAAGAGGTCGCCAGCGGTGCCGACCTTGGGTGCGTCCTTCGCCATAGCCTTGACCGTCCAGCCAGTGAGCCTGACATAGGTGGATTCGTGCCAAAGCGCGGAGGGAACGCCCGAAAGGAGATCGGTATCGAAGTCGTAGATGTGCTCTCTCGGGTTAATGGTCTTGTCATCGATGATGACGGCCTTGCCGACTTCCTTGCCGTTGGTCTCCCAAAGGCCGTTGTGATTTTTCGCCTTGTCGCCAGAAACGGAGACATGGACGCCTTCCTTGAAGTTGTCAAGGTCCTCCTCATTGAGGGCGAGCTGGTACATGTAGTAGCCATACTTCAAGGTGTCGTCGATCATGTAGAAGGTGGCGTTGGGGCCGTACTGGTCGCTATTTCCACTGGAATAGACGTGGAGAACGTAGCCAGAGAGCTCGACGGGATAATCCGTGCGGGAGTAGATACGGTTGACGAGCTGCAGGGGCTCAAGGTCGGGCGAGACGGAGAAGTTGTAGGTCTGCGTCTTGCTCACGCCCTTGAAGGAGAAGGTGGCCTCGATCTTGACATCGGCGATGTCCTCGGGGAGGTCAACTTTTACCATCTTCTTCCCATTCTCACCGTCAACGACGGAGAGATAGTCCTGCGAACCTGCGGGGACGGCCCAAGAAATGGTCGCCGCCTGACCCTGAATGGTCATCGAGGTCTGAAGCTCGAAGTCCTCCTTGACCGCGCGATTCTTCTGCGGGAAGGTGAAGTTGCTGATGAAGGTGTAGACGCTCAATTCGTCGACACGGACGGTGAAACCTTTCTGATTGTCGCCCGAATGAATGGTGAGCGTGACCTCGGTCACTTCGTCCTGAAGGGTGACTTTGGCATTGTAAACGGTGTCTGCGTCCTCGATCTTGATCGCGTTCTCATTGCTCGAGGTCCACGTGACGGGCACGGAGTTGTCCTTGCCAATTCCCTTCGGCAGGGTAAAGTCGGCGCTGACGAGCGTCTGATCCTGCGGGAGAAGGTAATTCGCAATCGCGTCCTTCGCCGAGACGCCGCCGCCGCACGCCACCGCACCGATGATGCAGGCGATCATAGACAGCAGCATCATCGTGATGAGCAACAGTCTTTTCTTGCTTCTCATGTCATATCTCCTTTTTTTTGATTATTTGATTGTGATGTCAGAATAGTTGACAATGGTGAGGTTGCCAGAGTTTGCTTCAAACTGGTAGCAACCATTGACGGAGAGGGTCGACCCTTTCTTGATCGTGTCAGCGTAATCGTCGGGAACGGTCACGGTGAAGGTAAACTCGGGGGTCGTGTCGTCAATTTTCGGCGCAGTGCCCTTGAAGGTCAGCGTCTTGTCCTCGAGCGAAACGATCTCGGTCACGGTGACGTCGCCGTAGCAGTTGGAAGATTTCTCACCCGTGTAGTACGGGCTCGACGCGTCGAAGGTGAGGAAGTAGGAGAGCTGCTTTCTCCAAGAGGCGTCCTCCTTGCCCTTGTCGTCCTGATCGACCATGACGCCCGTGAGCTGCCAATTCTCATTGTACTTGTCGAGGGTGCCCGAGAGGTGGTAGAGATCGCCGATGCGCATGCTTCCCGTCGAATTGGTATGGCCTGCGTAGAGGGTGAGCTTGTACTGCTTCCTCGACTCCTCGTCGTACTGGGCGATGATGAGCGTGACGGCCCCCGAGGACGCCGCCGTGGACGAATCAGTCACATAGGCGTCGAGGAAAACTTTGGTCCCAGCGTGGTACAGCTCCTCATTCTCGTCAAAGTCGCGGAGCGAGAACGGGATCGGGGACGTGTCGAAGAGAGGATCGTCGAGGTCGGACCAAATGCGGAGTTTGATGCCCCTCGCGAAGGTCTCAGCCTTCTGAAAGTAAGAGTAGTATGGATTATCCGCGCCCTCTTTATTTTCAGAATAGCCGTTCTCGACGAGCTCGAGATTGAGACATTTGAAGTCGTCCTTCTCCGTCTTATACCACACATAGCAGAGCGAACGCTGGCCGACGGAGTCCTTCTTCGGGACGCCGCTGGTCGTGGACTCGAGCACGATCTCCGTGGCGAGGTGCAGACGCTCGTTGGTGAACTTGCTGGCCGCTTTGCCCCACTTCTGGACTTCGTAGGTGCTCTCGGGCGTGTCGACGCCCTGATAGCGCACGCGGACATACCCGCCCTCCGCAAGGGAGAACGTAGATGTGTCGCCGTCCGTCGTGTCGCCGTTCAGCGTGGCCGAGCCGATACCGTTGCTGTCCTCGCCCAACAATTTCTTACCAGAGAAGTCTTTGTTGAGCTTCAAAGTCTTCGTAATGGAGTCGAAATGCTCGGTGTTGTCGGCAATTTTCGGCCCGCACGCCGCAGCGGAGACGAGAATGGCTCCGAGCAGTGCAAGCGATAGGATCGCAAAAATCTTCTTTTTCATCTCAAACCTTTTGATTATTTGCCGCCGCAATTCTTATAGGCATCGCGGAGGGCGATATCGGGATCCTTCTGATCAAGGAGGACATACTGGACAACGCTCGTCATCTGGTCGCGGGCGACGGACGAACCGACGAATGCGGGAGAGACGAAGAAGCGCTCGGTGAGTTCCTTCGCAGCGTTCGCAGCCTTCGAAACGACGAGTTTTGCGCCCGTGAGCTTATCGCCCGTCTCGGGATCTTTGCCCTGAAGGAACGTCGCATACTTTTCCTGCTCGAAGACGTCGTTCCGCATGGGATTGTAGCCGCTCTCCATTGCGAATTTGGCCTGGAAATCGACATCGAGGAGTTCCTTGATGAACTGGAAGGTCATGATCTGCTTCTCGGTAGGGTTGGCAACGCCGTTGCCGCCCGAAAGCATCACGAGGGAAGGACCCTGGCTGATGCAGTCGTTGTGCATTTCGCCATCGGCATCTACCCACCCGGGGATGGGAGCAACTTCCGTCGTGAACAGATCGCCGCCAGACTGGTTGCTTGCGCCGCCAGAGGAACCGATACAGAAGACGAGGCCGCCGTCCTTGGGTCCCTTGATGAAGAGGCCGCTCGTGTAGCTGCCGTAGATCTGCTGCGTCGTGATGAGGCCTTCCACATAGTACTTCTTGATCTCGGTGAGCCATTTCACCGCATCTTCGTTGTTGAACAGGTAGTGGTTATCTTTGTCAGGGCTGGTGTAGCCGAATCCCTTCTGCTCCGCCATGGTGATGAACCAGTTTGCCTCGGAGTCGTATCCGAGAGGCGTGCAGCTCGACCACTTCGCAAGCGCCTCTCTGGAGATCTTCCAAAGCTCGTCCCACGTTGTGGGAGCCTCCTTATAACCCATGGCATGCAGGGAGTCGGGATTGTAGTACAGAAGCTCGGTGGACTTGACGAAGGGAAGCGTGATGACGGAGTCCGCCTTCAGGCCGACTTCCTCATACCCTGTGTAGTTCGACGCAAAGCCTTCCTCATAGTAACCCTTGATGAACTGGTTGTTGACTTCGTCCTCCGTAAAGCCGATGCGATCGATCGTGTGCTCCTCACCATTCACGGTGTAGGTGTACGATTCGGCATTCGTGAGGTACTGTTTCATGTCGACGACCTTACCTGTTGCGAGGTACTGCGCGACGTGGTCCGAGTAGCAATACGCGAGGTCGGGCTGAAGGCCTGCCTGCAGGTCGGAACGGATCTTGCTGAGGACCTCGTTGTATCCACCGGGCTGTGTGTGCTCGACCTTCCATCCGGGATACTTTTTCTCGAACGCTTCGATCGCCTTGTCTGTTACGGCTGCGAGGCTCTGTCCCTGCGAGGAATAGAATTTGATCGTGTGATCATAATCCGTACTTCCGGAGCATGCAGCAAAGGCAAATAAACTCGATGCCGCAATGCAGCCTACCAGCGCAACTGTCAAAAGTTTCTTCATGACTATCTCCTTTTTTTTATTTTATCTCTGACGCACTGCGCAGTGCGCAAGAAATCTCTGTGTGTGGGAATGGATCAACCTTTCGTACCGCTCTTCGACACGCCGCGCATGATGTACTTGCGGCAGAAGATGAAGAGAATGAGCAGGGGCAGACTGACCATGCAGACGGCCGCCATCTTGAGCGTATCGAGCGACTGGGACTGCGAGAACGCGCCGCTGTACAGGGTCCAGTTGTTCCCCCAAGGGCTCGTCGGCTGTACTCTGTCGACGAAACCGCCCGTCACCCAGTTCGTGAGCAGCTGCCAAGGCGCCGTATTGACGAGGCGGGGCCAGATGTAGCTGTTCCACGTGCCGATAAATTTGAGCAGAGCGATCGAGACAAGGGTGGGCGCCGAGAGCGGGATCATGACTTTGAGCAGGAACCCCATGTCGCTCAAACCGTCTATCTTCGCGGCCTGATAGAGCGAATCGGGAATCTGCATGAAGTTGTTCCTCAACAAGTAGATGTAGTAGACGCTCACGAGGAAGGGCAGAATGAGGACGGTGTACGAGTCGTTCATCTGCAATTTTGCGACCGTGATGTAATTGGAGACCGTGAACAACTCCCCGGGGATCATCATCGTTGCGAGCATGATCGCAAAGAGGATATTTTTCCCCTTGAAATCCATACGGGCGAGGGCATACGCCGTGATGACGATGACCACGAGACCGAGGAAGGTGGAGAGCAGACCGACGACGAGCGTATTGATGATGATCTGTCCGAAGGATGCGGACGTGCTCGACGTGCTTGTCACCTGATGGAAGACCATCCAGTAGTTTTTCCACTGGAAGCTGTGCGGGAAAAACGTCGGGACGGACTCGCGGAATTCCATTTCCGTCTTCACAGAGGACATGATCATCCAATAGAACGGAAGGAATGCCAGTACGGCGCATATCGTCAGGAACACATAGAGGAAAATGTTGATGAAGACATGCTTGACTTTCTCTCTTTTCAGCGCTTTCTCGACGTCCAGTTCCTCTGTCGAAGCAGACAGATCCCACTGGCCGACGACTGTTTCCTGCGCTTTACTTTTCTTCATTGCTTTCGCCATGATCTCTCCTCGCTCCTTGTTATGACGTACTCTTTTTCGTGATCATGTTGTTGATCAATGTAATGATCATGATGATCACAAACAAGAGCAGCGACCCGGCGAAGGCGTAACCCGTCTGACCGAGCTCAATATAGTTGTACAAATAGCCGACCATGGTACCCATGTCGTAATCCTGACCCATCTTCTCGCCGAAGATACCGATGATCGCGGAGTACTGCTTCATACCGCCCATGATGCCCGTGACGAGCAGATAGCTGATCTGCGGCATGATCATCGGGGCGGTGATCCGCCAGAGCGTCGTCCAGCGGCTGGCGCCGTCCACTTTCGCGGCGTCGTAGTACTGCTTATTGATGGACTGCATCGCGCTGAACAGGATCAGGATCTTGAAGGGAAGGCCCGACCACACCTCATAGATGATCGTGACGATGTATTTCGCCCATGGTATGCTCAAACTCCCGAGCTGCCAGTGCGGCGAAGTGAGGCCGACCCAGTCGATGGGCTTTGCGCCGAACCAGCCGAGCACGGTATTGACAAGGCCGACGGTCTCTACATTGTTTTGTGTGCCAATGACCTTAAAGAACGTCGCGAACACGGCGCCCATTGCGAGGGCATTCGTGAGGTAGGGCAGGAAAAAGATGGTCTGGTATGCTTTCTGCAGGGCCTTGATCGAATTCAGAGCCACGCTGATGAGCAGTGCGAGCAGGGTGGAAAGAGGGACAGAAATAAAAGTAAGGACCAACGTGTTCACAAGGCATTGAAGAAAATTCGCACCGCCTGTACCCGTGTCCCCTTTCAAAACTCGAATAAAGTTGTCAAACCCCCATCCGTCAAAGTTTCCGGTCATTGCCGTATAATTCTGCTGGAAGGACCCGATAAACGCCGCAATGATGGGATAGAACGTGAAAACGGCCATCAAAATGAGTGCAGGCGCGACAAAAAGCCATCCGCTCTGCGCCTTGAGACCGCGGCGGAATTTCTCCCCGCAGCTCAGCTGCGGCCCTTCGGACAGCTCGGGGGCCTTCTTTGATGGCTCTTTCGTTTTCTTCTGTGCAGACAGATCCGACGTCGATTCGATCAATTCGCTTTCCATTACTTCAACCTCTCCTCTGTTTCTGCATCGAACAAGAAAAGTTTGCCCGCTTTGATGTTGAATTTCAGCTCGGTGGCGCCGTCGGGGATCGTAAATCCGTTGCCGACAGCGGCGCGCACTTTGGGCCTCACGGAGCACGCATGCGTAGTGATGACGGACGTCTGTACGCCTGCGATCTCGATATTCCCCACGCCGAGGGTCAACGCCCCGTTCTCGTCATAGACGAACCCGTCGGGGTAGACGCCGACGCAGACCTCGCGGTCGGAAAGCTCCGTCTCCGCAACGGCCTCCCCGCCGATGTAGACCTTCCCGCCCTCGATCTTTCCCTTGAAGACGTTGAGTGGATGTCTGATCCTGTCCTCCGTCTCCGCGTGGAAAAGGAAGAGCTTGTAGGGCTTGATGTTGAATTTGAGCGTCTTCGCATCCGCGGGCAACATGACGTCGCTGTCGATGATGGAGCGGACGGTAGGTTTCGTGGAGCATTCGTGCGTCGAAACGACGGACTTGTCGCGTCCCATGACCTCGATATGGTCCACGTTGAGGGTGAACGCCCCCTTCTTGTCATAGACAAATCCCTCGGGACGGATGCCGACATAGATATCGCAGTTGTCGAAGGAAGAATACCCGGGGACCTCTGCAACGGCTTCCTCGCCGATGAAGACTTTCCCGTTCTCGAGCCTGCCCTTGAAAATATTGATGGGAGGCGTCCCGAGGAAGTTGGCGACGAAGAGATTGTTCGGATCGTCATAGATCGCCTGCGGCGCGCCGATCTGCTGCACGACGCCCAATTTCATGACGACCATCGTGTCGCAGATGCTCATCGCCTCCTCCTGGTCGTGGGTGACGAACACCGTGGTGATCCCCGTCGTGCGCTGGATGCGCTTGATCTCCTCGCGCGTCTGCAATCTCAAACGTGCGTCCAGATTGGACAGGGGCTCGTCGAGAAGGAGCACATTCGGCATTTTCACGAGCGCACGCGCAATGGCGACACGCTGCTGCTGGCCACCCGAGAGCTCGTTCGGCTTGCGGGCCATCAGGTCCTCGATCTGGACCAGTCTCGCCGCGTCCAAAGCCCGTGCATTGCCCTCTTCCTTCTTGATACGCATGTTGTCCAAGGGGAAGCGGATGTTCTGCTGCACCGTCATGTGGGGGTAGAGCGCATAATTCTGGAAGACGAGGCCGATGCCGCGTTTCTCGGCGGCAAGCGTCGTGACGTCCTGATCGTCAAAGAAAATTTTCCCCGACGTGGGCGCCTCCAAACCGCTCAACATGAACAGTGTGGTCGATTTTCCGCAGCCTGACGGGCCGAGCAGGCCGACAAGCTGGCCCGACGGGATCTCGATATTCAGATCCTCGACGGCATGGACTGCTTGTCCGCCCTTTGTGCGGCTGGGAAAGACCTTCGTTAAGTGCTGAATGGAAATCCTCATAAGCTATACCTCGCGCCTTACTATCTTTATCAACCGCTCCATCTGGTACCCTACGACCTCTAAATTGTCGGGGAGATCCACGGGAGCGTATGCCTCATCGATGCCAATATACGGGTTCACATAGGTGCCTGCTTTCATGCGCAGGGTCGCGGTATAATCGTCCGATTTCAGCAGGGAAAAAACGAACTCTTCCCCCTGATTTGTATATTTGATCTCAACGGTGCCGCTGAATTCGGGGACTGCCGTCACATCCAGTTTCAGGGTCACCATGCTGTAATAGTCGTGTCCGAAAACTTCGTCGCTGCTCGGCGCCTTCTTCTCCTTGCGCGGGATCTTGCAGACTTTGAACAGGAACCATGAGAAGAACTTGATGATGAAATGGTACCCGAGCAGGAAGTCGGCAATGATGTAGATGACAACGAAGTAGATGATGATGAAGGGAATGGCTTTGCCATTGGCGCGGCGGGTGATCTCCTCCGCCACCGACCTGTACTCCGCCGACTCTGCGGTGAGCGCACAGCCCTCGGTCTTGCCGAGCTTTTCGCTCACGGCTGTAACATAGTCGTTGCGCTTGCCGATGAGCTCCTTGGCCTCATCTGCTGAAACGCCTTCCCTCGTGCCTGCGGCGACCCATTCGTTGTAGCTGTCCATGTCACCGAAACAATCGAAGAATTCGCTCTCGAAGTCTGCCGCCTGCTCCGCCTCTGCGGAGAAGACGACTGCCCCCGATCTGTCGGTAAAATCGAGCCGTTTGACCGAGGAGACCTGATCCTCGCGGAGCTCCAAAACGATGAAGCCGCTCTGCTCGAAATTGGAGATGCCGTCGTTCCTGCCGTCGCCGTTGGAATCGTAGTCGAGGAGCGGACAGGAGACCTCTCTCCCCTCTGCGTCCGTCACTTTGAGCGACGTGCCGTTGCTGTCCTGCGCAAAGACGTCATACCTGCCCGCAACGCCGTACACATACCCCTCGAGGCACTTGTACAACATGCCGTTCGTCATGCCGCCCGAAGCGCTCTCACCGTCCTCCGACGAAGTCCTGTCATAGGCCTCCATCACCGTCTCATACAGGATGACGCCGCCGCCACCCTCGAACTTTTCGTCAAAGACAGCCCTTCTGTAAAAGCCCACAGGCTCCGTAAGTACGATACATGTCAAGAAATCGCCGCTGTTCAGGGCGTCCGACACCACTTCCGCAGGGATCGTGAAGGACGCAAAGAACCCTGGAAGCGTCAGCGCGAAGACCACTCCGATGCCGAACGTGAAGATGAAGTAGATAACTGTGGCGAAGATCTTACTTTTCTTCATGTCCCGTCGGATCGGTCACGCCGTCCGACCCCTCCGATGCCTTTCCGTCAGAAGGATCGCCGCTCTCCTGCACAACGGCAGCGCTTCCGTCGGTGCGCTGAACATTAGACTTAAACGCGGCCTCTCTCTTTGCGAGATTGTCGCGTAACTCCTTATATTGCTTTTTGTTGAAAACGGGGATCAAAAAATAGACACCAACGCAAACAGCGACGATGGCTGCAAGCACGATGAAAAAAATGATATCCGTTTGGTTGAGTGGATTCAGCGCTAATAAACCAAGCATTTCCCTCTCTTTCCTCCAAAAAACCGATCAAAAATCCGCTTTCGGCCAAAGGACAGCCTCTTTCATTGCCAAATGTCTCACTACTTCGAATTATACCATTTTTCGACAAATCTGTCAATCATAATTCCGACATTTGTCCCAAAAAATATTTTCTCACGGGCCCCTCGGACGGGCCCTGAAAGCGCGTCCGAAAAAGCGCCCTTGGGCGGTCCCCGATCAGTCCTCGCGGCGGGGGATCAGTGCCGTCGCAGCCATGGCGATCACGGCAAAGACGGCAATGCCCGCCCCGCCGATGACGGCGCCGCAGCCCTTGCGGGAGGTGGTGCTTTCCTCCCCTTCGCCGCCCTGGGTCCCCTCACCGCCTGCGGGAGGTTCAGGTTCCTCTGTACCGCCCCCTGTGGGAGGTTCGGGCTCCTCTGTCCCGCCGCCTGCGGGGGGCTGTTCGCCCTGCCCGACGTCGGGGGTCTCTTCCTCATACTCGATGACGATGCTGTCGAGATAGCCCGCGCCGCTCTTTCCGTCCAATTCATAGGTGAGCGCAAAGTAGGTATCCGTCCCGCTCACCGTCCATGTGACGCCCTCTTCCGTGACCGTCTTGATGCCCCAGTCGGTGCCGTTTGTCGGCTTCCCCGTGACCTCTCCATAGGGAGCGTCCGAAGTGAGGAGCTTCCACGGCCTGTCCGCCGTCCCTTTAAATGACTTCACGGTGACGGACTTGATCGCGCGCGCCGTGGGCAGATCGCTCGCGAGATAATAACTGCTCTTGCTATTGTTAAACTGCATCCCTTGATTTGCGGGATAGTCGCTGCTTCCCCCATAGAGAAAGGCCAAGCCGCCGACGCCGCCCGATGACCACTTCTTGAATCCATATCCATAAGAGAGATCGAAACTGTCGAGCGTGATCGTGATCGTCTCTCCCGTCGGCTCAATGGGACCCTGGGGAGTGTCTGGGCCGTCGGCGCCCGAAGGCGTCGTGGGGCCGTTTTTCCAAATGGCGTCAGCGTACTCGGGGTGATCGACGAAGGGATTGCGGTTCCCCTGTATCTCCATTGCCGCTTCGTTGCGCTTCGTTTCGACCTCGTCCACGGGGTCGGCGTTGTGCCATTCCAAAAGCATCTCCACCGCCGCCGCCTCCGAACTTGCCGAAATGACATTGGTGAAGTTAAGGGTACCGAAGTAACCCGAGTTTCCGCTTCCGTTGGTCGTACCGCCGACGTTGGCATAGGTATTGTAATGGGTGTAGACATACATGACGATGCGTGCGACATCGCCCTTTACCGTATCAATGGGTTCAAACACCGTCCCCACCGAATAGCCTGCGACGGCGATCTGCGTATTGCTCTTGTCGCAGTACCAAATGGGTGTTCCGTTTGAAACTTCACCGTATTTATCGTTGGCGCGGGCAGAGTTGACGCGGGACTCGGTGGGACGGATATGCAGAAGGTCGCTTCCGCCGCCGCCCTGCCCCCAAAGGCCGTTCGAAAGGCTCTGACACCAGACGTGTTCCCTGTTCCATGTCCCCGTTTTGCCCGACTCCCACGCCGAGGAGAGCTTGGCCTGCGCATAAAATTCCATGAGTTCGCCATCGGGACCAGGATCCGTCCTTTTGACCAAAGTCGGATTCTTGCAGTCCTCATAACTCGTATAATGCGTATGCGTCGTGGTGATGAGGTCGTGGAGCTGGCCGAGAAGAGCCTCCCCTCCCTCCGCGCTGACGGAGGCGTAGTAGTCGGTCTCCGCGGCAACGGCAAAGGTCCCCCGCGCGGCATGTCCCATGAGGAGCACGCCGAAGAGGAGCGGAACGGAAAGTGCAGAGCAGACGATCGTTTTCAACTTTTTTTCCATAAGAATTTCCTTCCTTTAAGCCTGTTCGGCGCGTTTTTTGAGCCAGCATCTGCGGCACATGGGGACGTATCTGTCGTTCCCGCCGAGGAGGACCTGCGAACCCTCGGTGACGATCTTTCCGTCGTCGCCGATCCTCGCATTCACGGTCGCCTTTGCGCCGCAGTCGCAGACGGACTTGATCTCGGAGATGGATTCGGCGACCTCAAAGAGCCGCTTGGACCCCGGGAAGAGGTGGGTCGTGAAGTCGGTGGAGAGGCCGAAGCAGAGGACGGGGATATTCTTGTCGATGACGATGTCGGAGAGGTTGTCCACCTGTTCGGGGGTCAAAAACTGGCACTCGTCGACAATGATGACGTCGCAGTCGGAATACTTCTCCTCGTACAGCTTGTAGAGGTTCTCGTCCTCCCTGACGGCGACGGCGTCCTGCGTGAGCCCGATGCGGGAACGGAGGACCGTCGCCCCGTCGCGGGTGTCGATGGCGGGTTTGAGGAGGAGCACTTTCATGTCCCGCTCCTCGTAATTGAACTTTGTGATGAGCGCCTGCGCCGTCTTGGAACAGCCCATTGCGCCGAACTTAAAATAGAGTTTTGCCATGATTTTTCCTATGTTGTGCGGGCTGCCCTTTCCCGAAACGGGAATTCCCTCACTCCACGACGCCGTAGATGAGAGGTTCGTCGGCGGGACGGTCGGCGCCGATCTCTGTCGCGGCGAGCAAGATCTTCTCTGCCTCCGCAAAGAGGGCTTCGCGGTCCGCATAGAGCGTCGCGATCTCCTCGCCCGCCTCCACGCGGTCGCCCGTTTTTTTCTTCAGAATGATGCCCGCGGCGAAGTCGATCTCGTCCTCCGCGGTGTTGCGCCCCGCGCCGAGGGCAAGGCTTGCAAGCCCGTATTTCTCGGTGTCCGCGCGCACGATGTAGCCGCTCTTTGCCGAGCGGACGGCATGGGAAAATTTTGCCTTCCTGAAGCGGTCGGGCTCACGGATGAGACGTTCGTCCCCGCCCTGCGCCTTCACCGTCTCGATGAACTTCTCGAGCGCGGCGCCGCTTGCGATCGCCTCGGCGGCGAGGGCTCTCCCCTCCTCGAAGGTCCCCTTGCCCGCGAGCGAAAGCATGTAGCCCGCGAGGGTCAGGCAGACTTCGGTGAGGTCCTCGGGGCCGTGACCGCCGAGCGTCTCCACCGCCTCGATGACCTCGAGGGAGTTGCCGATGGCCCGTCCCAAGGGTCTGTCCATATTGGTGATGAGGGCGGCCATTTTCTTGCCCGCGCCCTTGCCGATGTCCACCATGAGGCGGGCGAGCTCAAGGCTCCTTTCGACCGTCTTCATGAAGGACCCGCTCCCCGTTTTGACGTCGAGCACGATGCAGTCGTCGTCGGCGGCGAGCTTTTTGCCCATGATGCTCGAGGCGATGAGGGGCATGCTGTCCACCGTCGCCGTGACGTCGCGGAGGGCGTAAAGTTTCTTGTCTGCGGGCGCGAACTGCTTGCTCTGCCCGACGATCGCAAGGCCGATCCTGTTGACCTGATCGACAAATTCCTCCTCCGAGAGGGTAGTCCTGAAGCCGTCGATGGCCTCGAGCTTGTCGACGGTCCCGCCCGTGTGGCCGAGGCCGCGGCCACTCATTTTTGCGACGCTGACGCCGTAGGAAGCGACGATCGGCGCGACGACGAGGCTGGTCTTGTCCCCCACGCCGCCCGTCGAATGCTTGTCGACGCGGATGCCGTGAAGTTTGGAGGAGTCGAGTTTTTCGCCCGAATCGCGCACGGCGTAGGTGAGATCGCACGTCTCGCGCACGGTCATGCCCTGAAAGTAGATCGCCATGCAGAGCGCGGAGATCTGATAGTCGGGAATGCTCCCGTCGGTGACGCCGCCGATGAAGAAATCGATCTCTTCCTTGGAGAGTTCCTCCCCGTCGCGCTTCTTCTTGATGATGTCGTACATTCTCATAGCGATGTTTCCTTGATTTTGAATAAGGTTTGGGGGATTCGGTTGCCCACCCCCCTACCCCCCTCCGCAGGAGGGGGCGAGATGGTTCAGCTTATGCCCTGTGGCCGTCCTTGATGTACTCGGCGATGAGGTCCCTCGCGTAGAAGTTGCTGATGCGCGCGACCTCTGTGATGTGATTGGCCCGATAGGTCGAAGTGTATGTGTCTACGATGATGTAGTACGTCGCGTTGTCCTCAATGGCCGAAGCGGTGAGAGAAGGACTGTAACGGTGATAGTTGGATTTGTTTCCGAAGAAATTGCTCTTCAGATAGCTCCCCCTGATGCTCCCGAGGACAATGGAATTGTCGAAGGGAAGCAGGGAGAAGACGTCTGCATAGGTGACGTCCCCCTTGGCGAGGTCATAGGGACTGCGCGTCTTCAGATACCCGCCGCCGAGCACGATGTCGTACTTCGCCCCCCACGTGTCAACGCCCTTCTTATAGTAGAGTTCGGAAACTTTATCCGCGAGGTCGGAGGAATCCCACTCCGCAGAGTTCTTGCCAAGCACGGTGGTATAGGGATCTTCGTCGGGAAAATGCTTCTCAAAGAGCTGCTCCACGATGGGATCGTCCTTGATACTGCTCTTGGCATAGGTCGAACTTTTGATGATCTCGGGCTTGACGGAGAAATCGCCCGTAGCGGTGTTGTAGGAGACTTTGGCGTAGCTGATCGCCTTGTTCTCGCCGCCGCCCTGCAGATGATAGACGCCGTACTCGTCCTTCAGAATATACTGTTTGTGCGTGTGCCCCTCGAAGACGAGATCGACGTAGCCGTCCGAGAGCTCGGTGTCGTAGTAGGGCATGTCGCTGTCGGTCACGGTATTGACGCCCGAGGAGGAGAAACTGTCCCCGCCGTCGTGGAGGGAATAGACGATGAGATCGCACCCCTCCTTCTCGCGGAGGCGCTTCGACTCGGCCTTGACGAGGGAAGTGAGCGTACTGCCCGTCTCAAAGTGCAGTCCCGTCTGGAATTCGCCCGAAATGGAGGAGAGGCAGTCGCCGATCGCGCCGATGACGCCGATCTTTACCCCGCCCCTCTCGACGACGGTCGAGGGAGTGCAGAAATTCGCAGGGCCGCCCTCGTAGGTGACGTTGATGCCCAAAATGGGAAACCCCGCAAGCGTTTGATTGGCGGCAATGGCCTCCGTGCCCCAGTCGAACTCGTGATTGCCGAGGGTCATGGAGACAAAGCCCGCGTCCTTCATCCACTCCGTCATGAGCTCGCCCTTGGTCGAGGAGGACTCGACGGTTCCCTGCCACATGTCGCCCGAGGAGAGGAGGACTTCCTCCGCCCTGTCGTCCCTGTACAGGTCCTTCATATAGGTCGTGAATTCATCGACCCCGGGCTGGGCGTCGGTATCCATAAATTTGCCGTGAAGGTCGTTGACGGCATAGAAGGCGATATCGACGGTGCCCTCTCTTCTCTCGCCGCACGCCGCAAAGGCCGTACACACGGCTGCCGCGGAAAGAATGAGGGATACTACCTTTGCAATGACTCTCTTCATGAACGAAACGTTGTTCTCCTTTGTCGAAGACGGATTCACAGATCCTGCGCCGTGAATGTGAAGGGCAGGAGTTCCTTGAGGGTGTAAGCCCTGAACGATCCGGGCCGTCCGAGGAGGATCTTGAAGTCCCCCCCGCAGAACTCGGCGATGACCTGTCTGCACACGCCGCAGGGGGCGGTGAAGTCATTCGTCTCCCCCTCCCTGCCGCCGACGATCGCGATTGTCTCGAAGTCCCTTTCGCCCTCCGAAACGGCCTTGAAAATGGCCGTCCGCTCGGCACAGTTGGTCGGGGAATACCCCGCATTCTCGATGTTACAGCCCGTGTAGACCTTCCCGCTCTTCGTGAGCAGGGCCGCCCCGACGCGGAAATGCGAATAGGGGGAATAGGAGTACCCCCGCGCGCTCTGGGCAAGTTCCATGAGTTCCCTGTCGGTCATGCCTTCACCTCATTCCAAAAACTTTCGCCGCTCGTGTCCTCTTTGCCGACGCCGAAATAGTCGAGCACGGTCGCGCCGATGTCCGCAAAGGTCGGACGGGTGCCGAGGTCTACGCCCTTCTTCACATGCTTTCCATAGATGAGCATGGGCGTGTACTCGCGGGAGTGGTCGGTGGAGGGCGTCGAGGGGTCGCAGCCGTGGTCGGCCGTGATGAGGAGGACGTCGTCCTCGCGCATGCCCTTTAAGAAGCCCGTGAGGAAGCGGTCAAACTCCGTCGCCGCGGCGGCATAGCCCGCCACGTCGTTGCGGTGGCCGTATTTCATATCAAAATCGACGAGGTTGACGAAGCAGAGGCCGTTGAAATCGCGCGCCTGCATCTCCTTCGTCACCCGCATGCCGTCGGCGTTCGACGTCGTGCGGTTGCTCTCGGAGAGCCCCGAGCCTGCGAAGATGTCGTAGATCTTGCCGACGGAGATCGTGTCGTAGCCCGCCTTCTTCAACAGATCGACGATCGTATCGGAGGGAGGCAGGAGAGAAAAGTCGTGCCTGTTCGCCGTCCGCGTGAAGGGATATTCCCCCGTGAAGGGACGGGCGATGACGCGGCCGACGTTGTGGGGCGGGACGAGCATGTCCCGCGCGATCTGACAGTATCTGTACAGTTCTTTGACGGGGACGACGTCCTCATGCGCCGCGATCTGGAAGACGCTGTCCGCAGAGGTGTAGACGATGAGCGCGCCCGTTCTGACGTGCTCCTCCCCGTAGTCCTTGATGACTTCGGTGCCCGAATAGGGCTTGTTGCAGATGACCTTGCGGCCCGTCTTTTCCTCAAACTCCGCGATGACTTCGGCGGGGAAGCCGTCGGGATAGGTCGGGAGCGGGTCGGGAGAGATGATGCCCGCGATCTCCCAATGGCCGATCGTCGTGTCCTTGCCCATGGACTTCTCGCGCATTCTCGCAAAGCTCGCCTTGGGGCGGGAGACGCCGCCGCCGACGCCCTCGATGTTGAAGAGCCCCAGCTCTCTCAGATTGGGGCAGTCAAAGTTGGGGTGATTACGGATGGCCCCGAGCGTATTGCTACCCTCGTCGTGCCAAAGGCAGGCGTCGGGTTCCTCCCCCACGCCGAAACTGTCGAGCACGATCAGAAAGAATCTCTTTGCCATACCTTCTCCTTTATGCGATCTCAAGGGCGATCTTCATCATCGCCGTGAAGGAATTCTGCCGCTCCTCGGCCGTCGTGTTCTCCTCGGGGTGAATGAAGCTGTCCGAGACGGTGCAGATGCACAGGGCCTTCTTGCCCGCCCGCGCCGCATTGCAGTAGAGGGCCGCGGACTCCATTTCCACGCCCAAAACGCCCATCTTTGCCCACTGCATGCCGCTGTTGCTGTCGTCATAGAACATGTCGGAGGAGAAGATATTGCCCACTTTGTAGCGGACGCCCGCCCTCTCGCATGCTTCGGCGGCCCTCTTCAGAAGGTCAAAGTCGGCAATGGGACAGAATGTCCCGGGGAGGCCGTACTGGTTTGCATAGTTACCGTTGGTGCATGCGCCCTGCGCAAGGATGATGTCGCGCACATGCAGGTCCTTATCGAAAGAGCCGCAGGAGCCGACGCGGATGATGCTCTCCACGCCGTAAAAGTTGAAGAGTTCATACGAATAGATCCCGATCGCGGGCTGACCCATGCCCGAGGCCATGACGGAAACGCGCTTGCCCCTGTAGGTGCCCGTAAAGCCGTTGACGCCGCGCACATTGTTGACGAGGACAGGGTCCTCGAGGAAGTTCTCGGCGATGAATTTGGAGCGGAGCGGGTCCCCCGGCATCAGGACGGTCGGCGCAAAGTCGCCGTACTTTGCCGCGATATGGGGAGTGGGAATGTTCTTGTGTTCACTCATAACAGATGCTCCTCCTTGACGATCCTGACGATGCGGGACGTGCCCAGCCTGCTCGCGCCGAGGGCGACGAAATCTTCGGCGTCCTTGATGGAGGAGATGCCCCCCGCCGCCTTGATCTTTACGTCCTTGCCGACGTATTTTTTGAAAAGGGCCACGTCCTCCCGCGTTGCGCCCGCCTTGGAGAAGCCCGTGGAGGTCTTGATGAAGTCGGCCTTCGCCGCCGTCACGATCCTGCACATCTCGATCTTCTCCTCGTCGGTGAGGAGGCAGGTCTCGATGATGACTTTGAGGATCCTGCCGTCGCAGGCCGCCTTGATCGCTTTGATCTCGTCCTCGATCTTGTCAAAGCGCTTCGCCTTGAGGTCGCCGATGTTGATGACCATGTCGATCTCGTCCGCGCCGTCCTTCACGGCCTGTGCGGTCTCGAAGACTTTAACTTCCTTCGTATTGTAGCCGTTCGGGAAGCCGATGACCGTGCAGATGGAAAGTTTCCCGTCCGCATACTTTCTGGCGTCCGCGACATAGCAGGGCGGAATGCAGACGGAGGCGGTGCCGTATCTGATGCCGTCGTCAATGAGCTGTCTGATGTCCTCCCACGTCGCCGTGACGGAGAGTTGCGTATGATCGCATTTGCTTACGATTTCACGAATATCCATATTTTCCCTCGATGCAATATTTGTTTTTGTCATATTATTGTAGCCGAAAATGTTTTGTTTGTCAATAGGAAAAATGAAAGTCTCACAAAAAATGTTCAAAACAAACAAATTTTCTACTAAATTTTGTTTATTTTCCCCAGAACATGAAGGAAGGAGCGTCAAAAAACGCTCCTTTTGCCCTATTTTTTCTGTATGGAAACAAACTGTCCGTTTCTGATGAGAAACTCATCCCTGTTGTCGATCTTTCTATCATGCTTATACCTCTCCTTGAAGACGGCGAGGTGCATATTGTACTTGTGCGACAGCCAATAGTAGAATCGTTTTCCCATGAGCTTCCTCAAAAAGGCTTTCAATCCGCCGATATTTTTCTTGTGCTTCGGCTCTCGCCAAAACTGCGCCGCCCCGATGCCGCAGAACTTTCGGGATCCGCAACATCAAACTATTACTCTCACAGTATATCAGAGCCTCTCGGCATTTGTCAAATGTTTCGCCCGATTTTGTCTGTGAAATTTTTGAGGGGACCTCGTCCCCCCTCGGGGAGGGAAACCTCGTCGCCCCTTATATAGGGGAGATGCTACGAACGAAGTGAGTGACAGAGAGGTTTTGAAACCCCTTTCCCCTCGCAAGCTCGGGGACTTCCCCTAAAAGTGGCAGCGAGAAAGCGCAAATCCGCGCCTCCCCCCTTATACTTGAGGGGGGAGGGTAGGGAAGGGGGTATCTCCTCGCTGCCCACCTCAGTCGCCTGCGGCGACAGCTCCTCCTTGGGAGGAGCCGAAAGCTGCTCACGTTGAGGCGTAGCCGAAGCATCTCATAGACCCACGGAGCAGTCCCGCGTCATTCTGAGAAACGGGGCAGGACGAAGTCCGATGATTTGACCCGAAGAATCTCGCGGGACGATGTACACATGGAAGCGGCGAGATGCTTCGAGTCAGCTTCCGTTGACTTCATATCACTCCCCTTCTCAGCATGACGCCGCTACCTACGGACTTCGTTTGAGGGGATTCTTCGGTCGCTTCGCTCCCTCAGAATGACGCGGGGGGCAGCGAGAGAAAGCTGCGGTGACCCACCCCTACTTTACGGCGGCAGGGACCGCCGCAAAGCCCGTCGCGCTTGCCAGCGCTCCTGTCGCGGCGCAGCTCACAGTGCACCGCACTGTTGAGCAGAACTGCGCCGCTCCACCCCTCCCATGGAGGGGGTAAAGGCAAGGGGTCTCCCATGGAGGGGGTAAAGGCAAGGGGCAGCGAGAAGGCCCCCTTCAATCGTCGTCGAAGCGGTGGCGCACGCCGTCCTTGTCCTTGTAGGCGATGACGGTCGCGAGGCTGACGTTCTCGACGCTCTTGAAGATATTCTGCTCGATCTGCGGGTCCTCCCGCTTGAGGGTGCGAATGAGCTCTTTCACCTTCTTCCGCTTGCCGCCGTCGTCGGAGTACGCCCCCTTCTCGGTAAATTTGCAGGCGCACTGCAAAAAGCGGAGACCGTACTCGTCCCGCCATGCGATGATGTCCTTCTCCCGCACGAGATACATGGGGCGAATGAGCTCCATGCCCTCAAAATGGGTGCTCTTGAGCTTGGGAAGCATGGTCTGGATCTGCCCGCCGTAGAGCATGCCCATGAGAATGGTCTCGATGACGTCGTCATAGTGATGCCCGAGGGCGATCTTGTTACAGCCGAGCTCCTTCGCCTTCGCATACAGGTGCCCCCGCCGCATGCGTGCGCAGATGTAGCAGGGGGACTTCTCAATTTCGAACACGTTCTCGAAAATATTCGTCCCGAACACCGTGATCGGAATGTTCAGCAGCTTTGCATTTTCCTCGATACGTTCCCTGTTTTCACTGCTGTACCCCGGGTCCATGACGAGAAAGACGAGCTCGAACGGGAACTTATTGTGCCGCTTCAGTTCCTGGAAGAGCTTGGCCATGAGCGTGGAGTCCTTCCCGCCCGAGATGCACACGGCGATCCTGTCATTCGGCTCGATGAGGCCGTACTCGACGATCGCCTTTGCGAAGGGCTTGAAGAGCCGCTTGGCGTACTGTTTCCTCAGTCCCTCTTCGATTGTTTTATCAAAAGATTCCATGGTTTTCGATATAAAATCCTCTCCCCGCGGGTCATACGATCGTGCACAACTTTATGACACACGTTTCACCCTTTTGCGTGCTCCGCAGGGCAAATTTACATCTTCAACTGCTTCCAGAGCTCGGTCAGATCGGTCTTGGCTCCGCCGAATTTCGGCCATGCGTCGACGCCGTCTCCCCTCTTCCGCGGAATGATGTGAATGTGAAAATGGGGAACGGACTGCCCCGCGCTCTCGCCGCTCGCATTCAAGAAATTTACGCCGTCATAGCCGCAATGCCCGACGCAGTGATCCGAGACGACCTTGACCGCCGCCGCAAGGTGGGAGAGGGTCTCGGCGTCGCAGTCGAGAATACTGCCAACGTGCCTTTTCGGGATCGCAAGCATGTGCCCGTCCACGTCCTGTGCGATGTCCATAAACACCAGACTGTGCGCGTCCTCATACACCTTCATGCAAGGCAGTTCGCCGCTTGCGATCTTACAGAATACACAATCCATACGCTCCTCCCTGCCCCTTCACTTTGCGTCCCCGCCGCGGCAAACGAGGTCCTTTACGACCTCCCCCGCGAGGATAAGGCCGACGACGGACGGGACAAAGGCGACGCTCCCCGGGACGCTCCGCCGCCCCGCCTCCTCTCCGCCCTCGGGACGGAGGGGCTCCTCCCGCGAATAGACGACCTTGAGGTGCTCGATGCTGTACTTTTTGAGTTCCCGCCGCATGGTGCGGGCGAGCGGGCAGACGGAGGTCTTCGCGAGGTCTGCGACCTCAAATCTTGTCGGGTCGAGCTTGTTTCCCGCCCCCATCGCGCTGATGACGGGGACGCCGCAGGAGAGGGCGCGGCGCACAATGGCGATCTTGGCCGTCACCGTATCGACGGCGTCCACGATGTATTCGTAGGCGTTGAAGTCAAACTCCCCCTCCGTCTCGGACAGGTAGAAGGTCTTATGAACGCGGACGGTGCAATCGGGATTTATCGCGGCGATGCGCTCGGCCGCGACGTCAACTTTGTACCGCCCCACGGTCTCGTCCGTCGCGACGATCTGACGGTTGATATTGGTGAGGCTGACCGTGTCATGATCGACGAGGTCAAGCGCGCCCACGCCCGAGCGGGCAAGGGCCTCCACGCAGTAGCCGCCCACGCCGCCGATGCCGAAGACGATGACGCGGCTCTTCTTCAATCTCTCCATGCCCTCTCTGCCGAGGAGGAGTTCTGTCCTTGAAAACCGATCTGCCATGTGGCCATTATACCGCGTTTCGGCGGATAAGTCAACAAAACGCGGGCAACAGACACCCTCATTCCCCCTCGATCCCGCCGAGGGAGGCGAGCAGTTTCTCGCATTTTTTCTTCTCGAGAATGCGCTCGCGGAGGAACACGGGGAGGAGATGGCTGATGAGGGATATGTTTTTCTTCACGATGTCCCTTGCCCGCTCGTAGCATTCCTGCAACTTCGCGGTGATGAAAACTTCCGTCTCCGCAAGGCGCGCCTCCGAATAGAGACCGTCGCCGCAAGCCGATTCGCTGAAATAGCGCCCGATCCCGAACATGCCGCATTCGCACATCAGGTAGAGGACCTTCTCCGCGTCGCGCAGGTCGTTCCGAAAGTCGTACGTCCTGCCGAAAAAGAGTTCCTGCGCCGCATATCCCCCGAGGAGGACGGTCACGGCGTTCAGATAGTCCTCGCCCGAGTAGTACGCCCCCTTTTCTTCGTCTTGATCGTATCCGCCGCCGACATAGTCGTCTTCGTCCTCTTCGTCGTCTTCGTCCTCCTCAAAGTCCTCTTCGTCGTACTCCCAATCTTCGTCGTCCCCGTCCGCGCCGCTGTAGCCGTAGTCCACTTCGGAGAGGACGGCGTTGAAGAAATCATTGCAGACGGTGTACGTCTCGAGGCAGAGCAAGTAGCCGCCGTCGTTCAGGGCGCGGGCGACGATGAATGTGCCTAAATTGCGGCAGGCGATGGCCCGATCGTCGGAGAGGGAGCGCTGGCGGGGTATGTCCTCCTCCTTGATCTCGTGAAGTTTTTCCTTGATCAGGGCCTCGCTGATGACGCCGTCCTCGTCCGAGCGCAAAATGCACTCGTTGACGAAGGTCTCGAGCGCGGCACAGGAAAAGCCCGACGACAGCCCCGCGATCGCCTCCATGCTCATGCCGAAGGTGCAGGGTGAGCGGCGGGCGTAGAGTTTGAGAATGTCCCGCCGCGAGGCGAAATCGGGCAGGGACAGGCCGATCTTTTTGTCGATCCTTCCCGCGCGGACGAAGGTCGGGGGAAGGGAAGCGTAGTCGTTGCAGGTCGCGACAAAGATGATGTTCCGCGCGCTGTCCATGCCGTCGATCAGGGTCAGAAGCTGGGCAAGGACGGTCTTGGCGCGGTCGGTGACGTAGTCCTCCGTGACGTTGGGGAGGACCTTGTCCACCTCGTCAAAGAAGATCATCGCGGGCGCCCTCCCCCGCGCCGCCCGATCGAAGGTCTTCCTGATGACGCCGCAGAGGGACTCCCCGTCCCCCCCCGCGCCTGCGTCGATCCTGAAGACTTTGAGATTGCACATGCTCGCCATCACGCGGGCGAAGAGCGTCTTTCCCGTCCCCGCGCCCCCGTAAAAGATGACCCCCTTCGGCATCTTCGCGCCCCGCTTCTCATAGGTCTCCCTGTGGTTGAAGATCTCACAGAGCCGCATGAGCTCCTCCTTCTCCGCCGCATATCCTGCGATGCTGTCAAATCCGTACTGCATACTGTCCTCCTCGTTTTTTCTTTCATTATACCGCCGCACGGGCGAAAAGGACAGACCGCGATCTCCGAAAATTTTTTGCCCCCTTTTTTATGGGTACGTACCGTGAAAAATGCTTGATTTTTGCCCCCTTTTCGGGTACAATCATACCATCAGGAGGAAAGTACATGGATGAAAAAATGAAAGTCAGCCTGCCGCGGACCGTCCTCGACGTCCTCAAGAAGGACTGCGAGGATTTCAAATTCGTGAAGGAGAACGGGAAGACGACCAACTTCAATCTCTTCGTCAATACCCTCATCGCGAACTTCTACGAGACCTTTTCGGCCAGTGAAGAGAAACTGTGCGACGAGCTCCGCGCGGCCCTTTCCGCCGTGCCCGAATATTACAGGGAGGACGCCCTCAAGAAGGTCCTGAAAGTCCTCGCGAAGCGTCCCTCGGGCGCGGAAGAGCGGGAGGGCTCGGCCGTCTTCTCCTTCAAGCCGACAAAGCTCTCCCGTCAGGCGGTCGTCTGCATCGGGAATGCCATTCTGCAGGACGAGTCCCTCTCCTCCTTCTACCGAAGAATGTTTTCGGCCTATGCCGAAAAGACCAAGAACGAGCGCGAAAAGATCCTCTATGCGGAGGTCTACGCCGTCTTCCGCAGGGCGGCCGCCAAGGGCGCAAGGGTGTGCATTGAGCTGAAAAACGGGAATGTCATGGGGCGCGCGTGCGTCTATTCGGTCAGTCCCGCCAAGGACGAGCTCTTCAATTATATCCTTCTCTTCGACGGAAAACACAATGTGACCATTCGTCTCGCCTCGGTGAAGTCGGCTTCCCTCCTTCCCGAGCACGCCGAGATCCCCAAGGAAAACGCCGCCCTCTTTGACCGACAGATCGCCTGCGGGGCGCAATATCCGATGTACAGCACGGACAGGGAGCCCATCAAGGTGCGGCTGACCGAGCAGGGGCAGGAGCTCTTCCGCAAGATCTACCTCTACCGCCCGACGCCGATCTCTGTCGAGGGGGACGTCTACACCTTCGACTGTTCGTCGAATCAACTCCTCTACTACTTCGAACGGTTCGGCGACCGCGCCCTCATTCTCTCGCCCAAGAAGATCGGCATCTTCATGCGCAATTACTACTATTTTGCCCTCAAAAAATACAAATCGCTCTACCCGTGATCCCGATCAATTCCCCGCGCACCATTCTGGTGAAGGGGTGAGGTATGATTGGCCGTTGCCCACCCCCCTACCCCCCTCCCATGGAGGGGGTGAGAGCCTCCCCCTCGGGTGGTCCTCCGTTTTTTCGCCTGCCCCCTTTCCAAGGGGGCGGGGTAGGGGTGGGGGTTCATTCTTGTTTCTGTCCCCATGCTCATGTTGAGGCGTAGCCGAAACATCTCATAAACCTACGGACTCCGTTTGAGGGGATCCTTCACTGCGTTCAGAATGAGTGCGGAAAATGGGCGGCGAAACACCCCCTCACCGCCTACGGCGGAGCTCCCCCTCAAGGGGGCGCCGAGACTTG
This sequence comes from uncultured Clostridia bacterium, assembly GCA_947625785.1. Lineage (GTDB taxonomy): Bacteria > Bacillota > Clostridia > Oscillospirales > Acutalibacteraceae > CANQPS01. The sequence goes on from CANQPS010000011.1 coordinate 98,457, forward strand.
CCCACCCCTCGAGGGGTGGGTGTCACGTAGTGACGGAAGGGGTGTCATTCCGAATCTCCCCCCCGCCGCAATTTTTAATTTTTAATTTTTAATTCCAAAAGTTGACATTATTTATAAATCATGGTATAATCCAATATAATTTCACAGGCAGCAGGGAGGAAATATGTATAAATTCAGAAAAGGTTTTTATTCCGACGTGCGCATCGAGGATCGGTGCACGACTCACCTTCAGCTCAGGAACGGGGAATTGCACGAGGCGAAGGTCACTTCCGAGAAGAAGGCCTTCGTGCGGGTGTACGACGGGAAGATGTGGTATTACACTTCGACGGACGACGTCGGGGCCATTCAGGAGGCCCTCGACAAGCTCTATTCGTATGCCGAGCCCTCCTCCGAGATCGAAAATGACCCCATCGTCTCCCGCTTTCAGGCCAACAGGGACGTGAAGATCGTCTTTGCCAACAGGTGCGTGAAAAATGTCCCCTTGGAGCAGAAATTACAGCTCATCGCCGAAACTGCCGAGAAACTGAAAAGCCCCCTCTGCAACTTTGCGGGGGCGCAGTACATCGACCGCTATTCCCTCTATGAGTTCTATTCCTCCAAGGGCGCGGATATCAAATACGATTTCCAGACCTGCGGCGTCGCCTACATCATGGCGTTTACCTGCGGCGAGGAGTCAATGCATGAGATGCTCTCCAAGGCGCGCACTTCCTTTGGGGATCTCTCGTACACAGACGAGGAACTTCACGATTTTGTCGCCCGCTGTGAGGACTTTATTCAAAACGCCGTCCCCGTCAAGGCGGGGAGCTATCCCGTCGTCCTTGCCCCCATTGCCACGGGCGTGTTCGCGCACGAGAGCTTCGGGCACAAGTCGGAGAGCGATTTCATGCTCGGCGACGAGGCGATGGCAGAGGAGTGGAAGCTCGGGAAAAAGGTCGCAAGCCCCATTCTCACCATTCGCGAGAGCGGCGTCTTCGAGGGGAGCGGATATGTCCCCTACGACGACGAAGGGACGGCGGCGACGGACACTTATCTCATCAAGGACGGCGTCCTGTCGGGGCGGCTGCACAGCGCGGCGACGGCCGCGGCCCTCGGCGAGGCCCTCACGGGGAACGCCCGCGCCATCAACTGCGACTTTGAACCCATCGTCCGCATGACGACGACGTACGTCGAGAACGGGAGGAGCAGTTTTGACGAGCTCATCGCTCCCATCAAATACGGCTACTACATCTGGTCGGTCAAGCACGGGAGCGGAATGTCCACCTTCACCATGGCCCCCAACATCGCCTATGAGATCGTGGACGGGAAGATCGGGCGGCCCGTCAAGATCTCCGTCATCACGGGGAACGTCTTCGAGACGCTCGGCCTCATCGACGGCGTCGGAAACGACAAGGAACTTTTGAGCTTCGTCACAGGCGGTTGCGGGAAACTGGAACAATTCCCGCTCAACGTCGGAATGGGCGGCCCCCATATCCGCATTTCAAAAATGAACGTTCAGTGAGGCGCACCATGAAAACAGAAAAACTCGTCACGAAAACTTCAAACCTTACCCTCAATATCGTTGCGAACCTTGTGGAGAGCCTGCGCATCAACGACAGCACGCACAACACGTTCCGCATCTATGAAAACGGCGCGATCGGCGTCGCAGGCTCCATCGGAGAAGCGGATTGGGCGGCGCTTGAGGCCGAGGCGCGGGAAAAGCTCGCGCAGGGCATTCCCTATCCCGAGACCCACGCCCCCGCCCGCACCATCGATGCGGACGCGGAGCATGAGATCGTCGGCGAGAAGGACTTTATCCCGAAGATGAAACACCTCCTCTCCCGTCTCGCCGCCGAAAATCCCGACTTCCTCTTCGGCAACAAGATCCAGCTCAATACGACAGCTTCGAGCTACGAAAACAGCGACGGCGAACGCTATACCTACCGCGGAAACAGGCTTTTGATCGTCCTCACCCTCAAATGCAAGGGCTCCGCCAACATCGTGGACGAGAGCTACGAAGCCGAGAGCGACTATTTCGACGAGGACGAGATCTGCCGCGACGTCAGGATAAAGTGCGAGGCTTTCCTCCACGGCCTGCCCCATGTCGAGGAGGACGAAGTGACCGTCATCGGCGACTTTGAACCGCTTCAATATGCGGCACAGCATTTCCTCGCCGACCTCTACTTCAACAACGCCTCCCTCCTCGCGGGCAAGCTCGGGCAGAAGCTGTTCAGCGAAAAACTCACCCTTCAAATCGACCGCGACCCCGCGCGGCAGCTCTGCCTCCCCTTCTTCGATGCGGAGGGCGTTGTCAATGAGAATTACGTCAACTATCTGGTCCGCAAGGGCGTCTTTGAACATGTCCTCACCTGCAAACGTTCCGCCGCACAATACGGGGCGGAGAACATTGGCTGTGCCGAGGCCGACTACAACGGCGTGCCCGACGCGGGCGGCAGAGGATTCGATGTCGCGGACACGGCGGAGAAGCTCTCGGAACTGATCCGCGGGAAGGCCGTCTTTCTCTCCGCCACGAGCGGCGGGGACATGACTCCTTCGGGCGACATCAGCATGCCCGTCCTCACCTCCTATCTCTATGAGGACGGCCTCCTCCTCGGAAAGCTCCCCGAATACGCCCTCACGTTCAATCTGTTCGACCTGCTCGGCAAGGACCTCGTCGGCGTCACGCAGAAGGGGCTCTTCTCCTTCGGCCGACACAAATACCTCATCTACCGCGCCAAGATCGTCAACAAGGCGTAAATTTGCAGAATAAACAAATGCCGTCGAATTGTTTCGACGGCATTTGTTTATAAATGTTCGGCATTCTTCCAAAGTTTTAATGTTTGAAGGGCAAGTTCCTTCATCTGCGGAGACATAGCATGAAACACATCGATGATTGCTTTGTCTTCTGGCGTCAACAGATTCGGCTGAACCACCAAGCCAAAATCGTCCGAACGACCCACCAAATAGTCGGCAGAACAATTAAAATAATCCGCCAATCGCACAATATAAGAGAGCTTCGGCTCGGCAAGCTGATTTTCCCATTTACAAATGGCGGTATCGCTCACACCGATCGCTTTCGCAAGCGCCATAAGCGACAAGCCGCACTCTTCCCGTAGCTCTTTGATGCGTTGACCATAGTTCGTTCCCATAGTGATCTGCCTCAAACTTTTTTCAACATCATACCAACTTTTCTTTGTTTTCTCATTGACATTTCTGAAAGTTTGTGATAAAGTAGTGTTGTCACAAACTTTATTTTGTGCAACAAGAGAGTAATCAACAAAGGAAGATTATGGCACGCATCGCGGATATTATTAAGTACGAAGGAGACAATACCACCTTTATATGGAAGCATCCTTGCGAAGATTTTAATTCGCTCACCCAACTGATCGTCCATGAATCGCAGGAGGCGCTTTTCTTCATGAACGGACAGGCGCTCGACCTGTTCGGCGCGGGACGTTACACGCTCGAGACGCAGAATATTCCCCTCATCGGAAAAGCGCTCAATCGCGCTACGGATGACAAAACGCCCTTTCACTGCGAAGTTTATTTCATCAACAAGACGGAGCAAATGGCGATCAGGTGGGGAACGGATTCCAGGGTGCAGTATGTGGAACCGACCTATAAGTTCCCTATTTCGATCGGCGCAAGCGGCGAAATGAGTTTGCGCGCGGAAGATTCCCGCAAATTGCTCTTAAAACTTGTCGGCACGGAAAATGATTTGAACCAACAAAAGTTGGTCGGATTTTTCCGTGCTTTTTTGATGACGAGAATCAAGACCTATATCGCCCAAGTTGTCAAAACAAATGCGATCAACATCTTTGAGATCGACGAAAATCTCACGGTTTTTTCCGAAGCGATCAAAAAACTCCTCATTGATGATTTTGCAGATTACGGCGTTGCGCTCGAAAAGTTTTTCGTCACGACGATCGTAAAACCCGACGGCGATCCGCAGTATGAGAAGTTCAAAGAACTGCATTTCCGTCAATATGCCGACATCGCCGAGGCAAAATTGCGCCAGCAGACAGACCTCATCTATGCGCAGACGGAAGCGCAGAAACTCATCATCGATTCGCAAGCGCAGGCGACGAAGCGCGCGCAAGAGGGCTACACCTATCAGCAGGAACGCGGGTTCGACGTAGCGGAAAAGGTTGCAGAAAATGAAGCGGTCGGGCAATTCACCAATATGGGCGTGGGACTCGGCACGATGGCGGGAGTTGGAGGTGCCGTCGCGGGAATGGTCGGCGGAACGATGAAGGAGGCAGTGAATGAAACGGCGATCCCGCGCGTTCAAAAATGCACAAACTGCGGCGTTGTGTTGGCGGCGGGCACAAAATTCTGCCCCGAATGCGGGACGAAAGTCATTTCGGTCTGCCCGAAGTGCGGGAGGCCCGTAAACGGCTCAAAATTTTGCCCCGAATGCGGAGAAAAATTGTGAGGTGATCCATGAATAAGAAATTTGTGTCCTATCTCATTTGTTGGGCGATCTTCCTTGCGCTCTTTCATGTGATCGTGTTTGTCACGCCGAGCGAGATCGCAGGTATGAGCAAATTCGGCGGTGGATTCTGGATCGGCTACGGATTTACGCTCGCAGCGTTTTTAGGACAGCTTTTGTGTGCATGGCTCGCTTTTCGGGTGGGCGAAAAACCTAAACTCTTCTATAAACTTCCCCTCGTTTTCATTAGCTTCACAACGCTGGTTTTGACCATGATTGCTACGACCGTCTTCATGGCCGTGCCGCAAGTACCCGCATGGATCGCCGCAATCGTCTGTAGCGTCCTGACGGCGTTCGGCGCGCTTGCGGCAATAAGGGCAAAAGCCGCTGCGGAAACGGTTTCGGAAATCGACGAAAAAGTAAAGGCAAAGACCGCTTTTATCAAAGAACTGACGGCACGAGCAGAGAGCGTTTTGGCGGGAGCGCAAACTCCCGAACTTAAAACGGAGGCAAAGAGAGTCTACGAAGCGATCCGCTACAGTGACCCGATGTCAAATAAGGCGCTTGCAGAGATCGAGGCGAAGATCGCAGTACCATTTGAAAGGTTTGCGAAGAGTGTTTCCTCGGGCGACGTGGCGGGAACAAAATTGGCGGCGGAAAATTTAATATTGTTGCTCAACGAAAGAGCGGCAAAATGCAAATTATTGAAATAAGAGGAGGTAAAAGATGGCAGATATTGGAACGTTGGAGGCTTCAAAACGCTGGGGATATGCTCAGGCAACAATAAGCAAATGGTGTAGACAAGGGTTAATTCCTGGAGCCACACAAGATAAAATCGGTTCAGATTGGCATATTCCCGAAAATACGAAATGCCCTAAAAAAATAAAACAAGGGAGAATAACAAATGAAGCAGTTAAAATGTGAAATGTGCGGTAGCACGGATTTAGTCAAGCAGGACGGAATGTTTGTGTGTCAGGTCTGCGGCACCAAATATTCCGTGGAAGAAGCCAAAAAGATGATGATAGAGGGTACAGTAGAAGTTCAAGGAACTGTACAAGTCGATAATTCATCTTATGTCAAGAAATATCTTGAAAATGCTCGTCGAGCAAAAGCAAAAGAAGATTGGGAAGAAACCGAAAAATACTACAATATGGTGGAACAAAACGATCCCAACAATATCGAAGCGATTTTTTATAGTGCTTATGGTAAAGCAAAAACGAGTTTGGTTTCAGATGACATCTACAGGCGACAAGCTGCCTTTAAGGTCCTGAACAACTGCATTTCTATTATTGATGATAAATATCAGGTTGAAGAAAAAAAAGAAAATGAAATTGCCATCAGGTCTATGGCTTATGATTTATTGCAATTGTTCGGAAGCAGTTTTGTATATACACAACGCACAGATGGATACGGTTTTATTACAACAAATAAATCAGAAACATATGAACTTTATGTAAATTTGATTCAATCTTTTTACACTTCAATGTTGAACATCGAAACAAAAGATCCAGAAATTTATATGTTCGATACAGTAATTATTTTCCTACAAGGATGTAAAGAATATTCTGGTTTTTTTGAGGGTTATAATAAACGAAAACTTGATGACCTTTACGACAAATGGATTGAAGCACAAACCACCCGCATGAATCGAGTTAAGAAACAAAAAATCGATGCTTATTGGGCCTCTCATAAAGAAGAAAAAGAAAATTTAGATCAAGAACTACAAGCACTGCAAGAAACAAAAAAGCAATATGTGGATCAAATAGCCGCCCTTCAAAAGAGGAAAGAAGAGGTACCAGCATTTGTTCAACTCACACAAATCAAGAGTAGAATTGATAAGTTACAATCGGATAAAAAAGCTCTTGGGTTATTCAAAACAAAGGAGAAAAAAGCCATTCAGGAACAAATTGCTGCCGCTGAACAGGAAAAAGCGGAGGTTGCCAAACAAGCCGTAAGCCAGCAATCAGAAATCGATAGAGAAATAGAGCCTATCAGAGCAGAGCTCAACAAAATCATCGCAAAAATTAAAAAGATAGAAAACGAATTAACAAAAGATAGATAAAGGAAGGTAAATGAAATGAAAAAAGATTTGAAATGCCCTATGTGTGATTCTTCCGATTTTAAGGAAGAAAACGGTTACTATGTCTGTCAAATTTGCGGGAACAAAATTCCCGTCCAATCCAAAGCCGACAAACAAAGCAAGCAATCCTCCGAAAAACAAAAGAAACCGCTTCCCGACAGATTGATAAGAAATGGTTTGATATTTTTGGTGTTAGGAATCGTTTTGCTTTTGGGGATCGCAATCATAGGAAGTGCAGTCTATGGCAGGGCCTATTTCTTTGATGGATATTTTATCACAAGGGTACTGACGACCGTTGCTATAATTTGGATCGTTGGTGGATTCATCACAATCATAGTGGGGCTACTAATGAAATTCTCCCAAAAATAGTTTTGCGCAACTGTTTACTGTTAAAAAGACGGGAGCTCACTCCTGCCTTTTTCTGCTTATGAAAACAAAGCGGGCAAAGATCGATCTGCTGCTATTAGATTAAATGGTCATGAGCTTTTCGAGAATGGTCTCATCGGCGGGACAGAAGGGGTACTGCGGGATCTCGGAGGGCAGGATCCAGCGCATGTCGTTGTGCTCGAGCAGTTTGGGTTCGCCCGCGGCGATGACGCTGTGAAAGAGTGTGAGATGCACGGTGATGTCGGGGTATTCGTGGGTGACTTCGGTGAAGACCCCCGATGGAGCAATTTCAATGCCGAGTTCCTCCATGCACTCCCGCCGCAGGGCTTCTGCCTTCGTCTCTCCCCTCTCGACTTTCCCGCCGACGAACTCCCAGAGGAGCCCACGCGCCTTGTTTTTCGGCCGCTGGCAGATGAGGAACCTGTCCCCTCTCCAAATGAGCGCGGCAACGACTTCAACGATTTCCATGGTTTTTCTCCAAGTTTTATCTTATCACATTTTTCGGAAAAAGTAAAGCGGACGCATCGCGCAGGGCCGCCGCAAAAAATTTAGAAAAAGAAGTCAAAATCGCTTGCTTTTTGCCGCGGATTCCCATATAATAAGAAAGCACGTTGCAGGACAACGTCTTTCGCTACTGTGGCTCAGCTGGTAGAGCAGTTGATTCGTAATCAACAGGTCGTCGGTTCAAGTCCGACCAGTAGCTCCAAAAAAGAAAGCGGATTTTTTATCCGCTTTCTTTTTTGTGTGATGTTGATTCGGCTTGGACCGCCAAGACCTGTTGATTAAATTTTGGGATCCCCGAAAAATGATTGGCAAGAGCAATCATGCGGCATGAAAATACGGAGCAATCATTTTTTGGGGCGGCGTCAGGTCGTCGGTTCAAGTCCGCGCGAGACGAAGTCGAAGCTATCGAGCGAAGCGAAGATACCAGTAGCTCCAAAAAAGAAAGCGGATTTTTATCCGCTTTCTTTTTTGTGTGATGTTGATAGGGGCAGCGAGGGGTTACTGCGTCATTCAGAGCGAAGCGAAGAATCCCGAGGAGGAAAGTAAGGACTTCGTTCACGGGATCCTTCGGCCCTGTTAGGGCCTCAGGATGACGCGGAGAGCGGGGCAGTAAGGGAAATGCGGTGACCCACCCCCCTACCCCCCTCCCTCGGAGGGGGTAAAAAGGAAGCCTCCCTCGGAGGGGGGAAGGACTTCGTTCGGGGGATTCTTCACTGCGTTCAGAATGAACGCGGGAGGGACGGAGGGCGCGGACGAGGGAAAAATTGGGAACGATTTTCTGCGTTTCCTTTGACAAGCGGGCGTTCGCATGCTATACTGAAACAGAAAAGGAGTACATATGAAAGATACGCTTCTCGACATTGCAAAAAAGATCGCAGACGGATTTTTGGCGGGCATGCTCATCTCCATCGGCGGGGCGGTCTTCCTCGCTTGCTACCTCGAATTCCCCCCCTTCGGCAAATATGTGGGCGGGCTCTTCTTCTGCACGGCCCTCTTCTGCATCTGCGTGAAGGGCTACGCGCTCTACACGGGCAGGATCGGCTATGTGCTTGAAAAGCACTCCAAAGAGGACCTCTCGGCCATGCTCTTGGGTCTTCTCGGAAACCTCCTCGGCACGGTCGCATGCGGCTACCTCATCGCCCTCGCCATTCCCTCCATCAGGGACAACGCCTATGCGCTCTGCACCGGGAAACTCGAAACGCAGGAACTTTGGCAGACCCTCATCCGCGCCTTCTTCTGCGGCATTCTCGTCTTTTTGGCGGTGGACCTCTTCAAAAATCACAAGACCGTCCTCGGGATCTTTTTCTGTATTCCCGCCTTCATCTTCAGCGGCTACGAGCACTCCATTGCCGACATGTTCTACTTTGCGGCGTCGGGGATCGTGTCGTGGCAGGCCTTCGGCTTCCTCTGGATCGTCATCCTCGGCAACTCCGTCGGCGGGCTGTTCATTCCCCTTCTGAAACTCATCGGAGCCAAAAAGAAGGAGGACGTCCCGAAGGAAGAGCCGCAGGAAGAGGAGCAAAAGGCGGCATAGGCCTTTCACTTTGACATCTTTTATCTTATGACTATGGACAAAAAACAGACCCCGCCCGAACACATCGAGATCCGCGGCGGAAGAGTTCACAACTTAAAAAATATCGACGTCGATATCCCCTTGCATGAGATCGTCGGCATCGCTGGCGTGTCGGGTTCGGGCAAATCTTCGCTCGCGCTCGGCATTCTCTATGCGGAGGGGTCGCGGCGGTACCTCGAATCGCTCTCGACGTACACGCGGCGGCGCATGACGCAGGCCGAAAAGGCGCAGGTGGACGAAGTTCTCTATGTCCCCGCCGCCCTCGCGCTCCGCCAGCGTCCCACCGTCCCCGGGATCCGCAGTACCTTCGGCACGGGCACGGAACTTCTGAACAGTTTGAGGCTGATGTTTTCGCGTCTCGCCTCCCACCGCTGTCCAAACGGGCACTATGTCCCCCCCTCGCTCAACGTTGCGGCGGGGCTGGAGCTCGTCTGCCCGACGTGCGGGGAACATTTCTTTGCCCCGGGGGCGGAGGAACTTGCCTTCAACAGCCAAGGGGCGTGCAAGCGGTGCGACGGGACGGGCGTCGTGCGCATCGTGGACGAGTCGACGCTTGTGCCCGATGAATCGCTCTCCATCGACGAGGGCGCGGTCGCACCTTGGCAGACGCTGATGTGGTCGCTGATGAAGGACATCGCCCGCGCCATGGGCGTCAGGACGGACGTCCCCTTCAAAGACCTCACGCCCGAGGAGCGGGACATCGTCTTTCACGGCCCTGCAGTCAAGAAGAACATCATCTATCAGAACAAGACGAGCGGAGCCATGGGCGACATGGACTTCACCTATTTCAACGCGACATACACGGTGGAAAACGCCCTCTCCAAGGTCAAGGACGAGAAGGGCATGAAGCGCGTGGAGAAGTTTCTCCGCACGGACGTCTGTCCCGAATGCGGCGGAACGCGGCTCTCCGACGCGGCGCGCGCCCCCCGTCTGCGCGGGCTTTCCCTCGCCGACGTCTGCAAAATGACCCTCTCTGACCTCATCGCATGGGTCCGTGGGGTGCCGAGCTCCCTGCCCGAGCCCATGCGGCCGATGGCGGAGAGCATCTGCGCGTCCTTCTTCGACGTCGCAAGGCGTCTCGTGGATTTAGGGCTGTCCTATCTGACGCTCGACCGCGCCGCCTCCACCCTTTCGACGGGGGAGAGGCAGAGAATGCAGCTCGCCCGCGCCGTGAGAAACCGCACGACGGGCGTTCTCTACGTCCTCGACGAGCCTTCTATTGGGCTTCACCCCTCCAATCTCGAGGGGCTCAACGGCGTCATGGACGACCTTCTCTCCGACGGAAACACCGTTGTCCTCGTCGATCACGACGTCAACGTCCTGCGGCACGCCGACTATCTCATCGAACTCGGCCCCGAGGCGGGCGCAAAGGGCGGAAGGATCGTCGCCGAGGGCGCGCGCGAGGCCGTTGAACGGGATCCCAACTCCCGCATCGGCGGGTATCTCACGGGCGAAACGGCCATCTCGGTCCGTCCCCCCGTTCCCGCCGAGGAGATGTTCGCGCGCGGGACCATTCACCTCTCCACTTCCTCCATTCACACGATACACCCCCTCGAGGCCGACTTTCCCAAGGGAAGACTGACCGTCGTGACGGGCGTCTCGGGTTCGGGCAAGACGACGATGGTCCTCGAGAGCCTCATTCCTGCCCTCTCCGCGAAGATCAGGGGCGAAAAGCTCCCCGCCCACGTCAAAGCCATAGAGGCGGAGGGTATTTCTGAAATCAAACTCATCGACTCTGCCCCGATCGGCGTCAACGTACGCTCGACGGTGGCGACCTATGCGGACGTGCACGACGAACTCCGCAAAATTTACGCCAGGACGCAGGACGCCAAGGCGCGGGGGTACAGGGACGGCGATTTTTCGTACAATACGGGCCGCCTGCGCTGTCCCACCTGCGACGGGACGGGCTCGATCAGCCTCGACGTGCAGTTTTTGCCCGACGTCGACATTCCCTGCCCCGACTGCGGCGGTTCGCGCTACGGGAAGGAGGCAAGTCTCGTCAGACGGGCGTCCGCATGCGGCCGCTACTCCCTGCCCGAGCTCATGGACATGAGCATCGACGAGGCCCTCAAGGCCTGCGCCGACCTCCCCTCCGTCACGAAAAAATTGCAGATCCTGCACGATTTGGGCCTCGGCTACCTCACCCTCGGCGAGGAGACCCCCTCCCTTTCGGGCGGCGAAGCCCAGCGGCTCAAACTCGCGAGCGAGATGGGAAAAGGGCAGGAGGACGCCGTCTTTGTCTTCGACGAACCGACCATCGGCCTGCACCCCTCCGACGTGGAGACGCTGCTAAAGGTATTTGACAGCCTCATCCGAAGCGGCGCAACCGTCATCGTCATCGAGCACGATCTCGACGTCATCAAGAATGCCGACTACATCATCGACATGGGCCCCGGGGGCGGCGAGGAGGGCGGCCGCATCGTCGCCGCGGGCACGCCCAAGGACATCGCCCGCGCCAAGGACAGCGTCACGGGGAAATACCTGACCGACCTGCTGGGATGACAAAGACGCAAACATGTGAATTTTATAGAAAGGCGGCGAGGAGGCCTTCCCCGCCGTCTTTGTTTTGCTTTCAGAATGCTCGGCTCAAATATTTCTCATCGAGCCGTCGCTTGCGCCTCGCTCATGGGCTTGAAGTCCCGCATGAAGCCCGTGTTTTCTTCGACCTGTGAAAGGTTACTCATACCCGAGAGGACGACGAGCGCGCCCTCGCGCGAGGCGGCGTGTCGAGGGATCCCCTCAAACGAAGTCCGTAGGTTTATGAGATCCTTCGCCTGCGGCTCAGGATGAGCAATTTGTTCCCGCTCATCCTGACCTTCCGCTCATTCTGAACGCAGTGAAGGATCCCCTCAAACGAAGTCCGTGACTACTGCGTCATCCCGAGCCGCCGCCATAGGCGGCGTGTCGAGGGATCCCGAAGAACGAAGTCCGTAGGTTTATGAGATCCTTCGCCTGCGGCTCAGGATGAGCAATTTGTTCCCGCTCATCCTGACCGCTCATTCTGAACGAAGTGAAGAATCCCCCCTCTTGCGTCATTCTGAACGAAGTGAAGAATCCCCTCAAACGAAGTCCGTGACTACTGCGTCATCCCGAGCCGCCGCCATAGGCGGCGTGTCGAGGGATCCCGAAG
>CANQPS010000012.1 GCA_947625785.1 uncultured Clostridia bacterium
CGCTTTGATAAATTCCCGCGAACGAACGAGCCGATTTGCGGTAATTCTGACATCAATCTGGAGCAATCGAGCCACGTTGAGTGCGTGGTTCTGTTGACTAAAGTACATAATTGATAGTGTGAAAATGCTTGAAATATAAGGCTTTTCCGAGGGTTTGGATGTAAATTTAGGTCCTTGGATTTTCTTGTTTAAAGGTGCGGAAAATAAGAGTAAAATAGAGGTTGAGAATACCAAACTATTGATTTCGGGTTGAATATACAAGACTATTGAATAAGGCGGTAAGGTAAAATGAAATTAAAACTAAGTATAATGCTCGCTGCAAAACGAAATGAAAAGCAACTGACTAAAAAACAAACTGCTGAACTTATGGGGGGTTACACCCATGTATTATGCTCGTTTTGAAAATAATAATCTAACTCCATCAAAGAGAAATCTAGCTTTTTTTGCCGATCTTTTAGAGATGGATAAAGATGAACTTTGGAATATTATCGAAGAAGAGAAGAAAATGAAATTGTAAATTTTCCTCGTACTTCTTGAAAATTATAGCGCAGTGTGCTATAATTAAGAAAAAGAAAACGAGGAGTTGTGAAGATGATTTCAATAGAGAAACAGTTGTTATCAGGCTATACATTTATAGATTTATTTGCTGGATTAGGTGGGTTCAGAATTGCATTAGAATCATTAGGTGCAAATTGCGTTTATTCAAATGAATGGGATGTCCCTGTTCAGAAAGTTTATGCAGATAATTTTGGTGATACACCCGAAGGGGATATTACGCAAGTTGATGAGAATACAATTCCTGATCATGATATTCTCTGTGCCGGATTCCCTTGCCAGGCATTTTCTATTAGTGGTAAGCAGCGTGGATTTGAAGATAGTAGAGGTACGTTGTTTTTTGATGTTGCTAGAATTGTAAAGGCGAAGAGACCCAAAGTTGTCTTTATGGAGAACGTAAAGAATTTTGCAACTCATGATGACGGCAAAACACTTGAGGTTGTAAAAGGCACTATGGAGGAATTGGGATATACGTTCTATCAGAAGGTGTTGAATGCTGTTGATTATGGTGTTCCACAAAAACGAGAAAGAATTTATATGGTGTGTTTTAGAAATGACTTAGGTATTAATGATTTTAAGTACCCTAAGCCATTTGAGTTAACACGTCACGTAGAAGACTTTCTTCTCGAAGATGAAGAAATGGTCAAGGACTTATATGTTGATAGACCAGATACTTACTACAATGGCATAGAAGATAATCAGTATAGCAATAAGTCCATTCGTTTAGGCGTTGTAAACAAAGGTGGACAAGGAGAGAGAATATACAGCACCAAGGGAATTGCAATTACTCTTTCTGCATATGGCGGAGGCGTCTTTGCAAAGACAGGTGGATATTTGATAAACGGAAAGACGAGAAAGCTACATCCACGTGAATGTGCTAGAATCATGGGTTATCCAGATTCCTATAAAATCTGTAAGAGTGCAAACCAAGCTTATAAGCAGTTTGGAAATTCAGTAGTAATTGATGTTTTGCAGCTCATCGCAGTGGAAATTGGGACAGTGATGGAGGGAAAATAAAGATGAATGAGGTTGAATTCAGAAATTGGCTTATAAATAAAGGTGTAAAAACAAAGGTTGCAGGAGATACAATTTCAAGATTAAAAAGAATAGAGCGAGAAATTGAAAACTGCGATATTGATGAACAATACCGCAGTGATAAATGTGAATATCTATTAAAACTCTTTTTGGATATGGGCAACAATGACGAGATGAAGAAATATCCAAATGCAAACCTTCCAATAGGAAAGTACTATATGAGTACATATCGTCATGCCCTTAAACAGTATATTCAGTTTTCAGAAGATGTTACTTCAAACAATCAATAAACTCTGGTTCTGACATACCTGGTGTAGATGCTTTATGTTTGATTGAAAAAATAACATTAGCATTATATGTGTTTGAGAGTTTGCGAAGTTCATATTCGTCTCCACGTAGAGAAAACATATACTCAATTCCACGAAGGATGAATCTGTGGCCATGTAACTGCTGTGGTGAAACAACAAAAAGCTTATCCCTGGCTACACGAGAATCTGTAATGACATAATCGTGAGTTGATATATAATCCATCACAGGCTTTAGACGGATCTTACCAACATTGCCTGAACCACTTCGTTTGATTCGATACTTAGCTGTTACATCGAAATATTCTCTGAAACGCTCAATAGGTAAAATAGTATAGTTATTGGTGATGAAGAAATCGGCTCCCTTATCTTTATATGCCTGGATAATCCAGGCAGCGAAGATATCGGAGCCGTTTGGCATATCAATATCTTTCCCGGCTGTACCAGCTTCTCTGAATGCATCGAAATCTTCGTTCATATAATCCATTATCATTTCTGCGTATCTGTTGATGCGATTAACATTGAGACGGCTATATTCAAATGTTCCCGTATCAAGATCTGGTAATAAAACAAACTGTCCACATTGAGCAGGTGAGTGTTTAGCATCAATGTAAAATGAATTTCCAGACTTGGTTTCAACTAAGATGTCAGGTACAGTTGAATCGGCACCTCCTTGATGAAAAAATCTTGCGTATGCACCAAATCTATTATTAAGATAATCCGTGCATTGAATTTCAAATTCTTCCCATATTGCCATTGCTTAATCCTCCTTATTCATTACATCCTCAAATGCTTGAAGATCCTTTTTGTCTTGCACTGTTTTCTTAAGTGATAATTGGCAGATTACATTTGGGTTGCTAGTATTTGATAATCTTCTAACTTCAAAAACATATTTCTTTGATTTAGAAAGTGTTTTTGAGTAATTATTATCTTTAAATTGATATGTGTGTTCTTCGCACATCATTTTTCTTTTATGTATATAGGTGTCAGAGTGAAGAAAACACCTTATCTTTCCGCCGACTGACTTGTATTCGATAGTTCCTGAAATACCTTCCCCATTTAATCCTTGCATTATTTCTGCATTATTGTTTGATTCATTAGGTTCTGCGGAACCGCTTGTTTTTATACGATAAAAAGCCTCAATAGTGAAGTAATCAGAAAAACTGCTGGATGGAAAAATTATTATGTCCGTTCCTTCTGTCATAAAGAATTTAACCTTTTTTACAGAATAGCAATCTTGGACTAAACCATAGAGAGTTGAACTGTCGACCTTTACGGGAATTCCCTTTTTTCCGACTTTGCAATATCTCTTATATAATCCATCCATATATGCAATAATTCTTTTGCAATTATCAGATAATGGAACTTTGTTTCTTTTTGAAAAATCAAATGACTTAGTATCTTCATTGGGAAATAATACAAACTGGCAGCATTGAGAATCCCTGGCTTTTACTTCAACAAAGAATTCATCGGATGCTGCTGGTTCAACTTTGATGTCAGCTTTTGTTGAGTCTGATTTGCCGTACGGCTCAATTGAATTATTATCTCCGTACATACGTCTCAAATATTCGTAACACCTGTTTTCTAATTCTTCCCAAGCATTAGCCATAATCTAATGCACCTCACTTTCGATAAATATTTTAATTGAACATCCCAATGCCTTTATGACATTAACGGTCATGGCATTGCCCGCCTGCATAAGGAGATGTCTATCAGAAACTTCGTTCTTTACTCTATCAGCATATTCCTTTGGGAAGCCTTGAAGAAGTAATGCCTCATACCCAGTTAATTGATATATCGTATGGTTTTTGACATATAGAACACCATCTCTCTGTGCTCTTAGTGTTGGACATCGTCCATCATAAATGCGTAGATCGTTCATGCGAGTGTCGATTATTTTGCCCTCCATCTCTTTAATATCATCAACGGTGTATTTTCCGTTGTTAGTGGGATTTTTTAGATAATAAGAGAGAATATCGAGTCTTTCAGGACTTGCAACATTATCGTCAATCAAGAAATCGGAGAGAGCTGGTTTTTCAATTGGTTCAGGCCACTGAAATTCATTTATATCCTTCCCAAAATCCTTTCTGATGCCTACAAAGTAAACTCTTTGACGCATTTGCGGAACACCATATTCAAGGCTAGTAAGAACCTTATAGACTACATCATAACCAACTCGATTTAGTTCGTTGATGATGATTTTTATTGTTTTGCCTTTGTCGTGCGTTACTAATCCCTTGACGTTTTCTAAAAGAAAACATTTAGGTTGTGTTTCTTCTAAAATTCTTGCCAAGTGAAATATGATTTGTCCTCTGTCATCAGAGAAGCCTTCTTTCCTACCTATAACAGAGAAAGTTTGGCATGGAAATCCGGCAATCAACATATCGTATGGTAGCAATTTTTCAGTTTTAATTCTCTTTAAATTATAGTAGTAGGGTTCGGCTGTAGTATCATGCATTAAGGTATAGGTGCGAACAGCTAATTTGCTTGTATCTGAGTAACCAGTGCTTTTAAGTCCGGCTTGCTCTAAACCCAGACGTCCGCCGCCGATACCAGAACATAAATCTAAAAAAGTATTAATTTTCATTGTTCTTAATCCTTCATTGGTTTGTTATTTTAGTTCTGGGTCAGGGGCATGGAGATTTCTATTGAAATATAGTTCTGATACCCCATTTCCTTCAAAGATTTCTAACATCATATTCAAATGCCATAAGGTTTCTTTTTTCTTTAGTTCCTCAAGTGGCATCCAGAATATTTCTCCCTCTGATGAGGATTGTATACTGCCAGAATATGTGTTGGTCTTATACAAGAAAACCATATATCGAGAACCGTCAAATTCTATCCAGTCCTTAATACCACAGAACTGAAGATTATTAATTGTTAGTCCTGTTTCTTCTTGGATTTCTCGTATCATTGAATCGACCACGGATTCATTGCTTTCTACGTGACCGCCTGGGAAAATTAATCCCTTGGAGTTGTGTACAGGCTTTTCTTCGACAAGTACATTTCCCTGGTCATCATAGATCATACACATATTTGTAAGTTCGACTGAGGTTTTACGATTCATCCGTTCCACCTCAATCCTTTATTGTTTCCATGATGTCTTCCAACTTACAATCCATAGCCTCACAGATTTTAAGAAGAACATCAGTAGTGATGTTTGCACCTTTGCCAAGCTTGGCAATAGATGATGCACTTATTCCGGCAGCATCTTTAAGATCATTTTTATTCATTTCTTTGTCTATCAACATCTTCCATAATTTGTTATAACTGATTCGCATAATCAACCTCCTTGTTTTACAGCAAAAAATCAAGTGAATCTTCTTGTTGTTTATCTGTGAGATAGTTTTTCAAGAGTTCGACATCTTTACTGATATCTCGTGGCCTGATTCGGTTAATAACCTTTTCCTCGACTTCAGGAGTCCAGTAGATTTTTAATTTTTCTCTGGCTCTAGTGATGGCAGTGTAGAAAATATTGTGTGTTACTAATTCTTCTACCTCATCTGTAATTACTATTTTAACTGAGTCATATTCCAAGCCTTGTGCTTTATGAATTGACACGGCATAAGCAATTTGGAATGGAACAACAGTATTTGAACTGTTATCATCTCCATCCTCATCAGCACTCTTTAGCTTGTGTACACAAAATCTGATTAGTGATTTTTCTTCGTTTTCCGAACATTCAAGTAGTTGGAGATTAATGTGCCTAATATCACTTTCGTCTATTACCTTTGGTATCTCAACATCAAATTGAATGCGTTCATCGTGAGTGCCTGGGTCTAGAATTTCTATTCCTTTGATAAGACCCTTCATATTGTTGTGTATGACAGGAAAGAACCTATCCGAATCAAGGAAAAGAATCGGATCTCCAACTTTATACTGCTGAACATCCCATTGAACAGCAGGGTTAGGATTGCTTTCCTGTAGGAATCTATTGATGTTGTTGATTCCATACAAACCGTCATAATTTAGGCAGAGGATAGCCTCTCCAGGTTCAAGAGAAGAGAGAAGGGATTCATCTACTTTTAAGGAGTAGCTTTCTCTTTCGATGACTTCTTTTGCAGTATCATCCATCTGTCTGACCTTATCCCACAGTTCAAGTAATCGTTCATCCTTTGTTCGATGGGGCTGGGTAAGTTCAAATACAGCACTTTCAGGTAAAAATGCTTTTAATACCGAGAACCAATTTCCAAATTGAATGGCATCAATCTGATAAGTGTCTCCAACCAATAAAAGCATTTCAAAATTTGCCTTTTGAAGAACCTCAACCATATCTTTATTGCTGACGGTACTACACTCATCAATAACCAATAATTTATACTTAGCAAAAGCAGACCCTTGGCGTTTGAAACTTTCAATTGTTGAGAAAGTTGTATTTTCTGCATCAATCTTTCGCATCAGGTTCTCTTTTGCTGGATTTGTTTGGGTTAGATATAATTTAGCATCATCATTTAAGTAGTGAGAAACATGATTTATAAGCGTAGATTTTCCTACACCTGCAGAACCGTATATTACACCTACTTTTGACTCTGAAAATATACGAGTGATGATGTCCTTCTTTTCATCACAGTCAATTTCGTAATCGCCGAATAGTAGCCATAATTCAACATCGTCACTGTAATTTTCGATACCAGATTCTGACAACTCTTGTAATTTTTCAATTACAGTGCAAGTATCGAGTTTGTAATCGTTTATAAATACTTGATTATGTTCAAGCATTAAATCACTTTCATGTCTGTGACCTGAATAAAGGCTATCGTTATACTGTTCGATGAGTCTTGGGTAATCAGGAAAATTACCTAGTTCATCAACATCAGTAAAGAGTTGTCCTCTACCTTCAGTGTTATTCCTTATAAACCTTGCGAATAATTCCGGGCGTTTGTCTTTGCAAGGAATACAATCGAATACAGCTCCTAACTTTGGATTATGACCAACAGGAGATCTGTTAAATGGTAAAGAATCAAACTGCCTACAACCGTTTGATAAGTACAAATTAGAAAGATAACTGTTTCCGGCGTGTATCCATTCTTCATAGTATTTGCTATAGTATCCGTCTGAATATTGGCCTTTAATAATAACATTGTTCATGTTATAGAGAAGGTATCGCAGCACATTCTTTCCATTACGACCATTTCGAATAAGTTCTCTGCAGAAATCTAAAATAGGAATAAATACCGTAGATTTAAGGTTATTTTTCCATTCAAGAGTAAGCCTATCGTAGGCCTTATCTGGGAAGTCCATTAGGGCAGTCAAAGTGTAATTTGTTTTAGTAAGAAACTCACAAATTAATCGCTGTTCTGGATAAGGAACTCTTTTTTTCTCTCCTTTTATCAGCGAAATGAAATTTTGAAATTCACAGTCACGAATGGAAACTTCCCAGCCATCGATAATGATGATGGGCATTGTTTTTCCTAGTATCTCAATAGTCTCATGTACAAGATGAAACTTTGATGCGTAATTGCTTTTGATTGGAAGTTTGGTAAAAGCAATTACTCTGTTAGATTTGGATTTGTTTTTTCTATCATCTATAGGTGTAAATGTGATTTCATAATATATGTGCCTGTTTACAAACAGCGGTTTGATTTTCTGAATATAGTATTTATCTTTACTGTCACTGTGTAATGACACGGGATGTCGTTCAATTTTTTCAGAAATCTTTTTATAGTATTCCTGTAAGGTATCATCTAAATGAAGAGGAAACTTATCTAAATTATGTAATACCTCTATACCAAAGTAGTGCCAGATAAGATTTTTTGCTTCTAGCAGGTATTGGTAATACTTAAGCATTAATCGTTCAGAACCATCTTCATCTAGAGTATATTGTGTGGTGACAACTTCCAGGTAATTATGGAATTTATATAAAGTGTACAAATCACTGTTTATTTGAGCAAACTCGGTGGCTTTTGCTATGTTTTCAGCAGTGATAGGTATTTCTCTGCCGTTGGCGTAAAACTTGAGCATGATGTGATTTACGAACTTTGTCAGCTGCTCTAAAATATCTTGAGAAATAGCACCACGAGAATTATTTTCTATTTCATCTAAATGCCTACATATTACATTGTCTATTTTACGGATGGACTCATCAATTGAGGGCATCAACATCCTCCTTCCTGATTATTAATATTCTCCATCATCCCAATCATCAATAAATGCATCATATGGGAATGCTCCTGCAAATTGGTCGGGATGAAGCTTTACATACAAATTGCGTATTTTGGTTCTGGAATTTCCTAAAAAAGGAGTTGCAGAGCCACTGACTAAAAAGCTGTTGCTTATATTGTTTAATTCGCCAACTAAACCAAAAATATACGATTTTAAAGATGGATCAGCAAATGTAGCTGCTTTTGACATCCACTTAGTTTCATACAAGTCTTTTATTTTACATGGCAGAGTCATGTCGATTAATGATGCAGCATAGTTTTCTCCAATGAGAGCAGCCGTGATTTCGTCATAATCTGACGTGAACTCTTCAAGCAGTAATTCGTCTTCAGAAGAATAGGGGGATTCATCTACTTGCTCTTCTGGAAGCTGAACACTTGTTGCTCCGGCAATACTACTTTTATTTAATCCATCTACCAGGTTGCTTACTGCGTTTCCCCACGCATCGGCTACCGCTTGTCCAGATGCTAGTATCTTTTCTTCAAGAATATCATGTGGGGGTTTATCAGCACTCTTCGGAGTGCTTTTTTCTTTGCCTGAAGCCTCTCTTAATATTTCCAAGAACAAGTCTGTAATCTTAAGTGAAGCATTTACAGAGTTAATATCAGGAATATCATCCCTAAATTCATCAGCGAGTAGTTGTGCAGTTGTTACTCCGAATCCTTCAAGGTATGAAGGAAATTCATCGTCTTCATTTAAGTTTGCCAATATAAGAGCGGCAACCTTTGAAATACTTGTATTGCCATTGAAGTATGATTTGAAAGTTTCAAGGCTAGTGTCTGCTAATAATTCGGGTCCACTTTCGTTCATCATGGTTTCAAAAATGGTCTTCGTAAATATTTTGGTATTACTTTTTCCACCGATTACATTCTTTAGTTTCTTTGCAAAAACCTTAAATTCCACAGTTACACCACCTTGCTCATCTATTAATACCCAAGCCTACCCGTGGCTACCGAGTTCTACCTACCCACTTATATATACTGGGTAGTGTAGAAAGCAAACAGCGAGTGCTTGCTACTTATAAGGCTGTATTGGGAAATTGTTCTACCAAATATTATATCAGAAAAGAACGCAAAAATCTACACTTTCACAGTTTGTTAATATGCGTTCGCAGAGAAAATTTACAAATGCAGCTATCTTACCTCTCTGACCTTTAGTTGAGTTCATTAGGTGGATTCAACTAAGTGCCAGAGGCACTTAAAAAAATAATATCACAAGGCCTGATTAGCTATAAGGGCATTGGGATACAGATATCGACATCAACCACAGGACAACCTGTGGGAGGTGTGATAGAGGTACCCTTATTTCCTTATGACCTTTTTCAGGCTTCATGGGTCGGTACTTCTATAAGCACCGGCCTTTATTTGTTCCCATTGCTCTTCTGCAAGAACCAGGCAGAAAGGCAGGAACTTTATGAAAATCAAGATTCGTTACGAGAACGAGCACCAGACCCTTGAGGTTGAAAACGTGGAATTGGAGAGATGGCTCAACATCTCCATTACTGACGAAGAGAGCCAAGAGGATTACGAGAAGAGAATCCAAGAAGAAATCGAGGTCAGATATAACAGACCCGAGTACAACAACTGGCACAAGTTTGACCGTCATACTGGCAATGCTTATATGAAAAGCAAGGAAGGAACAGTTGAGGTCAACACCGAAGAGGCAATCATGTACAGAGCAGCTGATAAGTCAGCCTTTAACAGTTCTATTGATGGAGTACATAACCAGTTTGAATACGAAGAGTGCTGTGAAACTTTGAGAAGTCTTCTTAAACCTGCAGTGGCAGATATGGTCATTGCCATTGCCCTTGACGGCTACACCGTTGGTGAGTATGCAGCATCAATTGGTGATGATTCAAACAATGTCAGTCATCGTTACAGACGTGCAATCAGAAAATTAAAAAAAGTTTTTTCAAAAACGTCCTTTTAACCCTTCTCCCAAGGCTACCAGGTAGGAGGGTGATTCCTTGGCTGGAACGGCAACCCCTTTGTCCTTACGGACATTTCCCCTAACAGGGGAATCCCCTCCAAGAAATTATTTAAGGAGGTAATTCGTATGGAATTACAAGTATTTAACAGCACAGAGTTTGGCTCTGTAAGAACAGCAACTGTAAACGGTGAGGTTATGTTTGTTGGCAAGGATGTAGCAGACATTCTCGGGTACCAGAACGGTAGCCGAGATATTAACCGCCATGTAGATGAAGAGGACAGACACAAGGTTATGCTTTTTGATGGTAACCAGGATAAGGAAACCATCATCAATGAGTCTGGACTTTACAGTCTTATCCTTTCAAGCAAGATGCCGAATGCGAAGAAGTTCAAGCACTGGGTTACATCAGAAGTTCTTTCGGCTATCCGTAAGCATGGAATGTATGCCATCGATGAGATTTTGGAAAATCCTGATCTTGCGATTGCAGCACTTACACAGCTTAAGGAAGAGCGTGAGAGAAGAAAGCAGCTTGAATGTCTGGCATTGGTTCAGCGTCAGCAGATTGCAGAACTCCAGCCAAAGGCAAGCTACTATGACCTTATTTTACAGAACAAGAACACAGTACCTATTACACAGATTGCAAAGGACTACGGTATGAGCGGTCGCAAGTTCAATGAACTTCTTCACGAACTTGGGGTTCAGTACAAGTTCAGAAAGACCTGGCTTTTATATCAGCACTACGCAGAGTGTGGATACACACAGTCCCGTACTTACGCAATCGATGAGAGCAGAAGTGTGATGCATACCTACTGGACTCAGAAGGGCAGACTTTTCCTTTATGACCTTTTGAAGAATGAAGGCATCTTACCGGTTATCGAACAGGAGGATTAAGAGATATGGGTGTTGATAAGTTTAATCACGAAGGGTACTTTGACCCGACCACATATGAGGCTCTTACCAACATCCACCGTGAGGAAATGGCAGCTGATAAAAAGGCTGCCTATCTTCCTTTGGTGTATGTATGCAGTCCGTATGCAGGTGATATCGGGAATAATGTAAAGAACGCAAAAGTATACAGCAGATATGCCGTTAAGGAGAATGCTATCCCGGTAACACCTCATCTTCTATATCCACAGTTCATGGATGATGGTAATGAGGCTGAAAGAGAGATGGCTATGCATTTCAATTATGTACTTCTTGGCAAATGCACAGAGGTCTGGGTCTTCGGTGGTGTGATTAGCCGAGGCATGGCTCGTGAGATTGGTGTTGCCAAGAAAAGAAGAATGAAGATCAGATGGTTTACCCAGGATTTGAAGGAGGTCGGAGAATATGATTAATTTTACTGTTTATTCAGCAGACTGTGTCGGTAACAGCGGTAACTGTCTGTATCCCAATAAGAATGTTGTAACGGATAAAGAATCCTTTATCGCAGCAATCAAGATGGATCATGTAACTGCAAAGTACAAAGGAAACTATCGCAGTAAGGATAACTTTGAATCCTCCGACTGTATTCCACTTGACTGTGACAATGATCATTCAGAGAACCCTGAAGACTGGCTTACTCCTTTTGACATTGCACTTTCAATTCCGGGAGTTGTATTTGCTGCATCTTACAGCAGACACCATAACCTTCCAAAGGGTGACAAATCGGCAAGACCTAGATTTCATGTGTTCTTCCCTATACCAAAGGTGACGGATGGAGAAGAGTATGCAGCCATGAAACGAAAGATTGCCGATGCTTTTCCTTATTATGATACCAATGCATTAGACTCTGCAAGATTCCTTTATGGTAATGACTCTGACGAAGTGGAGTTTTATGAAGGTGATAAAACCATTCTTGATTATCTGGAAGAGGATGATTTTGCTGATTTCGATGCAAGCCTTGAGCAGGTGCCGGAAGGTCAGCGTAACAGTACCATGAGTCACATTGCCGGAAAGATTATCAAGAGATACGGAAATACAGAAGAGGCTTATCAGATATTCCTTAAAAAGGCAGAACTCTGTAATCCGCCACTTCCTGAAAGTGAACTCAAGGTGATATGGAGAAGTGCATCAAAGTTCGGTAACAAGGTATCGAACCAGGAAGGCTACATTCCACCTGAACAGTACAATTCCGATTGCAGATTAAAGCCTATGGACTTTTCGGATGTGGGACAGGCTACGGTTCTTGCAACGGAGTATAAGGACATTCTTCGCTATTCCCCATCGACTGATTACATGGTCTACAACGGCAGTTTCTGGGAAGAGTCAAAACCAAAGTCCCAGGGTGTTTCCCAGGACTTGACGGAAAGACAGCTTGCAGAGGCTGAAACCGAAATGAAGAAGGCTATGGATGAACTTGTAAAGAATGGTGGTATGGAGATTCTTGTATCCGTGGGTCCGAAAAAAGCAGTTCAGATGTTCAACAAGCAGTAGGCTCATGCCTATGAGATGTATGAAGATGCTGTGGCATATAAGAAATATGCCATTAAGCGAAGAGATACAAAGAACATTGCAGCCACATTAAAAGAGGCTCGTCCGATGCTTGAAGTTGAACAGCGAAACCTTGATGCCGATGAGTTCATGCTGAACACACCGACTCTTACCTATGATTTAAGACAGGGCACCAAATTTCCGATGGAACACAGACCAGAGCATTTCATCACAAAACAGACAACCGTTGACCCATCAAGTGATGGAGCAGATATCTGGGCAGCTGCACTTGATACCTTCTTTTTAAGGGATACCGACCTTATCGATTATGTTCAGAGAATGGTTGGTCTGTCGGCAATCGGTAAGGTGTATGTGGAGGCACTCATTATCGCATATGGAGAAGGCCGTAATGGTAAGTCTACCTTCTGGAATGTTATCGCAAGGGTTCTTGGTACATATTCAGGAAACATCTCTGCCGATATGCTGACAGTTGGATGCAGAAGAAATGTCAAGCCGGAACTTGCCGAGGCAAAGGGTAAGCGAATGCTTATTGCAGCAGAACTTGAAGAAGGCATGAGATTGAATACTGCCAATGTTAAACAGCTTTGTTCTACCGATGAAATCTATGCTGAAAAGAAGTATAAAGATCCGTTCTCATATACTCCGACTCATACACTTGTACTTTATACTAACCACCTGCCAAAGGTCGGTGCGATTGATAAAGGTACCTGGAGAAGACTTATCGTTATTCCATTTGATGCCAAGATTGAAGGAAGTGCAGATATCAAGAATTATGCAGACCATCTGTTTGAAAAGGCAGGCGGAGCAATCCTTACATGGGTAATCGAAGGTGCAAGAAAGGTAATCGCAGACAATTACAAGATTGAACCACCCAAGAAAGTGCGTGATGCCATTGAACATTATAAGGAAAGTAATGACTGGCTTTCCTACTTCTTAAGTGAACGCTGCGAACTTGACCCTGCCTATGTGGCAAAGTCGAGCGAGGTATATAACGAGTATCGAATCTTCTGTACCCAGGTGGGTGAGTTTACAAGAAGTACAACAGATTTCTACACAGCTTTGGAAACAGTCGGATTTGAAAGATATCGTGACCGTAAAGGCAGATACATTAAAGGCTTAAGACTCAAGACGGACTTTATGGAAGAAGAGTAATGACAGTAGGTGTGACAGTTAATGACGGCTATTTACTATCCTTTTCTATAGAGTAAAAAAATTAAGTCTATATATAAAGTATAGGAAATGACAGTCTTACCCTGTCACACCATCAAATTCAGCATTGATGGAGGTGGCACGAATGCGTGAAAAAGAAGTAGAGCAGAAGCTTGTAAAAGCTGTAAAGCTTTCAGGTGGTTTCTGCATCAAATTTACATCTCCCGGATTTGACGGAGTGCCGGATAGACTGGTTCTTCTTCCAAAAGGGAGAATGGCTTTTATAGAACTCAAGGCTCCTGGCAAGAAACCAAGAGCCTTACAGAAAAGAAGAATGAAACAGTTATCAGCTTTAGGGTTTCCCTGCTATGTGGTTGATAACACTGATGTGATTGGGGGTGTCATTGATGAAATACAATCCTCATGATTATCAGACTTATGCAACGAACTTTGTACTGGAACATCCTGTGGCAGCAGTCCTTTTAGAAATGGGACTCGGAAAGAGTGTGATTACTTTAACAGCAATCTTTGAACTTCTCTATAACAGATTTGAAGTTGGAAAGGTTCTGGTGATTGCACCCCTTCGAGTGGCAAGAGATACATGGCCTGCTGAAATAGAAAAGTGGGATCACTTAAAGGGTCTTACCTATTCGGTTGTTATAGGTACAGAGTCGGAGCGAAAAGAGGCATTAAGAAAAAGTGCTGGTATTTATCTCATAAACAGAGAAAATGTGGACTGGCTTATCAATAAGTTATCAATAAGAGTGGCTTTCCATTCGATTTTGATATGGTTGTCATTGATGAATTGTCATCTTTCAAGTCTGCGTCGGCTAAACGATTCAAGAGCCTTCTTAAAGTAAGACCGAAGGTAAAAAGAATCGTGGGTCTTACAGGAACTCCAAGCAGTAATGGACTTATGGATTTATGGGCAGAGTTCAGAATCCTTGACATGGGAGAAAGGCTCGGAAGATACATTACACATTATCATATGAATTTCTTTGTGCCGGATAAACGAAATCAGCAGATGATATTTTCCTACAAACCAAGACCGGGTGCGGAAGATGCCATCTACAGACTGATATCGGATATTACGATTTCTATGAAATCGGCAGATTTTCTTAAAATGCCTGAATGCATTATGAACGAAGTGGAAGTAAAGCTTTCAGAAAAGGAATGGTCTGTATATGACGAATTAAGGCAGGAAATGGTTGTGTCTTTGGAATATGAAGAGATTGATGCTGCAAATGCAGCTGCTCTTTCAGGCAAACTTCTGCAGATGGCCAATGGTGCTATCTATAACGAAGAAAAAGAGGTCTTCCATATTCATGACCGTAAGCTTGATGCACTTGAGGACTTGATTGAAGGTGCAAATGGCAAGCCTGTACTTGTAGCTTACTGGTATAACCACGATTTGGAGCGAATCAGGGAAAGATTTAAGGTTCGTGAAATCAAGACTTCAAAGGATATTAGGGATTGGAATAATGGCGAGATACCGATTGCCGTAATCCATCCTGCGAGTGCCGGACATGGCTTGAATTTGCAAAGTGGTGGTTCGACTCTTATATGGTTCGGTCTTACCTGGTCATTGGAACTCTATCAGCAGACAAATGCAAGGTTATGGAGACAGGGGCAGAAATCCACGGTTGTCATACACCACATTATTTCAAAGGATACCATTGATGAAGATGTTACGAAGGCATTAAGGCTCAAAGAGAAAACACAGACAGATCTTATTGATGCGGTTAAGGCAAGAATCGGAGGTGGTGCTAATGGTGGCTAAAGAAAGCCTTAGAAAGATTGCGAGAATGGAACAGTTCATTCAGACCAAGAAGGAACGTCTGGCAGTCCTCAGGAATATGAGCAGCAGCATTTCATCTCCAAGGTTTGATGATATGCCAAGAAATCCTAATAAGGGAAAATCAAGACTGGAAGAAACCATTCTTAAATATATCGACCTTGAAAATGAGATAAAGGCAGATGAAGAAAAGCTGGAACATGAAAAGCTGATTATTCTTGAGACAATCGGTAAGATTGAAGAACCCGAATATCAGACCATTCTTATAAGCCGATATTTCAAACACCAGACATGGGACGAAATAGCAAACTGTCTGTTCTATACGAAAAGATGGCTCTATTCCCTTCATGGCAGAGCATTGGAGAAACTGGATGAAAAACTGATGGAATTCTAAAAAGAGTTCACTCGAATTCACCTGAGTTCACCTCAGTTCATCTATAATTCATCTAATGGGTATGATATACTTATAATAGCAAAATAGACTAAGAACCAAGCCTTGTGGGGAAACCTGTAGGGCTTTTCTTATGCCCATAAGGAGGTGGATAAGTTGCCGAAACTACCGAAGAAACCGTGTGGTTACCCCGGCTGTCCGAACCTTACTGATGGAAGGTACTGCAAGGAACACGAGAAACAGGCTGCGAGTTCCTACGAGAAGTATGGCAGAGATCCAGCTGTACGCCGTAGGTACGGACGAGCATGGAAACGTATCCGTGACAAGTATGTATCACAGCATCCTTTCTGTGAAGTGTGCTTTGAGAAAGGGATCCTTGTGCCTGTAGATGAGGTTCATCACAAGCTGCCACTGTCAGAAGGTGGAACGCACGAGAGGTCTAACCTCATAGCTTTATGTAAGTCATGTCATGCCAAGATTCATGGTGAGCGTGGTGATTATCATGGAAGCAAAAAACATCGTGTTTACAGCTATGATAAGTGACCCCAGGGGCGGTCAGAATCTCAAACGCATTAAGGTCCCGGGAAACGGCGTGGGGTCTTGCGTGTGAAAAATGCGAAATCAAAAGGGTAATTAAAGGAGGATGTACTTAACGTGCCTACAAAATCGAATAACATCGGTGGCCGTGGTGGTGCAAGACCTGGTGCAGGTCGCAAGAAAACGGCTGTATCCGAGAAAGCAAAGAACGGGAATCCGGGTGGCAGAAAATTAGAAGTCCTGGATATTCCTGAAGTGGAAGGTGTGGAGATGCCAAAGCCACACGACTTCCTGTCTGCAGAACAGAGAGACGGAAGTGAACTGCAGGCTCACGAAATCTATACGGAAACATGGAACTGGCTAAACAAGATCGGATGCTCATCGAAGGTATCCCCACAGCTGTTGGAAAGATATGCGATGTGTTCTGCAAGATGGATTCAGTGCGAAGAGATGACCAACAAGCTGGGATTTCTTTCAAAGCATCCAACAACACAGAAACCAATCCCATCTCCGTTCATTAACATTGGCATCAACTATATGAACCAGGCAGTAAGGCTCTGGAACGAAATATTTCAGATTGTGAAGGAGAACTGCAGCACAGATTATGATGATGCTACTCCACAGAATGATTTGATGGAAAGACTCCTAAGAGCAAGGGAAGGAAAATAACATGATTGAAAAAGTAAATCCATGCCATCCTGATAAGGTGGCTGACAGAATAGCAGGTGCCATTGTTGACTTGGCATATGCGACAGAAGAAAATCCAAAGATTGCTGTTGAAGTATTAATTGGACATGGCATTTGCCATGCGATTATCGAAACATCAGCTGTACTTGATGAAACTGATATTGAAAAAGCAATTGCTCGTATTGCAGGCAATGTGAAACCAGATATTGTGATTGTTCCACAGGATAGTCATCTTGCCAGAAATCAGGCAGAGAGCATTCATTGTGGAGATAATGGTGTCTTTCGTGGGATGCCACTTACTGATGAACAGAAGGCATTGTCCCAGATTGCAAGAGATATCTACAAGGTGTATCCATACGATGGAAAGTACATTCTTGATGAGGCAAGACTTATCATCTGTCAGAGCAATGCGAAAAAAGTACACTTAAAGGAAATCTACCCTGCAGCAGAAATCAATCCCCTGGGTGACTGGACTGGTGGCACAGATGTAGATACTGGGGCAACCAATCGCAAGCTTGGTTCTGATATGGCAGACTCCGTAACAGGTGGTGGTCTTCATGGCAAGGACTTATCCAAGGCAGATGTTTCTGTAAATATCCACGCATTCCTTAAGGCACAGAGAACCGGTAAACCGGTAGAACTTGTATGTGCCATTGGTGATGATGCCGTTGATGGTATTCCATATAAGGAAATCGTGGAAGAAGCAAGAGAGTTTATTCGTTCCATCGGTGGCTTTGAGAAGTTTGCTGAGTGGGGACTTTATTAAGGAGGCACTATGGGAAAGACAACTACAGAAATGCAGCTTGTAGCTGTATCAAAACTTATTCCTTATGTGAATAATGCAAGAACCCATTCTTCCGAGCAGGTAATGAAACTTCGTTCTTCCCTTCGTGAGTTCGGATTTGTAAACTCTGTTATTATCGACAGGAATTTCAATGTCATAGCGGGACACGGCAGAATTGCCGCCGCTAAGGAAGAGGGCATTTCACAAGTTCCTTGTGTGTTTGTGGACTATCTTACCGAGGCACAGAAGAAAGCATATATCCTGGCAGACAACCGTATGGCAATGGATGCAGGATGGGACGAAGAGTTACTTCGTATTGAGATTGAGGCTCTCCAGGGTGAGGACTTCGATATCGGACTTACGGGATTTGATGAAAGTGAGATTGCGGATCTCTTTGGTTCGGATGATACTTCCGGGGTAAAGGATGATGACTACGATTTGTCAGCTGCACTTGAAAAAGCAACCTTCGTAAAGCGTGGTGATATCTGGACAGTCGGAAGACACAGACTGATGTGTGGTGATGCAACTTCTTCAGAAGATGTAGCTGCACTTATGGATGGTAAAAAAGCCAACCTTATCATTACTGATCCACCTTACAACGTGGCATTTGAAAGTTCAGATGGGTTATTCATCAAAAATGATAAGATGGCAAATGATAAATTCTATGAATTCCTGCTTTCAGCATTTAAGAACATGGCCGAGCATCTTGAAAAGGGTGGCTCGGCTTATGTATTTCATGCAGATACAGAAGGTCTTAATTTCAGAAAGGCTTTCGTGGATGCAGGCTTTCACTTATCCAGCTGCTGTATCTGGGTGAAAGATAGTCTGGTGCTCGGACGCTCCGACTATCAATGGCAGCATGAACCAGTCCTTTATGGCTTTTTACAAAATGGAAAGCACTACTGGAGCAAGAATGCAGGCAGAAGTCAGACTACCATCTGGAATTTCGATAAGCCGAAGAAGAATAAGAACCATCCGACTTCAAGGCCACTTGACCTGCTTGCTTATCCGATTGGAAATTCAAGTCAGGAAAATGCAATCGTTATTGATACCTTCGGTGGCAGTGGTTCAACTCTCATGACCTGTGAGCAGACGAACCGTGTATGTCATACGATGGAACTTGATGAGAAATACGCATCCGTCATCCTTCGCAGATATGTTGAGGATACCGGTGATGCAGAAGGTGTATTTGTAATCAGAGATGGTGAGAAGATCCCATACTCTGCACTGGTAAAAGAAGTGGAGGGTACGGATGGAGAAACAGAATAATTTGACCCTTGGCAGCCTTTTTGATGGTTCTGCCGGGTTTCCTTTAGGAGGCTTGCTTTCTGGTGTTACCCCTTTGTGGGCATCGGAAATCGAGCCTTTTCCTATTCGTGTAACAACGAAAAGACTACCGCAGATGAAACACTATGGTGACATTTCCAAGATGAATGGTGGAGAGATTACTCCCGTTGACATCATCACATTTGGAAGTCCATGCCAGGATATGTCCGTTGCCGGAAAGAGGGACGGACTTGGTGGCTCTCGTTCCAGCCTGTTTTATGAGGCGGTAAGAATCATAAAAGAAATGAGGTGTAAGACAGATGGCAGATATCCAAGATTTATTGTCTGGGAAAACGTCCCGGGAGCCTTCTCAAGTAACAAGGGAGAAGACTTCAGAGCCGTCCTTGAAGAGGTCTGCAAAATTAAAGATGAATGTGTGTCAGTGCCTAAACCTTCAAAATGGCAGAGTGCAGGAAAAATCCTGGGAGATGGTTACTCAGTCGCATGGAGACAGCTTGATGCAGAGTTTTGGGGAGTACCCCAGAGAAGAAAACATATCTACTTTGTCGCAGATTTTGCAGACTGGTGTGCCGGAAAAATACTATTTGAGTCAGAAGGCTTGTCTGGGTATTCTTCGCAGGGCTTCCGTGCGTGGCAAGAAACTGCCAACGGTTCTGCAGAGAGCATTGGAGAAACAGGCAGCAACAGCTTAATGTTTGAAAACCACGGACAAGACTGCCGATATACGGGTCCTCTTGAAGTTGCACAGACCGTCCTTTCCACATTTGGGACCGGTGGTAATAATCAGCCTTTTGTGGTGCAGACACCGAAGACTCTCAAAATCAGAAGTGGCTGTGAAGGTGGTGGTAAGGGTGCATTGATTCAGGAAGATAAGTCGGCAAACCTTGGATGCAACAATGACCAGACTTTATTCGTGCCAAAGGTCTATGGCATCTGTGCCAAGGACAGTAATGCGATGAAGTCATCAAATCCTAACAGTGGATTCTATGAGGCAACTACCAGCAGATGCCTTGATGGTAATGGTGGCAATCCATCATGCAATCAGGGTGGTATGGCTGTTATTGAAGGAAACGGAACAAGACCTTCTCATAAAGGTAATGGCTATAAGGAATCCGATGTGATGTACACGCTTAATGCGACAGAACAGCATGGAGTTGCATATGGAATCGGAAGACCTGCAATGAACCAGGGTTACAACGCACAGTTCTCTTTCCAGGTGGAAGAGGAAGTCGAACCCACACTTGTTGCAGCAGGAGCAAGTGGTGTGGCTCATCCTGTGTTCAGTTCTTCAAAGGCATCATTCTTTACATCAGCAGAAGAGGAACTTGCAAACACACTTGCGGCAACCGACTACAAGGACCCGCCAATCGTAAATGACAGTCCAAGCTATGGGTTTTACCCACAGATGAAAGCAGAATGCATTACCTTTACGGAAGAAAAGAGTGGATGCCTTGTGAATGGTACAAATCCGGGATTTCAGAATGGAGTCCTTGAAGCTGACTATATCGTAAGAAGACTTACACCGACCGAATGTGCAAGACTGCAGGGATTTCCCGATTGGTGGTGTGATGACCTTGGTATTCCTGAACCCACTGATGAGGATATTGCAGAGTGGAGAAAAATCTTTGATACCCATGCAAAGGCTCTCGGTAAGGAAACAAATCCGAAGACCGATGCACAGATAAGGAAATGGCTCATCAACCCACATTCCGATTCTGCTGAATATAAGATCTGGGGCAACGGAGTGGCACTTCCTAACGTGGTATTCGTGATTTCAGGCATTGTGTACTACTCACAGTTTCCGACCGAATAATATCTGCTTATTATACACACAAACAACTTGATATATGTGTCTTTTAGAGTGATATATGGTACTACCAAAAACGAAGGAGGTACATAACATGGTACTGCATTTTAATGTAAAGGGCGAAAGCCGAAAAGCAATGGTAAAGGCAATCGAAAAGGAACTCGGTGTTAAAGCCAGATACCTTGGAGTTCCAAGCTGCTCATACGAGGTAGGAAACTACACTGTAGGCAGAAACGGAGAACTTGAATTTGCAGATGTAGAAAGTATGGAAGAAACATCAAAGATTGTTGGTGCCTGCTTAATGACCACAGGCACTTCCCCGGAAGAATGGGATAACAATCAAATGGGGGTAAAAGAAGCCGACTGTGAGCCGAATAAGGGGGCAACAGAGGGCGAAACCGCAGGACTTACGGTATCAATCCCAATTGAGAAAGTTAAGGTGGGAAACCTTACAGCACTTATTGATTCCAAAGCCGGACTCATCAAGAAGGCACTTGGTATCAAGGAACTCGGCATCGAGATTGAAGAAGATAAGGTTTCCTTCCCTTGGTTTTCAAAAGACCTGGATGCAGATAGCATTCAGACCTACACACGATTCATTGCAGCACTTTGCGAGATGAGTGTGAATCAAAAAAGAATCCAGGCAAAGGAGAAGGAAGTCGACAACGAGAAATACGCATTCAGATGTTTCCTTTTAAGACTCGGATTCATCGGAGCGGAATACAAGGCAGACAGAAAACTTCTTCTTAAAAACCTTGAAGGCTCAGCAGCTTTCAAGAACGGTGCGAAGGGAGGCGAAGAATAATGTTCTTTCCAAGCAGAGATATCGTTGAAAGAGTGAAAAAGGAATATCCGGCTGGTACAAGAGTTGAACTTGTAAGAATGGATGATCTCCAGGCACCACCGATTGGAACGAAGGGTACGGTCAGAGGTGTTGATGATACTGCAAGCATTATGGTTGCATGGGATAACGGCAGCAGTCTGAATGTGGTCTATGGTGAGGATAAATGCCGTAAGATCACTGAAGAATAAGGGTCAGAAATACACAGTTTTTCTGCTAAAAGATTGTGTAGTATATGGTGCTAATTAACTTGATATAGTGTGCTTTTAGAGTGATATATAGTACTAACAAAAGGGAAAACACACCAAACGGAGGTACATAGAATGAACGAAAAAATCACACATCAGATTGAAGAAATGAAAAAGCAGACCATCGGAGTTGAGGTCGAGATGAACAGCATCACAAGAGAGCGAGCAGCAAAGCTTGCAGCCGAATACTTCGGAACAGGACGCTACGAAAATACAGCATCAAGAAACGGTTACATGACCTGGTCAGCCTGGGACGGACAAGGCAGAGAATGGAAATTCCAGAGGGACGTAAGCATTGCCGGAGATGATGCACACAAATGCGAAATGGTAACCCCAATTCTTAAATACGAGGACATGGAAATCTTGCAGGAACTGATCAGAAAGCTTCGCAAGGCAGGAGCCAAGAGTGATGCAACAAGAGGATGTGGAGTTCACATCCACATCGGAGCAAACGGCCACACACCACAGACCATGAGAAACCTTGCAAACATCATGGCAAGCCACGAAAGTCTGATAGCCGAGGCACTTGACCTTGACCGAGGCAGAATGAACAGATACTGCAGAACGGTTGACCCAAGATTTTTAGAGCAGCTCAATAAGAAGAAACCAAAGACCATGAGCAAGCTTGCAGACATCTGGTACGGCACACAGGGTTGCAACTACGGACGCAGTCAACACTACAACGACAGCCGATACCATATGCTCAACTACCACGCAACCTTCACAAAGGGAACCATCGAGTTCAGACTTTTCCAGTTTGATGCACCTGCCGATGGAAAGCAGAACGGACTTCATGCTGGACAGCTTAAAAGCTACATTCAGCTTTGCCTGGCACTCAGCCAGATGGCAAAGATCGTCCGAACAGCAAGTCCAAAGCCACAGCAGAACGAAAATCCAAAATACGCAATGAGAACATGGCTCTTAAGACTTGGGTTCATCGGAGACGAATTCAAGACAGCAAGAGACCTTCTTACAAGAAGACTTGCAGAAGATACAGCATTCAGAACTGCAAGGAGATAGCCTTGTAACACCTTAATAAAAAGAGTCGACCACTTCGGTGGTCTTAAGGTGGTAGAAGGGTGTCCCCTTCAGAAAGGATGGAAACCATATGAGTAAACGATACTACATTGCCTATGGCAGCAACCTGAACATCCCGCAGATGAGAATGCGATGTCCGGGTGCAAGGATTATTGGAACATCGGTCATTGAAGACTATCAGCTTTTGTTCAAAGGCAGCAAGACAGGTTCTTACCTTACCATTGAACCGATGGAAGGCACAGAAGTTCCTGTTGTAATATGGGAAGTTACCGAAACCGATGAGAAAGCACTCGACCGTTACGAAGGATATCCAAACTTCTATTACAAAAAGGAAATGACCCTGGATATCAAAGGCATCAGAACGGGAAAGGTGCGAAGGAGAGATGCTTTTGTCTACATCATGCATGAAGAAAGAGAACTTGGAATCCCAAGCTGGTACTATGTGAACACCTGCCTTGACGGATACCGAGCCTTTGGATTTGATGAGAAGTACCTGTTCGATGCAATCAGAATAAGCAGGAGGGATACACATGAAGACTGAAGTAAGAAGAATTGCAATCTGCCCTAAATGTGGCAAGGAATATCACGGAAGTCCGGCTCTTTCAAGAGTGGACAACGAAACCTACATCTGCCCCGACTGTGGAACAAGAGAGGCTCTTGAAAGCATCGGTGTGAACAAGGATGAGCAGGAAGAAATCCTGAACACCATTCATAGCTACATGGGACAGTAAAAAACTGAAAAAGAATACTTTTCGGGACTCCACCAGGGGTCCTTTTTTCGTGGAGGTGATGGCGAATGAGAAAACTGAAAAAGTATAAACCCACGAAGCTTATGGCGAAGTCTTCTCATTACGATGAGCAGATGGCAGATTATGCTGTTAGCTTTATTGAGGAACTATGCCATACCAAAGGAACGTGGGCAGGAAAGAAATTTGAACTGATAGACTGGCAGGAACAGATTATTAGGGATCTGTTTGGGGTATTAAAGCCAAACGGATACAGACAGTTCAATACAGCCTATATTGAGATTCCCAAGAAACAAGGAAAATCGGAACTTGCAGCTGCCGTTGCACTTCTTCTTTTATGTGGTGATGGAGAAGAAAGAGCGGAAGTGTACGGATGTGCAGCAGACAGAAATCAGGCAAAAATTGTATTTGATGTCGCCGTTGATATGATAAGGTTCTGTCCGGCTCTTATGAAAAGAGTGAAGATACTGGAGTCGCAGAAGAAAATCATCTACAAACCTACCAACAGTTCCTACCAGGTTCTGTCAGCGGATGTTGCAAACAAGCATGGCTTTAACACGCATGGAGTAATCTTCGATGAGCTGCACACCCAGCCAAATCGAAAACTCTATGATGTAATGACCCGGGGTTCGGGTGATGCCCGTATGCAACCGTTGTATTTCCTTATTACAACAGCCGGGAATGACACGAACTCTATCTGCTACGAGATACATCAGAAGGCACTCGACATTGAGGCAGGGCGAAAGATTGACCCTACCTTTTATTCCGTTATCTACGGAGCAGATGAGTCTGAAGACTGGACAGACCCTAAAGTGTGGAAAAAGGCAAATCCATCACTTGGTATTACTGTTGCAATAGAAAAAGTAAAAGCTGCCTGTGACTCTGCAAAGCAGAATCCCGGAGAAGAAAACTCCTTCAGACAGCTAAGACTTAATCAGTGGGTAAAACAATCGATACGATGGATGCCGATGGAAAAGTGGGATGCCTGCAACTTTGCCGTTAATGAAGATGACCTGGAAGGTCGTGTATGTTACGGCGGACTGGACTTATCCAGTACAACCGATATTACGGCATTTGTGCTTGTGTTTCCGCCACTTGATGAGGATGACAAATATATCGTTCTTCCTTATTTTTGGGTGCCGGAAGACACCCTTGACCTTCGAGTGCGAAGAGACCATGTTCCCTATGATCTGTGGGAGCGAAAAGGTTACCTGCAGACAACCGAAGGAAATGTTGTTCACTATGGCTGCATTGAGAATTTTATAGAAAGTCTTGGTGAGAGATTCAACATCAGAGAGATTGCCTTTGACCGTTGGGGAGCAGTACAGATGGTACAGAACCTGGAAGGCATGGGATATACCGTTGTGCCTTTCGGACAGGGATTCAAGGATATGAGTCCACCGACCAAGGAACTGATGAAGCTTGTGCTTGAACAGAAGATAGCACACGGTGGTCATCCGGTTTTAAGGTGGAACATGGATAACATTTTTATCCGTACTGACCCTGCAGGAAACATCAAGGCAGATAAGGAAAAATCATCTGAAATAATTGGCAAAACTCTTTCCTTGTTAAGCCGGTACTCTCCCGCAGCTCCCGTATCTTCTCTTTACAATCCATGCTCTTGCCCTCATAACAAAAAATACACGTTGCGTATTCATTATAGCATAGTGTAAATCAAAAATTTATGCCGCATTATCTAAGGTATTGCCATATTTTTGTTTTTATCAAACAATAACTAGAAAGATTACTCTAAAACTAAATATTAAGCTGCTGGTTGACATTTATTCTGTTCAGAGTGATATTATAGTATACTGTAAGAATTGTGGCTATATTAAAATAGAAGGATATGGGTACAATAAAAATAAATAAGAACTATGGAGGAAATATAATGAATGATCTGATAGTAACCAAAGAAAAAATAGATGAGTTCAGAAACTATCTGAGACTTGATGAAAAAAGCGAGAACACCATCGAAAAGTATATGCGTGACATTAAAGCATTTTGGCAGCATGTGGGAACACAGGCGGTAACGAAGGAACTGGCGATAGCGTATAAGGAAAATCTGCTGTCAAATGAGTACGCAGTTCGTAGTGTCAATTCTATGATCGCATCGCTTAATAGCTTTTTTACTTTTGCTGGCTGTGAGCATTTAAAAATAAAGACTATCAAAGAACAGCGGCAGATATTCTGCTCAGAAGATAAAGAATTGACGAAAGGAGAATATAATCGCTTACTGAATGCCGCTGAAAGCAAGGGTAACAAACGCCTTAACCTGATTTTGCAGACAATCTGCGGTACAGGTATTCGTGTAAGTGAGTTAAAGTTTATCACGGTTGAAGCAGTGAAAAAAGGCGAAGCTTTTGTTTTCTGCAAGGGCAAACGCAGGTCTGTTTTTATTGTCAAAGCATTACAAAAAAAACTGCTCCGCTTTGCAACGGAGCAGAAAATTGAATTGGGTTGTATTTTTATTACACGAACAGGAAAACCACTAGACCGGACCAACATATGGAGAGATATGAAAAATCTGTGTAAAGATGCAAATGTCAATCCCGATAAAGTGTTCCCGCACAATCTCCGTCACTTGTTCGCAAGGGTGTTTTACGGTATCGAAAAGGATATCGCAAAACTTGCTGATATTCTGGGTCACAGCAGCATCAATACAACACGCATATATATTATTTCCACAGGTACAGAACATCGTCAGCGTATGGAAAATATGCGTTTAGTGGTGTAAAAAATGCTCCGCCGAAAAAGCAGAGCAACATAATTGCCATTATGTAATCATAATAAATTATCGAAAAGTTAAATATACACTAGTACATATTTATAGTACCATTTTATATCATAATTGTCAATGATTTTTTTGCCGATTATTATATAAAAATAGTATTTTCTGTAATAATGACATAACAAATTCAGCCCTGGCAACCGTTTTTTGAAAAACAGTTGATAGAGCCTGAACTTTTATGTCTATTTTTATTTTTCGTTTATTTTTATAAAACTTTTATGCTTGTTTAGAGTAAAAAATGATTACATAATGGCAATTATGTATTTTGAAAGTATGAAATTAAATGTATTTTTAATGAGGTGATTCTATGCCAAATTATGAAGAATTGTATTACACCGCAAGAAATAAATACTATCAGGCGATAGAAACGAGGAATGCTATACAAATAACATCTTCACAACTTCAAGAAAGAAAATTTGGACTTATTAACGAATTGAATCAGCGAAATGCTCAATTAAAAGATTCAAGGCAAAAACTGGCTCTTTTGCAAGGTGCAGAGAATAAGTGTAGAGAAATTTTGAATAATGAATTTGAAACAATGAAGAAACATATTCAACGGACTGCCGAGGAATATAAAAGAATTCTTTCATCTGACAAAGGCGTTGCTGATATTCAAGAAATTTACTCAAATGATATCAATTCTACACAAAGTGATTTGAATACAGTCCTGCAAGAGTTAGAAAGAAAAAGGAGAGAGATGGAAGAAGAAGTCACAGCAGCTCAACAGTCTGTTGATAGCTGCAATGGAGAACTTAACGATATCTCTCATCAGTTAAATAATGTTGGCGATGTGCGTTATGCACAGTCACAGGTCAACAGTTATTATGCACAAATGAAGGAATACCAACGGAAATGGGAATGTGGATGTTGAGGTGAAATATGAATGGCAACGATAACAATTAACAAAACTGGATTTGCACTGGGAACAATCGAGGGATGTTTTGATACGATATTTTTGTCATCTTTAAATTCATCTTCAGAACTATCTAAATCATTAATTTCACTTAAAAATCAAATTGATCTTTTTGAGGATACCAAACTTTCTGAAACGGTTCAAACTCTTATTTCTGTTAATAGTCAAAGAACAGAATCGTTATGGTTAGCAAATAAAAAGATAATCGAATTTATGCAAGATGTCAGAACTATCGATGAAAAAGTAGCTGATATGGTGCGACAGTTGAGAAAAGAATTTAATTTACAAATAGAATATACATATTCAAATTCCACTTTTCTTAATGGCAATGAGTATCTTAATGATAATATATACGCAGTAATCGAAGCGGCTAAAACAGCAGCTGCATTTGCTAGTGGACACCTCAAGCATAGCGGTGCTGGAATATCGTTTGACGATGCCAGAAAAGAAAAAATGATTCATAGGACAGAGAATAATTCAGACAATAAACAAGTAACATACGACTATATAGAAAGCAGCGTTTACTCGCACGATAATGAGAGTATGTATGGCAGTGATCAAGGTTCGGCTGCAGCTATTGCCAAGACCAGCGAAGGAGAAATTACGCCCGAAGAAAATAGGTTTATAGATATAATTAAGAAAAATAAGAAACTTAAGAATATGTCAGATAATGAACTTTATGAGTATTTATCGGGTATGAATCATGAGGGGTGTGGATATGCCTCGACGGTGAATACCGTATTTGAATATTACATCAATATAGATAATGGCAGCGAATTATTTAGAAGAAAATTCGGATTCAGCTTAAGAAAAAGAAATGGAGATTTGAACTATGATCTACTGATGGTATATATATATTCGAAATACGACAATGTGAAGAAATCGGGTCTTTCTCATAAGGACGAAGACAATTTGATTAAAAAAGTTATGGCGGAAAAGGGTATTGATGGAAAAAGTAAGGTAAAAGTAAAAACGAAAGAATATGGCACACTGACGAATAATGAGATAAAAAATTATCTTGCAGAAGGAAAACAGGTAATCATTTCCTCACAGAACGTGGTTTTGTATAATATGGATGGTACACTTCTACAAAATTGCGCAGGTGCAGGACATTCTCTTTCGGTAACCGGCGTTACATCAGATGGTAGGATAATAGTTTCTACATGGGGCAAAAAAGCATATGTCGATAGAAGTGATGAAGGTAATTTTCAAAGTAAAACTGTATTAGATGAAAATGGAAATTCACAAGTAAAACAAGGTATTATGAGTATGGATTTTAGTGTTGTAGAATTTTAGGGTGGTTTAGATGATTCAAAATCAAATAAATAAAATTAATAGGGTATGCATAAGAGATGGATATGAATTAATGTATTCAGATCCCTTGAACCTTGAGATTGACATTAAGTATGGTTCAGCTCTGTTAGATGCTTTGGTTATGTCCATAAAAGACAACCATCTAACGATGAGGAAAATTATTTACTCTGTTTCTCTCGAAGATGCTGATGGTAATCCGTTATACAAATTTTCTGTAGACTCATACAGAACAGTATGTATGGATGATGGCTGCAGGTACGAAAGGATTGGTAAGCTTGATGATATCCTTTCTGAGATTGAGCAAAGATATCAATTAATAAAAAAGATTAACGAGCATATCCCCGGTGAAAAGTACTATCAGCTAATAAATCTAGCGAATACTGCCTATTTGCGCGAATTGAAAATAATTCCAATAGATGATTCTATCAACCTATGTCTATCAGAAAAAGTATTAAACAGCTTGAGATTGTTTGAAAAAAAAGTTTTAATATCTTCTCGAAAAACAAAATCGTACAATATTGCATTTGTTATCAACATATATAATGTGGATGGAAATAGACTTTATACTATTCATATTGATGACAAAAAAAAGGCTTATACTTCATCAGGTTATGAATTATCCGGTATTTTTTTAAATCAATTTATTGATTCAATAATGACCTGTATACCTGAAAACAATAAATGAATGGAGGTTGTAATATGGCAACGATTACTTTTAATAGCAACACAATAGGCTTTACCAAAGGAGTCGGTGGCTATGGTAACATTGCTGCAGTCTTCACAAGTGCCGAAATGTCTGCTTCCAAGATGGTTGATTCTCTTAATTCTTTAAAGAAATCATTAGATGTTGCATCGGTATTTACTAATGTTGATACTGCGATTCAGCATACTGATAATGCTAATTATCGTGAGAAAGAGAAAAAAAGTGCTATATCTCTTGCCTATCGCAAGATGGAACAACTTTTTGAAGATGTCGGAAAAGTTGACAATGAAACAGCCGGTATCATAACAAAACTGAAAAAAGATTTTTATAACAAATATAAATATCTTAAACCTGAATGTGAAAAAGGATATTGGGACAAATTATATGACTTGGGTACAAAACTTTGGAAAGGCATATGTGATGTTAATGAAGCTATCAAAAATGTCTTGATGGAGGTATGTGAATGGGTCAAGGATCATTGGAAGGAACTACTGATCGGTTTTATATTTATTGTTGTGGGTGCACTAATCGCGGTCTTTACTGCGGGAACAGGTGCTTCATTATGGGCTGTCTTTGGGGCTGCATTGCTCGAAGGATTAGCAAAGGCGATGATAAGTGGTTTGATTACTGGTGCTATTTCCGGTGGATTTACGTTTGTAGGAGTTTTGTTATCAGGGGGTAGTGTATCTAATGCTTTTTCGCGTACGAGAAAGGCGTTTGGCGATGGTTTTGCTTCCGGCTTTGAAACAGGCGGACTAGGTTTCTTTGGACAATCATTAGGCTGTTTGGCTAAAACTTATAAACTTGTCAAAACAATTCATACCGTTGCCACAGTATCTGATAAGCTTTCAACCGGAACAGATATATTAGAGTATGGTTCTAAAATTGTAAACCGTGTAGTTCCAAATTCGTGGCTTGCTAATGGTTTGAAGAGTGTTACTGAAAATCCGGTTTATAATAAAATATCGGAAGTTATAGAATTTGTCAGTACGATATCTGGCGGTGCTGATAAAACTGTAGTTGTATCAGAATACGATGGAAAGCCATCTCAATATCTCGAAGAAGGTATAGCAGTAAAAGAGAAAAATTCGTCGAATATTTTGACAATGGATAAAGATGGTAAAATATATTATAAACATGAGATATTGTATCGTCATAATGGCAGTACTATTATTGAAATGAAAGAAATAATCAGTGAGGTTAGAAAAAATGTGGTTGATTTGTTTACCGGAAATAACAAATATGTTTCGTCGCCTTCTTCAAATAATATACAAATTAACATAGGAGGTATTAGTATACCCAAGATTGATATTTCTTCGATAAATACTTTTGTTTTAAGCTTATAGAAAAATTTATAGCCTTGTTTTAGAGGACAACTTTTAACATTAGTGGATAATCCTAAAGTTGATAGAGTAAATAAAAAAACAAGAATCTTGTCATAAACAATTGATTGCTGATAAAACAGAAATTTTTGAAAAGATTTCAGTTCTATTATCCGACTACTTTAGTAAACTGAGTACTAATAATATTTCTTCTGCTCTACAGTTTTCTGGCATTTATTTTTCAACGAATGGAACTTGTGTTTTATCAGGAATTATTGATTTGGATGATGATATCTTAGCTAAATATGATATTGGGCTGGACAACGAATTTGGAATAGAAATAATACCACAATTAGAGCTTTTATCATCAAATGACGAAGTCGTAATGGAGATATACTATGATTAAATATAAAATTTATTATTTCTTTATGAGGTGATGGTTATGTCTTATTCAGAAAATATGTCAAATTCAAATTTGGCATTCGGAAGCGGTGAATTTGCAGTAGCATTAAAGTATGCTGAAGCAGCAATTAAGGAAGAACCAAAGGAAACCGAAGCATATTATGCTGCCGGTAAAGCATGTATGTCGATGGATCAGCCTGATAGAGCTGTTGAGTATTTCACGACCGCCGTGAAAATTGATAACAAAAACGGGAATGGCTATTTCTTATTGGGTTACGCAAGTGCAATGGCAGGAAAAATGGCTGAGGCTTTAAAAGCATTGACGGAAGCACTTGAAAACGACTGCGACGAAATGCTCAAGGGGCAGATATACAAAATTATGGCTATGATCAACACAGATCATGGCG
Source organism: uncultured Clostridia bacterium (assembly GCA_947625785.1). Classification (GTDB taxonomy): domain Bacteria; phylum Bacillota; class Clostridia; order Oscillospirales; family Acutalibacteraceae; genus CANQPS01. Next base: position 31,576 of record CANQPS010000012.1, read on the forward strand.
ACTTTGAAAATGCCTTGTTGAACATTTTCCAAGCAGAACAGTATGTTGGTATTGACTACGAGCTGCTTCGGCAAAAAGCTGGTTGCTACGCAAGTCTGAAAAATTATAGGGAAACACTTTTTACCCTGAACCAGATGAAACTTTTACAGCCTAACACATATGCAGCTTATAGTCTTGCGTTTCATATTTTCTTGGATCTTGATATCTATGATGAAGCCAAAGCAGAACTTGACCGTGCTGCTGAGTTCGCTGATTTAAATATGGATTATTACAATGATAGAGTTGCTTACGCAATGATGCATCATCTGACCGATAACTCTCCGGAGGCACTTAACAGAAGGTGGAAGGATACATTAAGGGAAATAGATACAGCACTGAGGAAAGGAAAGCCTTCAGCTGAACAAGCATATGAATCCTATTTAAGAGCTGCACAGTTGTATTTATCTTTAGAACAGCCGGATTTAACAATAAGATGCTTGAATGCATCAGAAGATACTGTATCGTCTTTTAATAACGGCTTTTCTGTCATTGACGATGATGCTAAAAATTCAGTTGATACTCAGATATCGGAGGTCTTATCCCCTGAAGATGAAGAAGAACTTATGCAGGAAAAGTGGGACAATGGGGAGTTTGATGATATAAGTGAAAAAATACAGGAGGTTCTGGATGAGGTTGGGGATGATGATCCAAAAGAAGCAACTGAAACTGTTCAAAAATACCTGACACCGGTTGACGGTGTTCCTGCACCAGAAAAAGAAAAAACTGTACCGTATATGCTCAAGGAATCATTCGAAATAGATCAGCTTCAGCGAGATATGCAAACTTCACTTTATCTTTCAGCTTATGAGATGAAGAAAGACTATGAAAATATGCTTAATAAAGCCAGAGAATTACAGGCTTCTAATATTGTAGGCAATCAGTATACAGGTATTTACTATGAATTGAAGGTGGGTAAATACAGGAATGATGAAAACTGGCAGAAGAAATATCGGGACAGGATTAACTTCTGGATGAAAAAAATGTTAGAAGATCCAACAGATTATCTGTCTGCAACATACCGCATTCGTTCCTATATTGATATCGGAGATTTTGAAAATGCTGAACAATTATGTAGCTGTATGCCTGCGGATATGAAAGAATCGCTTATGGAGGAAATTCAGAAGGCTAAGGAGAAAGGAGGTGGTGATGATGGGAATACATCTGAATGATCAGGCTTTTATTACAGCAGCCAGAGATATGGCTGCTTTAGGGGAACGCAATCAAAGACTGCGTGAGAAGCTTGAACAGATGTATAAAAACTTGACAACGGCTTTGGATACTCCCGCAGGACATGAAATCGAAATAACAGGCGAAAATGTATTGCTTGAACCTATTGATGATATGAGCAAGGTAATCGATTTCACTTCCAAAACTTTGAATCTTATCATTGGTCAAAATGGCGTACAAGGCAGATACTATGATAAGCTATTTGATGAGTATGAAGAGCTGGATAGTATTATAAGAAACAAGAAAACTAATTAAGGAGGAAAACTACAATGGCAATGGGTTCAACAGGCAAAGTGATTATCAACGACGAAATGCAGAAGGCAAAGGGTGTTTGCTCTAACTTTCGTGGAACAGTGGCATCATTTTTAAATGATCTTGACTCTACCGTAAGCACACTTCTTTCTTCAGGTTTCCAGGGAGAAGCTGCTAATGGTTTCAAAGAATTTTATGAAAAGAATGTAAAGGCTTTTCTTGATACGAACGGAACGTTCGACAAGTACATGGCAATGTTTGATAAAGAGGGCGATGGTCTCTTTGACAGCATTGAAAAGGCACTTATTTCAACGCAGGAAAGCCTTGATCCTGCTCTGGGACAGAACAACAGAAGTGTTGGACAGAGTTCAGCAGAGCAGGCTTGATAATATCAGAAGGGAGCATATGCAATTATGGCAATGTTAGTAGATAACGAAAAAATGGAATCAGCAGTAAGTTCTATCCAAACTGCTTCAACTAACTTCAAATCAAAGGCAACAGCTTTTATCGCAGATCTTACAGCAGCACTTTCAACATTTGAAGGTGAAACAAAAGACGCACTTATTCAGTCAAAAATTGGAACATCAGGTTCTGAAACAGAAGGCACACTGGCTTATTTCGTTGAAAAACAGATTCCGGATCTTCTTAATGGTCTTGCAAAACTGTTAGAAGGAAACAGAAATACCATTGAAAAGAGCGATCAGCAGCTTGCAGAAGCTATCAGAGGATAATCCTGCTATATAAACTGTATTTTTATAATGCGACCAAGCGGTATAAGCTAATACACAGGCACAGTCATTCTACTGTGCAATGACTGTGCCCAAATGTATTTTTGGAGGTATCAATATGGATGATATGGAAATAACCTATTATGATGCACATGTTAAAGCCCATGAGCGACATATACTGCTTCAGTGGCTCGAAGATGCAAAAACAGAAAAAATTAAGAAGCTAAAAGAAGAAAAGATTGCTACACCAATCCAAAAGGTAGTTGTCCCTTCCCCTAAAATTACAGAGGATGCAATTTCTTACAGTCAGGTATTTGATAATCCTGATCTCGATGTAAGCAGTAGATTAATCATAGGAAAAACACAAAAAAGTATTTCTTATATGCCAACCATTGATCTTGTAGCTGTTCCCGGTATCAGTAAGGATAAAACAGTAATTCCTGATGGAATTGGGGAATACAAAACAACAATCACAAATCAGATGTTTAGTGAAATTAAGATCGCTGATATTCCTGTTTATAATAACTCGATTGATACAGAAATAAAAATTAATACTAAAGTATTTGAGGGAATAAAGACCGTTGGAATGGACAGCCCTGAATATTCTGATCTTTCAGAGCCATTTGCTGTTCCTGATTTTTTTTCAATCAGCTTAATAAAATCAACAGTTCCGACAACAGTTAAACCTGATGGAGTATTATCTGTAAAAATACCTACTACCACTTTATTAAACAATAACTTGTTTGCTGGAATAATTCCACAAACAGGTATAGATACAAAAATACCTGCTAAAGAAAAATTAGTCTTCAATGCAGATCTTATACAATCAATTAATTTGGAAAAAATATCTGTTCCGGAACAACCGAAAAATACAGATATTCATATAGATCATGAATTACCATCAATTGTTTCCCCTATTCCTGTTTCTGTCATACCGAAAAAAACAGTATTTGAGACACAGCTTGCCATCGAGAACGGTGATAACTCCTCACTCCCAATTGTAAATATCCCAGAATCTGTGGTTGTTGGTACCTTAGACCTTTCATCAACAAATAATCCTACATTTGATGATATAAAGCTCCCCGCTCAATCTGAAATACAAGATTTCATTTCTGATATTAAAATGCCGGAGGTACAATTACCAGATTATTCTGTTCCGGAAAAAAGTCATATTCCGGAATTTGAAACAGATGCAGTTTTAACATTTACTGCACCAAAAGTTAATATTTCTACTTCATCCGTAAAAATATCAAATGATATAAAGAAACCTGAAAAGATTGAACCTCCAAAAGTTTATATTGGGGAAATACCACATTTGACTTTTGCAAAACCCGCTGAGGTTTCGATACATACTCCTTCAGTTCCGATTACAAACGAAACGGCAAAATCTGTTTCTGAACTGTCATTTAATCTTCCAAAGGTTTCTATAAGTGGAATAAAAACATTAATACCGAAAAACAATGATATATTGGAAATTCTTGAAAATGAAATAAATATGCAAAACAATTCTTGAGGTAACTGAGCATGAAAAACAATGAGTTATTATTAACGGTTTTATTTAAACAAGATCAATATCAGATGTCGCTTCTTATGAACAAGGATATTACCCTAAGGGCTATGCTTGAGGCTTTATACTATGGTCTTAAGAATCATGATAGTACTCATTTTGATATGTTTAAATCCTACGCAAAAAAATATAAAGAACTGGTAGTTCAATACCGTGCAAGGGATGAATTGAACTTCATTTCTGTAAAAGACAGTATTGATATGAAATTATTTGAGCTTGGAATAGTAACAACAAGTTGTTTAATTATTCCAAGTGATTCCAAAGTAAAGCTGACACCTCTATTCAATAATTATGATATGCCGGCTTTGCTTGATAAATCAAAACTTGAATACAATATTAGCACACGAAGAATCGCTGTGGCAGAACCTTCGGTAATAGATATTATTCCGCCAGGAGAATTACCGGGAAAGCAAAAAAGAAAATATCTCGATATTATTATTCCAACAGTTATATCAATGGGTACTCTTTTTGCTGCTCGTTCTCTTTTGGCACTTTTTAGGGATGATCCATCAGGTTTTTCAATGCTTGCAATGATGATGACAACATCGGTATCTACGATGGTAACCCAAACCTACAACTATGTAAAGCAGGGCAAAGATAACGAAAAATCCATTGAAGAATGGAAAAGCAATTATGAAAAATATTTGACCAGAATATGGGATAGAATACAGGACTGGCAAAAAAGTGATATTAACTACCTTCGCACAACTTATCCTGATATCGACGAGCTTTTTATAAATACAGCCGAATTAAACAGAGCTATTTTTGCAAGATCTCAGAATGACTCGGATTTTATGAAAATATCATTAGGAAAATCCAAACAAGTCGAGCCTATGTTTGAAATAAAGAATGAAAAGAAGGATCAGATTTTTTATGACATAGGCTACATAATACACAAAGATGATGAGGACTGTAGAATAGAAATTATTCTGCCAAAAACTAAGAAAAAGAAAGGCTCTACAGCAACTGCAAAACCCACAGACGGACTTCTTGTTGACCTTGCCTATAACCTTTCTACAAAAACATTTCGTTATCTGAATGCAGAAAAAGAAGGAGAGTTACCTCCGCTTATTCTTGATTTAAAGAATTGTGGCGCTTTGGGCATAATTGAAAAACAATTCAGGTATTCTGAAAACTTTATAGAACACATTGTTTTCGAGCTTGCATATTATCATACACCTGAAGATCTACAGTTTGTCTTTTTCTTTAATAAGGAAGATAATGAGATTGCAAGGATAAATCATATACAGAATTATAAAAATCTTCCGCACACCAATGAATTGTTTGAAGATGCATCTCAATTCGTATTTGACAAAGATAGTGCTGCTGTTGCATTTGGAAAGTTGCAGGCGATAATGAGTGAACGAACAAAGGAATCCGAAGAAGATGAGGAGAACAAAGGCAAAGCTGAACAGTTTACTCAAATAGTATGCATTGTCTTTGATGATTATGATATTAAAGAAACAGGTTTTTCAAAGTATTTACCCAAACCTCCCGTTGAGGGCGAACCATATGTTAATCAGAATGGTCTGACTTTCATTTTTGTAAGCCGGGATGTTGCAAAACTGCCAAGATATTGCGGACATATTATTGAAGTAACAGACGATACTGAATCTCATGCAAAAGTAAGCGATAGATATAATGTATTATCAAGAGAAACACTAAATAGCTTGAGTAAATCCGGCACAAGAAGAGAAGGCAAAACAAGCAATATTGAGAATCTTATCGATTATAAGAAATTCAGAAATGAACTAATATTCTATGATAAAAGCAAGGCAGAAGGAGTAAGGATACAAACTGCTTATAAAGATTCGTTCCGAAGATTAAGTGCAATATATTATAGAAGAATAGCAGAAAATGGTAATGTACCATCAATGGTTACTTTGTTTGAACTGTATAATTATACACCGGATATGATTATGCAGAACATTATCCGTGAAAAAATACTGGATAATTGGAGCAATAGTGATGTCACAAGAAATCTATCAGTACCTATAGGAAAGAATGAGCACGGTATTGTCAGTTTGGATCTATATGAAAAAGCTGATGGTCCCCATATGCTTGTTGCCGGAACAACCGGTTCAGGTAAATCAGAAACAATAATCACCTATTTGATTGGGTTGTGTATGAAATATTCTCCTACCTATCTGAATCTTATGCTTGTAGATATGAAGGGCGGCGGATTCTCGAATCGATTGAGAACACTTCCCCATTGTGTGGGTGTAGTAGATGATACAGCTGGTGAGAGCGAAGGCATTTCAGCAGTTTATATGCTCAGGCGTTTTCTTGAAGTGCTGAATGCGGAAATCAAGAAAAGGAAAATATTACTTAACGACTTCGGAGTAGATAATGTTGATGCTTATATAAGAGCTGAACGAGTTATCACACAAATATTGAACGGTGATACTAATCCTGATTTACTAAAAGCACTAAACAAAGGGCAAATAAAGAAACTTCAATTCTTTAAAGAAACCGGAACAAAACCTGACACGCTATCACATCTTGTATTGGTTGTAGACGAATTTACTGAATTAAAGCGTTTTAGCAGTGAAAGTGATGATATTGATTTTATTGCAGAAATAACAACAATAGCAAGAGTGGGTCGTACATTAGGATTTCATATTATATTGGTATCACAGAACATTGAGGGTGCTATAACCGAAGATATACGCATTAACTCAAAATCCCGTATCTGTTTGAAGGTTGCAACTCGTACAGCTTCGAAGGAAATGCTTGATGGCCGTCCGGATGCAGCATCTCCAACTATGCCCGGAAACGGACGAGCGTATCTTCTCGTTGGTACAGGTACTAAGTTTATGTACTTTCAGTCTGCATATACAGGTGCAAACAAGGACGAAAAAATAGAGCCTATAGTTACTGTAACAAAAGTCAATCCATGCGGGAATCACGAAAGGGACTATTACATTTCTACCCGTAACAATGACAGAGTAAGAAGTGCGTCCAAGAATGTTAATGAACATGATACGCAGTTGAGTTATATTGTACAAACTATTGAAACAATTAAAACCGCCAATGACGGAGAATCATGTTTCAGAAACCCAAGGATAATTTTTAAAGATCCGCTTAAATCAGTTTACCCGGATCCTACGGAGTGGAGGTGAATGGTAGAATGATAAAAAAAGAGATGCTATGTGTTCTCGGTCGTCAAGATATACCTGTTATACAAGAGCAGCCCGATTTTATTGCAGACCTTTTGCAGACAAACATTTTGATGTTTGGTTCTGCAATGAGTGGAAAAACAAATTTGCTTAAACTACTGATCACTATTTTGCATAAGCAGTACAGAGAGACGGACGAACAGATTTTTATTCTAGATTTTGGAGGAGCTTTGTCTGAATTTGAAAGTCTTCCCCTTGTAGCTGCCTATTTTGATAATGCAAACGAAGAGTATGTAAAAAGAGTCTTTAAACTGGTTGAGGATCAACTCAAGGAAAATATAACAGCACTGAAAGGAAAAAATTATATTTCTGTCAACGATAATCAGCCAATACATACAACATTGTTGATTGATAATGTTAATGCCTTTTTGGATGAACCGAGATATTCAATGTATCAGGAAAAGCTTGCAAAGCTATGTCGTGATGGTCTATCAAAAGGTATCACAATAGTAATGACAGCAAGTTCCACCAAAGGACTTGGATCATATATGAATAGCTTCAAACAAAAAATTGCTCTTGAAATGCCTGCGGATAGCTATACCGATATTTTCAGCAATAAGGTAATACCGGTAGGAAATAATCCGGGACATGGGTATGCTAATGTTACTGTTGTTCCTAAAAACATAAAATCAACATTTCCACTGCAAAGTGCTTATGAGCTTCAGCTGAATATTGCGGATAATATTACAGAACCTAAATTCTATAAAAACGCCCACAGAGTATTTGAAAACAGAAGTGTAAAAAAGTACAAACGATTTCCTGAAACACTTACCGAGATTGAATTCAACAGGTTTGTTGAAGGTATCACATTGACTGATGACAAGTCATATGTTGGTCTGGATTATACTGATTGCAAACCCTATGAAGTTGATTTTGATTCAACCAAAGTAATTGCAATCTATGGTAAAAAGGAATTTGGTAAAACAAATCTATTGAGAAGACTGGTAAAACCGCTTGTATCCTCTGAAAAATATCATTTTGTGTTCTTTGATGACGGAAGAGAACAACTAAAAAACATATCCGAAGTTTTACCAAAGAACGGAAGAAATGTATATATTCAAGGATATGCCGAAGGTGTGCTAAAAACAAAAACAGGAGCAGAAAATATAGTAAAGCTTTCTCCAATTCAGCTTTTTGTTAAACATATCCATGAGTATTATATGGATCTTTCAGGAATTAGAAGAATGAGTAATCTTGTTTTGAACGATATCTTTGGCACAGGCGTTGTTATAGGTTCATATGCGAGTGAAAGTGTACGGACAAATACAGTATTTGTTTTACAAAGTAAATTTCTATATGTTAACTCCCCTGCTGCTAAAATTTTCATGGAGATTATTTTACCTTCCCTCGCAGCCAGAGCTGAGGAAAACAATTGGATATTTATTTTCTCTGATGTTAAAAGCATAAGCGACAGTGATAACAGAGATAATTTTAATTCTTGTATTGAAACAGCATTCTTACTTGACAGTATTGCAGAATTTGTTTCAGAGAGAGGTCAAAAGTCGATATTCGGCAATATGGATGTCAAGAGCCTTAAAGAAGAATATGCAAGGTGTGAAATTGGTGATGGATACGCTTATTCGATTGAAAAAGATGATTTGAAAAAAATAAAGTTTATTAAAGATGAGGTGGGATATTATGGCTGAATCAAAATTTGTCAGGGCTGACATAGGAAAACTTGAAAGCTTTGTATCAGAAAGTGCCGAGGCAATCAGAGAGTTTGGAGCAATCAGAAACGAATTTGATCGAATAAACAAGACTCTTCTTTCTCAATGGGAAGGAAGCGGAAAAAATGCTTACAAAGAAATTTCTGATCATATTACAGAAAAGATAGGCAGTATAAAAGATATTCTTGATGTAATCAACGATAAGGTTCTAAAGGATGTAATCGAGCAATATCATTCCATCGATAAAGAGTTAGCTGAGTATAACAGACATGCAGGAGATCCTGATGAACAAGGTGCAGCGGTAAGTGCTGTATCTAATTCCACATCAACGGCTGTAAACACTATTAACAGTGCAGTTGGAAGCAACTGATTGGAAATACTGGTTTAAAGGAGGATAAAAATGGAAAAGAGAGGAACTGGAATATTCGGTCAAATGAAAAGTGAGGATACAAGTCGAAGTTTTGACTATATTACCCCTGTCGATGAATCAGATCAGAATACAATTTATAAGCTATTATTTGAAGAGTACGATGAGGAGAATAAGTCATGAGCCATACAATAAAAGGCACGGAGTTTTATTACAGAATAGACACGGAATACGGAATCAATTGTGATGGTTTTATTGCTGAAGGAACAGAAAGCATTGTTTTCAAAGGAATAAAGTACGGTAATGATTTAAGGTATTCATGTGCCTTAAAATTTAAGCCTAAATCCAGACTCCGTGATTTTATGAACAGAGAATATAAGATTCTTGAATCAATGCAGACATGTAGATCCGTTGTTCGTGTTCTGGATGTAATAGAAAATTTGGGCGATTTTTCAATACCATATGGAGATGGAGAAATATCTGCCCGTAATTGCTTTTGTGTTGTTGAAGAGTATATAGACGGAGATTCATTGCAGGATTATTGTATCAAACAATGGTTTCAATATGATGCTCTTGCACACAAATGGACACGAAATTCTACTGAATACACTTATAGAGAAATCGTAAAATATCAGAATCAGATTGTTCAATTTATGATCAATTTGTGCGAGATAATGAAGTTTGTTTCAAATGTAAATACTGATAACGGCAAAACAGAATCAAATAAACCAATTATATTACACTGTGATATCAAACCCGAAAACATTATGGTTACAAAACACGGTAAAGAACTTGTTCTTATTGACTTTGGTCGATCACGGGAACTAATGGACAGCCGTATATATCAGCATTATAGTGATACGGAAAACAAATCATTTACCGCAGACTATGGTCAAAGTCAGTGGCAGGATGTTGGAAAGGATAATTTCTATGCTTATGGTACAGTAGGATATTCTGCACCTGAATGTTATGCTGAACAAATCAAACAATTCACATCATCAAAGTCCGGATTTCCGTTTCAAAGACAAAAAAGTGCACTAACTCACGGTCAGGTTTCTATAGAAAGCGATATATTTGGATTTGGCACTACATTTTGGGAATGTTTGTCCATTTATGAGATTTGTATGGGGATACTTGAAAAAGCATCTGATACAAGCAGCCCAAGTTTTTTCAATAAAGCTATTATGGCACAATATGAATCCGAGGTACGCAGCGGAAATGTTGATAAGTATTGCGATCGTGATTTTCGAAACATTGATATTGCTTATCATGAATCACTGGAAGCAATATTAAAAAAGTGTACGCATGCGAGAAAGCCGGGATTTCAGAATCCTTCCCAGTCATCGGAAGAGTATTATCATAATTTCCAGTCCCTCCAGGATGATATAGAAAGAGCACGGGATACCATACCATCTTTGGATAGAAAGTCGGATCCACTTGTGCGTCAGATGGTAGGTGTTTCAGGGTTTTGCAGTTCATTAACAATCTGCTTTTTTGTACTCTTCCTGATAATGACATTTTTTTCTAACCGCTTATCTTGGGATAAGTGGAATAACCTAAAATCAGGATATACCGACAATCAAAAGCCAATGATGCGTGACATATCAAATGAGATGTTAAGTGTTCCGTTTCAACACGATCGATACGAAAACCTTGATGAAATAATTCGATTTATGTACAGCGGAGATCCGAACGATAATGTAATAGATCAAGATGAAGCTGAGATAATTACTGGTCTGTTAAGTAACCATGTTCCCGATCAGTCTCGTTGGAGCGAATATATTGACATTATTATGCAGAATCCTAAAACGGATAATATTGACGGTATAGCTAAAAGTATTTATCGTTTGAATCTTTCCGATGGATATGATTGTGATGGATATGAATTAGCAACTGCAATTGTTCAGGTAAATGATGCAGACGATATGGAACTTGATAAACTGATTCCGGCATACAATACAGCTATGAAATATAAAAATCTAAGTGAATATAAAGATTCGGTATCAAAATTAGCTGCAAAGCTTATGACGGGAAAAAAAGTTGATAATATTGCATCGAATCTTGGGAAAAATCGTGAAGACATACGTAACGAATTGAAAGAACTGACATAGTTGGGGGTGATAATATGCCTATACTTACAAACGAAGAAGAAAAAATGAAACAAACCAGAAAAAAGGAAATGAAAGATGCTGCTATGAAATTCAAAGACGACTATCTTTCTTCTTTGATTTTGGGTCTGAAAGTGGGTGGATTATCACTCGCAGGTGTTATTTTGCTATATCTGATTGCAAAATGGATATTCAGATGGGATCTCTTTTATGAAACAGATTTTAAATATGCTTCAATATTTCTCTTTATAACTTTTGTGTTTTTATTCATTGTGTTTCTGTGTATTGTAGTTGCCATTATCCTTTTTAACACAAAACACAAGCGTAATACAAAGTACTCAACTGTAAATGATACAAGAGGGGGATAAAATGAAAAAGAAAAAATTATTCCAAATCAACAGATTATCCGGACTAAGCTTTTTAATTTCATCCCTTAGCCTGTTGGTAATCCCTTTCATAAATATAGGTAATGGACTTACAGCTTCTGCTTACATTGTTGCCGCTCTGTTTTGGATCGGATTACTGTTAGGTTCCGGATTTCAGATTTTTCTATCTGTCAAGTGCAAAGGTGTGAAAAAAAAGAAGTGGAAGAATCAAAAACTATTTTACATCGTTTCAGCGGCAGCCCTTATTCTTTTGATAATCCTTGTTATTTTAAAAATAAACATTATGTTCCTAATAGCACTAATGTTGTTTATTTCTATTTTACCAATTGAAGCTGCCTCAGTAATTAAAAAGGAGATGTATCTGAAATGAAATACAGAAAATTAAGGTTCCTTTCTGTTGTATGTGTGGCCTCTTTGCTTATACCACAGGGAGCTATTGCCGCTTATTCAGCTGGTGACGGTGATCCGGATACGACATCAGGATATACGCAAACAGAACCCAAGCCCATTACAATCAATGACCTATCAATATCCGTTGAAGAAAAACAGTATGATGGCAATACGAACGCAAATGTGACTATTACTATAACTCCTGAAGATCCTGATTTGCTCAATGGTAAGGATGTGACGGTTCAATGGACAACTGCCACATTTGATAACAAAAATACAGGCAAAAATAAGGTTGTTACGATATCAGGATTGTATCTTGACGGTGAAGACAAGGATGAGTTCAACCTTAATATTGACGGATATTTACAGGTTTCTACCGGTGTTATAACAGAGAGAGTAATCGAACTTATACCGAACGAAGATCAGCCTCACTATACGACCGATAACTACCCTAAAATAGTTCCATTTACATATGATTCTAATATGATAATTGATAAAGGTGTTAAGGAAGAGATTCAAAAAAATAGTATTTATATAGTTTTTAATGGTAAGTATTATTATTCATTGACTAATGAGGAGGTAAATACGGAAAAGGTACTTACAAATAATACAAACTACAAAATTCAGATTTCAAGTAATTCAAAGTTAGATGTATTAGTACCGGATGCACCTGAATTAAATGATGCTGTTCTGACTCCTGCAAATGGTAATGTAAATATTTTGTTCTATGACGAACTTGGATTTATAGCAAATGGTAAGGTAAATGTTAAAGTTTCTGCTCAATCGAAATATAATGAATCATTAACTTATTATATTCAAAGCGATGAGAATGGTTATAAAGAAGAAACTCTAAGCGATACAAGCTTTAGTTTAGATACATTCGGTGATAAAGATTATCGTAAAGTTGATATCAAATGTGCCGTTCAAGGAAAAGCCAATAGCGGGTATTCTCTTCTTAAATACAGCTTTGACAATAAAAGTTCTGAAAATCTGATTATTGATAAAGAGGAACCTTCGGAGAAAAATGATAACAATTTAAAGCTGGCAGCCGACAATAAAAATCAACAAATATGTCTTAGCGGTACTGTATGTGATGAGGGGTCCGGAATTGCATCAATCAGCTATAACTGGGAGAGAGATAAAGAAAATAGAGAGGGACAAATTTCTGATTTTAAAAAAGGAACAAAAGAGTTAAATATTAACAGTATTCCACTGTTTACTTATTCTGAACTTCCTGATGAAAAAGAGGTTACTATAACAATAACAGATCTTGCGGGCAATATAAAAAAGTTTACACTCAGTTGTGAAGATGTTGGTGTTGAATTTGCCAAACCGGTTATCAAGTCTATCACTCTCAAAAACGGTGAAGAAACCGAGTTAGACAAATTTCTTAATATCCTTTCCTTTGGTATCTATTCAAAAAACAAGGATCTGACACTTGAGATAAAAGCTGCTCCTGCGGAATTTGACATTGAAAAGAAAAATGTTATAGTAAGTCTTTTATGTAAAAATGATGAAGGTAATACAGTTATTTTTAATAATCAGACAAAAACTGCTGAGGAAGAAGTTGTTCTGACATTTACTATCGGAGATGAGGCAGTTGCTGATCAGCTTTCTGTAATGATCAAAAATGAATATGGAAGTGAAGAAATCACAACCCTAAGAGAAGCACTAAAATCAATACATTCAAATGGAGATAACCCCCAGTGGGGTGATAGTACTCCGGATACAGATAATTCTGATAAGTGGGTGTTCGATCATTCGAAACCTGAGTTAAAAATAGATCTTGATGAAGCTTATGATAATAGATATTATATTGACTCAACTACTGAAATTATAAATATAACAGTGACTGATAATCTGAGCGGCATCAGAAATATCCATGTTTATAATCAAAGTACTCTTGATTATATAATTAGTGATGGAAATGGTAAAGAAGTACTATTATCAGACGAAAACGGTATAAACTATACTGTTTCAAGCATTGATGAAAATAGTATAACTATTGTCGACACTGATGGAAATGAAGATAAAATTGCTCTGCAAAAGGTTGATAGTTCACCTGGTGAGAATGTAACGGAATACGAAATCAGTACAAGAAATAAGTATTTCATAACAAATTCAGAAAATTTTGTTTTGACTGGAATTAGAACCAAAATCGAAGGATTTGATTTAATTGCAAAAGATGAAAGTGATGTAAAACATTATTATCCAATCAAGTCAAAAGGTATGGAAATTGATCCTGATGAGGAGATCGTTTTCAAGGACGATACAACAGTGTTATTCAAAGTTCCGGTTGATAATCTTATTTCCGGAAATAACAATTTATTTGTCACAGCAGAAGACAATGCAGGAAATACTGAAACTGTAGTTTTTGATGTTTATTTAGTTGAAGATACACCAGAAGGTGAATTATCACTTGTTGTTCCCAAAACAGCAAAGATTGATGGTGAAGAATGGATACTTGAGAAAGAAATATTGGATTATATTGAAGAACAAAGTAACTTTGATAAACCAAAGGCATCTGTTAAATTATCATTAAAAAATGATACGAATGGAATTAATTATATTGATGTTACTGTTAATGGTATTTCAGTCTATAATAAATCTAATACACATTTCAGCCATGATCTTTCTGATGATATTGAAAGTAATAACGGAATACTTATTATTGAATTGGATAATAACACTTTAAGCAAACTTATTAATACAAATGATTATAAAAACAATAATGTTATTCAATTACATGCAACAATAAAAACAAGTATCTCTAACTCCTTGTCTCAGGAAATGGATAGTGAGGTTTATGTTGATAAGGAGAACCCTCAAATAGGCACTTTTAAAATCAGCAAGACAAATGATTCTATCCAAGATGTAATACATATTCTGACATTTGGCATATTCTGTAATAATGGAGTCAAGGTAAGCACAGATGTTACAGATGCAGCTAATGATGTTGGCGTAGAATCTGTTAGGTTTTATGACTTGAATGGTAACGAATTTACTGATGTAAAGCAAGATGAACAGAACAGTAATAGTTATTATATCATTTTACCCGGTAATGCACAGGTATATCAGACAGGTATCAAGGTTGTCGCTATAGATAAGCTTGGAAATACAAGCACCCAATCACTTGATACATCAAATGTTAAAGCAGAAGATGGTAATTTGGAAGCTAATTTGATTTTGATTGAAAAATATGCTCCTGTCTCTATAATAAATATGCCTGCCCCTACTTTTGATTTAAACGGTGATAATTGGTTTAATTCAGCGGATCAGAATATTTCGTTAATAGTAACTGATACTCTATTTGGTGCAAATAATAATTCAGGTATACGTGCAATTAGTGTAACGGTTAACGAAAAGCCAATAGGAACAGCTAAATCAGGTTCATATAAGAAGATCACTGCTGATGGAGAAGATACAGAAGAAAGTAACAAACTAATCACAGATTCAGTATCAACACAATCAAAGATTATTGAAGCAGAATATACATTTTCTATTTATGATCTTATAGAAATTGCTGATGCCAATGATGGCAATTATGAATTTTCTGTTCAAGCAGTGGATAATGCCGGAAATGTTTCGACTGAAAGCGTGACATTCTACAGAGATATTACATCGCCGACTGTTACTGATTTCAGATTCTCTAATCCATTACAGTCAGAAAATGAAAAAGAAAAAACTGAACCCGGTGAAATGAACGGTATAACCATTGATCAGGATAAGAACATTGTTAAGACTGATTACGGTTATTATTTCAAGGAAAGCTTTGATTTGACGGTGTATGCTGAGGACAACAATGCATCCTCCGGTCTTGCTTCAGTAACACTGACGCTTGTGGATTATACTGATGGAAATGCGGTACGCAGAGAGTCTGAAACCAAAAACTGTACTTATGATACAGAAGGAAATGTTATTTTCCCGTCATTCACCATCGAATCCGGATTCAAAGGTATGATACTTGCAGAGATAACTGATAATACTGGCAATGTTTCCAAGGAACAATCACCCCGTGGTTTTGTAAGCGATAATGAGTGTCCAGAAATTGAGATTAGTAAAGTAAATCAGCCACTACAGGGAGTTAGCGGTAATGATAATGAAGACCTGTATACAAATGATGCTGAATTCACTGTTACGATTACTGATACAAAATCCGGACTGAAATCAATCAATTTTGAAACTAATTCAGAAACACACAATTATGATTCAGTTAGGGGTAAGTTAGAAGCTGAAGATTTAGATAATTATTATACAGATGCTGCGAATCGCAGATATAATATTGTTGAGGGTAGTGATTATCCTGAAATAGGGGAAACCGGTTGGAAAGTTACAAAAACAGATCTTAATGTTGTAACACAAATTCAGAAAACTTTTAAATATGGTGATATTGTAGATACTGTCAACCAATATCAAGATGGTAATGTTCATTATTTTGATGATAAAAATATTGTTCTGACATTTGATGTGTTTGATAACTCAAACAATAACACTACAAAATCTACAACGCCTTTTACCATTGACCGTGCTAACCCTGAAATCAATAAGATATCGTTGAATTCTTTTGATGGTACAAAAGAAGTTGTATTTACAGATAATAATGAATTTGAGTATAGGTATTTCTACAAAGGTCCTTTCTCTGTTACAGCACAGGTATCTGATCCTAGTCCATCATCTGGATTGAATAAAATGGATTATAGATTTGTAACCTATAATGCAGACGGCGAAGTTACAAACGATGATGCATCAGTTAAAGATATAAAAATCAATTCTGGTAAAACCGAAAATGTACAGATTCCAGATACTTTCACAAAGGGACAAATATTTGTTAAGGCTTATGACAATACATTAGAGAATATTTCCGAAGAAAAAGGAATATATGGTGTTGTTATAGACTATGCAGCTCCAATAATTACCATTTATCAGTTGCCAAGTACAAACGAAAAAAATAATGCAGTTGATGATGATGGTAATATATTGTATAATGATCCTAAAAAAGTTAGTTTCAGAGTTACTATCGAAGATACTGAATCAGGTATCAAAAATATTCATTATTTAAAATCTTCAGAAAAAACCGTTGGTTTGGCCGAGACAGAGACATCAGTAGATGTATCAAACCCTGCTTATATCATAGATTCTACTATAGGAAATGCTGAAAATGCTTCCGATTGGACCATAGAAGCTATGGACCATAACCTTGTAACCAAAGTATCTCGTGTATTTACTTTCAATGAAGATGACAAGAATATTCAGTTCTCATTTAAGGCAACCGACCAATCAGGAAACACATCAAATGAAGAGACAAGCCAGAGTTTCACAATTGATACTGCAGCTCCTTCTGTTACCGATATTTCGTTTTCAATAAAAACTGCTGATAATATTTCAGGAGTTAAACCGGAAGAATTTATAGAGAAGTTAGAATATGGATACTACTTTAAAGAACAAATGGTTATTAATGCAAGTTGTGAGGACAGCAGACCGTCTTCAGGGCTTAAGATGATGTCTTTCAGATTCGTGCCTTATAGGGACGGAGAACAAATCGAACAATCAGAGTATGCAGAACCGAAAAAATCTGATGTAAACGATTTTGTGGTTTCTAAAAAGGTTGTTAACGGTAAAGCAGCTTGCATAGTGGAAAAGGGCTTTAAAGGTCAGATTTTCATCACTGCTTATGATTATGCGGCTTTCTATTACGATATAAATACATCAGAAGAAATTACCACCCAAGCTTTTGTCATAGAGGATAATGCTCCGGAAATAAAAATTGCCGAACTTCCGGAAACAGCCTTAGTTGATGATCTTGGTAACAAACTGTATACTGGGAAGGTAAGCTTTAAAGTAACTATAACTGATACCGAAGCGGGATTGAGAGAAGTTACCTATGTTCATAGATCTGATAATATAAAAGAAATCAATTCTTCCGAAAAGACAATCTCGCAGGTCATAGAAAATGTTTCCGAAGATTATAATGTTGGATATACCTTCAGTGATACCGGATGGACCATTGATAAGATGGATAATAACCTTATCACTCAGATTTCACAAACATTTGTATTTGACGAGGATGATAAGAATATCTATATGATCTTTAGAGCAACTGACAGATCAAATAATAAAACAGCCGACAAAAACAGCGAAAAGTTTACTATTGATACTGTTAATCCTACAGTTGAAAAGTTTACTTTTGAGCCTGCCTCTGAGGATAACATTTTTGAGGTAACTGACTTCATAGAAGAACTAGAGTATGGCTATTACTTTAAGAAGTCATTTAATGCGGTGGTTACTGTTGATGATAAGATTCCGTCATCAGGTCTGGATAAAATTGTTTTCCGTCTTGTTGCTTATGAAAACGGAGAGATGGTTTCTGAACAATCTTATTCTGTGCCTGTTCAGAGCAAAAAAGCAACTTACCTGATTCCCGAAGGTTTTAAAGGTCAGGTTTATGCTCAGGTATTTGACAGAGCAGTTAATAGGTCTTTTGAAGAAACCCCACAGGCATTTGTTGTTGATGAGATTGTTCCGATTATTACAATAGAGCCTTTACCAGATAATAAGAATAAAACCGATATGGACGGCAATAAGCTTTACGCCGAATCAGTACAGTTCAGAGTTACTATTACTGATGATAAATCCGGCTTGAGATCAGTTTCATATACTAAGAATTCTGAAAAAGACAGTTATAACGATATCGTAACCCAAATTGAGAATGTCACCGGTTATGATGTGGGTGATTCCATTGGAGATGGATGGCAAATCACGAAGATGGATAGAAATCTCATAACGGAAGTATCTCAGGTATTCTCATTCACTTCCGATGACAACCATATTATCATGAATTATCGTGCGACAGACAGATCCATGAATACCTGTGATGTTAAAAAGAGCGAAAGCTTTACAATTGACACTACGGCACCTGTTATACGAGTTTCATGTCCTGAACCAATAAATGGTAAGTACTATAAGGGATCTGTAACATTCAACTTCAACATTACAGAGAGAAACTTTGATTCATCTCTTATGGAGAGAACTATAAAAGATTCCTTTAGATCAAACAACGATCTGCAAATATCTTATAGATCTTCAAGTAACACCGAACATACAGCTACAGTCACTTTCCCGGAGGGTGATTATCAGTTTACATATCGTGGTGAAGACAGAGGTGGTAACAAAGCACAAATTTATTATAATAGTAATGCTGATGCAGTTTCAGTTTTCAGCGATTCCTTTAATGTAGATGCTACAGCCCCTCAATTTACAACTAACTTCAACGATTTTATAGTAGACGGTAAAGATGAATATTACTTCAATACTGACAAAACTGTTGAGCTAACAGTAATAGAGCATAATTTCTACGCTTATGATATGGGAGTAACCCTTCAAAAGAAAGCATCAGGAAGTGGTCACACGAGTGATGGAGACGGATGGTATGAGATCGGAGGCTATTCTGGAGACTGGAAACAGGATGACTCTAATCCAGATCGTCACACATTATCTATTCCGATTAAAGATGATGCAATTTATCGTGTAATTGTAAAACCAACTGACCGTGCAGGAAACGATGCTGCTACAATTCAAAGTTCTATTTTTGAAATTGACAAAACAGCACCCCATCTTGCAAGCCGCAATGGTGTGTCTTCAAATACCGAAGGTTTTGTAGTTTCTCCTTTTATAGATGTATACGATGAAAAACGCGAGGATGATCCTGCACCTTCTCTTAAATTTGATGACAGTAACTTTGATAGATTAGTTATTATGGCAACGGTATATAAGCCTAATTACATAAACGATAATCAAATTATCAGCATTGATAAAGATGCTGTTTCAAATGAGTTGAGTAAGACAATATATGACAAGGACTTTAGTCTTGATAAATATTTTGTTGATGATGGTGTTTATGTTTTCTCATTTGTAGCTTATGATAAAGCTGGTAACTCATGCAAGGAAGTAAATGATACATATTTCAGAATGGTAAGTACAGATATTCTTGCATACATTGCAAACAGTAATTTGAATGATCGTTCAGGTTATTATTCATTAATGGATGAAAATCAAAGAGCGATAAGTAAAAAAGCATCTGATTTTACGGATTTGGATATTAGAATTATTACTAAATCTGAAGATAAGGATAGTTATGATATAATTATTCGTGATGAAAAAAATCAATATTCTACCAAAGAATACGCTACACTTTCTGATGAAAATATATCAAAAACATCAGTGATAAAAACCATTCATCTTCCAGGAGCTTATTTCTCCGAAACTTTTAAGGATGACAGTTTAGATACAAGAATGTATCTATCAGTATACTATAAGGATACTCCTTATGATCTGGCAACTATACATATTGATAACGAGAAACCATCAGCTACTTTACCTGACTATTTCCATAGCTGGAGCAATGTGATGTTTACAGATAAAGTTGAAGTAACTCTTACCGGTGTTAGTGAAAAATTGGATATAAGCAAAACAAAAATTTATGAATGCCCAAGGGAAGGTGACCGAGTGGAGATTCAGTTAAATGATGCAAATTATGATGAATCTAGGAAAACTCTCACATTCACACTGTCAAAAGGCATACATCATATTGATATTTCACTTGTAGATGAAGCAGGAAACGAATGGAATGTTGATAGAATAAGGTACTTTACTGTTGGTAATCTGTGGCTTTATGTTGGCATAGGACATCTTCTTGGAATTACGGCTATTGCGATTACAATAGTCTTGATTAAAAAAAATAAAAGATCAAAAAGGAATGTAACTCAAGCATCGTAATTTGAACAATTGTGTTGAGTTTAATGCTATTAATAATGCACTGTTTGATAGAGCAGATAGACATAACCTTAATGTTTACTCAATCTATATCAATACAGGAAATTATCCTGAACTATGTCTTAATTGTCAAGATATATATAGCGATTTTGTCAACTTTATTGATGAGGGTAACAGCACATTTGTTGCAAGTTCTGTTACATACAGGTCATTTATACCCGCTAAACATACATTTTATACATCAATTTTTAATTCTAAATTATTCTTTATTATATTGAGTGCATTAAAAAATTCAAATAGAATAAAAATAAACAATTTAAATATAATAATATATTACAAAATTTGGTAAATTTTTACGTTGACATCAATTAGAAATTGTTGTATTATAGTGAACATTGATGTTGACGAAAAAATTACTAAAGGTTTGGTGGTTATGAAGTTGAGAAACAAATTAGCGACAACACTTCTTTCATTAACCGAATATGTACAAAATGAAAACTTTGGTGTAAAACTCAACTTTAAATTTAAATAAGAAAATTAAAAAAATACATAAAGGGAAACGCAATTTGTTTCCCTTTTGTCGGTTTGGAGTTTTATATATGAAAGATAATCCATCAGAACAGAGTTTTGAATGTAATACATTTGGCAATCAGATACCCGAAACGGACAGTGAATTTAACATCAGCCCAAAACAGCGGAGAAAAAAGATTTTTGTGGAAGTTGTTGTAATTGCAATAATCGCAGTTTCCTTTAATGCAGTTTTTATGGCACTGATTGAAAATAATATTTATAGGATTGAAATTTTTTCTTTAAGTGTTAATGCTGATTTTGTTTTATTTTTGGGTGTTGTCATTTTTATTTTCTTTCTCGTCTTTTGTATTAGAAAACAAGATAAGGTTATTTTAAAATCGTTGCTTTTATTTAGTGTTTTCTCTTTAATATGTGCATTATCAGTTTTGATGAATAGTGAAATACTTTTTATTTTTTATATGACGGTTACCTTTATTTTTGCTGTTATTGCGATTCGGTCTTTTAACGGAATTCTCAAAAGGCTGTTTATTCCGTTTATGTCTGTTTTGTTTCTTTTGTCTGTTCTTAACGGATATTTGCAATTGTTCGCAGATTATTCCATTGACTTTTCTGCGGATTACTTTTATATCTCATCACGGCAGATAACCCAAAATAAAGATGATGTCCATCATTATTCTTCGGGATTTTATTCAAGTGATTTTTTTGAAGGAATAGAGTTTGTTTCTGACTTATATATCATAAGTACTTATGAACAATTTGAAAGGCTTTTTTTGAGCAATAACGGCAGTTATTTTTGGGAAGCATTAAATGAAAATAAAGATGTTATAGGCAAATCTTTTGCTGATATGATAAAAAAAACAGGAAAATATGATGAGGCGTTTTTTTCGGAATATGTTCTTATGCCTGTTTTTAAACTTTCAGGGTATTCAGATATAAGTGTCGAAATTGATAAAGTTTCTTTTAGGGAAACAAAAAGAATTGTTGAAGGTCTATGTTATATCAATCAAACAAGAGGAACGGAAAGCGACAGTATAGAAACCGTTTGTATCTGTCTTATTCAAATG
The DNA here is from genome assembly GCA_947625785.1 of uncultured Clostridia bacterium. Taxonomy (GTDB): domain Bacteria; phylum Bacillota; class Clostridia; order Oscillospirales; family Acutalibacteraceae; genus CANQPS01. The sequence continues at coordinate 53,850 of CANQPS010000012.1, forward strand.
AAAAAAGCGGATATTCAAGACCTTTTATCCCAAATTTCGGGAAAAGGCAATATGCTTTCCGGCGGACAGGTTTCCATAACAAGTGTATTTTAATATTCATATTATAAAAACATTTGGGTGCGAATAGAGAGATACATATTATCCAAACCGCAAAGGAGAATTGTAATTGAAAAAATTATATATTTTTATGGCTTTATCTGTGGTTGTATCTATTGTTTTAGGTGTGTCAGTTACCTTTGATATGATAACATTGCAGGAAAGCACAGCGTATTTTAACAATGTTGAACAAACCAAAAAAGATATAGATGAATTTAACAAATGGGGCATTTATGACTATACTCTCATATCTGCTTACCTCTATAATGTAAACGAAGAAGATAGTTCCCAATTAGTGGAGAAAGTTGACAAGGCTATTAAAGAAGAAAGCAAAGATTATTTGGGTATGCTTTACAAGCAGTCAGACAACTTATCAATAACCATTGTTCCAAAGAATTCGGATAAAGAAAGTGAAAGACAGTATAAAGCAAATAATGGAACAGTTGTCGGTTATGAGCAGTGTTTTTCAACAAATACACCTTTGGTTCTTGAAGATACTTATAAAAATATGAGTATTTATAATGAATTTGATAAAGATATTATGTGCGAAAGCTATACAATTGACCAACAAATTCCTATTTATATTTCAAGTGCGGTTAAGGAAAAATACAATTTAAATGAGTACGCTGACGGTGTTATAGCTATATATAACAAAGATACAAACAAATTTGATACAATTACATTAAATTGTAAGATTATCGGTATAGAGGACAAGCCCTCGTTTTCTATGAATAAATTAAGTATGGATACCCGTTGGGAAATTGCCATACCTTTTATTACAAATGCTGATGGTACATATCTGATTTCAAATGACAATATTTCAAGAACTTTTGTTTTTCAAGAAGATATGGAGAATTATTCCGAAATAGAAAGAATTATTTCAAAATATGCACTTATTGAAGGATTTGCTGTCGGAGATATAAAAATTATAAATACATATTCCGAACAAATGTCGGAGTGTCCCCGTTATACAGTTGAAATTATTCTCTCCTATATTATTTTGGCTTTTGCTGTTGTTTTGGCGGTAACATTTTTCTCTGTAATTTATAATAAGCTATGGAATTATACAGAAATAAAAAAGTCACTCGTAATTATATGTGCTGTTGTGAATATATTGGTTTTTCTTATTTTTACGGTATTTAATTATCGTATTGAAATTTCAAATGAATTCTTTGGAAATTTTGCTATCCCAAGTGCAGCATTTGGAGAGCATTTTGTTTTGTGGGGATGTGTAATTTTTGCCGGTGTTACTGTAATATTAACAACGGCTGTTATATGGATACAAAGATTGTGCCGAAAAAGGGGTGATACTGTAAATTGATATTACAGAACCTAAAATCTTTTATTACAAAGAGAAAAAGTATTTTTATATTTTTTATATTGGCACAAATCGTTACTTTGATTGGTGTTTTTATTACATATAATTATATGGAGCAGGAAGTTTCCACACAAAAGTCCTATTATGATGATATGAGAACTTATACAGTTATGCTCTCTAATTCAAAAGATATAGATAAAAAGTTATCGGATATTTTGAAACAATATGATGGTATACAGCATATCAAAACAGTTTCGTATGAAGGTGAATATATTGTCTATGGGGAATATTATGGAAAATCAGGAAAAGAGTTTACCGTTAATTTAGGTGATAACCTTTCAGAATCCGACATAACAAGCGGAAATAAAAATATACTTATTCCTGATAAAGCGTTTATTTATGAGGAAACTACATTATCAGATTTAAAAATTGGTGATACTTATAATCTAAACGGTATTGCATATAAAATTATCGGGTTGACAATGGACGGCTGTTTTTATATTCCGTTTAATTCTATGGAAGAAGAAAATAAAAATCAGATTATGGGTGTATGTGTTACAACAAACAAAGAACTGAGTCTATCAGAGGCTGAACAACTGACAAATATATTGTCCAATATTTTTGAGGACTCTGTTATTACACCGCCGCAAGGAGAATACGGCAGTGAATTTAATACCTTTAAGATGTTTGTATTTTTTGTTATTCTTTTGTTATGCTTGGGTATATTTAATCTGTCATATCTCTATATTTTTATTCTTGAACAAAGAAAAAAACAGTATGCTGTTTTTCAAATCTGTGGTTGTACAAAGTTGAGAGGGGCATTGATTTATTTGGCGGAAATTCTTATTCTTTCCATTATAGCTTATTTGGCGGCATTGCTTCTGTTCAGATTTGTTGTACTGCCGTTTGTTATTGTTATGGACAGTATGACTTTTTTGGCGATGTCCGGTCAGTCTTATATTTTGCTGTTTATATTTTATATTCTGATTATGCTTTTAATTTTTCTGCCGTGTATTGTCAGATATACCTCAAAATCAGCCGTATTGCAATATAAAAGTTAAGGGGGAGTCAAAATGTATTTAACCTACGGTTTTCATATCTTCTCCAAAAACTTGGCTGCCAACATTATTTTGATTGTCCAGCTTACAATCTCAATTATTTTAATGAACATTACCTTAGGGCTTTATAACGAGGCTTATTCAAAATTAGATGTTTTATATGGTTTTGATTCGGATACAGTTTATCAGAGTTTTGCTGAACAATATCGGCTGACATTTAATGAAGATTTTGAAGCCTACGAAGAAGCATTATCCCTTTCCGAAAATGTAAAATTAGAGCCGATTATGAACGGCGGGGCAGAATTTGACGGTTGTTATTTGTCTTTCTGTGCTTATGGCAGTCATACATCACATTCAATGCGTTTGCCCATAACATCGGGTGTATGGTACGATGCGGCTGAAAAGGCAGATGGTTGTATCAATACAGTTGTTTTGGGAAGTTCCAAGTATCATATCGGAGAAATTTATACCATAACCGTATATAATTATATGACAGGTCAGTCAAAAGATTTTAAGTTTAAAATTACGGGTCTTATTGATGAAAAAACGGGCGTTGTTTTAGGGTATCAAAGTTCAAATTTTATGAGTGTCAAGACTATGTTTGAAGTTTTTGACAGAGAAGAAAGCGGTACTGATGCACTTTTTCTTTTTAACTATGAAGATGAGGGTATTTCAGATTATCTCAGCTGCGGAGTTTTTCTGTTCGCCTATGCCAATAACGGCAGTATAAGTGATGAGGATATGTCAAAGCTGAAAAACTTTGGATACACATTTACAATAGATGAAATTATTGATAACACAAAAAACGACCTTCAATCAGAAATACATTCCGTCTTTCCGCTTGCGGTCAGTTTAACATTTATTGGTATTGTAGGAATCCTTTGTCTGATTATATTGAATACGCTGAAGTGCCGAAAAACATTTGCTGTTTATTATATATGCGGTATGCGTTGGAAAGACTGCATAAAGATTATTATTGGGCAAATTCTGTGCATTTTTATAGGCAGTCTTTTTCTGACAGTGATTGCAGGCGTTTTTATGTTTGTTACAAATGCGTTTGCCGAAACGCACCTACTTATCCAGTGGAATAATTTATTCCTAACACTGGGACTTTTTGCGATGGTTTTTGTTGTGTCGCTGATTACGGCAAAATGTATGTTGTCAAACACAAGTCCCGTTACAGATTTAAAAAAGGAGTAAATAATGGTACGCATTGAAAATTTATACAAAACCTATAACTACAAAAAAAGTACAGCGTTTGAAGCTTTAAAGGACATCAATCTTACAATTGATGACGGAGAAATGGTTGCAATTATTGGTAAGTCGGGTGCGGGAAAGTCAACGCTGCTTCATATTCTGGGGTGTATAGATACCTTTGAAAAGGGCAGTTGTTTTATTGACGATACGGATACCTCAAATCTTTCGGATAGACAGCTTGCAAAAATCCGCAATGAAAAAATTGGTATCATTATGCAGGACTTTGCCTTAGTTGAAGATTTTTCCGTTTGTCAGAATGTACAAATTCCGCTGAGATTTGCGGGTATTAAGGGCAGCAAGGCAAAGAAGATGATTAAAGATGCCCTTGAAACGGTAGGAATTTTGTCATTATCCAATAAAATGTGCAGTCAGCTTTCGGGTGGGCAAAAACAGCGTGTTGCCATTGCCCGTGCGATAGTTAATAATCCGTCATTGATTTTAGCCGATGAACCGACAGGTGCTTTGGACAGCAAAACCTCACTTGATATTATGGAGGTATTTAAGGATTTGCATAAAAAGGGAAAAACGGTAATTATTATTACACACGATGATAATGTCGCAAATATGTGTGAAAGAAAAATTGCGATTTTAGATGGAAAAATTATATAAAAAAATGGACTTAAAAGATTGTTTTTTAAGTCCATTTTTCTTTTCTGTATTTATAATCTGTTGTTTTTACTATTACCAAAAGATGGGTTTCCAAAGGATTGTAAAGCCTTTGCAGGGTCAATAGACAGTGTTCTTTACAAAGAAACAAGCAGTATTGAAAAATGTATAATTTTTGTATTGCTATAATTAACATTTCATAAAAATGAAATTTTACATTCCTATTAGTTTCTGCAATAAAAAACAATAATTGCTTACCATATATTTTGGAGTTATCTGTATAAAATTTGGAGTAGATTGTTAAAAATAACATTATTATATACTTTTGATAAAAAGCTAACAAGCAATTTTTTTACAAATGATTAATAGATACCCGACAGAAATTATTATTTTGTTTTTCTTTTTGAAAACTCCGACATTTCTTACCCACATTAAGCGGATGAGGGTGTAAGCAGTATTGCGTTGACATTACCTAAAAAGCAGGTTTGATTACCTAAATTACAGTCTTTAAATCTTTAAAAAATGACCAAAATATAATACAATAATACTGTAATATTTGTGAAAAAGGAGAGGCTATATGCGCATTGCAGTCTGTGATGATGATCCGAAAGAGCAAGAACAGTTCATTCAAGCTATGTATGGATGGGATCCGACACAAGGTGCGGAGTGCTTTTCAGATGGTGCTTCTATGCTGAAAAAAGCCGAAACATTACCACCTTTTGATATTATATTCTTAGACATCTGTATGCCCGATGAAAACGGCATTGATATTGCAAAAGAATTACGAAGAATTTCCCCTGATACAGCGATAGTTTTTGTTACTAACAGCCGTGAATATGCGGTAGATGCATTTTCAGTCTATGCACTGCACTATTTGATAAAACCCGTGACGACTGAAAACATTGCCGAATCATTCAGGCGGTTAGGACAGTTCCGTACCAATCCAAGGGAGGCTGTTTCATTTATAGTTGAAAAAAGAAGTCAGCTTATATATCTTGACGAAATCTGCCGATTGGAAAGCGTCAACCACGCAACGGAGATTACACTGAATGACGGACACAAACTAAAGGTCTGGATACCTTTAGCCGAGGCAGAGCAAAAGTTGAACAGGAATTTCTTGAAAATAAACCGTGGAATCATCGTGAATATGGATTATATTGCACAAATGGGAACAGACATATGTGTTCTTCGGGACGGAAGCCGTTTTTCCATCAAAACGAGGCACACTGCCGAAGTGCGTTCAGCATATGACAACTATGTTTTTGAACAGATTTCCCGACAAGGGAAATTTTAAGGAGGTGAATTATGGTACCGTTCCTGCAAAATGCAATTGGTTTTTTGATACAACTATTTCCCTGTGCAATCATAATTTTTCTTCCGTTTCCGAAAGAGGCTTACCGATTTCGCCGTAAATCGGTTTTTATATGGATAACACTGATTTCCTTGGTTGTATCTGTAATATTTTCGGCGGTGTTGTGTCTGCGTGATATGGGCAAATATCCGAAACACATCATAATATCAAATTTGTTTATGCTGGCCGCCGTGGTGCTTGTATTGGCGGCATACATATGGATTGTCAGAGAATCCGTAATGAAAAAAGTTCTTGTATTTCTCATTGTTATGTTTTATGCGGTAACAAATTTTGTACTGGTCAATGTTTCATATGCCTTTATATTTACGTATAATGAACCTGACACGACATACTACCCGTATACTGGGCGATTCTTGTTATTATATGCCGCTGCGGCTGTATTATTGCTGCCGCTTATGCTGGCGATTGTAATGAGACCGTTGAAAGAATATATTCGTATAATTGAACCGGAGAATATGAAACGTGAGTTCCTGGTTGTGACTGTTTCTACGATATCTAATTTCATAATGATGATTTATTGCGATACAGTTATGGGAATTTCAGGTTCGTTTAATCTTCTTATGTTACCTATGATATTTCTGATACTGAATCAGATATTGATATATTGGCTCATCTTCCGTGAATCTGTGCGGAAAAAACGTGATGCCGAGCAAAGGAAATCTATGGAAATTCAGCAGCTTCAATATGAAAAGATTGCAAATGATATTGAAAATACACGGAGGATGCTCCACGACCTGCGACATCATTACAATTCTCTAAATGATATGCTGGAACAGGGAATGTTTGATGATATGAAAAAATACCTTAAGGATGTGATACAAACTACCTATAAGAGGGACAGTGAAATTTATTGTAAGAATATGACGGTAAACGGACTTCTGCAATACTATATAGGACTTGCAAGAAATGAGGAGATCCGCTGTGATGTTCAGGCAGTGTGTGATGAGCTGACGATTGATTCACCTGATTTAACGGTTATTTTCGGCAACGCAATGGAAAATGCAATACGGGCGTGTGGGAAATATTCGAAAAAACCTCAAATTATAATAAAAATAGGGGTAGTTCAGGGACAGTTGGCAATTGAGATAGCCAACTCCTGCAAAGAGGTGCATCTTAGCAGTTATTATAAATCGGAGGACGGGTTTTTACCGGCTGAGGCATTTTTAAGCGACCATTCAGGCGGAGGATACGGACTTAGAAGTATATCCAACACTGCACAGAAATATTATGGAAGTGTCGGCTTTAGGTTCGATGCGGAGAAAAATATGTTTATATCAAGAATACGGCTGAATATGTGCAGGGTAAAGCCGTAATGACGAGAGGGATTTTAAATGAATGATAGAGAGCAAAACGGGATTGTAATACAGAAAAAACACATTATTATTGCCTTGGTTGTATTCCTTGTGCTGCTGGTCGGCAGTATTGTCGTTGCGTTCAACTGGGGGAACTGGTTCGGCAATGATGAAAAAGGTGTTTCAAATGAAAATAATCTCTCAACCGAGAGTGCAAAACCGGGTATTGAGCTTGACCCGAATGCCGGAAACTACAACGGTAAAAAGCCGGAAGATACAAGCAACGAAACAGTCGGTATAAAAATTCCCGGATATCCGTCAATTTCTATTCCGGCAGATACTAAGAATGTTACGATGTCTTTATTGAACCCTGAGGGTAATCCGTGTTATTTCCATTTCACGATTGTTTTGAACGATACCGGAGAAGTACTTTTTGATTCAAAATATGTACCCCCGGGACAGGCAATTACAGATGTCACTCTATCGAGGGGACTTCCGAAGGGTGAGTATCCGGCAACGATACAAATTACAACGGTTGCACTTGACGGTGAAACGCCGTTAAATGGTGCAAATGTGGAAACAGTATTAATTGCAAAATAGAAAGGAGGTGAGTATGAGATGAAGATAGCAAAAAAGGCGGCTGTCGTGCTTTGTGCAAGTCTTATGCTAATTTCTTCCGGTGTAGTTTCTCAGCAGGCGTACGAAGAATTTCCCGCAACGCTGACGGTTAATGCGGCGGCAACGGAACATAATATTTCAGAGGGAAATGTCATAATTAACGATTCGGGAGAACATATCATAACAGGCGAAACCGCAACAAATACAATTACGATTGAAGGAGGAAATCCGACAGTTACTGTCAAAGATGTAAATATTACGTTGAGTGAAGGTTGTCCGCTAACGGTACATTCCAGTAATTTTACGCTTATCATAGAAGGTGAAAACACATTTAAAAGTGGTAGCAAGGGTGCCGGAATTGATGTAGCCGAAGGAAATAAAATTACAATTAAAGAAAACGAAGGCGTCGATGGAACGCTGAACGCAACAGGTGCTGATTCGTATTCGGGTATTGGCGGAGGCAACCGGGTCGACGGCGGTACTATTATTATAGAAGGCGGAACCGTAACTGCAAACGGAGGCAGGTACGGAGCAGGAATTGGCGGCGGCTATTACAGTGGCGGAGGAGAAGTAATTGTTAAAGGCGGAACCGTAACAGCAACCGGAGGTTACGAGGCTGCCGGAATTGGCGGAGGCAACCGGGGCGACGGCGGAGGAACATTTACTATTTATGGCGGAACCGTAACAGCAACCGGAGGTGAAGATGGTGCCGGAATTGGCGGAGGCAACTGGGGCAACGGCGGTACTATTATTATAGAAGGCGGAACCGTAATTGCAAACGGAGGTTACGATGGTGCCGGAATTGGCGGCGGCTATTACGGTAACGGAGGAACAGTTCTTGTTAATAAGGGAACCGTAACTGCAAACGGAGGCAAGTCCGGAGCGGGAATTGGCGGCGGCTACCAAGGATCCGGAGGAACATTTACTATTTATGGCGAAATCGTAAATGCAACCGGAGGTGACGGTGCTGCCGGAATTGGTGGCGGCTATTACGGTAACGGAGAAACATTTACTATTTATGGCGGAACCGTAACTGCAAACGGAGGCAAGTCCGGAGCGGGAATTGGCGGCGGCTATCACGGTAACGGAGGAACAGTTACTATTTATGGCGAAACCGTAACAGCAACCGGAGGTGAATATGCTGCCGGAATTGGTGGCGGCTACCAAGGATCCGGAGGAACAGTTCTTGTTAATAAGGGAACCGTAAAAGCAACCGGAGGTGACGATGGTGCCGGAATTGGCGGCGGTTGGTGCGGCAATGGCGGAGATTTTACCATAAATAATGGTAATGTCACCGCAACAGCAGGGAAAAACGGTAAGGAGGATATAGGACACGGATTAAATGGTTTGAGTTCCGGAACAGCAACTTACAACGGCGGTATTGTTAATGATGTGGATTATACCCCCCCTCCAGGCTATACCGTTACTATTCCTGCAACTGTAACACTCGGCGGAAGTATAGATATAGAGGTGAGCGATGTCGTTTTGGGTGATTATAAATCGGTTAATGTGGACCTCTTTAAGGCAAGCGGAACAGGCAATACACTTGCACTGAGCTGCGATGGCAAAGAGATAACATACGCCATAAAAAAGGACGATGAAACCGGCGAGCAAGTAAATGTGGGCGACACAGTTCTCTCGGCAACAGAAAACAGTAGTGTAACATTGTATTTTACTGAGCCGACAAAGGCTCCGGAATATGCCGGCGATTATACCGGAACGGTAACGTTTAAGTTTAGTATGGAAGCTCAGTAGGGTGATTTTACTTAATAATAACCCGGTAAAACGTAATACAGTTGACGTTAAACAGTGCAAATTCGGAAACAGTATTAATTGCAAAATAGAAAGAAGGTGAGTATGAGATGAAGATAGCAAAAAGGGCGGTTGTTGTGCTTTGTGCGGGTCTTTTGCTGATATCTCCCGGTGTAGCTTCCCGGCAGGCGTACGAAGAGTTTCCCGCAACGCTGACGGTTAATGCGGCGGCGGCAACGGAACATGATATTTCAAAGGGAGATGTCATAATAACAGATTCGGGAGAACATATCATAACAGGCACTACCAAAACATATAGAATTACGATTGAAGGAGGAACTCCGACAGTTACTGTCAAAGATGTAAATATTACGTTGAATCAAGGCTGTCCACTAACAGTACATTCCACTGATTTTACGCTTATCATAGAAGGTGAAAACACATTTCAAAGTGGCAACTGTGCCGGAATTGATGTAGCCGGAGGAAGACAAATTACAATTAAAGAAAACGAAGACGTCAAGGGAACGCTGAACGCAGTAGGTGGTGATAGAAGTTCAGGTATTGGCGGAGGCGACTATGGATCCGGCGGTACTATTATTATAGAAGGCGGAACCGTAACAGCAACCGGAGGTGAATATGGTGCCGGAATTGGCGGCGGTCGATACAGTGCAGGAGGAGAAGTAATTGTTAAAGGCGGAACCGTAACTGCAAACGGAGGTGAATATGGTGCCGGAATTGGCGGCGGCGGCTTTGGTGGTGCCGGAGGAACATTTACTATTTACGGAGGAACCGTAACCGCAACCGGGGGTTCCTACGGTGCCGGAATTGGCGGCGGCGTTAATGGAGCAGGCGGAGATTTTACCATAAATGGTGGTGATGTCACCGTAAAAGCAGGCAGCGGCGGTGAGGATATAGGACACGGAGGCGGAAGCAGTAAATCCGGAACAGCAGCTTACAACGGCGGCACTGTTAATGGAGCAGCTTATCGTGATGTTACAGTTTCCTATAATGTTGAACCATCTTATACAGTAGTGATACCCGCAACAGTAAAGCTTTCTCAGGAAAAAGAGACAAAAGACAGTATTACCGTACAGGATGTATCTCTTGAAGAGGGACAAAAGGTGAATGTGAAGCTGACAGCGGCAACCTACTCAACTGATGAAATGAAATTTTATGTACAATCAAATAATAATAAACTTTATTATACGATTATGAATAAAAATGAACAGGTTAAGCCCGATGATGAACTGTTAAGCGTAACCTGTGAAGACGGCAAGGGAACAGCGGAACTTACTTTTTCCGCTCCGTCAGACATTACTTTTGCCGGTACATATACCGGCACACTAACGTTCACTTTTTCAGTAAGCTGACAAGCATACTGAATGTGATATATATGAAAGGAGTTTTTATCATGAAAAACAAGAAAGTAGTAAGAACATTAACAGCAATGGCACTTATAGCAACAATGGCTGCACCGATGACCGCTTTTGCGGCTATTACCCCGGGCGATAAGTCAACGGTAAGTGGTGCAGAAGTATCGAACGAACAAACAGGCGAAACAACTGTTAAATTTGAGGCGGAGGCAATGTATGTTGTCACCATTCCTGCAACCATCGATCTTAAAGAAGTGGACAGCACTGCGATTTACTCGGGCAGCGGTTCGATTACTGCCAACCGTGTACATCTTAACGAGGGCAAAAAACTTCAAGTAACATTAAAAAGTGATAGTAATTTTGAGCTTACAGCTGGCGGAAATACTCTGACTTATACAGCGGCAAAAGATGATGGTTTTACCCAAACAATCGCAAACGAAGGTGTTGTAGGTTATTTTGAAGCTAATGCCGGTACTATGGCAGATGATGCTTCGCTCCCGATATACTTCAAGACAACAGATGAATTGACATTTGCCGGTAATTATTCCGATACGGTAACATTCTCGTTCAAAGAAGTTGATATCTGAGAATTATCACGGATAAAAAGATATGGAGGTGATGTAAATGAAGAAGGCAGCAGCCGTAATATTAGCTTCAATCATCACAAGCCTGGCGGTTACATCTGTCACCGTCCACGCCGAAGATAGAAGTACGCTTATAACAACAACAATTTCGCCTACTTTTACAGTTACAGTTCCGTTGAGCGTAAAGGTTCCGTTTAATTCAATTTCCACAGATTTCGGAACTGTGAGCCTTGATGCGGCACGTCTCGAGTCCGACAAATGCGTTGTTGTTACACTTGAAACTGACAATACTCTTGATAATAAGTCAAATCCTGACGAAACTATACCGTACAGTATTCATAATAAGAGTGACGACAGTGTTTTCGTTTCGGGAACCTACATTTCCGCTGGAGAAAAAAGCGATCTGTCAATCAATATTAAACAGGATGACTGGAATAGTGCTTATGCCGGGGATTATGAGGATACCGTAACATTTCATATCCAATACACCGATAAATAAGGGGGTATCGGTATGAAGAAAATAGTATGTTTTCTTTTTTCGCTGTGTCTGTTATCCTTTTCTGTGCCGGCAGTTTATGCTGAGGAGCAGTCGTCGTATTCCTATGATGACGCCACAAAAATTTCTGTAACTGTTCCCGAATATCATTCTGTTACGGGTGAATTGCCTGACGGCGTGGTACTATATATGGACGGAAACGCTGTTAATGCAACAAATGTGAAACGGCTTTCGAGCCATACCTTCACCATCGGAAATACGGATGGAAATAACAGAAAAATTGATAAGGTATATGTCAACGGCGAAGATGTGACAGAAGAAATTATGGGCGAAGGATATAACGTTCCGTCTGTTTACAGAGATCTGTTTTTTACAGTAACACTTGGTGATGAAATATTACCGGGAAATCTTGAGTTCAGCTCTGAAATAGGGAAAAATGCCCCGACAGTTAAGCTTACACCCGAAGATATCCAAGCTATCGAAGATGCCGTACTTACAGATGAGGATGAGGAATCCGTAAAAAACGGTTCGCAAATAAACATAATGCTTTCAGTAACTGATGTGGGTAATAGTATCACCGACAGAGAAAAGTCGCTTATTAATGCCTTTATTTCCGGTAAATTCACACCGGGTGAGTATCTCAATATAGAAATACTTAAAACAACAGACAATGTTGAAACCTATGTGACACAGCTTTCAAACGAAATAAAGCTGACATTAACAATTCCGGAATATCTGAGAGCCGAAAACAGAACTTTTGCTATGGTTCGTTTACACAACGGAGAAACCACATTGCTTGAGGATCTCGATAATTCTGCGGATACTATCACATTCAGTTCTGATAAATTTTCGGTATATGTAATAGTTTATGCAGATCAAAACAGTAACAATCCGACAGATACCACAAATACGGGAGATACAACACCTATTGCATTATTGGTATTGTTTTTAACCGTCTCTGCAACTACATTGTGTCTGTTTGGAAAGAAAAAAGAAAATTAAATATCTTATGGGTTGTCACACTAAGTTAGTATGACAGCCCAAAAATTTTGTTCTGATATTATTTCGTATATGAAAATCCGGTAGAATTGTAATCCTACAAATCCTACATTTCTACCCTGTAACGGATTAAAAAAACAGTTGACAAAAAGTTTTTAAAGTGATAGAATTATATCTAAATTATATATTTATTAAACCTATGAACAAGAGTAGTATGTTAGAACAAAATCATATTAAGAGAATTGCCGGTTGGTGGGAGTGCAGTTTTGATTTGCTGACAGAATGGACTTGCGAGGGCTGACTGAACAAATTTATTATGGATTTAAGTAGGTTGTGACGGAAATCCTTACCGTTATCTTGAAGGACATATATGTTTGTATATGGTTAAGAGTGGACTTTGTTCTACGGAATAATGTCAATTTGGGTGGTACCGCAGAGATTTAACAGTCTTTGTCCCTTGATACAGGGGCAAAGACTTTTTTATTTTTATTTTATGAGGTGATTAGAAAAATGTCAGTTCAGAATATAAAACCAAGCTATGACGAAATAAAATTATTAAAAGGTGATTATAAGGTAGTACCAATTTGTAAGGAAATTTATGCCGATATTATAACACCTATAAGCCTGCTCAGAAAAATTTCAAAGTACAGTGAAAATTACTATCTTCTCGAAAGCGTTGAGGGTGAAAGACAATGGGGAAGATATTCATTTTTAGGTATTAATCCTATAATAAAAGTATCGTGCAAAGACGGCACTGTATTTATTAAGGATAACAATGGTATTACAGCAATAAAAACAGATGAACCCATAGATAAACTCATAGAGATTTTATTACAGTATAAGACACCAAAATTTGATTATATGCCGTCATTTACAGGGGGATTTGTAGGATACTTTGCGTATGAAATGCTCGGATATGCAGAACCTACTCTGAAATTAAAGAAAAGTGATGTAAATGATTATGATTTAATGCTCTTCGATAAAGTAATAGCCTATGACCATTTAAAACAAAAAATTGTCATAATAGTAAATATGAAACTCTCGGAAGGTCAAAAAGGTTATGACGATGCAGTAAATGAAATCAACAGATTATTAGGAATTATAACACAGGATTTTGATTTGCCTAAATTTACAGCAGAAGAAGCACCTGAATTTAAATGTAATCTTACGGTCAATCAATATTGTGATATGGTTGAGAAAACCATTGAATATATCAGAAACGGAGATATATTTCAGGGAGTTATTTCAAGAAGGTTTGAGGCAGATTATAATTCAAGTCTTATAAATGCGTACAGAGTTCTGAGAACTACCAACCCATCACCATATATGTACTTTATAAAAAATGATGACTTGGAAATCGCAGGAACTTCCCCCGAAACACTCGTTAAACTTGAAAACGGAATACTTTCAACTTTTCCTGTTGCCGGAACTCGCCCGAGAGGCACTACAAAGGAAATTGATGAACAACTTGAAAAGGAATTACTTGCTGACCAAAAAGAACTTGCCGAACACAATATGCTTGTTGACCTTGCGAGAAATGATATAGGTAAAATATCAAAATTCAATTCGGTTTATGTATCTGATTATATGGTTATACATCGTTATTCAAAAGTTATGCATATAGCGTCGGTTGTAAAAGGTGAGATTAAGGACGAAAATACTGTTGCTGATGCTGTTAAATCAATTTTACCGGCGGGAACTTTAAGTGGAGCTCCTAAGATTAGAGCCTGCGAAATTATAGACGAACTTGAACCTAATGCAAGAGGTGTCTACGGTGGTGCAATAGGATATTTAGATTTTTCGGGTAATATGGATATTTGTATCGCCATAAGAACGGCTGTAAAAAAAGGGAATAAGGTTTATGTACAGGCTGGTGCGGGAGTAGTTGCCGACAGTATTCCAATAAATGAGTATAACGAATGTGGCAATAAAGCTGCTGCCGTATTAAATGCAATTAAGAATGCAAGTGAGGTGAATGATTAATGATACTGTTAATAGATAATTATGATAGTTTTTCTTATAATCTATATCAGCTTATAGGGAAATTTAACTCTGATATAACAGTCGTCAGAAATGATGCTATTACCATTGATGAAATAAGAAAATTAAATCCATCACATATAATATTATCACCCGGTCCGGGATTTCCGATAGACGCAGGAATATGCGAAAAAGTTGTAAGAGAATTAAAAAGTGAATTTACGATAATGGGGGTATGTCTTGGTCATCAGGCAATATGCGAGGTATTTGGTGCAAAGATTACTCACGCTGTCGAGCTTGTACACGGTAAGCAAAGTATAATAAATATTGATACCGCTGTACCTATATTCAAAGGGCTTGATTCACAGATAAAAGTAGCAAGATATCATTCGCTTATAGCAGAAAAAAGCACATTACCTGATTGCTTGCAGATTATTGGCGAAGATGATAAGGGTGAAATAATGGCGGTTAAACATAAAGCATATAATGTCTATGGACTGCAATTTCACCCGGAGTCTATTCTTACACCTTGTGGTGATATAATTATTCAAAACTTTTTATCATTGTAATTTTTTGGAGGTTGATTTTTATGATTAAGGAAGCTATACATTCTCTTGTAATGGGACAAAATCTTGACTATGATGTGGCAAAACAAGTTATGACGGAAATAATGAGCGGTAATGCTACGAATGCTCAGATTTCAGCGTTTATTACGGCTTTGAGAATAAAGGGCGAAACTGTTGACGAAATAACAGCTTGTGCTATGGGTATGAGAGAATTTGCCAAGATGATTAATCCCGAATATGATGTACTTGAAATTGTTGGTACAGGCGGCGATGAAGTCGGAACATTTAATATTTCTACAACAAGTGCATTTGTAATAGCTGCTGCCGGTGTCAAGGTTGCTAAACACGGCAACAGAAGCGTATCAAGCAAAAGCGGTGCTGCTGATGTTCTCGAAAAATTAGGAGCTAATATCAAAATTACACCGGAGCAATGTTTAGAAGTGCTTAATAAATGTGGTTTTTGCTTTATGTTTGCACAAACGCACCACGCATCTATGAAGTATGCCGGCCCTGTAAGAAAAGAAATTGGTATAAGAACAGTATTTAATATTTTAGGGCCTCTGACAAATCCCGCAAATGCTAAATATCAACTTTTAGGTGTTTATTCAGATGATTTGGTAGAACCTCTCGCAAATGTATTATTGAGATTGGGACTGAAAAGAGGTATTGCTGTTTGCGGTGCGTCAAAAATTGACGAAATTACAACAACAGGTACTAATCGCATAGCCGAGATTAAAGACGGTAAAATTATAACATATACTCTTGACCCTGTGGAATACGGATTTAATAGAAGTGAATTATCCGAACTTATCGGCGGTACTCCGGAAGATAATGCGAATATTACAAAAAGTATATTGAGCGGTCAAAAAGGAGCAAAGCGTGATGTTGTAGTTCTTAATTCAGCAGTGGCATTATATATAGCTCTTGAAGATAAGTCTTTAAAAGAATGTATTTCTCTTGCCGAAGAACTTATCGACAGCGGAAAAGCATTAGCAAAACTTAATGAATATATTGCTTTAACAAACAGCTTTCAGAATTAAATATTTCTATTTATAATATTTTTAGTTAGGAAGTGCAAATAATATGATATTAGATACTTTGGCTGATGCAACACGCATAAGAGTTGAAAAGCATAAACAAAATATTTCTCCTAATGATATAAAAGCAAAGGCTCTGTCTATTCCAACGGGGGATTTTAGATTTGAAAAGGCTTTGAAAAAAGATGACATAGCATTTATATGTGAAGTGAAAAAAGCATCACCATCAAAAGGGTTGATTGCGGCTGACTTTCCGTATATTGATATTGCAAAGGATTATGAAAAGGCGGGAGCGGCGGCTATTTCTGTTTTGACCGAAACAGATTATTTTCTTGGTGATGATAAATATTTAAGCGAGATAAGCCAGCTGGTTCATATTCCGACTTTAAGAAAAGATTTTACTATTGACGAATATCAAATATATGAGGCAAAATTCCTTGGAGCGTCTGCTGTATTATTAATATGTTCATTACTTGATACGGAAACCATAAAAAATTATATTAATATATGTGATATGCTCGGTATATCTGCACTTGTAGAGGCTCACAACGAAAACGAAATTAAATCTGCACTTATGGCAGGGGCAAGAATTATCGGTGTTAATAACAGAAATCTTAAAACATTTGATGTTGATATAAATAACTGTAAAAAGCTCAGAGAATTAGTCCCAAATGAAATAATTTTTGTCGCCGAAAGCGGAATTAAAACGGCTGATGATATTAATATCCTTAGAAATGCAAATGTTAATGCTGTTCTTATCGGCGAAACTCTTATGAGAAGCACTGACAAAAAAACCGAACTTGATAAGTTAAGAGGCATTAAATATGAGTAAAATTAAACTTTGCGGTCTGAAAAGACCTGAAGATATTGAAGCTGTTAATATTGCCGGACCTGATTATATAGGTTTTGTATTCGCAAATACAAGAAGAATGGTGACAAGGGAACAGGCAATTAATCTGAAAAGAATGCTTGATAAAAATATTAAAGCTGTCGGAGTTTTTGTAAATGAAAATATAAATTTTGTATCAGAACTCGCCAATGAACATACAATAGATGTTATTCAGTTACATGGTGACGAAGATAATTCATATATAAGTGAATTAAGGTCATTGACAGCAGTCCCGATTATAAAGGCGGTCAGAGTTAAATCTCGTGATGATATTATAAATGCACAAAATACAGATGCACAGTATTTATTGCTTGATGCTTATCACCCCCAGCAATATGGCGGTACGGGAGAGAGTTTTAATCATAGTTTTATACCCGAAAACATTAAACCATATTTTTTAGCAGGTGGTATTAACGCTGATAATATTTGTAATGTTATAAAGAATTTTAATCCGTATTGCATTGATTTAAGCAGTGCGATAGAAACCAATGGTTTAAAAGATAAAAATAAAATTTTAAAAATTGTTGAATTAGTAAGGAGTTGTTCCATAAATGAATAAGGGGAGATTTGGTATTCACGGTGGTCAATATATTCCGGAAACACTTATGAACGCTGTTATTGAACTTGAAGAAGCATATAATAAATATTCAAAAAATCCGGAATTTATCGCTGAATTTAATGATTTATTGGAAAAATATGCAGGCAGACCATCATTACTATATTATGCAGAAAAAATGACCGATGATTTGGGCGGAGCTAAAATATACCTTAAGAGAGAAGACTTAAATCATACAGGTTCTCATAAGATTAATAATGTTCTTGGTCAGGTATTACTTGCCAAGAAAATGGGTAAAAAAAGAGTTATCGCTGAAACCGGTGCAGGTCAGCACGGTGTCGCAACTGCTACGGTTGCAGCTCTTATGGGTATGGAATGTGAAATATTTATGGGGGAAGAAGATACCAAGCGTCAGGCACTTAATGTATTCAGAATGGAATTATTAGGTGCGAAAGTCCACCCTGTTAAGAGCGGTACGGCAACTTTAAAAGATGCAGTAAGCGAAACTATGAGAGAATGGACTGCAAGAGTAGCCGATACACATTATGTTCTTGGTTCTGTAATGGGTCCCCACCCATTTCCAACGATAGTAAGGGATTTTCAGAGTGTTATAGGTAAAGAGGTAAAAAAACAAATTCTCGAAACCGAGGGAAAATTACCTGATGCCGTTATTGCTTGTGTTGGCGGCGGAAGTAATGCAATTGGACTATTTTATGATTTTATTAACGATAAAGATGTAAGGCTGATTGGGTGTGAGGCTGCCGGATTGGGAGTTGATAATCCCAAAAATGCTGCTACTATGGCAAATGGTAAATTAGGAATATTTCACGGTATGAAGTCATACTTTTGCCAAGATGAATACGGACAAATAGCACCTGTTTATTCAATTTCTGCGGGACTTGACTATCCGGGAATTGGTCCGGAACACGCTTGGCTCAGTGATATCGGCAGAGCAGAATATGTTCCTATAACTGATAAAGAGGCTGTGCAGGCATTTAGCTATCTGTCAAAAACGGAAGGTATTATTCCGGCTATTGAGAGTTCACACGCAGTTGCTTACGCTATGAAGCTTGCTCCTACTATGAGTAAGGATAATATTATAGTTATTAATATTTCCGGTCGTGGAGATAAAGATGTTGCCGCAATAGCAAGATATATGGGGGTTGATATTTATGAGTAATATTAATAAAGTTTTTGCGAATGGTAAGGCATTTATACCGTTTATTACGGCAGGTGACCCTAATATTGATGTAACTGAAAAACTTATACTTGCTATGGAAAGAGCAGGTGCAGATTTGATTGAAATTGGTATTCCATTTTCCGATCCTGTGGCTGAGGGAGTTGTAATTCAAGATGCAAGTCTTAGAGCATTAAACGGAGGAGTTACCACCGATAAAATTTTTGATATGGTAAGAAATATCAGAAAAATAAGTAATGTGCATCTTGCTTTTATGACATATATAAATCTCGTATTTACATATGGTACTCAAAAATTTTTGTCAACTTGCAAAGAATTGAATATAGATGCCTTAATATTACCGGATTTACCGTTTGAAGAAAAAGAAGAAGTTCTTGATGAATGTAAAAAAAATAATGTTTCTTTAATATCTCTTATTGCACCTACATCAAATGAAAGAATTTCTATGATAGCAAAAGAAGCAGAAGGTTTTGTATATTGTGTGTCGTCTATGGGTGTTACGGGAGTTCGTTCGGAAATAAAAACTGATGTTGGTGAAATGGTCAATCTTGTTAAGAAAACTAAGAATATCCCTTGTGCGATAGGTTTTGGCATTTCGACACCGGAGCAGGCAAAAAAAATGGCAGAGTATGCTGATGGTGTAATAGTCGGAAGTGCGGTTGTAAAAATAGTGGAAAAGTATGGTGCTAACAGCGAAAAATATGTTTATGATTTTGTAAAGAGTATGAAGGACGCCATTTCTAAATAAAAACTACTCTATATGGAATTTCTTATTAGCGGGGCTTTGCCCCACACCCCATAAAGGCTCCGCCCTTAACCTGCAAGCCTTTTGAAAAAGGCTTGACCGAAAACTTTTACTCTTAAAAAATTAAAAGTTTTTGAAAGTTTTAAGAGAACTTTTTTCAAAAAGTTCTCTTAACGGGTTAAGGGCAGAGCCTTTATGGGGTGTGGGGCAAAGCCCCGCCATACTTTTTATAAAAATACTTGACAAACTTATATTTTTATGTTATATTGATAGAGTAGTTTGTGGCCCGGTAGTTCAGCTGGTTAGAACGCTAGCCTGTCACGCTAGAGGTCGACGGTTCGAGCCCGTTCCGGGTCGCTTTATTGATTTTGTAACATTTGTTGTTTACCCCCACGCAAGAGCGTGGGATTTTGCTGATATAGCTCAGCAGGTAGAGCACTTCCTTGGTAAGGAAGAGGTCGACGGTTCAAGTCCGTTTATCAGCTTATTAAAAGTCCCATCAACAAGCTGTTTCTTGTTGGTGGGACTATTTTTTATTGGGAAATATTTGAGTGAAGATACTTTTTAGCTTTAATTAATAAAGACTGTTTGTTTTGTATGAACAGTCTTTATATTAGTTATTAGATTTATATTCTAATGAGGCATATGTATCTAAGAGGTTTATTTTTTTAATAGCTTTTTCTACCTCTATAATCATCATATATGCCATACTCATATATATTATAAATCAAGTTCTATATTATACACCTCGAAAGCTGTATCAATAATTTTCAAGTCAAGATTTTGAATAAACAATGTTGCTTTAAAATCTTTAATAGATTTTTGAATTGCATCAAGCAGTTCTGCACTTACGCCAAGAGAAAGACTTTTAATAGGAGTTTTTAAAGAAACATTATTATTTGTTTTAGCACCTCTTGCCTGACTTATAATTTTAACCATCTGGTCGCCAAGCTGAGCCTCCAAAGCAAAATCATAATTCAAAGGTTTAATTTCTGTGGTATGAATTGAATTATTGTTATGATAAAGCTCCATAAAAATTTCCTCGGTAATAAATGGGAAAAAGATACTGAAATCTTGCAGTAATTTATAAAGTAATATATATACGGTTTTCTGACCGCTGTATCTTGGAGTAGTGCCAAATTCTTCCGGTCGGTATAATCTATGTTTAACGATTTCGATATAGTTATCGCAAAATTCCCAAAAGAATTTTTCAAGTATATTTAAAGCCAAGCCCACTTCATACTCTTCGAGATAAGCGATAAATTGCTTTTCAGTTTCCATAAAGCGTCCTAAAATCCATCTGTCAATATACTCAAAATCATTAAAATCATTATCTTTATAATCATTCAGGTGCATTTCGACAAATTTTGAAACATTCCAGATTTTATTTACCAATTTTTTACCACGCAGTAAAGTTTCTTCGTTAAATACGATATCAGTACCAAGTCTGCCTGTACCGGCCCAATATCTTATAACATCTGCTGAATATTGCTTAATTAAATTAATAGGCTCGTGTTTGCTGTTGCCTTTGCTTTTGCTGACTTTTTCGCCCTTGTCAGCCATAACAAAGCCGGAAATCATTATATTATCCCAAGGTTTTAAGCCAAAATGATAAAAGCCCTTAACTATTGTATAAAAGTCCCAAGTTCTGATAATCTCGCTTGCGTTGGTTCTAAGGCTCATAGGTCTTAAAATATCTTCAAAATTTTCTGTTTCGCCATATTTCATATTTATAAGCGGAGTAACAGAGGAGGTTGCCCAAGTATCCATAACATCAGTTTCCGGTCTAAAATCATTGCAAGAGCATACAGGACACTTTTTAATTTTAGGTGATTGCGAAATAGGATTAACCGGTAAATCTTCTTTATCTGCAAAAACAGGCTGTCCACATTCTTTGCAGTACCATACAGGGAACGGGACGCCAAAATATCTTTGTCTTGAAATACACCAATCCCAAGCGACATTATTAACCCATTCATCATATCGTGAGTGCATATATGAAGGGTGCCATTTAATCTGATTTCCAATTTTGATAAAATCTTCTTTATGGCTCATTATATCAATGAACCATTGCGGCAATACAGAATATTCAACTTCTTTACCGCATCTTTCGTGAGTTTGAACTTCGTGTTCAAGATTATCTATTTTTACAACGAAGCCGCCTGCTTGTAAGTCTTCTATTATTTTTTTTCTTGCCTCTTTAATTTTAAGACCACCATAATTAGGAATATTATTGTTAATTTTACCGTCTTTTGTGAATATATATTTTAGTGGAAGATTATATTTTTTCCACCATTCTATATCGGTCTGGTCGCCGAAAGTACAGCACATAACAATACCCGTACCCTTATCTATTGCGACCTTTTCATCTGCCATTATAGGAACTTTCGCATTTATTATAGGAATTAACGCAGTTTTGCCAATAAGGTGGTTATGTTTTTTATCTTGCGGATTGACGAACACGCATACGATAGCAGGTAATAATTCAGGTCTTGTTGTAGCTATGGTAAAAGTTTCGTTATCTTCAACGGTTGTGAAGTTGATGTAGTTAAAAGTAGTTTTAATAGTTTTTGTTTCAAGTTCTGCCTGAGCCACAGATGTAAGACATTCGTTACACCACAAAGCAGGGCTTTCCTTATGATAGCAATGGCCTTTTTCTACTAAATCTAAAAAAGATTTTTGGCTTATTTTTATAGTAGAAGGGCTTACGGTTTTATATTGTATATCCCAGTCAGTACTTACACCCATTCTGGTGAATAATTCTTTAAAATTTTCCTCGTATTTATCAGTAGTTTTGTAGCATAATTTTAAAAATTCTTCACGGCCGATTTGGTGAGCTTTTTTACCCTGTTCTTTTTCGACAAGTCTTTCGCTTGGCAGGCCGTTGTCGTCAAAACCAAAAGGATAAAATATATTATATCCTCTTAACCTTTTATATCTTGCCAGCATTTCGGTTTGTGTATATGAGAAGATGTGACCTATATGGATATGACCGCTTACGGTTGGCGGAGGTGTATCTATGGAATATACAGGTTTATCGTTTCTTTTAAACTTATAGATTTTATTATCTTTCCAATAATCAATCCATTTTTGTTCTTTTTCTTCGGGATTATATTTCTTATCTAACATTACAGTTAGCTCCTTTCTTATATACATATTAGTATCCCTGTTATTTTACTACTTTTTAACAGTGCTTGTCAATCATTTAGTAAATATGGCTTTTGGCGGGGCTTTGCCCCACACCCCATAAGGGCTCTGCCCTTAACCCGCAAGCCTTTTGAAAAAGGCTTGACCGAAAACTTTTACCCTTAAAAAAATTAAAAGTTTTTGAAAGTTTTAAGAGAACTTTTTTCAAAAAGTTCTCTTAACGGGTTAAGGGCAGAGCCCTTATGGGGTGTGGGGCAAAGTCCCGCTATAAAAATGATACAATTTTTTGTATGATAAAAGCTACCGCAAATATAACAGGTTGGTGGGTGATATAGATTATTAAGGAATGGCGTCCCAAGAATGAAAAAAATTTAATGTGTTTGATATACATAAATTTAGGGAATTTGTCATTTTTTTTGCCGATAAAACTCCCGCAGAAAAATATAAAAATCCAAGGAAATAGGGGGAAATAATCTGCTGATAAAAAATTACCGTGGATATAAAATCCAAATGGGGCAAACAGATTGTTTTGATATAGATTTTGGGATAATGTGATTTTTAAAAGTCCGAAAAACGAAAGATAACCGTCCGATATATTAACCGTATAAATAAAAAGAAGCACATTAATGATAATACCTATTATTATAGGAATTTTATTTACGATTTTTTTAAATAGGCTGAATAATATCATAGATACAGCCAGAAGATGCAGCACGCCAAACCATATTGTGTTATCAGGAAAAAATAAGCGTGTAAATATCGTTACAATAATTGATATAAAAAGCAATATAGTTCCTCTTTTGAGATTAGAATGGCTAAGCTGAGAAGCAATTCCTGATATTAATATAAAAAGTCCTGCGAAAATCGGTTCAACAGGCTCAAAAAATAACATTATTTGATTAAAGAAATTTATCTTAAACAAAGTGCCGAGTGTAAAAAATGTATGATAAAATATCATACAAAATACGGCAAAACCTCTTATTTCGTCAAGAAAATGTATTCTTTTTTTTTGCAAGATATATCACACTTCCGTACTATTATTTAGGGAGAAAACACAGCCGCAATAATTTTGTCTGTATAAATTATATTCTTTGGATAATTCGATGGAACGCTTGTAACCGTTTTTCTTTTTGAAGTCGGACGGCAGATAATTAATGCCGTATTTTTGGCTGATTTCATTTCCTATACCATTAATTAACTTGGCATTTTTCATAGGACTGATGGTTAAAGTTGTGGTAAAATAATCGCAGCCAAGCCGTATAGCATATATTGCCGCTTCATTAAGACGAAGTTTAAAGCACTGTTCGCAGCGTTTACCGCCTTCTTTTTCCTTTTCAAGACCTTTGCATACATCGTAGAATAGTTTAGGATTATAATTTCCTTTTACAAGTGAAATAGGATAAATTGTATTTAAGGAATTTATAAATCGTTCTTGCTCCTCAACACGCTTGTAATATTCATTTTCGGGATAAATATTGGGGTTAAAGTACAGAACGGTAATATAAAAGTATTTGGATAAGTATTCAAGGACATAGCTGCTGCAAGGAGCACAACAGCTATGCAGCAGTAATTTTGGGATAAAATTATTTTGAGTATTGGATAGGATAATTTTATCTAATTCTTTTTGATAATTAACATTAGCTTTAATTTCCATTTTATTTAATAATCTCCACAATTTCAAGTATTTGCATAGGCGAAGAAACTATATTTTCTGCATTTAAGTTTTTTAAAACATCATAGCCTTTAAATCCCCATTCTACACCGCAAAAGTGAACACCTGCGTTTTTAGCTGTTAAAACATCAACATCACTGTCACCGATATATAAACATTCATTTTTATTAATATTAAGTTTTCTAAGAATATAATTTACACCATAAGGATTAGGTTTAATAGGTATATCGTCTTTTTTTCCAAAGATAATATTAAAATTTATAGTCGGATATAATTTTTTAACTATTTCCGTAGTGAAGTTATGAGGTTTATTGGTATTTACAGCTAAATAAATTCCTTTATGACTTAATTGCTGCAATAAATTTGTGCAATTCTCATAGGGAACAGTAGTATCTGTTTTATGGACATTATAATATTCGCTAAAATCAATATGAATTTGTTTTTTATCATTATCACTAGCATTTGTGTTTGCGGTAGCTCGTTCAATCATAACTATTACGCCGCTGCCGATAAAACTTTTATAGGCGTTAATAGAATGTGTTGGAAAACCATTTTTATCAAGGGCATAATTCATAGCGACCGCAATGTCATTAAGTGAATTTATAATAGTTCCGTCTAAATCAAATATACATAATTTAATCATTGTTATTCTCCTCATCATCAATTATTTGGTCGAACCAAGGCAAATCATCATTATTTTTGATATCATCTTGTTTTGTGACAGTAAGTTCAGTTATATTGTCATCTTTTTTGTTATTATTGGTATTAATGTCAATCATAACGAATTTTTTAACAGGTATATTGCGTAACTTTATTATGACAAATATTCCGCCTGAAATTATTATAAGACCAATCAGTATAATAATAATGATTTTTGATGTGATTGGATAAGAACCATTATAATAAATATCCGCATCAGGATAAGACAAATTAAACGATATTGCACCGTCAGGCGTATAATCAAGATGGACATCGGTTTTATTGCCATTAACATAGTACCATAAACTCAATATTGTTTCGCTTGGTCTTGCATAAATCTTATAGGTAATAGGTACAGAACCGTTTTCCGTACCAAGCACCTTCGATAATCTTACATAATCACAAAAAGAATTATTTGCGACAGCTTCAAGAGATTTATTATTTTCGCTGTATGACATATAGCTTTGGTTTTCAAATATAAGACTAAATATTGTGCTGATTTCCTGGGCTTTGCCGCCTGCTTCGACTGCACATATAAGGTCTCCGCTGTCGTTAGTATTTTCATAGATATTTGCATTTTTGCTTTTGAAGTATGACAGGGCATAATTGTAGCCGTCAATCTGAGTGCTGTCGTATATAAATTCGATAGTCTTTGAGTAGTTGTCGCCCTTTTGACGAGGATTATAATAACCAAGTATAATATTTACAGCTTTAACCTTATATTTAACACCATCTGATACCCTTATATGCAGACTGTTTGAATTATTTTTAATAGCAAAACATCTGCCGGATATATTTTCGTCAAGATAAGTCAGATTATTATTATCCCAAGTACCGTCTGATAACTCGACTGAGCCTTCCGATAATAAATTATTGCCATTTATACTGTAAATATATTCAACAGTAACAGGTTGATTGTTGTTACCTATATAATTGGAGAAATCGAGAATTTCGTCAAACATATCTTCCTCGGAAAATAATGATGTATCGGATATATTTGAATATGATATTTCAGAATATACGGAATTTAATATATTATTAGTAGAATTTTCGAGTTGTCTTATATCGCACTGATTGAGCGACAAAGTGCAGATAATATTATTATCATCGCCGCTGCTCCAAGATATGTTTGTGGTGGTATTTACTCTCTGGGCAAAATAGTCTTTAATAGACTTTTCGGATTTATCATAGACAGATTTATTAATATAAAATGAAATAATTCTATTGTAGCGATTATCTTTGTAGTTAAGGGTTTCTATGCGAATTTTTTTAACCGGAGTTCCCGAGATTTTCCGGATATTAATAATAGCTTCTGTTTCTTGTTCAACTCCGTTGTATGATACAGAGGTATAATTAGTATCAATTTTAAGGTTTAATTTTTTAGTTTGATTTTCTCTTTCGATACCCTGATTAATCCAATATAGTAAATTGATACTTTCAAATTCTTCTTCAATTATCCAGCCTGACATAAAGACGGTATCAGGATTGGAAAATATTATTTTTATTTTTCTGCCGAGAATAGAAGATAATTTATTTTCGTAATCGGTTTTAGATGTGAAAGGTATTGTAAATGTATAGGTAATACTGTTTGTATCGGTAGTTTTTCGATACTCAAATTCAGCAGGACAGTATTTTGTTATAATATTGTTAAAAATTTTTTCTTCCTGTGAATTAGGCAAAAAGACGCTGTTTGGAACAACATAAGAGATTTTTCTTTCGCCGGCAAAATCCGAATTTACGGATAATTTTGTTGTAATGCTGATACCCTCATCTTTTTTAAAGAGTGTTACAGCTACCGCTATCGCAATAACTGCAACCACTATAACAGAAAATATAATTGTCATAATTTTTTTCATAGCTGTAAAACACTTCCAAAACATTATATATGGTATATTATAATCTTTTTATTTATTATAAGCAAGTATTTATTAGCGGGGCTTTGCCCCACACCCCATAAGGGCGCTGCCCTTAACCTGTTAAGAGAACTTTTTGAAAAAAGTTCTCTTAAAACTCTCAAAAACTTTTAATTTTTTAAGGATAAAAGTTTTCGGTCAAGCCTTTTTCAAAAGGCTTGCGGGTTAAGGGCAGAGCCTTTATGGGGTGTGGGGCAAAGCCCCGCTGATAAAAACGCTTTTATTAATAAAGTTTGAACGCAATAAGAAAAAAATCTCTTTTTTTCATAAAAAATTATGTAAATATTGGTTTTTTATGTAAAAAATAGCTAAGAGGAACTTTATGGTTCTCTTAAAGAAGTAAAAAGATGTTTTATAATGTTTTGAAAGAACGAAAAATATGTCAAACTGCACAAAAACAAGAAAAAGTTTTTTATAATTGTATAAATTTAACAAAAATAAATTTATTTTATTGTCGAAATGCTAAATTTATTGAACTTGTTAAGAATTTATGAGTAAATATTGACTTAATTTTAAAGGTGTGAGATACTTAAATAGAAGTGTTACACATCTTTCAACATACTAACTATTTTAAAATTTATTAAGGAGCGTGATTATCAATGGGTAATGAAACAAAGCAAAGTCGTTTCAGTTTTGGTAAAAAGGCAGCAAGCGTTATGCTTTCAACTGCACTTTTTGCAACAACATTTGCAAGTGTTGGCTCACTTATAACAGTAGGTACTGCACCGACTGTCGAAGCTGCAAATGAATACGGCCTTGCAGATAACATTCAAGATGGAGTTATTCTTCACTGCTTTGACTGGAAATATAACGACATCAAAGCAGAACTCCCAAATATCGCAGCAGCAGGTTTTACTGCTGTTCAGACATCACCTGCACAGGCACATACAAGCAGTGGTGTTTGGTATTGGGCATATCAGCCACTGGGTTTCTACATAGGAAACAATGAAATTGGTAATAAAGAGGAGTTACAAGCTCTTTGCCAAGAGGCTGAAAATTATGGTATTAAGATTATAGTCGATGTTGTTGCTAACCACTGTGCAGGTGGACAATATCCGGGCAATGATGTTGACCCACAGTTAAAGAATAATAATTCATATTGGCACTATTCGAATTTTACCTCTAACCCTAACGATGGAACGGGCAGACAAGGTATCGACTGGAGAAATCGTTGGCAAGTAACAAATGGTGATATAGGTATGCCTGACCTTGCAACAGAAAATCAAGGTGTGCAAAATATTGTAAAAAATTACATTCAAGAGTTAAAAGGTATAGGTGTCGATGGTATAAGATTTGATGCTATCAAACATATTGGTCTTCCAAGTGAAGGCGATGGTTTCTTACCGGCAGTTACAAGCGTAAGCGATATGTGGTATTATGGTGAAATTCTTGTTGGTCCTGATGACCGTGAAACAGGCAATGAAGGACTGATGAAGGAATATACAAATTATATAAGTGTTACTGATAGCGACTATGGTTCAACAGTTCGTAATTCTTTTGCAAGTGGTTCAGTTACAACAAGCTATGGTAACTGGGCAGCAAGAGGTATAGATAACAATAAGCTGGTTTATTGGGGTGAAAGTCACGACACTTGGGCAAATGCAAAAGAGGGAGATTACTCTTGGAATAAAAGCCAGAATGTAATCGACCGTGCTTATGCAGTAGCAGCTGCTCGTAACGAAATAACCGCACTTTATTTTTCTCGTCCACTCTCTAATCCGGAGGCAAAGGAAAATACTAAATTAGGTGTTAAAGGTAGTACTTCTTTTACAAACAAAGAAGTTGCACAAGTAAATAAATTCCATAACGCAATGATAGGTCAGAAAGACTACTATACAACAGGTGATAACTGTTCAG
Organism: uncultured Clostridia bacterium; assembly: GCA_947625785.1. Classification (GTDB taxonomy): domain Bacteria; phylum Bacillota; class Clostridia; order Oscillospirales; family Acutalibacteraceae; genus CANQPS01. The sequence continues at coordinate 82,930 of CANQPS010000012.1, forward strand.
TTATAACTCGTGAAAAAGGTGCAGTTATCGTTGCAGGTAGTGGCGGAAACAGAAGTGTTACAGTACCAAACGGCGGCAGCTTATGTGCACCGGGTACATATACCGACCAAGTTTCAGGCAGTACTTGGACAGTTACAGCAACAACTATTTCAGGTCAGATAGGTGACACAGGTATAGCAGTTATATATAATCCAAGTGACACACCTGTCCCAATAGGAGGCAGTGTATCAGCTTCTCCAAGCGATACAACATTTACAGATACTTTAAGTGTTACACTTTCAGTAAAAAATGCTACAAACGCAACATACTCAACAAGTGAAGGTGCTTCCGGTTCATTCACAAACGGTCAGAAAATTACTATTGGTAATTCAACAGCAGCCGGCGGCAAAGTAACTCTTACACTTAAAGCAACAGGCGAAGATGGTAAACAAGTAACCAAAACCTACACATATACCAAAAAAGACCCAAACGCAGTTACAACAGTATATTTTGATAACTCGTCATATAGTTGGAGTACAGTATATGCATATATCTATACAGGTGATGGTACAACAGCTCAGGCACCGGCTAAATGGCCTGGTACACAAATGACTAAGGACAGTGCAACAGGATATTATATGATAACAATTCCTGAGGGATATGAAAACGGCAGAATTATCTTTACAGAAAGCGAAACTGCTACTACAAACAGATATCCTGCTGACAAAGCTCCTGGTCTTGAAATTGGCGGCAGTTCAAAACTTTTCTCAGCAGGCAATTCTTGGAAAGATTATACCTCTCCTACCCCAGACCCTGTTGGTCCTTCAATAAAAGCATCTGTTGCCTCAGGTTCACAATTCACAACAGAAACAATGAGCCTTACTCTTACGCTCAGTAACGCTAAGAGCGGTACATATTCAATAGATGGTAATGCTCCTACAAAATTCACCGGTTCAAAAACAATTACAATCGGCGAAGGCAAAATCAGTGATACAACCGTAAAAGTAGTTGTAACAGCAGCAGACGGTACTGAAACAGTTACAGAAACATTAACTTATAATAAAGTATTCGACCCATCAGTTGATTATAACACAGCAGCAAGTGGTACACTTGCAAGTCAATATTCAACAAACAGCAATGGATTTGGTGTTAAAAAGACAATTTCAATAGATGGCAGTATTTCAGATTGGGATAGTTCAATGCTTATAGCACAAGGTGCAGCAAATGATGACCCTCGTGTTTATCGTGACAACTCAATGTATGAACTCCCGATTGACTTATATGCTTTATATGCAGCTTATGACGAAAATAATCTCTATCTTATGTGGGAGATGACAAATGTACAAGATGTAGTTGCTCCTATGGATAACTATCCTCTCTCACAAGGTATACTTTGGCAAACACAAGAATTACCATTCTTTATCTTTGTAGATACAGGCAAGAGTGATGCTATTGGAAATAAGGGTGCTTTACAAACAAAAGGTACAATATGGGATTCAGGAGTTACATTATCAAACAGCTTTAACAGATTGATTTCTATCAATACAAAAGGCGGAAATGGACCTTATGTTTATGAAGGTGACAGTTCAGGACTTAACCCTGTTGAAGTGTTAGGACCTGGAAAATCGAAGATTACTATGGATTACGGTATAGGCATAGTAAGTAAGACCGTTAAAGGTATTGATGGAGCATACGGTGCAAGTAATAAGCGTGTTGTTGGTGATGTATGTAATAATTCAGCCGCTTGGGTTGACTTTAATACAAAGGGACATAGCAGTTCTTCAATGGACTTCTTCTATGAGATGTCTATTCCATACAGTGAGCTTGGCATAACATTAAATGATGTTGAAAATAATGGTATAGGTGTTCTCGTTGCAGCTACATTTGGTAAATCTCCTATGGACTGTTTACCTTATGATGTATCTATGAACGATAATGCAGACCAGCCGGACACAGGTTCGCAAGAAAATAACTCCTTTGAAAAGAGTGACGAGGATTATATTACAACTTCATTTGCAAGAGTAGGCAAGAGTGGCGGCAATAATCCTAATCCTAGTCCTAACCCTGGTCCTGACCCATCACCTGTTTATGGTCTCGCAGTAAACTTTGGTGCAAGTCTTTCAGCACCACAGGCAACAGGTACATCAATGACACTTTCCGCTAAGCCTTATAATGCAGTAGGTAGCTGTACATATAAATTCTCTGTAAACGGAACAGTTCTTCAAAATTCTTCAAAATCAAGCGTTGCTTGGAAGCCAACAAAATCTGGTTCTAATATAATCAGTGTAACGGTAACAGATAGTCAAGGTAATAAAACTACTGTTTCAAAGAAATTCACAGTAACAGGTTCAAGTATTGACCCAGATGTTTCTATAACATCATTGACAGCGTCAAAGACAAGTGCAACAGTAGGCGACAGCATAACATTAAAGACAACAGCAACAGGCTCTAACTTAAAGTATAAATATATGGTACAGCTTGACGGAACTTGGACAACAATTCGTTCGGCAAGTACAACAAGCAGCTATACTTGGAAACCAACAAAAGCAGGAACATATACAGTAAGAGTAGTTGTAACAGACGGCAAAAACGAGGCAAGAAAAGAAGTAACAGTAAAAGTATCAGCAGGAGTTAAAATCTCATCATTGACAGCGTCAAAGACAAGTGCAGCAGTAGGCGACAGCATAACATTAAAGACAACAGCAACAGGCTCTAACTTAAAGTATAAATATATGGTATGCTTAAATGGAACTTGGACAACAGTTCGTTCGGCAAGTACAACAAGCAGCTATACTTGGAAACCAACAAAAGCAGGAACATATACAGTAAGAGTAGTTGTAACAGACGGCAAAAACGAGGCAAGAAAAGAAGTAACAGTAAAAGTATCAGCAGGAGTTAAAATCTCATCATTGACAGCGTCAAAGACAAGTGCAGCAGTAGGCGACAGCATAACATTAAAGACAACAGCAACAGGTTCTAACTTAAAGTATAAGTATATGGTACAACTTAACGGAACTTGGACAACAATTCGTTCGGCAAGTACAACAAGCAGTTATACTTGGAAACCAACAAAAGCAGGAACATATACAGTAAGAGTAGTTGTAACAGACGGCAAAAACGAGGCAAGAAAAGAAGTAACAGTAAAAGTATCAGCAGGAGTTAAAATCTCATCATTGACAGCGTCAAAGACAACTGCAACAGTAGGCGATAGCATAACATTAAAGACAACAGCAACAGGAAGTAGCCTAAAATATAAGTATATGGTATGCTTGAATGGAACTTGGACGACAATAAGAGCAACAAGTACAACAAGCAGTTATACTTGGAAACCAACAAAAGCAGGAACATATACAGTAAGAGTAGTTGTAACAGACGGCAAGAATGAGGCGAGAAAAGAAGTAACAGTAAAAGTATCAGCAGGAGTTACAATCTCATCATTGACAGCGTCAAAGACAAGTGCAGCAGTAGGCGACAGCATAACATTAAAGACAACAGCAACAGGAAGTAACCTAAAATATAAGTATATGGTATGCTTGAATGGAACTTGGACGACAATTCGTTCGGCAAGTACAACAAGCAGTTATACTTGGAAACCAACAAAAGCAGGAACATATACAGTAAGAGTAGTTGTAACAGACGGCAAGAATGAGGCGAGAAAAGAAGTAACAGTAAAAGTATCAGCAGGAGTTACAATCTCATCATTGACAGCGTCAAAGACAAGTGCAGCAGTAGGCGACAGCATAACATTAAAGACAACAGCAACAGGAAGTAACCTAAAATATAAGTATATGGTATGCTTGAATGGAACTTGGACGACAATTCGTTCGGCGAGTACAACAAGCAGTTATACTTGGAAACCAACGAAAGCAGGAACATACACAGTAAGAGTAGTTGTAACAGACGGCAAAAACGAGGCAAGAAAAGAAGTAACAGTAAAAGTATCAGCAGGAGTTAAAATCTCATCATTGACAGCGTCAAAGACAAGTGCAACAGTAGGTGACAGCATAACATTAAAGACAACAGCAACAGGTTCTAACTTAAAGTATAAGTATATGGTATGCTTAAATGGAACTTGGACAACAATTCGTTCAGCAAGTACAACAAGCAGTTATACTTGGAAACCAACAAAAGCAGGAACATATACGGTAAGAGTAGTTGTAACAGACGGCAAAAATGAGGCAAGAAAAGAAGTAACAGTAAAAGTATCGGCAGCATCTACTACTCCAAAAATTACATCATTTACAGTAGGTAATTCAATTCTGACGCTTGGTTCAAGTACAACATTGAAGACAACAGCAACAGGTTCTAACTTAAAATATAAGTATATGGTACAGCGTAATGGTGGCTCTTGGACAACAATAAAATCAAGCGACACAACAAGCAGCTATACTTGGAAGCCAACTCAAAAAGGAACATATATAGTTCGTGTAGTTGTAACCGATGGTAAAACCGAAGTAAGGGAAGATATGGCTGTTATAGTATCTTAAATTATTAGATTACTTTCAAAATAATTTCAGGTTAAATTATGGTCAGGGAAACGACATTCAGGTGTTTCCCTGATTTTTTTAAATAAGATATTTTAAAAAATTAAATATAATGTTGTTTTGTGTAATATAGCTGTTATCAAGCTATATATATAGTTAATAATCGCCATAAAAAATCCAATATTTGTATAATTTATATAAACAATATATCGTAGTTTATAATTTATTCACAAATTTTTAAAAATTTAGATATTATTACAATAAATAAAAAAGATTAATGTATGTTTGTTGTAAAATGATGTATAGCAGAGATACAGATATATTTTTTGTTTAAATAAGATAGGGGGGATTTGAAAAATTAGCTCATTTATTGAATTTTAGTTGACCTAATGTATTAATATATTAGGATATATTTTAACAACGATTTTAGAAAAGAGGTTAAGAATGTTTAGTAAAACTAAGGCAAAATTCAAGTCAATTTTAAGTATGTTACTGTCTGCCGCTACATTTGTAAGTGGATTTTCAATCGCCGCAGGATTAACAGTAGGCTCGACAGCAGATGCAAATGCTGCTGTATCATCTTCAAATGATGATTATGAAACGGTTTTCTCTTGGGATAATGCAACGGTTTACTTTTTATTGACAGATCGTTTTAATAACGGTGATACAAGCAACGACCACTCGTATGGCAGAGGTCTTGACGCAAACGGTAACGCAATTCCTACGAATACTCCTGAAACATCAGCGTATTTTATGGGCGGTGACTTCAAAGGTATTACACAAAAGATTGAAGAAGGTTATTTTAATGATATAGGTGTAAATGCAATTTGGATGTCAGCACCTTATGAACAAATACACGGTTATTGTATAGGCGGTGGTGGTGAACCAAGTTTCCCACACTACGCTTATCACGGATATTATGTACTTGACTATACTGAAACAGATGCAAATTTTGGTACAAAAGAGGAATTTAGAGAACTTGTTGATACCGCACACGAACACGGTATTAGAATAGTTCTTGATATAGTTATGAATCACGCAGGCTACTGTACAATGGACGATATGAGTAATTATAGTTTTGGTACTCTTAACAGTGGTTGGGATTCATACTATTATGCACATAAAAATGTAAGCAATAGCAAACACGATGCTCTTATAGATTATAAAAGTTCGGCGTCTGACTGGGCGAATTGGTGGGGTCCTGAATGGATAAGAAGCGGCGTTGCCGGATATGATGAAGGTGGCGGCGAAGTTGCGGGAAGTCTTGCAGGTTTACCTGATTTCAAAACGGAGTCAACCCAGCAGGTAGGTATCCCTAATGTACTTAAAACAAAATGGACAAAAGAGGGTACATATGACCAGAAGGTTAGCAAGTATGGCTCAACAGGAACAGTAAGACAATATCTTATAAAATGGATTTCAGAGTGGGTTCGTGAATATGGCGTTGACGGTTTCCGTTGTGATACCGCAAAGCACGTTGAAATGCAGTCTTGGACAGAACTTAAAGAGGAATGTGTAAAAGCCCTCAGAGAATGGAAAAAAGAGAATCCTGACAAAGCCCTCGATGACCTTGATTTCTGGATGACAGGCGAATGTTTTGGACATAAAGCTGAAAGAAGTCAATATTTCGATGGCGGATTTGATTCAATGATTAACTTTGAATTTGCTCCTGCTGCCGGAAGCAGCAATATTCCGTCAGCCGATTCGATTGAAGGTATTTATAGCCGTTATGCAGGTTCTATAAATAATGACAGTACATTTAATGTTCTTAGCTATATTTCTTCACACGATACAATTTTAGCTAAGGGTGACAGAAAATTTGCAGGTTCATTTCTGCTTATGCTTCCGGGTGGTGTACAAATCTATTATGGTGATGAAACGAATAGACCTATGTTAGCAGTTCCTTCTGATTCTGATGCAGGTGCGGGTCATATGTTCAGAAGTTTTATGAACTGGAATTCTATTGATGAAGATGTTTTTGAACATTGGAGAATACTTGGTCAATTCAGAAATCATCATATTGCAGTAGGTGCAGGTCAACATAAAGTTATATCTGCTTATAATTCATCAACAGGATATACATTTTCGAGGACATACAGCAAAAATGGTATTGACGATAATATTGTAGCCACACTTTTTGCTCCTGCAAATAAAGATATTACAATAGATGTATCTTCTGTATGGTCAGATGGTACAGTATTAAATAATTTCTATGATGGTAGTACAGCCGTTGTGGAAAATGGTAAGGTTACTTTTAATAGTGGAGCTAATGGCACAATTCTTATTGAAGAACCGGCAGGTGCTAAATATAAGGTAATAGTAAAACACATTTTACAATCAACAGGTGAAGTTCTTAAAACGGAGGTTAAAAAAGGTCAATTAGGAGAATCATATACAGTAACTCCTGATGAAGAACTTTTGAAAAATTACTATGTTGCAAAGACATCCGGTTCTACAACAGGTAAATTCACAGAAACAGATAAAACAGTTACTTTCTATTATGCTTTTGATGCAGATAAGAAAGGTACTTTGACTGTAAAATATATTGATAAAGATACAGGTACAGAAATTGCAGATTCAAAATCATTTATAGGAGATATAGGTGCTTCATATTCGGTTTCACCTATAACAATTAAGAATTATGAAATTGTTGCAGAGTTGCTGCCAAGCAATGCAACCGGTAAGTATAAAAAAGGAAATATAAATATTGTATTTAAGTATCAATATGTAGAGCCTGAAACATTAAAGGTTCATTATTATACAACATCTTGGTCTAATGTAAACTGCTACGCTTATACCGAAGAGGGTAGTGCTGCTACCGAATATACAGGAAAATGGCCCGGTACTGCTATGACAAAGGGTAGTGACGGTTGGTACACAATAGAAATTGATACAGAAAAAGCATTTTTAATCTTTAATAATGGTATCGAACAAGACCCGTCGGGTTCTACAAGTGCTAAGGGTTATGATGGTGTAGGAGAATGTTGGATTAAAGACGGCAAAATTTACTCAACAGGTAAAGTTATAGTATTATACACCGATACGAGTGGAAACTTAATCGAAAAAACTACACTTAAAGGTATGGTAGGAGATACATATAAGACAGAGAAGAAAACTTTTGACGGCTATAAATATTCAAGTGTGTCAGGTAAGACAAGCGGAACATTCTCAGAAGATACTGTAACGGTTACATATATTTATGCTCCTGATAGTTCTCCGGCAAAAGATAAAACCGCTTTACTTGCTGCAATCAACGAGGCTAAAACTTATTTAGACGGTGAATATACAGCAGAGTCACTTGCACAATTAAAATCAGCAATTACCGCAGCACAAAAGGTATATAATGATTCAACTGCAACCCAAGCTCAGGTAAATTCTCAGATTAAGGCTCTTGAAACTGCTATTGATGCTCTTGTAAGTACAAAGCCGATTAATAAATCAGAACTTAATACAATGTTGCTTGTGGCAAAGGTTTATGCAGACGGTAATTTTACAAGTGAAAGTTTATCGGCACTCAATTCGGCAATTAAATCAGCTCAGACGGTTTATGACAGTGTGTCAGCGACCCAAACACAAATTGATAGCAAAGTAAAGGAATTAAATTCAGCTATAAATAGTCTTGTTGAAGAAACAGGTACATATATTTATGTGACATTAGAAGGTGTTTCAATCACTCCTTATATATATTCTTGGGAAGGTACATCAACAGCTTTGACGGGAGCTTGGCCTGGTACAGCAATGACAAAGGGCAGTAATGGTACATATAAAATAAAAGTTCCTGCAACAGGTTCTTATAATTTCGTTATTAATGATAACGGTACTCAAAATAAAACAACTGATATTTTAAATGTTAAAGGAAGTCAGTGGGTTACAATTAATGGCGATAATCTTGCAAGTTCAAGCAGCTATACTATAACAACAGGCGGTAGTGTTACTGTTGATAAAACAGAATTATCAACTATGATAAAAAATGCTCAGGCAGCCCTTGAAAAAACAGGTGTGAATTATACAGCTAAATCAATAGATATATTAAAAACAGCTATTTCAAATGCACAGGCTGTTTATAATAATTCGTCAGCCACCCAATTACAGGTTGATGTGCAAGTAGCATATTTGAAAGGCGGTATTGCCGGATTACAAAAAGAGTTAACAGATGTTACGATTTCATCATTGACAGCGTCAAAGACAAGTGCAGCAGTAGGCGACAGCATAACATTAAAGACAACAGCAACAGGCTCTAACTTAAAATATAAGTATATGGTATGTTTAGATGGAACTTGGACAACAGTCCGTTCGGCAAGTACAACAAGCAGTTATACTTGGAAACCAACAAAAGCAGGAACATATACAGTAAGAGTAGTTGTAACAGACGGCAAAAACGAGGCAAGAAAAGAAGTAACAGTAAAAGTATCAGCAGGAGTTAAAATCTCATCATTGACAGCGTCAAAGACAAGTGCAACAGTAGGCGACAGCATAACATTAAAGACAACAGCAACAGGCTCTAACTTAAAGTATAAGTATATGGTATGCTTAGATGGAACTTGGACGACAATAAGAGCAGCAAGTACAACAAGCAGTTATACTTGGAAACCAACAAAAGCAGGAACATATACAGTAAGAGTAGTTGTAACAGACGGCAA
>CANQPS010000013.1 GCA_947625785.1 uncultured Clostridia bacterium
CTTTCTGTTGCTTACCATATATCCTTTATAACCGTTGTTTTTCATTATGATTTTCATTCTAATTTTGTCCTTTCTGTCTGTAATTGTTCTTGTTCTCGTTTGCGTTGTAACGCATTTCCCCACATTATTTCCGTTAAATCGTATATATATTTATTTTCATCATTATATTCAAGTACAAAACCTTTCATACTTGCTCTTCTTGTACCATCTGCAAGTTGATTTGTTACATAAGCAACCATACCGCTTTTAGTTATTACCTTTTTTCGTGGCAGCAGTATATTTTTTGCATCTTTTATCTCTCTTTTCATATTCGCTCACCTCGTTTCATCTATATGCTCATTAAAGCTTGTCACTTGCTACATCTTCTGCTTTAAGACTTTATTTTTCTTCTATAACTTCCATATTATCACCCCCTCGGACTTGTCTTTAGATTGCTTGGCTAATTATTTTTTCACTTCTTTTGACAAATTTTTTGCAATAAGCATTCCGTCCGCTACCCCGAGAAGGTATTTTTTCTCAGTGTCATTTAATACAGATATTATTTTGCTTAGCTTATACAATAGTGCTTTCTCTTTTTCATTCATTATTATCACCTCGCTTTCTTTGAGTTGTTATACTCATTATAACATAAAATTTTGAGTTAGTCAACACTTTAATTTAAAATTTTTTATTTTTTTGTGTTGACTAACTCAAAAATTTATGATATACTTATAAGTAAGAAAGCGAGATGATTATGTGACTATTAGTGAAAGAGTTAAAATTTTAAGAAAAGAACTAAAACTCAGTCAAACAGAGTTCGCTGAAAAGCTGAGTGTTAGTAGAGATGTTATAAATAATATTGAAAATAATAGAGCAGAATTAAAAGAACATTTTATAAAATTTATGTGCAGAGAGTTTGATGTCAACGAAAATTGGTTGCGGACAGGCGAAGGTGAGATGTTTAAAATAGATAGAGAAACAGAAATAGCTAAACTTACAAAACAATTACTCAAAGAAGAAGAAACATCATTCAAAAACAGATTAGTATCAGTGCTTGCAAACTTAGAAGAGCAAGAATGGAAAACTCTTGCAGAAATTGCAGAAAAATTAGCAAAAAAATAAAGACTGATAAATCAGTCTTTGTCATCTATCATTACTGTTAACAACTTACATAAATATGATAGATATTTTTCATTGTTGACTTTATCTAACAACTCTATTATGTATTCTTTATAATTCATTATATACCTCCTGAAAAGAATAAATGTTTTGATTTATCTATATTATAGAACTTATGTTTTAAAATGTCAAGTGATAAAAATTATCTGTCGTACTAAAATAGCGTAAAATTACTAAAATAACGACAGATATTAAAAATACTTATTTTATCAAGATATATTTATATTAATATATCTGTATCCTGATATTTTAAGATAAACTACCGTTGGTCGACAATTTTTTAAGGTTTATCTACCGTAAATACTGATTTTTTTGACTAACGGATTTAAATCTATCCATAGTGGAACAAATAACCCCCAACAGTACTAATACTGTTGGGGATAAAACTAATAGAGGAGTTGGTAATGATGAAAAAAGCTGCACTATATGTAAGAGTATCAACAGATAATCAATTAGAAAATTACAGTATAGAAGAGCAAACTGAACGATTAAAGGCTTATTGCAAAGCAAAAGATTATAGTATATATAAAATATATACGGACGGCGGATACAGCGGGGGTAATACTAACAGACCGGCATTAAAATCTATGTTACAAGACATAGAAAATAATAAAATAGATACAGTTATTGTATATAAACTCGATCGTTTAAGTAGAAGTCAAAAAGATACATTATCACTTATAGAAGATAAATTTCTCTCAAACAATGTTGATTTCATTTCAATGTCTGAAAACTTTGACACATCTTCGCCTTTTGGTAAAGCGATGATAGGAATATTATCAGTATTCGCACAACTTGAAAAAGACCAGATTACAGAACGCTTTACGATGGGGCGTATAGGACGAAGTAAAGCAGGATTATATCACGGAGGAAGAAGTATACCAAAAGGATATAGATATATTGATGGGCATCTTATTATACATCAGGCGGAAGCTGAGCAGGTAAGAGAGGCTTTTGAGAAATTTGTTTCTGGTATGAGTATAAATGCTATCAGTCGAAAAATGGAGGAGCAATATCAAAATCATAAATGGAACAATGCATCTAAAATATTAAATTGTTTAAGGAACAGTATATATATAGGAAAAGTTAAGTTTGCTAATCAAGAATATGACGGAGAACACGAGGCAATTATTAGCAAAGAACTGTTTGAAAAGGTACAAAGTATACTACATTCAAGTGAGCGTGAAAACAGAAAAAATACAGCTCAGAAGACACCCTACAGAGCAGGATATATGTTATCAAGTTTAGTATATTGTGGACATTGCGGAGCAAGATATTCGGCAAATCACGGATATTATAGATGTTATTCAAGAGCAAAGTCAAACAAAAAGTTCATCGTTGACCCTAATTGCCATAACATAAATTGGGCAATACCTGAATTAGACGATTTGGTAACTGAAGAGATATACAATATAAGTGTTGACAATAAATACAAAAAGCTGTTTCCACCAGTTAATGAACAGAAAAATAATAAGCAAGAACTTAAAAACGAAATAAGAAAAATTGATAATCAAATTAATAAGTTAATTGAGTTATACCAATTATCTGATATACCAATAAATACTATTAAAGAAAAAATAACTATTCTTAGTAACGAAAAAGAAGAACTCGAAAAAAGTATTAATATTCAAAAAACTACCGTTGCCGAGCAATTTGAAGAAAATATACGCAAATTTTTAGAGATTAGCAGAAATCCTAATACGAGTGTAGATGAAAAACGATTTTTAATATCGTCAATAATAGAGCGTATATTAATAGATGAAAATCAAGTCAATATTGTTTGGCGAGTTAAATAATTTTACAAAATTATATATCCCATACACATTGAAAGACTCTGCTTACCGTGAGTACCGGATTTTTTGAATAAAGTATCTAAATTAAAGGCTATTCTCGGCAAATATCCTAAATCCTCCAGAAGTGTAAATAAAGGAAAAAAGATTGCCATTGGAGGCAGCATTACCGATACTATCCAAGCAACTGTTCTATAAATACCATCTATAAAAATACCTTTAACTATATCATTAATACCAATATTAATGAACAATTCACTCAACTTATCTTCTATAAAAAATAATCCTTTACTCAGCAGTTCAGAAGGGAAATTAGCACCAAATATTGTTATCCAGAAAATCAAGCCTAAAAATAATAACATTATAGGTATTCCAAAGCGTTTTGAAGTTAAAATTTTATCTATTTTTCTGTCTTTTCTGTCATAGCAGCAATCACCCAGACAAACACACGAATTATATATTTCTTCACTTCTGCTGACTATTGATGTAACAATTTTATCCCTCATAGATTCATATGTTAAATTATTATCTTTGAGAAATTCTTCTAATTCTGATAGTTCCTTATCAAGTAATTTAATAATATCATAGCCCAAATAATTATTCAAAGAATTATTGAAACTACTGTTTTTATCAATTAATCTTAGAGCTAACCAATGTATATCTATATTGATATTATTAATTTTATTTTTAATACCGGACTCTATTATACTAACCGCCTTTAATATATCAGAATCATAATTATGTTTTATATGAAAAATTTTTCTTTCGTTAGTTATTACACTTTCAATAGTATCTTTTAAATCTTTGATACCATATTTATTTCTTGCATTTGTTGCGACAACAGGCACTCCCAAATATAGCGATAATTCGTCTAAATCAATAATAATTTTCTTTTTTTCCGCCTCATCAATAAGATTTACACATATAATTACTTTTTTATTTAATTCTAATATCTGTAATACAAGATTTAGATTTCTTTCAATAGCCGTAGCATCTACCACAACTACTATAATATCATTATCCTCAAAACAAATATAATCTCGTGCGACTTCTTCATCTTTTGAATTGGATAATAAGGAATATGTTCCGGGAACATCTACTATTTTATATTTTTTACCATTATGATTGTAGTAACCCACAGCACTCGAAATAGTTTTACCGGTCCAATTTCCTGTATGCTGTTTAAGTCCGGTTAAAGAATTAAAAATAGTACTTTTTCCAACATTGGGATTTCCGGCAAGAGCTATCGAAATATAATCATCTAAATTATTACTCACATAACCACCTCTCAATATAAATTTTTATATATTTATAATGATATTTTTAGTATCATCTTTACGCAAAGCTATAACAACTCCCCTAATGAAATAAGCAACCAAATCTCCACAAGGACTTTTATGCAGTGCTTCAATTTTTGTATTAGGAGTAAAACCCAAATCAAAAATTCTTCTTCTATCAATACCTGACATCAATATCTTAGAAACTACACCTGTTTCTCCGATTTTTAAATTATCTAATGATATTAAATTATCAGCCATATATTAACTGTCCCCCTTTTTGATATATATTAATATAGTATGCGGTTAAGGTATTTTTTGATATATATTTGTAGGGCGTACACTTTTAAAACTAATTGCAATACTCATACATAAAAATTTAACATTTTTAAAACTACCGACAGTTGACATATTATGACAACAATTTTATAATTTGTATATAAAACTTTTAAACTATCGGAAGAAGGAAACACTGTTATGAAACTAAAAGATGTTAAAAGATTTTCACCGAGTTATAGCGATGGATTATCTGATGAACAGGTCAAATATCAATTTCAGAATAATCTGTATAACTATAACGCAGATTTACCCTCAAAAAGCCTTAAAAGAATAATTGCTGACAATATATTAACATTGTTTAATTTATTGAATATTGCATTAGGAATAGCCGTATTTCTTGTAGGCTCATATAAAAATTTGATATTTTTGGGTGTAATGTTATGTAATATAGTAATAGGGATTTTTCAAGAAGTAAGAGCTAAAAAAAATATTGATAAACTTTCTATCATATCATCTAATAAAGTCAAGGTAATACGAAACGGTACTACTCAAATGATTGGAGTAAATGAAATTGTATTAGATGATATCATAGAACTTTCTAACGGAAACCAAGTACCGTCAGATTGTATCATCGTCAATGGTGAATGTGATGTTAATGAGTCACTTCTGACGGGCGAAAGCGATGCCGTTCATAAGAAAAATGGCGATATGTTACTTTCAGGAAGTTTTATAATAAGCGGCAGAGTTAGAGCAAAAGTAGAACATATTGGTGAGTATAATTATGCCTCAAGCATTTCAAAAGAAGCCAAATATTTTAAAAAAGTCAAATCTGAAATAATGCAGACTGTAAAAAAGATAATTAAATTTGTATCCATTTTAGTATTGCCTGTCGGAACATTATTGTTTATCAATCAAATAAATATGTCAAATAATACCATTGAACAAGCTGTAATAAATACAGTTGCCGCAATATTAGGTATGATACCGGAGGGACTTGTATTATTAACGAGCACAGTATTGGCAGTTGGTGTAATAAGATTATCAAAGCAAAGTGTTTTAGTACAGGAATTATATTGTATAGAAACACTCGCCAGAGTAGATGTATTATGTCTTGATAAAACAGGTACTATAACCGAAGGTTGTATGATAGTAAATGATACTATACCGTATGGTACACATACAAAAAGTGAATTGGAGGAAATATTATCGTTACTATCGGATAACCTAACTGATGACAGCCCCACATTCAACGCAATAAAAGATAAATATAGTTTACATTCAAATATTAAAGCGGATAAAATAGTGCCATTTTCATCTGACAAAAAATGGTCAGGAGCATACTTTAAAAACAAAGGTTCATATATTATAGGTGCTGTCGAATTTATATTAGATAACATACCTTATGACATTAAAAATATAATAAATAAAATTTCTTATGGAAACAGGGTAATATCGGTTGTTTACTCAAATGAAAATTTTGATAGTAACAATAATAAACCAAAAAATTTACAGGTTATTGGATTTGTTTCCATTAAGGATAAAGTAAGAAGTGATGTAAAGGAAACACTTGAATATTTTGATGATGAAAAAGTCAATATAAAAATAATATCAGGTGATAATGTATTAACAGTCGCAAGTGTTGCAAAAGAAGCCGGAGTTAAAAATGCCGATAAATATATAGATGCCTCTACCTTAAAGACCGATGAGGAAATCGAAAAAGCCCTGTCAGAATATACGGTTTTTGGTCGTGTAACCCCGCAACAAAAGAAAAAATTTGTAATTGCATTAAAAAAACAAGGTCATTCTGTCGCTATGACAGGTGATGGTGTAAATGATGTATTAGCTCTAAAAGAAGCAGATTGCAGTATAGCAATGGCATCGGGAAGTGATGCGGCAAGAAATGTATCCCAAATAGTGCTTGTAAACTCAAATTTTTCGGCTATGCCAAGAGTATTGGCAGAAGGCAGGCGTTCAATAAATAATCTCGAACGCTCATCTACATTATTTATAGTAAAATCAATATATTGTACACTATTAGCAATATTATTTGTATTTTTAAATTCAAATTATCCGTTTATGCCCATACAAATGACACTTATAAATATTTTCACAATAGGAATACCCTCATTTATCCTTGCACTCGAATCCAATAAGAACAGAGTTAAAGGCCATTTACTAAGAAATATCCTGTCAAAATCGTTACCCGCTGCAATAGGTGTAGTATTTTCAATAGTAGGTGTTGAAATAGTATCTTGTATTACCCCTATATCAACACAAGAATATTCAACAATGTGTGTTTTATTATCTGCGGCAATGGGATTTGCATTATTATGCAGTGTATCAATACCATTTAATATACTAAGAGGTTCGCTTGTATTGGTTCTTGTTGCAGGAATATCATTAGCTATATTATTGTTTCACTGGCTGTTTTCACTTGTAAATCTTTCAGTAACACTTGTTTTATCTACATTGGTTATCTTTGCGATTTCTCTTTGTATATTCATAATAATGCTTAAAATTATGAAAAAGTTTAGCTTATAAATAAAAATTTTATATTCAAAAAATCCTATATTATTCAATAAAGAATAGTATGGGATTTTTTAATAAGATGATTTTACATTTTAAAGGTAATATGTTATAATGTGGCATATATGAATAAAGATAAACAGGGGTACTGAAAAAATGAAAACAAGTGATTTTTTCTATGATTTGCCACAGGAGTTAATAGCTCAAACGCCGTTAGAACCAAGAGATAGTTCAAGGCTTTTAATAATGGATAAAAAAACAGGCAATATTGAACATAAGCATTTTTATGATATTATTAATTATTTGAATGAAGGTGATTGCCTTATTGCAAATAATAGCAGAGTTCTTCCGGCAAGAATTTATGGTATTAAAGACGAAACAGGTGCTAATGTTGAATTTTTATTATTAAAACAAGTAGGTAATAAAGTATGGGAAACTCTTGCTAAACCCGGCAAAAGAGCTAAAATTGGTACAAAATTCACATTCGGCAACGGACTTATGAAAGCTGCCGTAATTGATATACTTGATGACGGCAACAGAATAGTTGAGTTTGAATGTTCCGGTAATTTTTATGAAACGCTTGATATATTAGGTCAAATGCCATTACCACCATATATCACAGAAAAATTAAAAGATAAAGAACGCTATCAAACCGTTTACAGCAAAGAAATAGGTTCAGCAGCAGCACCAACGGCAGGGCTGCATTTTACAAACGAACTTTTAGAAAATATAAAGGCTAAAGGAATTAAAATAGGTTATGTAACTTTACACGTTGGACTTGGAACATTCAGACCTGTTAAGGTTGACGATGTAACTAACCATAAAATGCACTCGGAACATTATCTATTACCTCAGGAAACGGCAGACCTAATCAATGAAACAAAAAAAAATGGCGGTAAAGTCTTTGCAGTTGGAACTACTACCTGCAGAACTCTTGAAAGCGTTGCTAAAAAAGAAGGAAAAATTTGTTATAGCGAAGGATTTACGGATATATTTATATACCCGGGTTTTGAATTTAAAGTAATAGACAATCTTATAACAAATTTTCATCTGCCTGAAAGTACTTTAATAATGCTTGTATCGGCATTCGCCGGATACAATAACACTATGAACGCATATAAAATCGCCGTTAAAGAAAAATATAGATTTTTTAGTTTTGGTGATGCTATGCTTATTAAATAATTTATTGATAATTTTAAACAATCAGTATCAATCAAAACTTATAATAAAGAGGAAAACTAATTATGTATAAACTTATAAAACAGGAAAACAATGCCAGACGAGGCGAATTTATTACTCCACACGGTACTGTCCAAATGCCGGCATTTATGAATGTAGCAACCTGTGGTGCAATCAAAGGTGCTGTCTCAGCATTTGACCTAAAAGAACTCCATTGTCAGGTACAATTATGCAACACCTATCACCTACATTTACGACCTACCGATAAGGTTATTAAACAACTGCAAGGTATTCATAAATTTACAAATTGGAACGGTGTTATACTTACAGACAGTGGAGGATTTCAAGTATTTTCACTTGCAAAATTACGCAATATCAAAGAAGAAGGTGTTTATTTCAATTCACATATAGACGGACGCAAAATATTTATGTCACCGGAAATAAGCATTGAAATCCAATCAAACTTAGGTTCGACAATAGCTATGGCATTTGACGAATGTATAGAAAACCCTTCCGAATATAATTATACAAAAAACTCTTGCGACAGAACTTACCGTTGGCTGCAAAGATGCAAATCGGCTATGGAAAGACTTAATAATCTTGATGATACAATAAACAAACAGCAAATGCTTTTTGGTATAAATCAGGGTGGCACATATAATGATTTAAGAATAGAACATATGAAAAAAATAAGAGAACTTGACCTTGACGGATATGCAATAGGCGGTCTTGCTGTTGGAGAAACAGCCGAAGAAATGTATGATGTTATCGACAATGTAATTGAATATATGCCGAAGGACAAACCACGATATTTAATGGGTGTAGGAACACCGGTAAATATATTAGAGGCTGTATATCGGGGGGTTGACCTATTTGATTGTGTAATGCCAAGCCGTAACGCTCGACACGGTCATATATTTACTTGGGACGGTATCAGAAATATTCGCAACGAAAAATATACCCTCGATACCTCCCCGCTTGATGAAAAATGTAATTGTCCTGTTTGTCAAAAATTCACAAGAGCATATATACGCCATTTATTCAAAAGTGAAGAAATGCTTGGTATGAGATTAGCAGTTATGCATAACTTATATTTCTATAATACATTGATGGAAAAAATACGAGAAAATCTCGATAACAGCACTTTTGAAGAATTTTATAACAAAAATATTTCGATTTTAGGCAAAAGGATATGAAAACTGTTAATTGTTATATACCGGAATTAATGGTATAATAAAAAACATAAATACTTGAAAGGATTGATGAATAAATGATTAATTTTAATTTACTTGAAGAGGCAGCAGTAAATAATAAGGGTTCTATGTGGACAATGTTAATTATCTATGCTGTTATTATTTTAGGACTATGGCTAATACTTTTCAGACCACAATCCAAGAAAAAGAAACAGGAAGAAGCCCTTAGAAATAATATGCAAGTTGGTGACGATATTACAACAATAGGCGGTATAGTAGGTAAAGTAGTAGCTATCAAAGAGGAAACTGACAGTATAGTCGTTGAAACAGGCAGCGACAGGGTTAGAATTAATATGAAGCGTTGGGCTGTCGCATCGGTTGATACCGTTCACACTGAAAATGTAACCGCCGATAAAAAAGAAGATAAAAAAAATAAAAAGAGTGACAAAGAGTTAGAAAATATTGACTAAAACATATTTACACATATCTTTGAATATAAATTATTAATTAAAGATGTAATAAATTTGTTATGGGGGGATATGTGTGAAACAAAATAAAAGCTCAACAACAGCAGACTTTACTATAAAAGCCATAAAATCCATAATAATCGGTGCAATAGTCGGGGCAATAGTATGTACACTGCTATTATTAATCGCTACATTTGTATTTGTAAAAACTAAATCAGTTCCGACAGGAGCTGTTATACCTTTAACAATAGCATTAGCCTGTATATCATCATTGATTGCAGGATTCACAGCAACAAAAATATCCAAAGGAAAAGGTATGATTGTTGGTTCAGGTGCGGCATTATTATTGGGATTGGCTATGTTGTTATTGGGAACTGTTACGGTTAATAACCTCATTACAAGTGCTATCTTTACAAAAATTATAGCTATGTTATGTTCGGGAGCTATCGGCGGAATAATAGGAGTAAATAAAAGAAAATCATAAAATCACTGTTTTTTTGGATTAAGTTGCAAAATATGCAAAAATGCTCTTTGAATTTATGGAGTTTTATGTTATAATATATCGTAATATATGATATTGAGGGGGTTGTTCCTAATGACACAAACAAAGCATATTAAAACTCTTAATAATGCTAATCTTAAAGAGTCAGCTGTAAAGGGTGGCTGTGGTGAATGCCAAGCATCTTGTCAATCAGCTTGTAAGACTTCTTGTACAGTAGCTAACCAAAAGTGTGAAAAGTAATTTTTAAATATCACTTGCAAAGCTAAAAAATTAGGGTGGACGATAATCCACCCTAAAAATTTGTTTTAAAAAAATTGGTTATAACAGGAGTAATAATTACTATGATACATAAATATAAATTAAACGGATATAACATTGTTCTCGATGTAAACAGCGGTGCTGTACATATTGTTGATGATTTAACTTATGAAATACTTGATTATCTTGATGAAAATATGACAAAAAGCTTACCTGATATACTTGCCGATAAGCTATCCGATAAATATAATATTGATGATATAAAGGCAATATATGAAGAATTATATAACTTATTTGAAATGGGACAACTTTTTTCAAGTGATGATTATGAACAGTTTTCAGATATGATGGTTAAAGCACCCGTCAAAGCTATGTGCTTAAATATAGCACACGATTGTAATTTAAGATGTGAATATTGTTTTGCATCAAAAGGCGGATATGGCGGTCATAGAATGTTAATGCCATTTGAAGTAGGTAAAAAAGCTATTGATTTTCTTATTGAACATTCAGGAACAAGACATAATCTTGAACTCGATTTTTTTGGCGGTGAGCCTTTAATGAATTTTGATGTCGTTAAACAAGTAGTCGAGTATGCTCGTTCAATCGAAAAACAGCATAATAAAAATTTCCGTTTTACAATAACAACAAACGGTCTTTTGCTCACAGATGATAAAATTGAATTTATAAATAAAGAAATGTCAAATGTTGTTCTTTCCCTTGACGGAAGAAAAAACATTAATGATAAACTTAGATTAACTCTTAATAATAAAGGTTCCTATGATGCTATTATCCCTAAATATCAAAAACTTGTTGCTTCAAGAGGTGATAAAGATTATTATGTAAGGGGTACTTTTACCAAACATAATCTTGATTTCACAAAAGATGTACTTCATATGAGAGAATTAGGTTTTACACAGCTTTCAATCGAGCCGGTTGTTTCAGACCCTATGCTTGATTTTTCAATAAAGCAAGAGGATTTGCCAAGAGTATTTGAGGAATACGAACGCCTTGCAAACACAATAATTGAGTGCAAAAAAAATAAAAATAACTTTAATTTCTTTCACTTTATGATAGACTTGGAGCAAGGACCTTGTGCAATAAAGCGTCTTAGAGGCTGTGGCTGTGGTAATGAATATATAGCCGTAACTCCTGAAGGTGATATATATCCTTGTCATCAGTTTGTCGGTAACGAAAATTATAAAATGGGTAATCTAAACGATGGAACTTTTAATACTGATATGAAAGAAATGTTTGCAAAATCGAATGTTTATACCAAAAGTGACTGCAGAAATTGTTGGGCTAAATTTTATTGCAGTGGTGGTTGTAATGCAAACAATTTCCAATATGAAGGTGATATTCTAAAATCGCACAAAACATCTTGCGAACTTGAAAAGAAACGCCTTGAATGTGCAATTATGATTAAGGCAGCAATGGCAGACTTTAATGCCGATACCAATAATAATTCAGTATGTGACAGAGAGGATTGTTTCGCTGAATGTAAGTAAATATTAAAAATTAATGCTGTATCTCTTAAAAAGAAATACAGCATTAATTAATATTATATTAATGAAAATATTAAAACTCAAATACAGCAGCACCTGATGTCAAACCGGCACCAAAACCTGTAAGACAAATAATATCACCACGATTAATTCTGCCCTCATCAATAGCCATAGCTATTGCTATTGGAATACAGGCACTTGACATATTACCTGTTTTATCAATACATACATAACATTTATCCATTGAGAATTTAAGGTTTTTAACAGCAGTCTGGATTATTCTAATATTAGCTTGGTGAGGAATAAGCAAATCTATATCATCAATATTCATATTAGCTTTTTCAAGGGCTTCCTGAACAACTTGCGGCATAGTAGATGTGGCAAATTTATATATTTCGTGACCGTCCATATACATATAACCATCTTTAAAATTATTTACTTCATCATTTCCCCAATCACAACTTTGAGTTTTAAAGGCATTTGAAGGTTCGTTTACTTTTGCGACAAGTTTATATGCACCTGACGGCACACCTCTTAATTTAGCACTAAATTTATTATCGCTATTAGTCACAACAACAGCTCCTGCACCATCGCCAAACAATATACAAGAAGAACGATCTGTATAATCGACAAGCCTTGTTAAAAGTTCTGATGATACTATCAAAATATTTTTATATTCGCCGAATGATAGATATTTATTAGCCATATCTAAAGCATAAACAAATCCGGAACAAGCTGCGTTTATATCAAAGCACACAGCATTTTCAATACCTAATGCCATACCCACGAGTGATGACATAGATGGTGTATAAGTATCTTGTGAAACAGTAGTTCCAATAATCATATCAATTTCATCAAGAGGGACACAGGATTTTTCGATAGCCTCTTTTGCGGCTTTTGCACCCATTTGAAAATTTAATTCACCATTTGCCATATGGCGTTCCTTAATACCGGTTCTTTTACTAATCCACTCATCATTTGTATCGACTATCTTTGCGAAATCATCATTTGTTGCAATTAATGGTGGTAAATATTTTCCTGCTCCTAAAATCTTAATACCCATTAATATATTACCTCTTTACTCTCATTAGATTATAATAATTATTTGCCTGCAACAGCATACAAAATAAAAAATATCAGTTACAAATAATATAACACGATTAAGCAATATTATTTTGACTATATAGAAATTAACGCTAAGTATTTTGCTTTTTCTGCATTTTATTCCAACTGTAAAATCCATACAGGTCGTTGACAAAGAACACAGAAAAACATATATAAAATTTTAAAGCGTTAATTGTTCGCCAACAGTATCTTCTGATGATAATGTTGCTCCAGCAGCAGGCAAAATTTTGGTTCTGTATCTTGATGGTTTAGCAAAAAATCCCTCTTTATATATGTTGGCATTGATAACTCTGTGTCCTTTTTTCAAGGTCATAACAGCGACACCCAATGTATTTCTGCTTGTTTTTGGGAGTATTGCATTACTATTCATTAATAAAAATTTACCTGCACTTGATTCTATCAGAAATTCACATTCATTTTCAGTATAGCCGATAACGGCAAGTTTTTCTTTATCGGTATAGGCATTAGTGAGTTTTTTACGGTTAGTTTTTGTAGCATAGCTTTTGAGCGGAATTTTAGCAACTTTGCCGTTTTCAAAGAAAAAGAACATATCTCCCTTATAGTCCTTTGTTGGCAACATAAAAATGGCACTTTCGCCTTCGTCCATACCCAATTTAGCAGGGATATATTCACCTAAGACGCTTGCCTTTGTATCTGAGAATTCAGCTGTTCTGCACTTATAGACTTTACATTTATTTGTAAAGAAAAGCAAATCAGTATTATTAGTACTTTCATAACTCTGAAATATGGTATCCCCCTCTTTAAATTTATGTTCTCCGCCCATTCTAAGCGATAAAGGGGTAATTTTTTTGAAATAACCTTCTTTTGTAAAGAACAAATTTACGGCATAGTCGGGAACTTCCTCTGTTTCATCAAAAGTTTCTATATCTTCGGCATATATAATCATTGATTTCCTCGGCTGAGCGAATCTGTCAATAACAGATTTTAATTCTTTGACTATTATATTTTTTACTTTAGTTTTACTTTCGAGAATAGATTTTAATTCGGCAATTTCTTTTTCCAAATCCCTTATTTCAGCAATTCGATTTAAGATATATTCTTTGTTTAAGTGTCTTAACTTTATTTCAGCAACATATTCTGCTTGAATTTCATCTATACCAAACCCAATTATAAGATTAGGTACAACCTCTGTTTCCTCAGAAGTATTTCTGACAATATCAACTGCTTTATCTATATCAAGTAATATTTTTTCAAGACCTTTTAATAAATGCAATTTATCTTGCTTTTTCTTCAAATCAAAATATGTTCTTCTTTTTACACATTCAATTCTAAATGCAATCCACTCATTCAGTAAATCCCTTACACCCAGTACTTTGGGAGTGCCTGCAATAAGAACATTGAAATTGCAGGAAAAACTATCCTCTAAAGGTGTTGATTTAAACAGTTTTTGCATAAGTTTATTTGGGTCTGTTCCACGCTTCAAATCAATAGTTATTTTTAAGCCATCAATACCTGTTTCGTCTCTTACATCAGATATTTCCTTTAATTTACCCTGTTTAACCAAATCGATAATTTTTTCAATAATAGCCTCTATTGTTGTAGACGGAGGAATTGCTAAAATATCTATACAATTTGCGGATTTATCATATTGATAGCGACTTCTTACTTTAATTCCACCTCTGCCCGTATTATAAATATCCTGAATTACCTTTTCTTCGTATATAATCTGACCGCCGCCCGGAAAATCCGGTGCAAGTAAAGTTGTTTCAATTTTATGGTTAGGGTCTTTAATTAAAGCAATAGTAGTTTCGCAAACCTCCTGTAAATTAAAAGGACAGATAGAACTTGCCATACCAACTGCGATACCGGTATTGGCATTTACAAGAACAGATGGAAATGTACACGGTAATAATGTAGGTTCTTTTAATGTATTATCATAATTATCAACAAAATCTACTGTATCCTTATCAATATCTTTAAAAAGCTCCCCTGCGATATTATCGAGCTTAGCCTCAGTATATCTTGAAGCTGCCCAAGCCATATCACGACTGTAAAATTTACCAAAATTTCCCTTTGAATCAATATAGGGGTGCAATAATGCCTCATATCCTCTGCTTAATCTTACCATAGTATCATATATAGCCGTATCACCGTGAGGATTCAGTTTCATTGTTTGACCAACAATATTAGCAGATTTTGTTCGATTTTGACCGAGTAATCCCATTTTATACATAGTAAACAGCAATTTTCTGTGTGAAGGTTTAAATCCATCGATTTCCGGAATTGCTCTTGATAAAATAACACTCATTGCATACGGCATATAATTTTCTTCTATTGTATTTACTATTTTTTGTTCAACGATTTCACCCGCACCCGCAATAAATCCTGTCATTTTAGGTGCAGTATTAACCTTTGAGCCTTTTTTTCTTGGTGCCATTTAAATAATTACCTCACTTATAAATAATTCTTCTTTTCTTTAATTATCAACTAACATCTAAATCATCTATATATTTATAACCATTGTCTACTATATATTCTTTTCTGCCTGAAAGATTATCGCCAAGCAAAATATCAAATATTTCAGAAGTTCTTTGAGCATCATCAGGCAAAATCTTAATTAATCGTCTTGTAGAAGGGTTCATAGTTGTTAAATTCATCATATCAGGTTCATTTTCTCCAAGACCTTTTGAACGCTGGACAGTATATTTAGCCTTGCCGATTTTCTTAATAAATTCTTCTTTTTCTGCCTCAGTATAAGCAAAATATACCTGTTCTTTTGAGGTAATTTCATATAAAGGCGATTCGGCAATAAAAACTTTTCCTTTTTCTATCAAAGTAGGAGTTAATCTGTAAATCATAGTCAATAATAAAGTTCTAATCTGAAAGCCGTCAACATCTGCATCAGTACATAGAATAACTTTATTCCAACGCAAAGCATTAATATCAAAAGATGACAAATCCTTATTAGCTTTTGACTGTACCTCAACACCACAGCCAAGAATTTTAATTAAATCGGTTATAATATCACTTTTAAAAATCTTATCATAATCAGCTTTAAGACAATTCAAAATCTTACCTCTTATAGGCATAATAGCTTGAAAATCGGGATTTCTTGCCTGTTTGCAAGCACCAAGAGCGGAATCTCCCTCAACTATAAATAACTCTCTTTCGTTAGTACTTTTACTTCTGCAATCCACGAATTTTGCTATTCTATTTGTAATATCTATACTGCCTGATAATTTTTTCTTTATATTTAATCTTGTTTTTTCGGCATCTTCCCTGCTGCGTTTATTAATAAGAACCTGAGATGCAATTTTATCGGCATCAATAGGATTTTCTATAAAGTAAACTTCAAGTTGATGACGCAAAAATTCCGTCATAGCATCTTGAATACCTTTATTAGTTATAGCCTTTTTGGTTTGATTTTCGTAAGAGGTAACGCTGGAAAAAGAGGATATAACTATGACAAGACAATCCTCAACATCTGCAAAAGTGATTTTACTTTCTGTTTTATTGTATTTACTGTTTTGTTTCAAATAGTTATCTATTTGATGTACAAAAGCATTTTTAACAGCTTTTTCGGGAGCACCACCATATTCAAGCCAACTTGAATTGTGATAATATTCTGCGAATTTAACTTTATTTGAAAAAGCTACGGCAACATTTATCTTAGTTTTGTATTCAGGTTTATCATCTCTGTCACGAACATTTCTTTCTGTTTGCCATAATTGCGGCAGAGTTATACCCTCATCTGTGACTATTTCAGAAACATAATCGGCAATACCATTCTCATACATAAATTCTGTTTCTTCAAAACCATTATTTGTTTCATTTCTGAATAAAAATGTTATACCTGCATTAACAATAGACTGTTTTTTAATAGTATCTAAAAAATATTCTGCTGGAATATTTATATCGGTAAAAACTTCATTATCCGGTTTCCAATGAATTTTAGAACCGGTTATTTTTTTATTATAAGGTTCTTTTTTCAGACCACCAACATTTTCACCCTTTTGAAATTCAAGTGTAAATCTTGTTCCATCTCTCCTAATATCAACATTCATATACTCTGACGCATATTGTGTTGAACATAATCCAAGACCATTAAGTCCAAGTGAAAATTCATAATTCTCGGCAGAATTATTATTATATTTACCTCCGGCATAAAGCTCGCAAAAAAGTAACTCCCAATTATATTTTTTTTCATTTATATTATAATCAACGGGAATACCTCTGCCAAAATCTTCTATTTCAACGGATTTATCTTTATATCTTGTTATGATAATTTTTTTACCGTATCCCTCTCTCGCCTCATCTATCGAATTAGATAATATTTCAAAAACAGAATGTTCACAACCCTCTATTCCATCTGAACCAAATATAACAGCAGGGCGTTTGCGTACTCTATCAGCACCTTTTAGAGAACTTATACTTTCATTGCCATACTCTTTTAATTTTTTCTTTGTCAAAATTTTTCCTCTTTTCAATATATGTTAAGTTGTTTTTTAAAGACCATAATCATAAGGCCCTGCACTTCCATTGGATACTTATGTAAGAAATTCAACATAGCCCTGTGGTATTTTTATTTTGTAACGATGCTCAAAATTTCTTACTTTTGATAACAGTATAAATGGAACTATATTACCCTTTTAATTTTTTTATTTTATCACGCAAATATGCGGCGTGTTCAAATTCAAGAAGTTTCGCCGCCGCTTTCATTTCCTTAGTGAGTTGTTCTATAAGTTTTTCACGCTCTGCTTTTGAGAGTTTTTCTTTCGGATTTTTTTGAATATCATCAGATGATGATATTTCTATAATATCACTCACCTTTTTAATAATTGTTTTAGGGATAATATTATGTTCATTATTATATTTTTGTTGAATTTCACGACGCCGTTCTGTTTCGATTATGGCTTTTTCCATTGAATTTGTTACAGTATCAGCATACATTATAACCATACCCTCAGAATTTCTTGCGGCTCTGCCTATTGTTTGAATAAGTGAACGCTCAGAACGCAAAAAACCTTCCTTATCGGCATCAAGTATAGCCACCAACGAAACCTCCGGAATATCAAGACCTTCACGCAGTAAATTTATACCAACAAGAACATCAAATTCTCCAAGCCGTAAATCTCTTATTATCTCCATTCTTTCAACGGTATCAATATCGTGGTGCATATATCGAACCTTAATTGACATAGAGTTAAGATATTCCGTTAAATCTTCCGCCATTTTCTTTGTTAAAGTTGTAACAAGAACTCTTTGTTTTTTAGAAACACGAATATTTATTTCTGAAATAAGGTCATCTATCTGACCATCTACCGGTCTTACACTGATAACAGGGTCAAGCAATCCTGTTGGCCTTATAACCTGCTCAACAAACTGAGGGCATTTTTCTTTTTCAAAATCGCCCGGCGTAGCACTGACAAAAATAATTTGATTTGTGCGTTCGTAAAACTCATCAAAATTTAACGGTCTGTTGTCGAGTGCTGACGGTAATCTAAAACCGTATTCTATAAGATTTTCTTTTCTTGCCCTATCGCCCGCATACATAGCCCTCACTTGAGGCAAAGTTGCGTGTGATTCATCTACAAAAATCAAAAAATCCTTTGGAAAATAATCTATAAGTGTAAATGGTGAAGAGCCGGGTTTCCTTCCGGACAATATTCTTGAATAATTCTCAATTCCGGAACAAAAACCTATCTCCTGCAGCATTTCAATATCGTAATTGGTACGCTGCTCTAATCTTTGAGCTTCAAGCAACTTGCCGTTTTCTCTGAAAAATTCAAGTCTTTCAGCCAATTCTTTTTTTATTTCTGATATAGCATTATCTATTTTATCTTTTGGTACAATATAATGCGATGCCGGATATATGGCTATATGTTTAAGTGTACCTTTGATTTCACCTGTTAAAACATTCACCTCAACAAGTTTGTCTATCTCATCGCCAAAAAATTCCACTCTAACAAATGTATCCGTTGCAGATGCAGGAAAGATTTCTACAACATCTCCCCTAACTCTAAATTTATTTCTGGTAAAAGATATATCATTTCTTTCGTATTGTAGTTCAACAAGTTTATCAATTAGTTCATCTCTTGATTTTTCCATATTTGGCCTTAATGATATAACCATTGTACGATAATCAATAGGGTCACCTAAGCTATAAATACAGGATACACTTGCTACAATTATAACATCACGCCTTTCTGACAATGCAGATGTAGCAGAATGACGAAGTTTATCAATTTCGTCATTTATAGAACAGTCTTTTTCTATATAGGTATCCGTTTGAGCAATATAAGCCTCAGGTTGATAATAATCATAATATGACACAAAATACTCAACTGCATTATTAGGAAAAAATTCTCTAAATTCTGAGCATAATTGTGCCGCCAAAGTTTTATTATGTGCCAATACAAGAGTAGGTTTATTTACTTGTGCTATAACATTAGCCATAGTAAATGTTTTGCCCGAACCCGTAACGCCCATAAGAGTTTGTTCTTTAACATTATTATTTATAGCATTGACCAATTTTGATATGGCTTGTGGCTGGTCGCCTGTTGCAGTGTACTGTGATACAAGTTCAAATTTATCCATTTTTTAAAAACCCCTCTTTCAAAACTAATGTTTTAATCCCAGGATATTTTATATTATATGAAAAATACATTAATTTAAAATTTGTAAATATTGAAAAAACTTACAAGTCAAATCCAATTTAACATTATATCATAAAAACTAAAATTTAAACACTATTTTTTTAAAAATACTCATCAAAGCCATTTTGCTTTAACGATATACATTCACCATCTGCTACTATAAGATGATCCAGAAGTTTAACATTGATTACTTTCAGAGAATCTGCAATTAATTTAGTAGTGTTTAAATCCGATTTTGATGGCAAAGCAAATCCGCTCGGATGATTATGTGCCAAAATAGCGGTATGTGCATTATAATTTAAACATAAATTCATAATATCCCTTATATAAAAATCAACAGCATTAACAGAGCCACGCCTTACTATGCCACTATAAACCTCTTTTCCTTTCAAATCCATAAGCAATATTATGACAACTTCTTCTGATATACCAATAAATTTACTTGTTATATATGGAAAAATATCTTCTTCTAATATAATTTTATCATTATTTTTATATTTATCATTTAGATAAACTCTGCTTAGCGATGGTATAAGTTTTAATAGGACGGCAGTAGATTCACTTAATCCTTCTTTCATAAGGAGTTCAATAGGTGCTTCAAAAACAGCCGATATTGAACCAAATTTATTTAATAATCTATGTGCTATCGGATTAGTATCACGTCTTGGTATTGCATAAAACAATAATAATTCTAAAATTTGGTGTGGTAAAAAATTTTCAATATCATTTTCTATAAACTGTTTTTTCACTCGTTCTCTATGTCCTGTATGTATATTATCGTCTTGCAATTAACTCACCCCCATTAGCAAAACCATAGTATCACAAATTTTTTGTTGTGTAAAGATTTTTGGAAAACTTTCACTTTTTTTGGCATTTATGGTCGTTTTATGATATAATATACCTCAAATAAAATTATTAATGGAGTGTATATATGCGTACTATTGATATAAAAGAAAATGATGCAAATCAAAGATTAGATAAATTTTTAACTAAAACATTTCCTTCTATGCCAAAATCACTTATGTATAAATATATAAGAACTAAATATATAAAGATTAATGGGAAAAAATGCGATATTGCATCCAAACTTTGTAAGGGCGATATTATAACATTGTATATAAAAGATGAGTTTTTCCAAACACAACCAAAAGAATACGATTTCTTAAAGGCACCTCTAAAAATAGATATAATATATGAGGACGAGAACATCATTCTTTTAAATAAAAAGCCCGGATTAATAGTTCATCCGGACGAAAATTACCATTTTGATTCACTTATAGCGAGGTTACAGCATTACCTATATGATAAAGGAGAATATAATCCGGAACAGGAAAATTCATTTGCACCCGCACTTGTCAACAGAATAGACAGAAATACAGGCGGCATAGTAATAGCATCAAAAAACGCTGAATCACTTAGAATTATGAACCAAAAAATGAAAGACAGAGAATTAAAAAAAATATATCTCTGTATTGTTAATGGAATATTACAGAAAAAATCAGATTTACTTATAGGATATTTGGAGAAAAATGAAACACAGAACAGAGTTTATATAAGTGATAAACCAACCAAAAACAGTAAAATTATTAAAACTAAATATAAAGTTATAAGCGAAAGAAAAAATTATAGTCTTGTCGAAGTTGAATTACTTACAGGTCGTACACATCAAATAAGAGCTCATTTTGCACATATAGGGTACCCATTGCTTGGTGACGGCAAATACGGCAAAAACGCTCAAAACAAAGAAAGCGGCTATAAATATCAAGCCCTATACTCCTATAAACTTGAATTTCATTTTAAAACCGATGGCGGAATTTTAAATTATCTTGACGGAAAAATTTTCACCGCTCCGGAAATATGGTTTCAAAAAGATTTCTACAATTTATAAAATATTAAAAAATCTTTCTAATTAATGTTTTACCCACAAATTGAATACTGTATTTAAATTCAGGTGTTTTGTTATATGCTATAAAAAATATTATATTTGGAACGATAAGACATATCAATATGCGTTCAAAGAATAAAATCCATTTTGGCAGTATTAATTGGCTGCATATCAAATATGTAATTACGCAAGCAATAAATGTAATTATTGTATATATAAATAATTTTTTCAGATATTGAATTAATTGTTTTTTATCAAAAAGTATCGTAAAAAGATTATGTAACAACCAAGGTATTCCAATAAACAGAGTTGACAAAACTGTTGATAAAATTACTCCGTAAACTCCCCAGAACTGAACCATTACTAAATTCATTAATAAATTTGATAAAGCAGTTATAAGCGGTCTAAAACGGTCTTTATGCCATATTCCGCCAGCATCTTTATAAGTATTTAAAAGTTGATTTATCTCATATACAAAAAAATATATGCAAAAATAAATAACAGCAATAAATTCAAGTTTTAAATCTTCACCAACCCAAATATCCATAAACGGCTGATATAGGCATAACAAGCAGACAGTACAAAATCCACTTATCCAGAAAATAATAAAACTCAAATTTTTTAAATCATCAAAATTTTTTTCTTTTGTTTCAACAATAATACTGTTGCCTATACCGGCTACACAAGCCTGAAAAATAATTGTTATAAATCCAATAATCGATGTTATTATAAAATAATAGTTTTGATACACAGCCAAAACATTTAATCCTAAAAATGCAGATATAACTATTGTATCAACTGAATTTACAATAACAGTACCCAACTTTGCGGTAAATAAATCTCTAATTCTTTTATTAATCCTTTTTGTAAATTCATTGTCTAACCTTCCAATAGGCTTATAATTCGGATATTTTTTTGCTGCAATTACGGCAGTTGTTACATTTGTAATTATCTGTGTCAGTAAAGATACTAATATATAGAAATAGTAACCTTTTAAAAATATAAGTACTAACATTTTCAATATAAATTGAATGATATTAATAATTAAACTTACTTTACTTTTAACATCGGTTCTTTGGTATGCATCAAAAATACTGTTTTTATATGCAAATAACCAGTAGGACAACACAGTTACAAACAGATTTAATAAATATAATACATATATATTTACATCATCCGGAAAATCACTTTTTATTAAATAAGGAATAAAGGGAGTTAATATCAATCCTATTATAGCTATTACCAACCCGATAATCCTATAATAAAATCTGTATAATTTCATTAATGCACAAATAGTAACAGTATCGTCTTCGACTATTGGCTTATACATACTATATACCATAGCCGAACCTACCCCTAATTCTGCAAGATTTAATACTTCCAATATAGATGTGAAAATACTGTTCAGCCCTAAATATTCAACACCCATAAAGTAAATTAATGCCGTACGCAATAAAAAATTTAAAAGCATTTGTAAAATTTTTGCGATTACTCCAAAAAAGAAATTTCTTTTTGCATTGTTCTTTCTTTCAATCCTCACTATCACACACTCCCAAATTGAGGGCATTATTAAAAAAAATAAATGCCTCTTTTCTTTTTGAAACCAATACATTTTCAACATCAGAAAAATCGCATATAATATTAAAGTCTTCAAGTTCTGACGGATTTTTTATCATTCTTCCTTTTAGAGAAAATAATTCTAATAAGGTGTCTAACCTTGACGACATTTTACCATATCCTTCTTGGTAAGGTCTTTCAAATATAATAAAATTCTTATGAAAAAGTATAGAAAATACTCCTGAATGAAATGAATCCGTAAATACAGCTTCACAATCCATTATAAGTGATACAAATTCAATAGGTGATATTTTATACTTTAAATTTTCAGGCGGATTTGTAATATCTATAATATCTGCATTAATTTTTTTAGCATAGTCATTAATATATTTATCATACAAAATATTTTTTGTACCTAAAAAATATTTTACTATATATTTGGAATTCATCATAATATTTGATTTAGCAACAATATTTTTCCATTGTTCTGCTGTCAAAAGCATTGTAGGGTCAAGCATTACCGGCACTTTATTCCCTGTCAAATTATACACTAAATCAGCCGCAGATTTTTCTCTCACAGATATTTTATTAAAACTTTTTAAATACACTTTATATTTCTGTTCTATATATTTTGGCAATTCATCTAATCCTATACTTGCGGCATAAGCTATTTTTTGATTTGATTTTGCGAATGGTAAAAATTCTCTTTGAGAGTTACATTCAAATTTATAATTCCAAATTTGGTCACTTCCGGCAATAAAATAATCATATTTTTGAGAGATATTTTTATTACTTTGAGGTATATATTTAGACCATTTGATTTTTCTGTCAAACCACTCCCAACTAATATTATAATCTTCTCTAATAAATATAGTTTTTATAATTAATTTAATATATGAATATATATTTTTCTTGCGTATGGGTATAGTTTCTGCTTTTACTCCAATAGATTTTAAATACTGCTGTAATGCAAAATTTTGTAATCTATTGCCGTAATTTCTGCTTATAATTGTTACAATAGCTACTTTTTTATGTTTTTTTCTTATCATACCTATACCTCTTTTTTATGTATCCATATATAAAGGCTATAAATTTAACTTTAAGATTTAAATTTTTATTTTTCAAATATTGCTTTATCGTACAGCTATGACAAATAGTGTTTATAATGTTCCATATATCTTCAAATTGTTTATTCGTAATTTGAAGATTTTTATTTCTTCTCACTTTCTGCAACTCACGACCAATATATACCGCCTGCTTTATCATAGTATATTGACACACATTTGCACAATTTAATAAATTATTTTCTAATAGCAATTCGTATATAGATAATCTGGATTTTAAACTTGTTAATCTTTCCCAAGATAATGAACCATTAGTTATGCTTGTCGGAGTATTTATATGATTATATAAATTAAAGTTAATACAAAGCATTTTATTTATATTTATAATATATTTTATAACGAAATCCAAATCTTCACAATAGTAGATATCTTTATTAAAATGAATTTGCTTATTGCGAACTATATCCGTACAAAACATTTTATTCCATAAATAACCGCCTATATTTTCTGATGTCAAACAAGCTATTATACTTTCTTCCCTATTATATAATGCTTTATCATTACGACAGTTATTAAAACCACAAACTATCAATTCTACATTTGTATTAGAAATAACTTTATACATTATTTCAATCATATCCGAATTCATATAATCATCAGCATCACAAAATATAATATATTTTCCAATAACTTTTTGTAAACCAAATTCCCTTGCCGCCGATACTCCGCTATTACAAATTGTAAAAACACTTATCCTATTATCTGACTGAACAAAATCATTGCAAATTTTAAGTGAATTATCTGTTGAACCATCATTAATCAATATAATTTGCAAATTATGATAGGTTTGATTTATTATACTATTGATAGTCCGTTTTAATGTACTTTCGGCATTATATACAGGCACTATAACAGAAATAATATCCATTTACATTTTCCTCATATTTGATAATTTATATAATGATAATAATATTATAAAATATTGACCATAAACTATCTCTATTACACTTGCAATAACAAAAGCATATATCCAATACATAATCCACCTCGACTCAAACTTAGAAATTTTAGCTTTATTAAAAAATGAACTCCAACAAACTAATAAAAAACACACAATACCCATTATACCAAATTGAACAATAATATGCATTACTCCATTTTGGGCATTCCCACCTATCGTATTTGCTACTATGACCGAATTATAACCATAACCAAACCATAATTTTTCTGTAATAATTTCATTTAAATATGTATATATTTTTAATCTTGAATTCATAGTATCTGATTTGTTAAGTAAATCCAATATATTTGAAACAAATTCATTACTTACTAATTCATCAATAAATAATAAAATTAATCCCGAAAAGACAATACAATTTATAAAGAATATTTTACTGCTTAATAAATTATATATCGTAATAATATGTTTTTTTCTTATAGATTTTCTCCTTAACTCAAATAATAAAATACATATTAAAACAAATATAAGCATTAAAGAAGCTGTAACACAAACAATATAAATTGACATAAATATACTAAAAATATATGTTATCCAAAATATATACTTAAATTTAACTTTTTCGCAAGAGAGTTTTCTGTATAGAATTCCCATTAAACATAATATAAATATATAGTAATACAATACATTGAACTTATTGCCAATAAAATAGTGTGAATTACCTCCAAAATCATTATGCCCACTTAAAAATACAGATATTGTAGTAGGCAGCCAAAGCAATATTAAAGCTCCAAAGGACGCCTTTATAATTTCTATAAATTCTTTTTTAGTACCTGCTATCTGAAATACTAAAAATACCTCCATTATTAGAAGCAGACTAACTATGCTCGATAATAGATTAACTTTACTATTACAAAAATTACAATACGATGAATAAAATCCAATTAAAACATATATACAAATCCAAAAATTATATTTTATATCTATTTTTTCATAGCTGCAAAATATATAAATCATATCAAACCAAACTACTAAAAGTTTAATCAATAATTTTATAATATAGTTTATAGGTTCAACTATAAATATGGCCAACCAAAGTAATTGAACTGCAAGAATATCATAATTTATTCTGATTTTTCCCCTTGATATTTCCATACTATACACTATTCTCTTTTCTGAATTTTTTTACATCAAACATTTTAACAAGCTGGACATATTTATTAGAAAATTTTCTTTTTATATATGTGCTATTTACAATCAATCTAAACAAGCATATACACCTGTATATACTATTGTTATTCTTATTCTTATATTTACTTTCTATTTTATATAATTTTGATTCCTCTGATAGTCTTTTATTAAATACATTACTTTTTAAAAACTTTTCTAACTCCGGCAAAGTAATTATTTTATTTTTTCTATATAACTTTGCAATATAGTCCGTAATAATAATTTGCATATACCTGTTGCTATGGGTAATACCATTTAAATTTCTGCGATATTTCAAAAGAACTTTTGGCGTATTGCCAATTTTAAAGCCACTCATAACGGTTTTTAATAAAAAATCATAATCCTCACAAGTATAAATTTCTCTATATCCGCCCAATTTATCAAAAACACTTTTTTTAACAAGCCAAGAGGAATGTGCTATACAATTCATATATCTCAGAACTTTTTTACAGGCATTGTGTGTATAAGGCACTTTATGAACACCTAATATGTTATTATCATAAAATATTTGGTACTCACAACCAACTAAATCATAGTTATTTTCAAGCAAAAATTTAATCTGTTCCTCAAAACGATTAATCTCGGAAATATCATCAGCGTCCATACGGGCAATATATTCGCCGCTGCAATATTGAAGTCCCTTATTTAAACTTTTCACCAAGCCTATATTACTCTCATTTATAAAAAATCTGATATTTTTATATATTAATAAATATCTGTTTAATAAATTTATTATTTCCGTATTATTAGGTTCGTCTACAATAACAATTATTTCTATATTTTTATATGTTTGATTTATTATAGAATTTAACGATTTTTCAAACCATTCAATAGGTTCTTTATATGTACTTATTAATACACTTATTTTTGGTTTCATAATTCATTTATCCGTTTAATATTTAATATAGTAAATAATTTAGCATAAACAAACATATTTTGTCAACATATAAAAAATCATATAAATTATTTATTAACTATATGAGCAGGCACTCCAACTAATGTTATTCCTTGTTCCGTAAAAGAATTAACAACAACTGCACCCGCTCCGACAGTAATATTATCTGCCAATGTTATACCGCCAATTACCTTTGCACCAAACCCAAGACGCACATTATCACCTATTATGGGGGCTTCAAGGGTTTTGCCGTTATTGCCTATGCAGTTGTTCCCGTGAAGTTTACAGTTTTTTCCTATTTTTGACATACCATTGACTACTATATTGCCTGCGTGAAATATCATTAAACCTTCATCAAATGTATTATCCCAGATTTCGATACCAAGTTTTACTCCTAATTTATTTTTCTTTCTTCGGTAATAAATATACAAAATCTTATTATAAAATCTGCTTTGATTGTGATGATATTCGGTTTTTCTAAGATATTTTATAAAACGATATATCAATAACTGTGCATCACAAGTTAAAATCTGTTCTAACCTTCCTTTGTAGGATTTAGATAAATATAAACTTTTTTCATTTTCAAGACAAACCTTTAATTCCTTTTTACACTTTATCATATAGCTACCCCATTTGAGTAATATCTTTTAAATAATCTATGGCAGATATTTTCATAGCATTTAGGTATTCTTCTGAATTTGCAGATTTATATTCCGATTTATCTTTATCTAAGATACAATCTTGTGCATTTACGCTTTTAAGCAGTTCATTAATTCTATTGTTTATTTTATTATCTGTCAATGCGATATCTGCACCCAATGGCTTATTGAAAATTAAAGAAAATGCTGCACCGTGAAATGAATTTGTAAAAATACACTCAGCATTAAAAATCCACGACAAAAATTCCCTTGGAGAGTTATGTAATATAAACTCAATACTGCTTTTATTATTAATTATCTTATAATTATGCCCTTTGGCAAAAACATTTGCGTTGTGTATAACATTAATATCTTTTTGTATTAAATATACAAATACATATTTCTTCTTAATTAGTCTTTTGCTCATAATATTTTTCCAATCTTCTACATCAAGCATAAAAACAGGGTCACATTGTACGCAAATATTTTTTAAACCTATTTTATTAAGAATATTAACAGCAGACTGTTCTCTTACGGAAATTATATCAAATTTCATAAGCAGATTTTTAATATATGTAATTTCATCGTCTTTATAATTATATGTACCTAAACTTGCGGCATAAGAATATTTTAATTTATCATTTGGTACAAAATTAAGAAAATATGTGTAATCGTATCCGGAACATTCTAAATTCCATACTTGGTCACTGCCCGATATGTATATATCATAATTTTTACAATTCAATATATTGTTTTTATAATATACTTTTGGAGATAGTTTTAAGTAACTTTTACGAAATTCATCAAACTTTTTTCTTTTCATTTTATAATACAATGACATTAACGATGTTTTAATATTTTGAATTTTAATATACTTCGTTTTTTCTATATTTTCACAACGATAATCTATAATTTCAGACCTAATAAAACAGTATTTCTCCAAACTTTTCTGTAAAGCATAAGCCTGCAAAACTGCTCCTGAATTATCAGCATTATGAAATGTGATAATACCTACTTTTTCCTTCACAAAATAATACCCCTTTTATGCTTTTAATTTTAATAAAAATATACAGATATGATACAGCTTATTTCTTATTGCCCAAAAAAGTATTTTTCTTGTAAAACTCACTTTATCATATTTATTATTTTTTAATACTTCTTGTAAAACTGTATCATCTACAATACTTTTTATTGAAATATAAATATTTAATTTATTTTTGCCGGATTTTATTTCCTGCTTTAAAGCTGTTATCGTAAAGGCTAAATATGGTTTTGTAACTCTATGTAAAATATCTTGATTATAATTCAACTTTTGACATAATTTCACTGTTTCTTGATAAAAATATTTAATTTTATTATATCTATCTGCTGTATATTTCCTTGTCAAAGAAGCGTCATTTTCACAATAAAAATATAAAGGTTCAGGCAAAATCGCTACTGATGATACATTTTTATATAAAATTAGTAATGAATAAACATCTTCTGATATAATTTCTCTTTCAGAAACAAATTTCCACCCAGATTTTCTTATAACTTCCATTGAATAAATAGCCGACCAAGCACTCATTCTGAATTTTGGCTTACTCTTAGTTTTAGGATTTGGGGCAATTAACTCAGGTAAAAATTCATTTATAACATCATCATATTTATATAACTTTTTTTGTATATCCGGCACTAATTTTCTAATATTCCCGTTTTTATCCACATTTCCAAAGCCAAAACATACAACATCGGCATTATACTCCTTCAATACCTTATATAATTTTTCAATAGCATTGACTGCAATATAATCATCACTGTCAAAAAAACATATATATTCACCCAAGGCATTATTAATACCTGTATTTCTTGCCATACCAAGACCGGAATTTTTCTTGTGAACAACTTTAATACGATTATCTCTTTTTCCCCACTCATCGCAAATTTGGGGACAACTGTCTGTTGAACCATCATCTATAAGTATAATTTCAAGGTTTTTATATGTTTGATTAATGATACTTTCTATACATCTATTAATGTATTTTTCAACATTATATATTGGCAATATAACAGAAACCATTCCCTCCTGCATATTAATACACCTCATTAAAATTTATTTTTCCAATTTATATATATAAAATGGGCAGGCAACACCAACATTAATAAAAGCATTTTATATCTTGAATTTTGAAATAATTCTTTAAAACTTTTTCCAGCAAATCGACCATAGATATAATATTGTAACATAGCTTTTAATTTTGCCTTAAAGTTGGCGTTAGAATTTAGAAAAACTTCTGCTCTGATAATACAGCCGTTAGGAGATAAAATATTATATTTTCGTCTGTTATTCGTCAAACCATCTTGGAGATAATCTGAAATATATATAACTTTATTAAAAAATCTCATTTTATATTTTTCTGACATTCTAATCCATACAACATCTTCTCCTAAAAAATGCTCATTTTCAATTTCCGGAAATGGATACTCCCTCAGACAGTTCGTAAGCCAAACTTCCGCCATATCTCCATTAATACCTCTGTTTATACGACATTCAACATAACTTTCTTTTAATCCGTCTTTTTTTATATTATAATTAATTAAACATTCCCCATTATTTTTCGCCCTTAAAAAACTAAATCCACATAAATCTTTTTCATTTTTGTATTTATTATAAACTTTTTCAATATATAAAGTTGCATCAGATGTCAATTTATCATCACTGTCTACAATAAATGTCAATGGAGTAGAAATAAATTGATAAGCGTAATTTAGAGCAGTATGTTTACCACCATTTTCCTTGAATTTATATTCTATATTAAAATTAGCATTTTTTCTAAGATTATCTATTATAGTATATGTTCCGTCCGTACTGCCATCATCTATAATGAGCCATTCAAAATTTTTTGCAATTTGTTTCTGCAATGAATTATATAATTGTATAAGTAAATTTTTTCTATTGTAAGTTGGTGTTAAAATTGTAACTATATCCATAAACATTCTTTCTACAAAAATATTATTTTTTTAATCCATCATTGGCAATCGCATACATATTACAAGTACTGCATTTATCTAATTGTTCTTTTGTAACCTTACCATCACGATAATCCCTGACTATTTTATTTTCATACATACTATACTTTTTTCTTGTCCAAAACTTTAATTTATGCCTGACAACCCACCAAATTGGTTTCCAAATATATTTTTTCATAGCAGGAGAAACCGAACCAATCATCCAGCATTTTCTGTCACAACAGCGTACTTTTTTGCGAACGCTTTCAGCATTTGAACTATTCCAGATTTCATTCCAAGTTTGGTTATTCAAATTACCCATAATTTCCTTATCTTTAGTACCATTACAAGGCATAACATCACCATAGGGGTCTATAAAAAATGTATCAAAACTCATATCGCAAGGCAATAGTCTTTCCTGACCATATATATAATTTATCAAACCGTGATTAAAGTATGCTCTGAACCATTTTTTAGGACTGTTTGACAGTAACATTTCGTTGATAAGATTTTCAAAATTTTGTGCAACCATAGGTCTGTCTTTAATAATATTTTTTGTTTCAACAAAATAAAAACTATTATGCAAAGATGCTGTTGCAAATTCCATATGCATATTATCCGAAATTTTATATAATGGCACAAGGTCATCAGCATTTCTGTCCTGAACAGTCATACCAAAACCAACATCTTTAATACCCATTTCAACTAATTTTTTAAGGGTATTATAACCACGATTAAAACCATCCTGCAATCCACGAATTTCATTATTTGTTTGTTCAAGTCCTTCTATTGATATACGAATACCAATATCTTTAAATTCTTTACATAAATCTATTATACTATCCGTAAAAAAGCCATTTGTTGAAATAACAATTCTATCGCTTTTTTTACGCAATTCACGAACTATATCTTTTAAGTCTGTACGCAAAAACGGTTCTCCACCTGTAATATTGGTAAAGTACATTTTAGGTAATTTTTTAATGGTTTCTATGGTTATTTCCTCCTCAGGTTTTGACGGAGATTTATAGCGATTGCACATAGAACAATGTGCATTACATCTATATGTAACAATAACTGTACCATTCAATTTCTTTTTGGACATTCCGTATCACCTAACTTAATATTTATTTATAAATTTCAAGTAATTTTTTGTAATACTTATCTATTGTACAGAAATCTATATTTTTACAATTTTCACTGTACCTATATGTTAAATCTTTATTTTGCCATAATTTTTGAATTTTGTTTTTTAGGTCATCTGCATTTCCGCTTTCAAAAAGCTCACCTGTAATACCGACCTTTACTATTTCAGGAATACCTCCTATATCAGAACATAGTACGGGAGTTCCATACACCTGACTTTCCATAACAGAAAATGGACAATTCTCATACCACTCCGATGGATAAATTGAAAATCTCGCCTCTCTAATTAAATTTTTCAAATCATCTCCTGTTTTAAAACCAACATTTTGAATATTTGAAATATTATTTATTTCACTCTCCAAAGGACCTCTTCCCGCAAAAATAAAATTTATTTCCGGTAATTCATTACAAACTTTAATAAGTGTTCCTATTCCCTTTTCCTCTGAAAATCTTCCAAAATATATTATGTAGTCTTTTTTTACTGCTTTTTTAAATTCTACTTTATCAACAAAATTATGTATAGTTATTGTTTTTTCCGAAAGGACGGAATTACTGTCTAATTTAGTTTTCATAAAGTCGGAACAGCAGATAATTTTATCTATGTATTTATAAACACCTTTTAAATTCCAAAACTTTGCCTCTATTGTACCAATTAAACTTTTAGCAATACTTTTATGAATACACTTATTCTTAATACAATTAAAAAAATGACCTCCAACACATTTTTCACAATTTTTATGCAAAATAAAATCATATAAAGCGTGATTAGGACAAACTAACTGATAATCGTGTGCCGTAAAAACTATTTTACATTTACAATTATTATATTTACGCCAATTTTTTATTTCAAGTATAATAGATGGTGTAAGCTGATAATTAAAATTATTTATATGTACAACATCAGGTTTAAAATCATCTAATACTTTGCGTATTTTTTTGCGGGATTCAAATGAATATATTGTTTTTATAGGATAAGTAAGTTTAGATATTTTAGAGCCATTGTGAAAATCCATATTTGATGTATATGAATTAACTTTATTACCCACACAACGATTTTTATGCTCCATACCAAAATATTGCACACTATGACCTTGTGTTTCAAGATATTTCCCCAACTTGAACATATATGTTTCCGAGCCACCGTTATGATAAAGAAACTTATTAACCATCAAAATTTTCATTATATTTATATCACCTATTTTATTATATAAAGTATATTCTTATAAATAATAAACTTAAACAAAAAGATGAATAAGTTTTTATTCATCTTTTTGTTTTATATATTATTTTAATTCTTTATCACACATATCCAAAACAGAAGCGATTACAGCGTCCATATCATAATATTTATATTCTCCCAAGCGACCGCCAAAAATAACTTTACCTTCTTTATCAGCTAATTTTTTATATTCAGCATAAAGTAGGCTGTTTTTGGCATCGTTAACCGGATAATATGGCTCATCACCTAACTTCCATTCAGAACTATATTCTCGGCTAATAACAGTTTTTGGCAAATCATTACCATTTGCATCTTTGCCAAATTCAAACCATTTATGCTCAATAATTCTTGTCCAAGGAGTATCTTTGTCTGTATAATTAACGGCTGCATTACCTTGAAAATTAGGTTTATCAAGTAACTCTGTTTCAAATCTTACAGAACGATATTCTAATGCTCCAAGTTTATAATCAAAATAAGCGTCTATTGGTCCTGTATATACAATTTTATTTGCCAAAGAATCCAATTCATTCTTATGCTCTAAATAATCCGTATTTAATCTAACTTCTATACCATCTAATAAATTTGCTATCATTTTAGTATATCCGCCAATCGGTATCCCTTGATACATAGCATTAAAATAGTTATTATCAAATGTAAAACGAACAGGTAATCGCTTAATAATAAAAGCCGGAAGTTCCTTACAATCACGCCCCCATTGTTTTTCAGTATAACCTTTTACTAATTTTTCAAAAATATCACGACCGACCAACGAAATTGCTTGTTCCTCTAAATTTTTAGGCTCTCCAATTATTTCCCGTTTTTGTTCTTCAATCTTTGCAATAGCCTCGTCAGGTGTTACTACCCCCCACATTTTATTAAAAGTATACATATTAAATGGCAGGGAATAAATTTCTCCGTGATAATTTGCCACAGGTGAATTAGTAAAACGATTAAACTCTGCAAATTGAGTTATATAATCCCAAACTCTTTTATTATTAGTATGAAATATATGAGCACCATAGATGTGGACATTTATACCTTCTACTTCTTTGGTGTATATATTACCTGCAATATTTTGACGCTTGTCAATAACGAGTACAGATTTCCCACAGGCTTTTGCCTGATGAGCAAAAATCGCTCCATAAAGACCGGAGCCTACTACTAAATAATCATACATAGTTTTTCTCCATTCAAAATTAATAATTTTTATAAAATAAAGAAAGTATTATATCTTTATTGTACTTTCTTTTTTTTGACTTTTTTTCTAAAAAATCCTTTTGCCTTTTTCATAGCTGCTGCAAATTCTGTCGTACGATAAAATATTAATACAAATGACATATTTTGTACGACTGTACAAATCAGCAAACGCAAAATTAATCCTAATATTCCACCAACACCTACTAATTCACAAAATAGAAAACAAATAATACAAATTACAAGGTCTACAATACAATAAATTCCCATCTCAACAAAATATGATTTCATACTTCTATTAAAAACATAACGGAATACCGTAAATGTTTCCCAAGGGCAACCAATAATCATACTAAAAATAGTAGATAAAATTACACCATAAAGTCCAATAAATTGAACTAATATTATATTACACACCAAATTAATAACCATCATAGCATATGGTCTAAAACGGTCTTCCCACCATATTCCTGCTGCATCTTTATAAGTAAGTATAATCCTTCTTTCCTGATATACAAAAAAATAAATTACTAATAAAATCACAATGTCCATACCAAACATTAAATCTTTACCAACCCAAATTTCCATAAATGGCTGATATAAACAAAGTAAACATATAGAACAAAAAGTTACTATCCAATTATTTAAAAATGTAACGGTTTTAAAATCATTATATATTTTTTCTTTCTCATCAACTACAATACTGTTTCCTATTCCTGCCGTTATAGAATCATATATAATTGTTATAAAACCAATTATAGAATTCATAATATAGTAATAGTTTCCATACTGACCAACCATTACGATACCTAAAAAAGCAGAAATTACAATATTGTCGGCAGCGTGCATT
Source organism: uncultured Clostridia bacterium (assembly GCA_947625785.1). Taxonomy (GTDB): domain Bacteria; phylum Bacillota; class Clostridia; order Oscillospirales; family Acutalibacteraceae; genus CANQPS01. Next base: position 35,495 of record CANQPS010000013.1, read on the forward strand.
ACAACAGAATTTGCTTTTGTTCCGAATAGGGCAAGTACTTTTTTACGAATAGAATCAGAAATTTCTTTACTTACTGTGCCTCTGCAAGTATAGTTAGGAAATAAGCGATCTACAATGATGGAGTTTGCGATATTTGTCAAAATTGTAAATATAGGCATAAGTATAATGTATATATAATAATTCTTGAACATAAATAAAACTAAAATTTGGAAAATATACATTGCCGATTGAACAACTAGTGAGCGTTTACTAATAATATCTGTTCTTTGATATGCTTGTAATAAGGACTGTTTATAACCAAACATCCAATAACTTATTACTGTATTTAATAAATAAATACCATATAATACATATATATTAACATCTACATCTGCGTCCATTTTTACCAGATATTTAAGAAATGGAATAAGTATTGACCCTACCCCTAATATAATAAATCCAATATAACGATAAATTTTTCTATATAAATTTAATAATGCACAAACTGAATCTGTATCATTTTCAGCAATAGGTCTATACATTGTATAAACCAAAGCGTGGCCTATTCCAAGTTCCGCTAAGCTAAGAAAACTAAGAATAGAGGTAAAAAGACTGTTTAAGCCAACGTATTCTGTACCCATAACATAAAGCATTACAGTACGCACTACAAAAGGGAATAAAATAACAACTAATTTATAAAAAACACCAAAACCAATATTTCTAACTGCATTTTTTGTTCTTTGAATCTTCATTTAATTTTTCTTTCTTCCTTTCTGCTAAAATTATCGCATAAAAGACCATTAAGGTATTAATTGTAGTTGATTGACAAATTCCGTAACTAAATAATGAAACACAAAAAAACATTACAAAAAATACTGAAAAAGCAGGTAAATAACGATATTTTTCTTTTACCATAGTCCAAGCCAAATAAATAATTCTAAAATATAATGCAAATATTAACAATATTCCTATTAATCCATAATCATATAAATACTCAACTATATCATTATGTGCTAAGATATCTCTTCCACTTGAAATTACATTTAGATTAGTTGCAACAGCATTATAACCGTGTCCTATCAGCATTTTAAGTAAGCCAGAATTCTTAAACTCAGAGAAAACAATATTCCAAATAGAAAAACGACCGCTTCCTTCATCATAAGATAACATTTTAAAACGATTGATAACATTTAAATTATATTTTCCATCAATTATAACAAATAAGACAAATAAAATTATACCAATAACCAATAGTTTAAATAACTTTTTCCATCTCGTTGCAATACTACCATTGTTATATGCATCAAATAAATAATAAAAAACCAATCCACCTACACAAGCAATAATTCCTGTACGCTTTGCAGAAAGAAACACAACCAATGTAACTAACAAAAAAAGTATAGTAGCACTTCTTTTATTCATAGAAATATAAGCTAACGGAATAAAAGTAAATAAGAAATATGTTGGTCGAATCGTAGCTCCAACCAATGTATTACCCCTAAAAAATTCAGAAATTAATACTGTACATAAACAAGCAATAACAACTACTGAAACAATAGTTAAATTTTTTAAATTTTTCAATTTTATATTGGCCTGTTTTGCTACTTGATATGTCAAGAAGAATAAAAACGGCCATTCACAAATATCATATATTGCTCTTTGATAAAGAGCAGAATTGAGGAAACTGCTTAATAACGGTATTCCAACAAAACCTAATATTAATAAAAAAGGTTCTAAATCTATTTTTTGAGTTTTTAAAATATTATATATAATTGCTAATGTACAGCACCCGGTTAAAACTAAATTATACATAAGTAAGTTATCTGGAACAGAATAACCTAAGTTACTGTAAATGTGAATAATATATACAACTAATATTAACAAATTCAACACCATAGGTATACGATAATTATTACTTCGTTGTATCTTAATTCGCATAGTACATCACTCCTTATTGTTCCAAATACTCTTTTATTTCGTTCACACACTTATGTTTTGGCAATTTCTGAGCAAGTTTGATAATAGTTTCTTTTTCTTGCAAATAATTGCTTTCAAGTTTAAATAAACATTCCATTAAATTTTTATTATCTTTTTGATTTGTAATATCAATTACATATTGTTCTTGATTAAATAATTTAGCAAGCTCCATATACTTTACAGACCAACCTAATACCAAACACGGTACACCTTGTTGATATGCGTGTAAAACAGCGTGAAAACGAGATGCTGCAATATAATCAAATTGATTAACAAATTCTGAATACTCTGTGCACTCAAATTCTCTTTCAATTAATTGAACTTGCTCTTTACGAATTTTTATCTGATTATATATTTTTTTACAAAGTTCCAAATCTTTAGAGTGTCGGAAAATAACAACATTCTTTCCCCATTCTGTCAATTGATTAATCAATTCTTCATATGCCAATAACACACTTTCGGAATTGCCGTGCTCGACAGTCTGAAAATTTGGGATAATCGCTACATTATTTTTTGTTTTAAGATTTATAATTTTGTTTTCCGGTACATCATAATAAATCATAGATAAGTCACATTCTTTATCATTTTGAAGTACTAAATCACAACACTGTCGAACTTGTTTTAATCCGTATTTTTCACGCAATAATTTTGCCCCTTCATCTTCTCTTGCGTATATTAAATCTACTTTTTCCAAAGTTTTACGAATTCGTTTATCCATTTTCTTTTGATTACTTCCATAATCAAAAGGTCCAAAAGACTGAGGCATTAATACTACTGGTATATTATATCTTTTTGCATTTTCAATCCAATGCAAAAAACGATTATTTATTTTATAACTCCATTTTGAACCTAATTGATAACCACTAACATCTACCATTAAATCCATATTTTTTATTGTATTATGCAATTCTCTCGTGCGTTTTATAGCCTTGTCTTTTTTAAATATTTTAGCAAATATTCCACAAAAATTTAATAATAATCTAAAAATAACACTATCTTCATATTTCTGAGAATAAGAAGTTTTTCCAACAATATGAAATTTATACAATTTTTTATTATATTTTTCTGAATTATCGATAGGATAATAGTAAAACTCTGCATCCGGATAAACTTTTTTTAACTGGCAAATCGTTGAAAATAATAAAGATTGTGCACCTTTATTTCCAAATTGTGCTCCTGTAATAAAAATATTTTTTATATTCTTCACATTCAACCATTCCTTTTCACAATTGAATTGTATAACTGCATATATTTGTCATCAGGTATTGTATTAATTTGCTTAAAAAATCGCTTTAACTTCAACATCTGTAAGTTAGAAAATCCAAATATGCTTCTTATTAATGTTTCTTTTTTATGGATTTCTTTGGCAATATCACGCAACATTAATTTTGCTTGTTTTCGTTTTCCACTTGCAAAAAGTCGAGTTACTGCATCTCTTTTAAATAAATTTTTCATTTGTTTTTGTATAGACTCATCGAGATTTTGAATTTTATCATTATGTTTTTTGTAGATAAAATCAACCGATTTTACCCATTCATCATATTTATTTGTTAATCTTGCATTATCACAATAATCACATCTATAAATAACTAACGGTTCATTTACCACAGCAAACTGTGTTTTTTGAGAAATACGCATTAAAAGCTCATATTCCTGCCAGAAGCGTACTGATTCATCAAACATTCCTACACTTTCCAAGATTCTTTTAGTACAAACTATTGTAGAAGTCGAACAAGGAATTTGTGTGAAAATACGCTCGTGCATATCTCCGGAAAGATTATCATTATACTTTGGAATATATGCGAATGAACGATTAATCTCTCTTATACGATGACAATATACAAGTTCACATTCTGGATGTTGCTGCAAACACTTTACTTGCTTTTCTATTTTATCAGTCAGCCATAAATCATCATCATCTAAAAATGCAATTAAATCACCTCTTGCATTTTTTATTCCGGTATTTCGGGCATAATTTCCGCCTTTACTTTCTGATTTTGGAATATAGATATATCTAACTTGCTTATTTGAGGCTGCTATTTTTTCCATAAATTCACTTGTATCGTCATTAGAAGCATCATCTATAACTATACACTCTAAATTTTTGTATGTTTGATTTAATACACTCTGTAATGCATCTTCTAAATCTTTTCTACGATTATGCGTTGTAATAATAGCACTAACAAGTAAATTATCATACTCCATTTTTTATTCCCCCTAATAGATTGCTTAATCTCTTTTGAAAATATCCCTCGTATAAACCTTATTTTTAACATCGTCTAATATAGCATCATATCTATTAGCAATAATTGCATCACTCTGTGCCTTAAATGTTTCAATATCATTTACAACTCGGCTGCCAAAGAAGGTAGTTCCATTTTCCAAAGTCGGCTCAAAAATAATAACCTCGGCACCTTTACCTTTAATTCGTTTCATAATTCCCTGTATACTGCTTTGTCTAAAATTATCACTGTTAGATTTCATTGTTAAACGATAGACACCAATTACACAATGTTTTTCTTTTTCCTTGCTGTAAACACCTTCACTATAATAATCATAATAATTAGCCATTGATAAAACCCTATCAGCAATAAAATCCTTTCTGGTACGATTTGATTCCACAATAGCAGAAATCAAATTTTCTGGAATATCTTTATAATTAGCGAGTAATTGCTTGGTATCCTTTGGCAAACAATATCCACCATACCCAAATGACGGATTATTGTAATAATTTCCTATACGAGGGTCAAGACATACACCATTTATTATATCTTGTGTGTTAAGTCCCTTCAATTCTGCATAAGTATCCAATTCATTGAAAAAACTTACCCTTAAAGCAAGATAAGTATTGGCAAATAACTTGACTGCCTCCGCTTCTGTAAATCCCATAAATAGTGTTTCGATATTATCTTTAATTGCTCCTTGTTTCAGGAGGTCAGCAAAGGTTTTTGCTGCATTAACTAAATGTTCATCACTTAAATCCGTTCCAACAATAATACGGCTCGGATAAAGATTGTCATAAAGGGCTTTACTTTCTCTCAAAAATTCCGGACTAAACAAAATATTATTACTCTTGGTTTTTTTTCTGATATTATTTGTATATCCAACAGGAATAGTAGATTTTATTATCATAATGGCATCGGGATTATATCTTTGAACTAAACCGATAACATCTTCAACAGCAGTAGTATCAAAATAATTTTTTACTGAATCATAATTTGTTGGCGTAGCAATAATAACAAAATCTGCCTTACTATACGCAAGTTCCGCATCTAATGTAGCCGTTAAATCGAGTTCTTTTGTTGCTAAATATTCTTCAATTTCTTTATCTTGAATTGGTGATTTTCTTTGATTAATTAAGTCTATTTTCTCAGGTATAATATCTACTGCATATACCTTATTATGCTGAGCCAATAAAGTTGCAATACTCAAGCCAACATATCCGGTACCTGCTACTGCTATTACAGGTTTATTCTGTGTATTCATAAATGTTCTTCCTTTCCAAATAAAATTTTATTAATTTTAAATCAAAGAATTTATATATAAAATCCGCAGCACATAACAAGATATCAAAAATATTTTAATATATTTATTTTAATATTACATTGCAAATTCTTTCTGCATCTTTAACTGTCATATCAGCATACATTGGTAATGTAAGCACACAATCAGCAGCGTGAGCAGCCACCGGAACTGAAATATTACCATATTTTTCCTGAAAACACGAAAATTTGTTGGTAATAGGATAAAAATATTTTCTTGCAAAAATATCTTCTTTTTCAAGTTTAGCCTTAATTTCATCACGATTTTCCTTATATCCGTCAAAAATAACAGGATAATAAGAATAATTCCACACAAGGCCCTCTTCCGGTTGAATTAACTTAATTCCATCAACATTGCTCAGAAGTTCAGCATATTTATCTCCAACAACCTTACGCTTTGCAATTTCCTCGTCCAAATGTTTCAAATTACAAATACCCATAACTGCCTCAAATTCATTCATTCGGGCATTTGTACCTATATACATAGCATCTTCTTGACTTGTAAATCCAAAATTTACAATATACTGCATTGCCTCAAATAACTTTGCATCTTTATACGCAACAATACCGCCCTCAATAGTATGAAATACCTTAGTTGCGTGTGTACTAAACATAGCTGCGTCACCAAAATTTGCAGCACTAACGCCATTTAAAGTAACACCAAAAGCGTGAGCTGCATCATATACAACTTTTAAGTTATGCTTTTTAGCAATTTTATCAATAGCATTTACATCACACAAGAAGCCATAAACGTGTGTTGCAACAATAGCAACGGTTTTTTCTGTGATAGCCGCCTCTATTAGTTCAGGATTAATTGTATAGTTATCCTCTTTAACATCTACAAAAACAGGAGTCAAACCATTACGAACAATCGCATTCGTAGTAGAAATATGCGTATAAGGAGTAGTAATTACCTCTCCTTTCATATCAAGTGCTTGAAGAGCAACTTCCATTGCTACATGCCCATTGGCAAACAGCCAAACATTATTACAGCCCAGATATTTTTTTAAATCATCTTCAAAATCTTTTGATGCACTGCCACGATTAGATAACCAACGGCTTTCCCAAACAGGGCGTAATGTTTCTACATATTCTTCAAACGAAGGCATAGATGAACGGGTAACATTAATTCTTGACATATTTTAGTTCTCCTTTATTTATAATGTTATATTTATCAATATACAAAGTTGCAATCACTCTCATTCAAAGAAGGAGCATTTTTATCTTTTGTTGACAATACAGGTTTACTGATTTTCCAATCAATAGCAATTTCCGTATCATTGTAGTAAACGCTGCGGTCAAACTGAGGAGCATAAATTTCATCTACTACATATTGAATTTCGCTATATTCACTTCTGGAAATTACACCGTGTGCAAATCCCTTAGGCAGAAAAAGCTGCTTTTTATTATCTTCTGAAAGTTCTACCATTATCCATTTTAAGTAAGTAGGAGAACCTTTGCGTAAATCTACTGCAACATCATCTACTACACCCTTTATGCAGCGAACCAATTTAGCTTGTGCATACGGAGCATTTTGAAAATGTAAACCCCGTATAACACCAGAACAATTATTCATAATATGATTTTCTTGTTTTGCCTGAAAATCAATACCAACATCTTTCAAAGCTTTTTCACTATATGTTTCAAAAAAATATCCTCTATCATCTGAAAATATTTTAGGGGTTAAAATAACCACTTCTGACAATTCTGTTTTTTCTGCTATATACATTTTATTACCTTCTTTGTAATTTTATAAAAAATTAATTATTAACGGTTATACATTTTTTTATAATAATTTTGGTATTCACCATTAATAATAGTTTCCCACCAACTACGGTTATCTAAATACCATTGAACAGTTTTTTGAATACCATCAACAAACTTTGTTTCAGGGAACCAACCTAACTCATCATTAATTTTGGTTGGGTCAATAGCATAACGCATATCGTGCCCCTTGCGGTCAGTAACATAAGTAATCAAACTTTCAGGTTTATTAAGAATTTTACAGATCATCTTTACAATATCAATATTTCTCATCTCGTTATGACCACCGACATTATAAACTTCACCAACTTTACCTTTATGAACAATCATATCAATCGCTTTGCAGTGGTCCTCAACATAAAGCCAATCTCTAACATTAACACCCTTACCATATACAGGTAAAGATTTGTCGGATAACGCATTAATAATCATTAATGGAATTAGTTTTTCAGGAAAATGATACGGTCCATAATTGTTAGAACAACGGGAAATTGTTACGGGCAACCCATAGGTACGATAATAAGCAAGAACTAAAAGATCAGCTCCTGCCTTAGAACTACTATATGGAGAACTTGTATGAATTGGTGTATTCTCTGTAAAAAATAGGTCCGGTCTATCCAAAGGTAAATCACCATATACCTCATCAGTAGATACTTGATGGTATCGTGTAATACCGTACTTACGACAAGCATCCATTAAAACAGCCGTACCCATAATATTAGTTTGAAGAAAAATACTCGGATTTTCAATAGAACGGTCAACATGGCTTTCTGCTGCAAAATTAATTACAACATCAGGCTTTTCTTCTTCAAATAATTTATAAACCGCCTCTCGATTGCAAATATCCTCTTTTACAAAACGGAAGTTAGAATTATCCATAACAGAAGCAAGCGTTGATAAATTACCTGCATATGTCAGTTTATCCAAACAGATAATTCTATAATTATTATGCTTTTTTAACATATAAAATATAAAATTACTTCCAATAAATCCTGCTCCCCCGGTAACAATTATAGTCATATTTTTTTCCTCTCTTTAACACTTACATAAATTTTTTCTGTAAAAACTCTTTTAAATACTGTCCATAGGTACTCTTTTTATATTTTTCAGCGATTTGTTCTAATTTACTTTCAGTAATCCATTTATTTCTACAAGCAATCTCTTCCGGAACAGAAATTTTAATTCCTTGATATTCCTCAACCATACGAATAAAAACAGCTGCGTCTAATAGGCTATTCATTGTACCTGTATCAAACCAAGTATAACCACGCCCAAAAACTTGCACATCTAATTTATTTTCATTTAAATACATTTGATTTAATGTAGTAATTTCAAGTTCTCCTCTTTCACTCGGCTCTACCTTTTCAGCCTTTTCCGAAACACCCTTAGGATAAAAGTACAATCCGGTTACTGCATAATTACTTTTAGGATTTTCAGGCTTTTCTTCAATAGAAATAACTCTTCCGGTTTTATCAAATTCAACTATACCGAAACGCTCCGGGTCATTTACGAAATAGCCAAAAACTGTTGCACGATTATTCTGTTCTGCATTTTTTAATGCTCCTCTGAGTTTCTGATACATACCGTTTCCATAGAAAATATTATCACCCAATATCATTGTGCAGGCATCATCACCGATAAATTCCCTTCCGATTAAAAAAGCCTGAGCCAAACCATCAGGGGAAGGTTGTTCTTTATATTCTAAATTAATTCCAAAGTTCGAGCCGTCTCCCAAAAGATTTTTAAACAATGGTAAATCATTATGTGTAGAAATTAATAGAATTTCTTGAATTCCCGCCAGCATAAGTGTAGATAAGGGATAATAAATCATTGGCTTATCATATACAGGGAGTAATTGCTTAGAGGAACTCAGTGTAAGAGGATATAATCTTGTACCGGCCCCACCCGCTAAAATAATTCCTTTCATATTAACTAAAGCTCCTTTATTAAAATTTCATTTTATTTTAGATATATCTTAATAGTTTCGTTTACAACATCATTCCAAGGGTATTTATTACAAATAAAACTCGCAGAACTTTCTTTATATATTTTAACCAAATTTTCATCATCACATACTTTTTGTAATTTAACTGTTAAATCATCTACATTAGATTTTTTAAATAATATAGCTTTGTCTTCGACAACTGATGCACATTCATCAATATCAGATACTATACAACAATTACCATAACTCATAGCCTCCAATAAACTTAAAGGCATACCTTCTAAGTCTGACGGCAAAACATATACATAGGCATTACTATATAATTCGTCCAGCATTTTTCCTTCAACAAAACCTGTGAATATAATCCTATTATCACTACTACAAATTTTCTTTAATTTATTAAAAAATGATTTTGTATCACTTGGACTTCCGGCAATAACTAATTTTTTGTTAGTCTTAACTTTTTGGAAAGCCTCAACAAGATATTCTATCCCCTTTTCTGGAACTATTCTTCCTAAAAATAGAATATATTCGTCTTTGCATAAATTAAAATATCTACTTATTAATTCTGCATCTCTTATTTGAGGTTTATTTACGCCATTAGGTATAAATTTTGTTTCTCTGTTGTAAACTCTTTTAAAATACTGTCTTGTACTTTCTGATAAAACTATAATTTCATCAGCATATTTTACAGCACATTTTTCTCCAAATTTTATGTAAGAACTTGCAAATTTACCCCATTTTTTTCTTTTATAATCCAAACCGTGAATGGTTACTATACACTTTTTTCCAAGCAGTTTAGGAAGCCAGAGCATAGCACAAGGACCTTCTGAATGAAAGTGAGCTACATCGTATTTACCAAAGGCAACTCTAATTGACCCAAAAAACGACGACATCACAGCGGCAATACCTTTTAAATTTATAACAAAAACCGATTTTAAAATAATACCTTTATATTGCTTTTGTTTAATAATATGACTGCCATTTATACTGTGACATCGCCGATTATAACAAGTAACTCTGTGTCCCCGTTGCACCATTCCGACAGATAATTCCTCTACAACGACATCAATACCACCCTCACGAGATGGAATATGTTTATGACCAAGCATTGCAATATTGAGCTTTTTATCTTGGTTCATAATAAAGCTAATCCTCCCCTGAGAGTTATTACAAAATTTTATTTTTTTTCCGGACTACCACCATAACCACCATAATAATAGTAATAACTATTATTAGTTGAACCTGATGCTTCATCATTAAATTGACTTAAAATAGCTCCAAGAATATTTATTCCGGAATTTTCCAAATTTCTCTTTACTTTTGATACAATACTTTTTTCCGTATCAGCGTGTTTTATTACTAAAATAGCACCGTCTAAATTTTTACCCAAGACAATGGCATCTGCAACAACAAATGCCGGTGCTGTATCATAAATAATATAGTCAAATTTATCTTCTAATTCAACTATAAATTTTTTCATTTTATCACTTGCCAACAATTCAGAAGGATTTGGAGGTATAACACCGGCAAGTAAAATACTCACATTAGTATCCGTTACGTGTCTTACAGCATCTTCAAATTCAATTTCACCTTTTAGAATATTAGTAAGACCATCGGAATTATGCTTTGCAGAAATAAATCTATGCAAACTCGGCTTTCTCAAATCGCACTCTACAACACAAACTTTTTTTCCATAAGATGAAAGTGTCAGTGCGAGATTTACGCAAGTATTTGTTTTTCCTTCATTCGCTAATGATGAAACTATCATAATACTCTTACATTTTTGTGCTGCTGTTATAAACTCCAAATTTGTGCATAATGATCTATATGATTCAACATAAGTCATAGGAGCATTTTTATCAGTTACAGGCAACATTACTTTTTTAATGTGCTTTTCTTTAAACATTTTCATAAGATAATCAACTTCCTTTTCTACCAGTTAGTGGAATAACACCAAGCAAAGGGATATTTAATATATTTTGAATATCCTCCTCTTTTTTAAATGTATTATTAAGAAGTTCCTTAAATAATACTATTAAAAATGTAAGAACAAAGCCTATTAACGCACCTATTATTGTATTTCTTTTTTTATTTGGACTTACAGGATTACCATTATTAGAAAGTCTTGTTTCACTTATTACTTTAACAGAACCTGCTTCAACTTTATCGGCTATAATTGGCGGCGAAACCTTAATGACCTCGGATATTACCATTTTAGCAAACTCAGGGTCTGTATCCTTCATAGAAATTTCAACAACCTGTGTAGAATTTACCGCTGTAACACTTATGCTATTGCTTAGTGATTCGTAGGTAACAGATAATCCAAGGTTGTCTATTACTTTTTGCAGAACAGTATCAGATTTAATTATTATTGAATAAACATCGGCTAAACCTTGTGATGCACTAAGGTCGCTTGTATTAACAGAATCAGAAGAAGTCGATTTATTATTTACTATAATTGTCGCACTTGCCTTATATTTAGGTGCAACCAAGAAATTTGAATAGGCAAAAAAAGCCGCCCCAAAACATATAGCAACTACACAAATTAAAACAATATTCTTTTTAAAAACATTAAAGACTACTTTTAAATCCAATTCTATTTCGTTGTTATTATTCATTTTAAAAACTCCAATTTAAGTTATATAATAGGATATAAGTATTATTTCATAAAAATCTTACACTATTCTCTATAAAAAGTCAATATAAATCCAATATTTTTATACATCTATACATTTTTCCAAAAACCTCAAACCCAAAATTTAGCAGATTACAACAAATTAAAAAATTTATTAACACTATTATAAATAAAGTAATTTTCAGCTTCTTAACTCGGGCTAAACTAAAAAAAATAAAGGGGCTGCCGCAATAACAGTCCAGAAAAGAAAACCCGGCAGATTGAAAGAAGGTTATCGGGTTAATGCTTTCTTAGTATAGTTTAATTGGTGAAAAACTACAGGAAAGCAAATATATTATACTATGTTTAGAAGAAATTAAAATCTATAAAAACTAATAATTAAAAAATATATCTTGACAAATACTATAAATTATAGTATTATAAAATATAGGTGATGATAATGGCTGCTATTGATTTGATAGTTTTAGGAATGATAAAAAAGAAACCGCAAAGTGCATATGAACTGCAAAAAAATATTGAATACCGTAATATTTCAAGGTGGGTAAAAATTAGTACCCCGTCAATTTATAAAAAGGTTATTAAGCTTGAAGAAAAAGGGTATCTAATTAGTGAAACTCAAAAAAATGGAAAAATGCCCGAAAAGACAATTTACAGTTTAACAGAATCGGGCGAGGAGAAGTTTTTAAGTCTTATGGAGGAAAATGCGGATAAGGTAGTGAATATCTTTTTGGATTTTAATGCTGTAATTATGAATATGGACTTGGTATCTGATGATTTTAAAGATATATTATTGGATAAAATTGAGCTTCGATTAGATGACTTGAAGAGTATTCTGGAACTAAATAAACAGGAAAAACAAAATATCCCCATTATAGGAAAAAATATATTACAACAGCAATATGATATTGCAATAATACTCAGGGAATGGATAGAAAAATTTAAGAAGGAATATAGGGGTGATAAACATGAATGAATTATTGAGTGTTCAAAATTTAGTTAAAAGCTTTTCCGAAAACAAAGTTCTGAATTGTTTATCGTTTAAAGTAGATAAGGGTGAAATACTTGGAGTTCTTGGCCCGAATGGTGCAGGAAAATCTACTATGTTTAATATTTTGTCCAGTTTGACTTCGGCAGATTCGGGTAATGTAGATTTTTCAGGCGGTATAATACCCGGAACTAAGGAGTATAAAAAAAGTATAGGTATTGTGCCGCAGGATATCAGTTTATATAATAATATGACCGTGGAAGAAAATTTGAAATTTATAGGTAAATTGTATGGTATAAGGGGAAAGAAGTTATCTCTCAAAGTAGATGAGATAATTGATGAAGTAAACTTGGGCGTAAAGAAAAAAGATTATATCAAGAATTTATCCGGAGGTATGAAAAGGAGGGTAAATATAGCTGCATCACTACTTCATGAACCAAAATTAGTAATTATGGACGAGCCTACTGTTGGTGTAGATCCGCAAAGCAGAGTGGATATATGGAAAATTATAAGGAATTTAAAGGAAAAAGGACAAAGTGTTATATTTACTTCACATTATGTAGATGAGGTTGAGCGGCTTTCCGATCGGGTAATTATAATAAAAAAAGGAATAGTTGTTGCAGAGGGGACGGCAAAACAGTTAGTTAGCAAATATTGTAAAAATTATGTATATATATTGCAATTTTATTCTTTTGACGATAATTTTTGCAAAGAGTTAACAAGAAAAATCAATATAGTTGATATTGATGTAGAGGGAGATAAAGTTAAAATATATATGGATTATAGTTCAAACATTTTAGAGTATATTGTTCAAACAGCCGCATCACTTAATCTTGCAATAAAAAATATTGACATAAAGAAGCCAAATTTAGAAGATGTATTTTTTTATTTTAATATGAAGGGAGATAAGGTATGACATTCTTTACATTACTGGGCAAGGAGTTTGCAAATCTGAGAAAAAATATAGGTGTAATATTAATACTTTTTCTTGTGCCATTGTTTATAATATTTATTATGGGTTATGCCTTTGCCGATGATGAAACGCAGTATTCCCTTGGTATAATTAATAACGATAAGGATAGTATATTGGCTCAGGAAATAGTAAAAAATTTAGATGATGTGAAAGCTTTGGAAGTATATGGTTTTGATACAACCAAAGGAGCAGAATTAGCTGTTGAAGAGGGAAAAATTCTTGGGTATATTGATATTCCGCAGAATTTTGAGAAAAATGAGGAGTATGGACAGGCTCAGATTAATTTTGTGGTAGATAATACATATCCCATTAAAACCTCAGCACTCAAGAGTATTGTTGAAGGATACCTTGAGAAATATAATGAAAAAACTACCGCTGTTCATACTGCGGTAAATGTGGGTATGAAGGTAAATTCTGATTGTAAGCCTGATAAATTGGTTACGTTAGCTACGGATTATTTGAGCAGTCGTGATAATGATGTTATAGAAGTTGTAACAAAATATACCCAAACAAATCAATATCAGGTCATGTCAAGTTTTAATCAAACGACCTGTGGAATGACAGCGATGTTCATACTGTTTTTATGCATACTTTGGGGATCGGGAAATTTTTTGGAGGAACGCTTAGAAGGGACAATGACCCGGCTTCTTGTGTCACCAGCAGGATTTGGGACAATATTTACGGCAAAATTATTTTATATAGGTTTTTTGGCATTTATGCAGTTTGTTACTTTTTTCTCAATAGGACATTTTTTCTTAAATGTTCCAATCGGAAATTCAGGACTATTAATTTTGCTTAATTTGATATTTATTGCGGCAGCAGCGGCAATAGGATTATTAATTTCATTGATTGCGAAAACGAGAATTATGTCTATCGGACTGAGCTTTTTTATAATTATGATTTTTTCACCGTTGGGAGGATTATGGTTTCCTTTAAGTACAGTACCTGAAATACTGGTCAATATTGCAAGGGTATTGCCGTCGGGTGCATATATGCTTGCAATAGAAAAAATTATTATAAAACAGCAATCATTTTTTGATATTCTGCCAAATATCATAGTTATTATAATATACTTCATTGTCGCATGGTTAGCGAGTGCTGTTATCGGAATAAAAAGAAAAAGAACAGTGTGAATTTTGACTTGTTAAAAAATTATACTAATAAGGAATAATACTGTCCGTTGCTGGGAAAATGTTTTATTGATACTTTTGCTAAAGAATAATTATTAGAAAGGGGCTGTCGCAATCTTTTTTACTCATTTGCGATAGCCCCAATTTTTCGTATTTCCGCCGATATGTTAATTATACTTTCATCTATAATACCCGATTATTATACTGCCTATTTATCATTCCGACCACCACAGGCTTTGATAAAGTTTTGAAATATTTTAAGGCTGTATGTATCAGAGCTGAAAGAAAACTCAGGATGCCACTGTAATGCAAGAATGAATTTCTTATCAGGCATATATACTCCTTCAATAAGTCCGTCTTCGGAAATTGCCATTGCTTTGAGTTTTGGAGATAATTCTTTTATCGCCTGATGATGATAGCTGTTTACACCAATAATATCAGCGTTAATTATTTTACTGAGTGGTGTACCGTTGCATATCCGTACTGAATGTACTGCCCTATCATATGGTGCAGACATATGGTGTTCTGTATCAGAAGGGTGCTGTTCATTCAGATCCTGATACAGTGTTCCGCCTAAGGCTGCATTGAAAATCTGTATTCCACGGCATATTCCTAATGCAGGTTTATCAAGCTTAATAATTCTCTCAAGAAGATATTTTTCCATAGTGTCACGTTCCTCGCAGATCTCACCACAGCACGGAAGTGTTTCCTCTCTATAAAGTTCGGGCTGCACATCCTGTCCGCCCGTAAAAAGAAATCCGTCAAATTTATCGGATATCCTATCGAGGGTATCCGTGTCTGTTGTAAGAGGAAGCATTATAGGGATACCATCGGATATTTCTATTCCTTTCATATATCCCGGCAGCATCCAGTAGGATTTCTTATCACTGTCATACAGCGGCATTATGGCAATCAGCGGTTTTTTCATATAATCTCACTCCTAAAAAATTTAGGACGCTCTGAAACAATCAAAGCGTCCTTGCTTGTGCTTATTATAATTCAAAATTAGTTATATGTCAATGCGTTATCCAATATTTACTATAAATACTATGCTGTTTACCATTCACAGCCTCTATGCAAAAAATACGGAATGATTGTTGTTTTTTTAGAAAAAATTCAAAATTATATTTTTAGAGGCTGTCGCAATATTTTTTACTTATTTGCGGCAGCCCCCTTTTAAATTATGCACTTATATTTTCACTAATAGTACGATTTTCAGTATTTCTTATAAATATAGCTTTAAATACCGTTCTGATAAGTGGCTGAATAAAAAATAACTGCGAAAAAAATGCAAACGGTAAATTATAACATACGAGTTTTATCCAATTAGCGAGTAATGTTAAAATGTTAAATCCAGCATAATAAGGATAATACATAACAGATGCTAATAAACTCATAGCGGGGCACATTATTGCAACAGTAGCACAAATAATTGCCGTTTCAAATAAAACAGGATGTGTTTCTCTTGGATTAAAAACACGACAAGCCATCTTAAACGACATAGGACTGCCTACGAATATTTCAAGACAATAGGCTAAAATGAATTCAACTATAATTACTGCCCATATCGGCAAATATCTGCCAAACATATAAATGCCGCCTTGCATATTTATAGCAGATAAAACACTGTCTGAATTATTAATACTCATCAGTGTATTACCATTTACAACATAAAGACTATAAAATACATAGGCGTGTACTGTAACAATTACAGTTAAAAGTGCAAAAATCATTCTTTGAAATTGGTTTTTTGGCATAAAAAAATAACTCCTTTTTTAAACACAAAAAAGACACAAAATAATACACAACTCATAAATCCTTTTATAAAAACATAATTACCGTAATCAGATTTATGTGCTATGCACTACTTGTGTCGTTTATGTATGTTATATTGTAATGATATTTTAACATAAATATATATTTCAGGTCAACTGTTAAATAACTCAGACTTTTTTCAAATCTAAACCAAAATTTATAAAAATTAACCATCAATAAAATACAAGACATCTGCTTATGTGACATCCTCCCCCGACTAAAGAGGCGGGGGCTTCCCGACTCCGGCAGGCTTGGTTCTCGTTCGATAGTACCAATGTACTAAGCATAAGCGAGCTATCCCCGTGTGACCCACGGTTTTGGTGTCAGGGTTATGCAAGAACTAATCGCATACCCTCGTTTCTGATGTTTATGGCTGCGTTTATATCTCTGTTATGATGTGTTTGACAGCAAAGGCAGATCCATTCTCGAACAGACAAATCTTTTGTTTCACTATTTTGGTATCCACAGACATTGCAAAGCTGTGAACTTGCAAAAAACTTATCAATCTTTACAAGTTTTTTCCCAAGTTCCTCCAACTTGTATTTCAGAAATGCCGTGAACATTCCCCAACCATTATCTGAAACAGATTTGCCGAAATTCAGAGCCTGTGCCATAGCCTGCATATTCAGATTTTCTATACATACACAATCATAGACATTGGCTATCTGTCTTGACTGCTTGTGCAGAAAATCCTTTCTTTGGTTGGCAATTTTTTCATACAGTCTGGCAACTCTGATACGCTGTTTTTCTCTGTTCTTCGAGCCTTTCACCATTTTTGACAGTTTTCTTTGTTCTCTTTTCAGTTTCTTTTCGGACAATCTGTAATATCTCGGAAATCCGGAACAGTTTCCGTTGCTGTCAACATATAATGCGTGCATTGAGAAGTCAAGCCCTAAGAAAGTTTGCGGCACTTGTTCCTGTACTTGGTTTTCGTACTCAAAAAGAATACTTACAAAATATTTTCCGTTTGAATTCCGACTTACCGTAGCAGCTTTCAGTTTGTAATCATCAGGTATGTTTCTATACTGTTTCATTTTGACAAAGCCTAATTTCGGAAGTTTTATCATACCATCCCGAACAACAATATTTCCATTTACACAATTAGTTGTATAACTCCTTTTACTGCCCTTTTTTGACTTGAACTTAGGAAAACCCACCTTTTTATCTTTGAAAAAATTATTATACGCATCCTGTAAATTCATCTGTGCATTAGCAAGTGCAAGACTATCTACTTCTTTCAGCCACTCAAATTTAACTTTGTATTGTGCAGGGGTATTATTCAGTTTTTTCTGCGTTTGATGATAGTATTCTATTTTGTCACCCAACATCTTATTGTAGATAAATCTAACGCAGCCGAATGTCTTTGCAATCATTGTGCTTTGCTCTTCATTCGGATATATCCTGAATTTATAGGCTTTGTTCATTGCTTTTCACCTCTTTATCCTAAAAATAGCATAAACAAAATCGTAAGTCAAGAAAAAATCAGTCTTGCGGCTGACGGGCAATTCATCCCACCGCCTTAGAGGTGGTGGGATGAATTGCCCGTTTAGGTTAAATGTCTTATATCTTATTTTTTAAAAGTTCTTTTGCTTTTTTAGCTACATATAAATTATTGCCGTTATCGGCTATAAACTTTAATGTTTCATTAACTTTATTTTCCTTACCTTCTTTTGAATATATCTCATAGAGATAATATTTATTAAGAACCTTCTGAAAATTATCCGGACATTCTTCCTGTTGATTTTTAAAATATTCTTTAGCTCCTTTATAATCTCCCTCAAAAACTCTTATTCTATTAGTTAGGAGTTTACTCATACCAACATAATTTTCATAAAAAGGAATATCTTTATCAAACTCGTCACCTATCTTTTTTAATTCCTCATAATGTTTTTTAGCTTTATCCAGTTCATTTTTAAAAAGATAGATAAGTGTGAGGTTATACTCTTTTAATATAATAACACTCTGATTTTGAGGATTTGAAGGTTTTATATCTATTGTATTATAAATTTTTATTGCCTCGTCAAATTCACCGTTTCCAAAGTATCCCGCCGCATAATTACATCTTGAAACCATAGCAGTAAAACTATTGCTATTATTATTTACTACATCTTTATATAATGATAAGAATTTTTCAGGGTCACATTCATTATCAAGTATTTTTAGCAAATCATTATGCTGGTCATACGCTTTTTTATTGGCATAAGAGCATACAATAAGCATTATAATTACAAATGACAAAATTGCAAAACAACATTGTACACCAAATACAGGTATATTTAATAATGTATATTTTGTAATACCAATTATAACGGCAATCGCCGCCGCAATTACAAGAGCAATAATAAGACCTATAATAAAAAATAGTCTTGATTTTTTAAATTTCATAATCATATAGCAATGCACCCCTATTTATTATACGAAAATTATCTAATAGTACATATTGTCGCATAAATTAAGTTATTTTTCAAGTACTTTAAACAAAAATTTAAAAACACATACTATCACTTGATTTTAAACAAAAATATGATATGATATTAAATATATTTTAAGGAAAATTTTTAATGGAGTGACATAGATATTTATGAATAATAATACTAAATCAGTTTTATTATGTGTATCAGGCGGCATAGCTTGTTATAAAATTCCTAATCTTGCAAGTATTTTAATCAAGAAGGGCTACGATGTAAATGTAATAATGACTGAAAATGCAACGAATTTTATTACCCAAAATACATTTGAAGCATTAACCCATAATAAATGTATAGTTGATACCTTTGACAGAAATCATTCTTGGGAAATAGAACATATATCACTGGCTAAAAAATCAGATATTGTTATGATTGCACCCGCAACCGCTAATATAATAGGCAAAATTGCCAACGGTATAGCTGACGATATGTTGACAACAACTGTACTTGCTTGTAAATGTCCAATATATATTGCACCGGCTATGAATTCCAATATGTACGAAAATACAATAGTTCAAGATAATCTTCTTAAACTTAAAAAATTCGGATATAAAATAATATCTCCAATATATGGGCATCTGGCTTGTGGTGAAAACGGAAACGGAAAAATGCCCGAGCCATCTGAACTGTATCAATATATCGAAAAAGAACTGGCATTTAATAAAGATATGCAGGGACTTAATGTATTGGTTACAGCAGGTGCAACACAAGAATCAATAGACCCTGTAAGATATATAACAAATCATTCCTCAGGTAAAATGGGTTATGCGATAGCCAAAAATGCTATGCTCAGAGGTGCAAATGTAACATTAATAAGTGGTCAAACATCATTACCCAATATTCCTTTTATAAAAAATATCAAGGTAGTATCCGCACAAGATATGTTTGAAAGTGTTAAAGATAATATAAATCAATGTGATATATTAATAATGTCCGCAGCAGTAGCAGATTATACGCCTTTAAATGTAAGTGATAATAAAATAAAAAAATCAGACGATAATATGTACATATCTCTTAAACGCACAACGGATATTCTTCGATATGTCGGGGAAAATAAAAGGAACAATCAATTTATATGTGGATTTTCTATGGAAACCGAAAATATGATTGAAAATTCAAAAGCTAAATTGAAAAATAAAAAACTTGATATGATAGCTTGCAATAATCTTAAAACAGAAGGTGCGGGATTTCAGGTTGATACAAATGTTATAACATTAATCACAAATGACGGTCAAATAGAATTTGGATTATTAAGCAAAGAGGATACAGCTAAAAGGCTACTTGACGAAATAATTATAAGATTATAGAAATTCAAATAATTACTTTTTCAAAAATCATTAAACAAAAATAGGTTTCACTCCTTGCCCAGAGCGACCAAAGGCTCTGCCCTCGGCTAGTGGGACTTCGCCCCACACCTCATAAGGGCTCCGCCCTTAACCCGCAAGCCTTTTGAAAAAGGCTTGACCGAAAACTTTTACCCTTAAAAAATTAAAAGTTTTTGAGAGTTTTAAGAGAACTTTTTTCAAAAAGTTCTCTTAACAGGTCGAGGGCAGAGCCATCGTGGGGTGTGGGGCAAAGCCCCGCTAATAAAAATACGAATTTTAGAATAAAAAAACTCTTTACTTTATTTTGGCAATATGATATAATCCTAATTGTTTGAATTATTATATTCAAATATGATACCATATTCTCGGTCTGGGGACTAAGCCGCTATCATCGGATTTCACCTACCCCTTAATCTGTGAGTATGGATAATAAAAATTTTTTAAAAAGGTGGCTAATAAAATGCTAAAAGAAGAAAAAAATGCTATTATCGCTCAATATGCCCAACACGAGGGTGATACAGGTTCTCCGGAAGTTCAAATAGCTCTTTTAACAAAAAGAATTAATGACCTTACCGAACACCTTAAAACACACAAAAAAGACCATCATTCCCGCAGAGGTCTTTTGAAAATGGTTGGTAAAAGAAGAAATCTTCTTGCTTACTTAACTAAAGTCGATATTGAAAGATACCGTAGTATTATCGCAAGATTAGGTATCCGTAAATAATTTTTACGCTCATATAGGCAGATAGTAATTTGCTATCTGCCTTTTATGATAATAAAGAATAATTTATTTAATATATAGGCGTTTGGATTTAGCAGTTAAACAAAACTTCAAATATAATTTAAAGTTTTGTTTTATTGCTAATATCTTGCCCTATATTTAATCAAAATTATTTATAAGCATAATTTAATTGGAGGTTAAATATTAATGTTTGAAAATTACAGAGTTTTTGAAACAGAATTTGCCGGAAGACCTTTAAAAGTTGAAACCGGTAAAATGACACAACTTGCAAACGGAGCTTGTCTGGTTCATTATGGTGAAACCGTTGTTCATATTGCTGTAACGGCTTCACCAAAACCAAGAGATGGTGTTGACTTCTTTCCTTTGTCAGTAGACTATGAAGAAAAAATGTATGCTGTTGGTAAAATTCCAGGCTCATACACCAAAAGAGAAGGCAGACCTTCCGACAAAGCTATTCTTGTTTCAAGAGTTATTGACAGACCTATACGACCTTTATTCCCTAAGGATATGAGAAACGATGTTTCCGTTACTTGTACAGTAATGGCTGTTGACCCCGATTGCTCTCCTGAAATTACCGCTATGGTTGGTACATCTATTGCAATTTCAATATCTGATATTCCTTGGAACGGTCCTATATCTGCGGTTTCTGTCGGTCTTGTTGACGGCGAATTTATTATAAATCCAACAAAATCCCAAAGGGAAATTTCTCAAATGGCTGTAACAGTTGCCTCTACCGAAAGTAAAATTCCTATGATTGAAGCCGGTGCAAATATTGTCAGCGATGAAGTTATGTTTAATGGTATTATGGCGGGCCACGAAGCTAACCAACATATAATTAAATTTATAAACCAAATTAAAGCGGAAATCGGCAGAGAAAAATTCACTTACCCAAGCAATGAACCTGACGAGGAAATGTTCAATGCAATTAAAGAATTTGCTGTAAATGACATTAAATTTGCTATGGATACTGACGATAAAAAAATTCGTGACGAAAGATTAAATCCTATCTATGAAGCTGTTCACGCTAAATTCGATGAAATTTACCCTGAACAGGAAACTAAAATAGATGAATGCCTTTATAAAACACAAAAATATATAGTTCGCCGTTGGCTGCTTGATGAAAATAAGCGTGTTGACGGTCGTGCTATGAATCAAATGCGTCCTCTTGCATCTGAGGTTTCTGTATTGCCAAGAGTACACGGCTCAGGATTATTTACAAGAGGTCAAACGCAAGTTCTTACAATCGCAACATTAGGTTCTATCAGTGAACAACAAACATTTGACGGAATAGACGATGAAGTTTCTAAACGATATATACACCACTATAATTTCCCTTCATATTCCGTTGGCGAAACAAAAGCAAGCAGAGGTCCGGGCAGACGAGAAATAGGGCACGGTGCTCTGGCTGAAAGAGCATTAGTTCCTGTTATTCCATCTGTTGAGGAATTCCCTTATACTATAAGACTTGTTTCTGAAATATTATCTTCAAACGGTTCTACATCACAAGGTTCTATTTGTGGTTCGACACTTGCACTTATGGACGCCGGCGTTCCTATTAAAGCACCTGTTGCCGGTATCTCCTGCGGTCTTATAACAGAGGGTGACCGTTGGATGACTATGGTTGATATTCAGGGAGTTGAAGATTTCTTTGGTGATATGGACTTTAAGGTTGCAGGTACTCACGAAGGTATTACAGCAATTCAAATGGATTTAAAAATCGATGGTCTTACCCCTGAAATCATAAAGGAAGCTCTTGAAAAAACACATATCGCCCGTAACTATATCCTTGACGAAATTATGTTGAAAGCTATCCCAGAACCAAGAAAAGAACTTTCTAAATATGCACCAAAAGTGTTGTCTTTAAAAGTTCCTGTTGACAAAATCAGAGAAGTTATAGGCTCAGGCGGTAAAGTTATTCAAAAAATCTGTGCCGAATGTGATGTTAAAGTAGATATCGATGAGGACGGAAAAACATTTATAGGTGGTACTAATATCGAAAATTGTAAACGAGCTTTAACTATTATTAATACTATTATTTGTGACCCTGAACCGGGTGCTATATATAAGGGACGAGTTACAAGACTTATGGATTTTGGGGCTTTTGTTGAAATTGCTCCGGGTAAAGAGGGACTTTGTCATATTTCCCAACTTGACATTAAACGCACAGATAAAGTTACTGATGTTGTCAATATTGATGATGAAATCATAGTTAAAGTTGTCGAAATAGACGATAAAGGAAGAATTAACCTCTCAAGACGAGATGCTCTCATTGAAATTGAAGGTGCTGTCCCTGAAAATGATTTTTCTGCCGGACGCAAATCTGATAAACGATTTAACCAGAAAAATAATAAACAACATCATTAATAGTTTAAAAAAACTCTAATATAAAATATCTCTTGCGGCGATTTTTTATTCTGCCACAAGAGATTTTTATATATTATAAGAGTTAATTATTATAAATAAATAAGGAAATCCGCAGAAAATTGCCTGATAATAAAAATAAAAAATTCAGACTATATCTTATAGAATAGATATAGTCTGAATATTTATTATTTATTTCCCATTACCTTAACCATAACAGCTTTTTGTGCGTGTAATCTATTTTCGGCTTCTTCAAAGATTTCATTTGCGTGTGCCTCAAATACATCAGCTGTAATTTCTTCACCCCTATGTGCAGGTAAACAATGCTGCACCATAGCGTCAGCGTGTGCAAGTTTCATAAGTTCCGCATTTACTTGATAACCTTCAAATGCAATCTTACGCTTTTCACTTTCACCCTCTTGTCCCATAGATGCCCATACATCTGTAAATATTACATCTGCATTTTTAGCAGCCTCTTGCGGTGTGCGTACTAATTCAAAACAGTCATAGTCCTTTGCAAAATTAAGTACCTCCTCAGCCGGCTCATAACCCTCCGGACAAGCAACTGAAACAGACATTCCTGTTTTTAATCCTCCTACTATAAGCGAATTCATCATATTATTACCATCACCAATAAAGCACATCTTTAAGCCTTGTAATTTACCCTTAAATTCCCTTATAGTCATAAGGTCGGCTAAAACTTGGCAAGGATGACAAAAATCAGTTAAACCATTAATAACAGGTATTCCGCTTTTTTCGGCGAGTGTTTCAACTTCTGATTGTTTAAATGTCCTTATCATAATACCGTCTAAATAACGGCCAAGCACTCTTGCAGTATCTTCAACAGGTTCTCCTCTGCCAATCTGCATATCATTTGATGATAAAAATATCGGCATACCTCCTAATTGATACATACCTACTTCAAAAGATACTCTCGTTCTTGTAGATGCCTTCTGAAATATACAACCAAGTGTCTTCCCTTCAAGATATTTATGAGGGATATTATGTTTTTGCTCATATTTAAGTTGGTCAGCGAGGTTTAATATATCAATAATCTCCTCTGAACTTAAATCAAGCATTTTCAATAAGTGTTTCATTCAAATACTTTCCTTTCAATTATTATCATTATTTTAAATCTTCTTCAAATACTTTTTCAAGAATTTCAAGGCCCTTATTTATTTCTTCATATGTGATATTAAGCGGCGGCAACATTCTTAATAAATTTTTAGCCAAAAGTATAAGTAATCCATTAGCGACACAATCATTAGCGATTTTTTTAGCATTATCATTTTCCGTAACAATGCCTATCATCATACCCATACCCCTAACTTCTTTGACGCCCTTTATTTTCAAAAGTCTATTTCTAATATATTCGCCTTTTTCTTCAACTTTTTTAAGAAACTCTTCACTTGTAACTCTATTTAATATTTCCAACGCTCCGGCACAAGCTACCGGATTACCGCCAAATGTTGTTCCGTGTGTACCTGCCGTCAAAACATTTTCTAAATCCTTTGTACACAGACACGCTCCAATTGGTAAACCGCCGCCAAGTCCCTTAGCTGATGTTATTACATCCGGTTGTATATCAAATTTCTGATAACAATAGAGTTTACCTGTTCTTGATATACCTGTTTGAACCTCATCAATCATAAGTAATATGTCTTTTTCTTTGCAAATTTTTTCAATAGACTTTACAAAATCTTTATTGAGAGGTTGTACCCCGCCCTCTCCTTGTACAAGTTCAATCAATACTGCACAAATACTATCATCTATAACAGAATTAAAACTATCTATATTATTTGCCTGTGCATATACAAACCCATCAATAAATGGGAAAAAATAATTATGCATAGCATCTTGTCCTGTTGCCGTCAATGTTGCCATAGTTCTTCCGTGAAATGAATTAACAAGAGTTAATATTTTATTTCTTCCTATGTTACCATATTTATCAAAACTATATTTTCTTGCTAATTTGATGGCACATTCGTTGGCCTCTGCACCGGAATTACATAAAAATACTTTACTAAATCCCGTTAAACTACAAAGTTTTTCGGCAACTGCCGTCTGCAAAGGACTATAATATAAATTGGAAATATGCTGTATTTTTTTAGCCTGTTCAGAAACAGCTTTTGACCAACCTTCATCTGAATATCCAAGTGCGTTTACCCCAATGCCGCTTGTAAAGTCTATATATTCTTTACCGTTAATATCATAGGCCGTAGAACCCTTTCCGTTTACAAGTGCAACTTCAAAACGGCCATAAGTATGCATTAAGTTTTCTTTTTCCGAATTTTTAATTTCTTCAAATGTCATCGGTTTAAATCTCCTTTCATATTAATAAAACATTGTTCCTATACCTTCATCTGAAAACATTTCAATCAATATAGAATGTGCTATTCTTCCGTCAATGATATGTGTACGCTTAACGCCTTGTCTTACGGCCTCTACACAACAATCAATTTTTGGTATCATACCGCCTGATATAATACCTTCCTTCTTTAACATTGGAACTTCACTGACATTTACAACAGGAATCAATGTTTTTTCATCATTTTTATCTTTCAAAAGTCCTCTTATATCTGTCATTAATATGAGCTTCAAAGCACCTAATTTAGCGGCAATTTGTGCGGCTGCTATATCTGCATTAATATTGTAAACCTCACCTTTATATCCACCGGCAACAGTTGCAATTATCGGAATATATCCCTGACTTGTTGCATCTGTAATAACTTTTGTATTTACTTCAACGATTTCCCCTACATATCCTAAATCTTCAGAGGTTATCTTTTTTTCCGCCATTATCATTCTGCCATCAAGTCCGCAAAGTCCTATTGCTTTTCCGCCGTGATTTTCCATTAATTGTGTCAGACTTTTATTAACCTTACCGGCAAGTACCATTTGAACTATATCAATGGTTTCTTGGTCAGTCACACGCAAACCGTTTATAAATTTACTTTCCTTGTTAATTTTTTTAAGCATATCGCTTATTTCAGGGCCGCCTCCGTGCACAAGCACAACATTAATCCCGACAAGTCGCATAAGTACTATATCACTCATTACAGCCTCTTTTAATTCCGGACTAATCATAGCATTACCGCCGTACTTAACAACAATAGTCTGACCTGCATATTTTTGTATATATGGAAGTGCCTGAATAAGCACTTTTGCCCTATCTGAGTTTGAAATATCCATTTTATCTCTCCTGTTACATATTAATATTATTATTTCTGTTTAGGTTCTGTAATCACCATTAATTTTTACATATTCATAGGTTAAATCGCAGCCGTATGCTTCGGCATAGCTTTCTCCGTCATTCAGATTAATATTAATATCTATTTCTTTGGCACTTAATACTTTCTTTGCAATTTCCTCACTGAAATCAATTCCGGAACCATTCTTACAAACTTCAACCGTACCATTCTCAGACGAAAAACCAACATCAACTTTATTTATATCAACATCACAACCCGAATATCCTATTGCACAAAGTACTCTGCCCCAATTTGCGTCTGCTCCAAACATAGCCGCCTTTAATAAACTTGAACATATAACAGATTTTGCTATACCCTTAGCATCTTTATCAGTCTTAGCGTTTGATACCTTTGAAATAAGCAGTTTCGTTGCACCCTCTCCGTCACCTGCTAAAAGTTTAGCCATTTTTTTACAAATAGCCGTAAGGGCTTCTAAAAATATATAATAATCTTTGTTTTTCTCTGTGATTTCTTTATTGCCTGCCGTACCGCTTGCCATAATTGTTAATGTATCATTGGTTGAAGTATCACCATCAACACTAACCATATTATAACTTACAGATACTGCCTCAGTTAATGCCTCTTTAATCATTTTTGGAGAAATTGCTGCATCTGTTGTTATAAAACTTAACATAGTTGCCATATTAGGGTGTATCATACCGCTGCCCTTTGCAATAGCTCCCATTTTTGCTGTTTTGCCGTCAATGGTAAATTCAACAGCAGCTTCTTTTTTTATGGTATCTGTTGTCATTATTGCCTCAGCGGCATCTGCACTTCCGTCTTTCGATAATAAAGAAACAAGTTCATCAATCGAATTTTCTATTGGTTCAATAGGCAATACCTGACCTATAACTCCTGTTGATGCTACTATTATATCTTCATTTCTTATTCCAAGTGCCTTTGCTGTAAGCTCGCACATTCTTTCTGCTTTTTCAATACCATCAGCATTACACGTATTTGCATTTCCGCTGTTACATATTATAGCCTGTGCTTTACCGTCTGAAAGATTTTTTTGCGTAACAATAATCGGAGCACCTTTAACGAGATTTGTTGTATATACTCCTGCTGACGAACATATTTTATCACTATATATTAATGCTAAATCTTTTTTATTTTTATTCTTTCTTATACCACAATGTACACCGGATGCTTTAAATCCTGATGGAGCTGTTACCCCACCCTCTATAAATTTATAAGACATTTAATTTACCTCACTCTCATATATAACCTTTTTATCACATTGTAACACATAGGTTAAAAAGCCGGCGGTACGAGCATTAAACCTGTTTTTTCATCAAGTCCAAATATAATATTCATATTTTGAACTGCCTGTCCTGCCGCACCCTTAACCATATTATCAATAGCAGATACTGCTATAAGCATATTTGTTCTCTCGTCAATATGAATTGATATATCACAAAAATTAGAATATTTTATATTATGAATATCAGCTACTTGACCATCATCTAATAGCCTTATAAAATATTCATTTTTATAAAATTCTTTATAAATTGTGCGAACCTGTTCTTTTGTGATATTTTCTTTTAACTGTGCATAACAGGTCGATATTATACCTCTGTTTACAGGCAATAAGTGTGGTACAAATGTAATCTTTACCTTTTTATCTGCAAGTTTAGATAAAGTTTGTTCTATTTCCGGTGTATGCCTATGAGATGCAATTTTATATGGGTGAAAAGCCTCGTTTAATTCCGGAAAATGTGATGTCTGGGACAAACCTCTGCCTGCACCTGTCACTCCGGATTTACTGTCTATTATAATATGTTCGGTTTTGACAATATCATTTTTTACTGCCGGAGCTAATGCCAGAGGTGCACCCGTTGTATAACAACCCGGATTTGCAATCAATTTTTTTCCTTTAATTTTATCCCTGAAAAGTTCCGGTAATCCATATACTGCCTGTTCGTGTAAATCCTTATTGATAAATTCGCCATTATACCATTCTTTGTATTCGCTTTCGCTTTCAAGTCGGAAATCTGCTCCTAAATCAATAAAAGCCTTGCCTTTATTTATACATTCAGCACCAAGCTCCTGCGATAAACCGTGCGGTAATGCTGCAAATATAATGTCGCTTTTATCAACAACCGTTTCAGCATTTTGGCACTCCATATCACACAGCGATCTATAAGATGGATAAACCTCACTCAACTTTTTTCCCTCAAAACTTACAGAACTTATTGCTGTAAGTTCCGTTTCAGGGTGTCCTATTATAATCCTTACAAGTTCTGCACCGGCATAGCCTGTTGCTCCTATAATACCTACTTTTATCATAATAAATCTCCTAATTTTTTATTTTATATAATTTCTTACTCTTTCAACCTGTGACAATACATTTTTCTTTGAAGGTCCTCCATAAACTGCTCTGTCCTCTACGCATTTTTCAAGAGATATTGCATCATATACACCTTCATCAAATATTTCGCAAACCGCTTTATATTCTTCGATAGGCAATGTTTCAAGTGTAAGACCTTTTTTGATACATAAAGCAACAAGTGTTCCGGTTGCCTTGTACGCATCTCTAAACGGCAATCCCTTTTTTACGAGATAATCCGCACAATCGGTTGCATTAATAAAACCTTTAGCTGCGGCATTTCTCATATTTTCGGGAATAACTTTCATTGTTTCAATCATTGGTGTAAATGTTGTAAGACACATTTTAACAGTATCAACAGCATCAAAAATTGCTTCTTTATCCTCCTGCATATCCTTATTATAGGCAAGTGGTATACCCTTCATAACTGTTAGTAATGTCATCAAATCACCAAATACTCTGCCCGATTTACCTCGTACAAGCTCAGCTATATCAGGATTTTTCTTTTGCGGCATTATACTTGAACCCGTTGAAAATGCGTCATCAAGCTCTACAAACTTAAATTCCCAAGAACACCACATTATTATTTCTTCCGAAAATCTTGATAAATGAACCATTATCAATGATAATGCGTTAGCAAGTTCTATACAGTAATCTCTGTCTGATACACCATCAAGACTATTACTTGCTATTCTGTCAAATTCAAGCAGACGACCGGTTATTGTTCTATCAATAGGATAAGTTGTTGTTGCCAATGCTCCGCAGCCTAACGGCATTTCGTTCATTCTTTTATATGTGTCATCAAGTCTGCCTAAATCTCTCAAAAGCATTTCACTGTATGCCATTATATGATGTCCAAATGTTATCGGCTGAGCTCTTTGCAAATGTGTATATCCGGGCATAACCGCATCACAATATTTTTCTGCCTGATTACAAATTACAGTTATTAATTCTTTAACAAGTAATTTTAATTCTTTTAATTCTTTTCTTAGATTTAATCTCAAATCAACGGCTACTTGGTCATTACGGCTTCTTGCAGTATGAAGACGCTTACCTGTATCTCCCAATCTTGCTGTCAATTCACCCTCAATAAATGTATGAATATCTTCGGAGTTCATATCTATTGCAAGTTTACCATTGTTTAAATCATCAAGAACTTGTTTTAATCCATTACAAATTAAATCTGCTTCACTTTTATCTATAATACCACACTCTCCAAGCATTGTTGCGTGTGCTATACTTCCCTCAATATCTTCTTTATACATACGGCTATCAAAAGAAATAGAAGAATTAAAGTCATTGGTTTTTTTATCAACTTCTTTTGAAAATCTTCCGGCCCATAATTTCAAAGCACTCAACTCCTATTACCACAATTAATGTTTTAATAATTATTTTATCTAAAATAAAATAACTAATATAGGGTTGTTTCACAATATAATCAAGAATTACAAGAAATATTATGAAACAACCCAAATAAATTTTATCTTGTTAATTAAATATATTACTCTTTAATTAAGCCTTTTGTTGCCTGAACCTTGATTGGTAAACCGAATAAGTTTATAAATCCTGCGGAATCCTTTTGATTATAAACTTCATCTTCATCAAATGTTGCTATATCCTCATCATAAAGTGAATATGGAGATGTAACACCTGCATCAATTATATTACCTTTATAGAGTTTAAGTTTAACATCACCTGTTACGGTTTCTTGTGTTGAGTCAACAAATGCCGATAAAGCCTTTCTAAGAGGTGTGTACCATTGACCAAAATATACAAGCTCCGCAAATCTCAAAGCAACTTGTTGTTTATAATGATAAGTATCTCTATCAAGGCAAAGTTCTTCAAGTTTATTGTGTGCGTGATAAAGAATTGAACCACCCGGTGTTTCATAAACACCTCTTGATTTCATACCAACAAGACGGTTTTCAACTAAATCTACAATACCTATACCATTTGCTCCACCAAGTTCGTTCAACTTTTTAACGATTGAAACTGCGTCCATCTTAACACCATCAATGGCAACAGCATTACCTTTTTCAAATGAAATTGTAACATAAGATGCCTTATCAGGTGCTTGTTCAGGGGATACACCAAGCTCTAAGAAACCTTCTTTATTATACATTGGTTCGTTTGCAGGGTTTTCAAGGTCAAGTCCTTCGTGTGATAAATGCCATATATTTTTATCTTTTGAATAGTTTGTTTCTCTTGTAATTTTAAGAGGGATATTGTGAGCCTCTGCGTACTGAATTTCTTCCTCTCTTGATTTAATGCTCCATTCTCTCCAAGGAGCTATTATCTTCATATTTGGGGCAAATGCCTTGATTGCAAGTTCAAAACGCACTTGGTCATTACCTTTACCTGTGCAGCCGTGGCAAATGGCATCTGCACCCTCCTTAAGAGCGATTTCAACAATTCTCTTAGCGATAATCGGTCTTGCAAAAGATGTGCCTAAAAGATATTTACTTTCATATACTGCACCGGCTTTTACCGTTGGATATACATAATCTTCAATAAATTCCTTATTTAAATCCTCAATATAAAGTTTTGATGCACCTGTTTTTATAGCTTTTTCTTCAAGTCCGTCAAGTTCTGTACCTTGTCCTACATCACCGGATACACATATAACTTCACAATTATCATAATTCTCCTTTAGCCAAGGAATTATAATTGATGTATCCAATCCGCCGGAATATGCAAGAACAACTTTTTTAATATTTCCCATTATTGAAAACCTCCATAATATTTTATATTTAAAAAATCCCATTTTTTTCAATGAGCGACTTCAATTACAATTATACACATATTATTCAAAAAATCAAGTTCTTATTGAATAAATATTCATATGACATTTATTTTGTATTTTTGCATAAATTTTATATCAAAATGTTTAATCTATAAGTAATAAATCAACTTGATTTATACTCTAAAAAAGTCTTTGCAAATGTTAATATCAAAAAAGAATGCATATCTATATATGATATATTGTATATTAATTAATTTTTTATGTATTTTTATACACTATATACAATTTAAAGATATTTTCTTAAATTTTTGTATAAATTTTGAATTGAAAAATATATTTATTTCCTTATAATATAATATATGGTTAAATTTGTTTACTATCTCATATTAGAATTGCATTTTAAAAACATTACAATATAATCACAGACCGAACAATATAATCATATACCGATTTTTTAAACGAAGGTGGTATTTTTTATGAACAATAAAGAATTAATTTATGATGTATTATCTAATCGTCTTTATTCCCAAGAACTTTATGAGGGTATGCTGTGTATTATAGCTGATGCCATTAAATATGATGATGAGGCCGAATCTGATGATTTACCTTATGATGAAAGATTGAAAAAAATAAAACAGTATATGAGGGTTATCGAAGCAGATTTAAAAAGTATTATTAATGATAATAAGGAAATTATTGGTATGATTGATAATAAAATGGTAGAAAAACAGGATAATAATGACATATAATATATGCCGCTATTATCCTGCTGTTAGGGTTAAACATTGATTATTTTATAGGGAATATACCTTTTATATCACTTGCTCCTACAATGTAATCTACTGAAACATTGTAAAGTTTGGCTAACTTAACAATAGAATCAACAGGTATTCTTGTTTTGCCCTGTTCATAATCACAGTAAGTACGCTGACCGACATTTAATTGGTCAGCTATACGCTGTTGTGTAAACCCCATCTCCTCTCTCAATGCCCTTATGCGCTGATTATATCTCATAACTACATTTTCGCCTCCATTAAGGTGCTTATAAATTTATTTATTCTATCTCTATATCCTCCATCGTCTTAAAGTATAACATAAATACTTTTTTATTAATACTGTTTAGAGAGATAAACTCTTTATTAAGAAGATTTTTGTTTCCAATTGTTAAAATTTGCAATTAACAATCTTGATATTTACTTAAAAACTTTACTTTACTTTATATTTGTATTTTATAAACTGCAAAAATATGGTATAATGATTTATAATATAAAGTATTATTATGTGTAACTTATTTTATACTGGGAGGATTTAACAATGTCTTTTAAAAAAATTAATGCTTCTGAAATTAACGAAAATTCATTTAAACTTATTGGTAAAGATTGGATGCTGGTCACTGCCGGAAACAGTAATAAACTTAATACTATGACTGCCAGTTGGGGCGGAGTTGGTGTCCTCTGGAATAAGAATGTTGCTTTCTCATTTATAAGACCACAGAGGTACACATTAAAGTTTATGGAGGAAAATGATTATTATACACTTTCATTTTTTTCTGACGAATATAAAAAGGCACTGACCTTTTGCGGAAGAAATTCCGGCAGGGATTGCGATAAAATAAAAGAAACAGGTTTGACTGCTTTATTTGATGAAAATGCCCCTTACTTTGATGAAGCTAAACTTGTATTGGTATGCAAAAAATTATATGTTCAAGATATGACTGTGGAGTGCTTTGTTGATAAATCACTCATTAATAATAATTATCCCGATAAAGATTATCATAAAGTATTTATTGGGGAAATAGTTAAGGTACTCTCCAAATGAACACTAAAACCGTACTTGTTACCGGTGGTGTTCGTGGCATAGGTAAAGCTATAACAGAAATATTTGCAAAAAACGGATATAATGTTATAGCTAATTATATTAATTCTTATGATAAAGCCATCGCATTGAAAAACGATTTATCACAATACAATATTAATATATATAAATCTGATGTTTCTTACTATAATGATGTAAAAAATATGGTGGAATATATTGAAAATAATATAGGCGGAATAGATATTCTTATAAACAATGCCGGCATTGCACAACAAAAATTGTTTACAGATATTTCTGATGATGATTGGAATAAAATGATTGGTGTCAATCTCACCGGAGTATTTAATTGCTGTAAAGCTGTTTTACCATATATGATAAAAAATAAATCCGGTAAAATTATAAATATCTCTTCTATGTGGGGACAAGTCGGGGCTTCCTGTGAGGTTCATTATTCAGCGGCGAAAGCAGGGGTTATTGGTTTAACTAAGGCTCTTGCGAAAGAAGTTGGACTTAGCGGCATATCAGTTAATTGTATATGTCCGGGTGTTATTTCAACCGATATGATGAACGGATTTTCCGAAGACGATATTAATGCCCTAAAAGACGAAACTCCTTTGCAATGTATTGGCTCTCCGAAAGATATAGCTGATATGGTATATTTTTTGGCAAAAGACAGCACTACATTTATTACAGGTCAGATTATTGGTGTGAACGGCGGAATGATTATATAATAATATATTAAAACTAATCTTATTAATATGATTTCATTTTATGTTGAAACATATCGGAATATGTGATATTATTAAATTAGTGTGCTGCTTTCTGCATACTGAGAGAATTTATGGAGGTTTTTTATTATGGATATAAATAATAATTATAAATTATGGCTTGAAAATGCTTCTGACGATAGTGACCTTATTAATGAACTCTTATCTATCAAAGATAAGAATGATGAAATCTACGATAGATTTTATCGTGAACTTGAATTTGGTACAGCCGGTCTAAGAGGTATAATAGGTGCCGGTACTAACAGAATGAATATATATGTTGTAAGGCGTACAACACAAGGTCTTGCAAATTTCTTAAAGAAAAAATACCAGAATCCTTCCGTTGCCATTTCTTATGATTCAAGAATAAAGGCTGATTTATTCGCAAAAGAAGCTGCTAAGGTGCTTGCGGCTAATGGCGTTAAGGCTTATATTTCAGATGAATTACAACCTACTCCTGTTGTATCTTATTCTGTCAGATACTTAAAATGTCAGGCTGGCATTATGATTACCGCAAGCCACAATCCCGCTAAATATAATGGCTACAAATGCTATGGTGATGACGGCTGTCAAATGACTGACGATAACGCAAATGCCGTTTATACCGAAATTCAAAATGTTGACATCTTTAATGATATTAAATATATTTCATTTGAGGAAGGTCTTGATAACGGATATATAGAATATATCAAAGAAGATGTATATGAAACATATCTTCAAAATGTTATGAAACAGTCTATAAACAGTGAACTTTGTGCTGCATCAGGATTAAAGGTTGTTTATACTCCGCTTAATGGTGCTGGCAATAAACTTGTAAGAGAAGTTTTAAAGCGTATAGGAATTAATGATGTTACAGTTGTCCCTGAACAAGAATTGCCGGACGGTAATTTTACAACTTGCCCTTATCCTAATCCGGAATTTAAAGAAGCTCTTGAACTTGGCTTAAAATTGTGTGATGAATTAAAACCTGATTTACTTTTAGCAACCGACCCCGATAGCGATAGAGTAGGAATAGCTGTTAAAGACGGCAATTCTTATAGACTTATTACAGGAAATGAAACAGGCATTATGTTATTGAATTATATTTTATCCTGTCGCAAAGCCCTCGGAACTTTGCCTGAAAATCCTGTTGCCGTACGAACTATCGTATCAAGTGTACTTGTTGACAGAATTTGCGATAAATATAACTGCGAATTAAAGAAAGTTTTAACAGGATTTAAGTATATCGGCGAACAAATCCTATTGCTTGAACAAAAAGATGAACAGGACAGATATGTATTTGGTTTTGAAGAAAGTTATGGTTATCTTGCAGGTACATATGTTCGTGATAAAGATGCAGTTGTTGCCTCAATGCTTATTTGTGAAATGGCCGCTTATTATCGTAAGCAAGGTAAATTGTTATCTGATGTAATAAACGAACTTTACGCTGAATATGGTTATTATCAGAATACTACTCTTAACTTTGGTTTTGAAGGTGCAAGTGGTATGGCTAAAATGCAGGAGATTATGTCTAATCTTAGAGATAATGCACCGGAAACTATTGCAGATTTAAAGGTAATTTCCACATCAGATTATAAATTATCTGTTACAAAGGACATTCTTACAGGCGAAGAAACTGTTATAAATCTTCCTAAATCAAATGTTCTGCAATATAATTTATCTAATGGCGGTACAGTTATCGTAAGACCGAGCGGAACAGAACCTAAAATAAAATTATACTTAACATCAGTCGGTGACACACAAGAAGAAGCTAACGCTTTAACAGAAAAATTAATCGTTGATGCAAAGGCTTTGCTTAATATTTAATATTTAATATTTAATATTTTAGTGTTTATTAACTTTCTGCCAAAAGTTTTAAAAATTTTATGAGAGGCAGAAATTTGTTAAAAATTAATATAAAAAGAGAAACATCTAATTTTTTTGATGTTTCTCTTTTTTTAGAGCGTGTTGACACTAATTAGACCATTTTACAATGCAAGCAAATTGAATAAATGATAAATATTTATCATATCGAGTAAAGACTTTCCGGAACTCTTTGAGCCATCGAAATAACCTCTCTATGATGTTTCTTCGTTTATAAAGTTCAACTTATTATACTTATCTCTAATTTCCTCATCATTTATTGGATTTTCAGGCTCTCCTTTAGGATATGTGACTTTATAAGTAAATTCTTTTTTATTTTTAAGTTTTACAATGAGTTTTGCAATTCGCTTTTTTGGTAATTCCGCAGAATAAGCAGGTTCTTCAATAACAGTAACCTTTTTTGACAGAGATAATATTCTTTTATCTTTTACCGACTCTTCAGACATTGCTTCTATTCCCCCATCATTGAGAACAATAGCGGCCGCAACACTGAAAGGAATACTCATTTTTGCAGAACTAACTCCTTCAACTTCACAATGATTGTGACCAAAAACGGCAAGTCCACAGGTAATAACTTGAATACAATCAATATTTTCCGGTATAAGCATATTTTCTTTTTGAATATACAATGCTGCTTCCACAGCAGAATGACAATGACGGCAAGAGGCATATGGTTTTATGCCATTTGATTTATTATCTTTCGGAAAAGCAGAAACAATAATATATTTTCGTTCAAGTAATATTTTTTGAAATCATTGTCGGCTATAAACCTTTATACATTCATTTAAATAAATACAGAAAATAATAAACAAAGATAATATTATAGTAATTTAAATCAGTTTTTCAGGAATTCATTTTAAAAATTTGTATCGACAATATTGTTTCTAATAATTTGGTGGAGATGAGGGGAATTGAACCCCTGTCCAAACCTTATTTACAAAGGCTTTCTACGAGTGTAGTCATTACTTTAAGATTCCCCCGACAAATCGATTAATGACAATCTATTTGTGTCGGTAGTTTCTAATGCGTGACAAGGGACGAAACAAACCCAAGTTCACGTTCACCACTAATCAACGCCCCATTATAGCCCGTGGTTATGCTATATGGAACGACACTGCATCAAGCAGCGTAAGCAACAGTATAATTGTTGTCGTTTATTTTTATAAGTTAGACGGTTTATAGTGGTCGTCCGCCACTACTCGCTTACCTAAGCTCACAAGACCTGTCGAAACCTTTACATCCCCATATATTAAAATTATATAATACTATCTATTGCGTTGTTTCATAGCTCTTTCGATGTCACGCTTAGCAGATTTTTCTGCCATATCAGCTCTTTTATCATATAACTTTTTACCTTTACAGAGTCCGAGCTGCAATTTAACCTTTGAGCCTTTGAAATACAGAGATAGCGGTATGAGGGAATAACCCTCTTGTTTAACCGTACCATAGAGTCGCATAATTTCTCTTTTATGCATTAAAAGTCTGCGTACTCTCATAGGGTCACGATTAAAGATATTTCCTTGTTCATATGGGCTTATATGCATACCATTTACAAATATTTCACCTTCAACAACAGAACACCACGCATCTTTTAAATTTACTCTGCCTTGTCTTAGAGATTTAACTTCGGTACCGCACAATTCGATACCTGTTTCAAAACTCTCCTCGACAAAATAATCGTGATATGCCTTTTTATTTTGGGCGATAGTTTTAGTAGTAATACCTTGCATATATAATACCCCTTTCACAAATAGATTATATCATATTAATTATTAGCTGTCAATTATATTGATATTCATAAAACAAAAATCAATTTTATATCAGGCGAGGCGCTGCTTGTGGAATAACGCCCAATACTTTTATGAATTTTTTTGTAAAAAAGGCTTGTTTTTTTAGCGAAAAAGCACTAAAATAAGATTGTTAGATAAAATAACTCTAACAAAAACGAATATTACTTATAAGGAGTGGTCTTTTTATGAAAAGAAGAATATTAATTGCACTTTTGGCTGGAATGGTAATTTGCAGCAGTATAGGACTTAGCAGCTGCGGAAATGACAGCGATATAAATAATAACAATAGTACAACTATAAATAATAACAATAATACAACTGTAGATAATAATAATAGTACAACTGTAAATAATAACTCCGACAATAATAATGACAACACCAGCAGTAATGCGATTGATATAGAGAACGCAGTATTTCAGCGTGAGGGCGAAAATGACGATTATAAATACAAAGTCTATGATAAATATATAGAAATAACAGAATATAAAGGTTCTGATGTTAGTATTACTATTCCGGCAGAAATAGAGGGTCTGCCTGTGGCTGTAATTCACGGTGCATTTGAGGGTTGCAGTTCATTAACGAGCGTAACTATCCCGGACAGTGTTATTAAAATTGGGAACAGTGCTTTTAAGGATTGCAGTTCATTAACGAGCATAAATATCCCGGATAGTATTACTGAAATCGGGGAAAGTTCATTTGAGGGTTGCCGTTCATTAAAGAGCATAAATATCCCGGATAGTGTTACTACAATTGAGAAAAGTGCATTTTTGGGTTGCAGTTCATTAACGAGCATAAATATACCAGACAGTGTTGTTAAAATTGAAAACGGTGCATTTTGGAATTGCAGTTCATTAAAAAGCATCACTATCCCGGATAGTGTTACTACAATTTGGGACTGTGCATTTGCGGGTTGCAGTTCATTAACAAGCATAAATATCCCGGATAGTGTTACTAAAATTGGGGGCTTGGCATTTTGGGGTTGCAGTTCATTAACGAGCATAAATATACCAGACAGTGTTGTTAAAATTGAAAACGGTGCATTTAATCGTTGCAGTTCATTAACGAGCATAAATATCCCGGACAGTGTTGTTAAAATTGAAAACGGTGCATTTCAAGAGTGCAGTTCATTAACGAGCATAAATATCCCGGATAGTGTTACTACAATTGAGTACGATGCATTTGAGTATTGCAGTTCATTAACGAGCGTAAATATCCCAGACAGCGTTACTAAAATCGGGAGCCATGCATTTGATAGTTGCAGTTCATTAACGAGCGTAACTATCCCGGACAGTGTTACTGAAATCGGGTACGGTGCATTTGAGGGTTGCGATAACCTTACCATCTATGGCAAGAGCGGCTCATATGCCGAAATGTATGCCGAAATGTATGCAAAAAATCACAATATATCTTTTAAAGCACAATAAAATAAAAATATCCCATATCATTACGATATGGGATATTTTTTCTCTTTTAATTACATTTCCATTCTGCCTTGCAAAGCCCTTGACAAAGTCACTTCATCAGCATATTCCAAATCAGCCCCAACAGGTATTCCGTACGCCAATCTTGTAACCTTACACAACAAAAATCAATTTTATATCAAGTGAGGCGTTGCTTGTGGAATAACGCCCAATATTTTTATGGAATTTTTTGTAAAAAAGGCTTGTTTTTTTGGCGAAAAAGCACTAAAATAAGATTGTTAGATAAAATAACTCTAACAAAAACGAATATTACTTATGAGGAGTGGTCTTTTTATGAAAAGAAGAATATTAATTGCACTTTTAGCTGGAATGGTAATTTGCAGCAGTATAGGACTTAGCAGCTGCGGAAATGACAGCGATATAAATAATAACAATAGTACAACTATAAATAATAATAATAGTACAACTGTAAATAATAACAATAGTACAACTGTAAATAATAACTCCGACAATAATAATGACAACACCAACAGCAATGCGATTGATATAGAGAACGCAGTATTTCAGCGTGAGGGCGAAAATGACGATTATAAATACAACGTCTATGATAAATATATAGAAATAACAAAATATAAAGGTTCTGATGTTAGTGTTACTATTCCGGCAGAAATAGAGGGTCTGCCCGTGGCTATAATTAACGGTGCATTTTTTGGTTGCAGTTCATTAACGAGCATAAATATCCCGGACAGTGTTACTTATATTGGGTACAATGCATTTCAGGATTGCAGTTCATTAACGAGCATAAATATCCCGGATAGTGTTACTAAAATCGGGGAATATGCATTTTGTGGTTGCAGTTCATTAACGAGCGTAACTATCCCGGACAGTGTTACTACAATTGGGGACTGTGCATTTGAGATTTGCAGTTCATTAACGAGCATCACTATTCCGGATAGTGTTACTACAATTGGGCAAAGTGCATTTTCGGATTGCAGTTCATTAACGAGCATAAATATTCCGGATAGTGTTACTACAATTGGACAATGGGCATTTGAGGGTTGCAGTTCATTAACGAGCATAAATATCCCGAATAGTGTTACTTATATTGCGAGAAATGCATTTTCGGATTGCAGTTCATTAACGAGCGTAACTATCCCGGATAGTGTTACTACAATTGAGGACGCTACATTTTATGGTTGCAGTTCATTAACGAGCATAAATATCCCGAACAATGTTATTGAAATTGGGTACGTTGCATTTAATGGTTGCAGTTCATTAACGAGCATAAATATTCCGGATAGTGTTACTACAATTGGACAATGGGCATTTGAGGGTTGCAGTTCATTAAAAAGCATCACTATCCCGGATAGTGTTACTGAAATCTGGAATAGGGCATTTGAGGGTTGCAGTTCATTAACGAGCGTAACTATCTCGGACAGTGTTACTACAATTTGGGACGGTACATTTTATGGTTGCAGTTCATTAACGAGCGTAACTATCCCGGACAGTGTTACTACAATTGAGGGCCAGGCTTTTTATGGTTGCAGTTCATTAACGAGCATAAATATTCCGGATAGTGTTACTACAATTGGGGGCGGTGCATTTTGGGGTTGCGATAACCTTACCATCTATGGCAAGAGCGGCTCATCTGCCGAAACATATGCAAAAGATAACAATATACCTTTTAAAGCACAATAAAATAAAAATATCCCCATATCATTATGATATGGGGATATTTCTCTCTTTTAATTACATTTCCATTCTGCCTTGCAAAGCCCTTGACAAAGTCACTTCATCAGCATATTCCAAATCAGCCCCAACAGGTATTCCGTACGCCAATCTTGTAACCTTAATGCCAAGAGGTTTTAATAATCTTGAAATATACATAGCTGTCGCATCGCCCTCGGTTGTAGGGTTAGTAGCCATTATAACTTCTTTGACATTTTGATTTTGTATTCTTGACAGAAGTTCCTTAATTTTAATATCGTCCGGACCAACTCCATTCAACGGAGAAATAACACCGTGCAAAACGTGATATGTATAAGTTATTTCCTGAGTTCTTTCAAGTGAAAAAACATTTCTTGGGTCTTCAACTACACATATCACACTTTTGTCTCTTGAATTGTCGCTGCATACTGAACATATTTCTTTATCTGTTAAATTACAGCAGATATTGCAATAATGTATTTTACTGTGTGCATCTTTAATAGCATCGGCGAATTCCTCAGCTTCATTTTGTGGTAAATCCAATATATAATACGCAAGTCTTTGAGCAGTCTTTCTGCCTATACCGGGTAATCGTTCAAACTGTTCTATTAACTTAGACAGCGGGGCAACATTATATAAAGCCATAATTATTACAATAATCCCGGTACATTAAGACCGTTTGAAATTCTGTCCATTGTTTCACTTTTTTCGTCATATGCTTTTCTTAAAGCCTCATTTACAGCAGCTATAACAAGGTCTGATAACATATCTATATCTTCCGGGTCAACAACATCTTTTTGAATATCAAGGGATTTGACTTCCATTTTACCTGTAACTACTGCGGTTACTGTACCGCCGCCTACAGTAGCAGAATATTCCTTAACCTCTAATTCTTTTGTTGCAGTATCCATTTCTTCCTGCATTTTCTGAGCCTGACGAGCCAACTGCTGTAAATTTGCAGCACCGCCGCTGCCATATCCTTGTGGTAATCTTGCTTTCATAATAAAAAAACCTCCATAAATTAAATAACTTATATTTTAATCTGAACTGAGTTTAATTCAGTTTTTAACATTTGTTTTATTCAGGTGAAACTACCTCCAAAGATACATCACCCAAATTATTGATTTTATCTTTTAAATCAGCAAGAGGGTCTTCCTCAGCAGCTAATTCTTCTTTTGTCCTATAAGGACCTAATTTATATTTTTTACCTGTTACATTTTCTATGCACTGTCTGATAGTTTCCTTATTGGCAGATTTTCTGAGCATTTCAAATGTTATATCAAGTCTTGTATCTATCAAAAGGTAGTTACCACTTATATATGCCTTAGTTCCCTCAAAAGCTGCTGATACAACAGGCGATACATTTTTAATTTGTTCTATAACCTCTTGCCAATCGCCCATAAGTCTTGCATTTTCACGAAGTTTTTTTAATTTATCGTCATCTGTTAAATTACTTGTTGTATCTTCA
The DNA here is from genome assembly GCA_947625785.1 of uncultured Clostridia bacterium. GTDB lineage: Bacteria > Bacillota > Clostridia > Oscillospirales > Acutalibacteraceae > CANQPS01. The sequence goes on from CANQPS010000013.1 coordinate 78,293, forward strand.
ATTTTTGATTCATCAACATTTTTATTTGAAATATTATCTGATTGATTTTTTAATGATTCAAGTGTATTATTTGTAACTTTAACACCATTTTTTACAGCAAGTTCGAGTTTAGAAATTCTGCTTAAAATAGATGCGGTTGTATCGTTAAGCTCAGGAGCACAAAGTTTTATAATAGTCATTTCCATTTCAATTCTCTTATCTATACTGCGTGACATTCTGCCATAAGTATCCTGCAAAGAATTTATATAATAAACCACATCTTCAAGAGTAAATTTTTTGGATTGATTAACAGTATTATTAAAATCGTTATCAGTCATAATAATAAGTTCTCTTGGATTTTTCATAGTTTTTATAAGCATAATTGCTCTGAAATGTGCCGCCAATTCTTCGCAGAGTTTAGCCATATCCTTGGAGCTTGAATAAAGCTCACCTATGACTTTAATTGCCTTAGAAGTATCTTTTTCAAAAATTGCATCTGTTATATTGAAAATACTTTCTTTTGAGGCTATGCCGGCGGTTTCCCTAACGATATCTGTACTTACATTGTCGTTTCTGCCAATACATTGGTCAAGCAATGACAAAGCATCTCTTGCACAGCCGTCTGAAACACTTGCTATGAGAATAGCAGCTTCATCTGTTAAAGATATATTTTCCTTATCAGCAATAAATTTCAATCTTAGAGATAAATCCTCTGTTTTTATTCTATGAAAATCAAGCCTTTGACATCTTGAAAGTATAGTAGCCGGTATTTTGTGAATTTCAGTAGTGGCAAGTATAAAAACAATATGTTTGGGTGGTTCTTCAAGTGTTTTCAGAAGGGCATTAAAAGCTCCCATAGATAACATATGGACTTCATCTATAATATACACTCTATACTTTGTAATATTTGGAGTAAATGCAGATTCTTCAATTAAATCCCTAATATTATCAACGCCATTATTACTTGCAGCGTCTATTTCAACAACATCAGTTATAGTACCATTATCTATTCCCCTGCATATATCACATTCGCAGCAAGGATTACCGTTAATAGGTGAAAGACAATTTATAGCTTTTGATAAAATTTTTGCACAAGATGTTTTACCTGTTCCTCTCGAACCCGTAAATAAATATGCGTGAGAAACTCTGCTGCGATTAAGTTCATTTTTTAGGGTAACAGTAACTTGCGGCTGACCTACAACATCGTCAAAGATTTTAGGTCTGTATTTTCTATACAATACTTGATACATACTATACCCCCTTTATAATTGTGAGAGTAATAAAACTAATGCAAGACAGACCGTTCTAAAACGGTTTGTGTCATAGAGATATGCGAACGAACAGACTTACTGAATCGCACAGTGCAACTTCGATTAATGCTGCTCGGTTCCCCGCCTGACATGGTTCACGACGCTCTGCCGTACAGAGCCTATTCGTTCACATATCTCAATGAACTATTCTGTCTTGCATATTGTCGCTATCTGCGACAGCAATAATATTATATCTCATACAGCTAAAAAAATCAACTGTTTTTTTATAAATGTATTTAATCAACGATAAAATTGTATATGATTAACAAATAATTAAGCACAAATTTATAACATATACATATATCAATTATATTTTTCTGATAATTTATTTGCCAAATCGGCAAAATTTTGCATTGTAAGTTCTTCGGCTCTTATAGTTTGCTTTAAATTTATTTCTGAAAGTATTTCTGATACTTCTGATTTACTTATACCTAAACCAAAACTTACCGAATTTATAAGCGTTTTTCTTCTTTGACAAAAAGCACCTTTTACAACTTTAAAAAACATTTTCTCATCAATGACATTGACTGTCGGATTTTGTGATATATTTAATTTTATAACAGCTGAATCAACTTTTGGGGCAGGCAAAAAACTGCCTGCTGATACTTTAAATAATATTTGAGGTTCGCAATAATATCTTACGGCAATACTTACCGCTCCAACATTTCTTGTCCCCGGCAAAGCACAAATTCTATCTGCGGCTTCTTTCTGAACCATAACCGTTATTGATTTAATAGGCAATTTTTGTTCAAGTAAATTCATTATAACAGGTGAAGTTATGTAATACGGTAAATTTGCACATACACACACTTCCATATTTTCAAATTCTTCTGATATAAGTTTATTAAAATTTAGTTTCATAGCATCTGCGTTTATGACTTTAACATTATCAAATTCCTGTAAAGATTCGTTAAGCACAGGCAATAATCTTTTATCAATTTCAACGGCAACAACTTTTTCAGCAACTTGTGCAAGTTCATATGTTAAAACTCCCGCACCCGGGCCTATTTCAATCACTCCGCAATTTTTATCCGCACCACACTCCCTTGCCATTCTTGGACAAATTGACGGATTTACTAAAAAATTTTGTCCCAAAGCCTTTGAAAACTTAAATCCATATTTTTCAAGTAAATTTTTGACATAGGCTATATTTGACAATTCACTCAACTCTACACACCCTTTTACTGCAATAATCTTAATCCCTTAGGATATTTATTTTTTAATCGACCATTTGATGCTTTTCCAAAACCGGTAACTACTCCCTCAACGCATACTGCCGTATATCCTTTGATATTTTCGTTTATGTCGATTTCTTCTCCGTGTAAGAATAGCTTTATTTTCTCACTGTCGACATTAAAATCTATACTATTTTTGAAATCATTTTTATTTAATGACATAAATAGATGGTGACAGGGTTCGGCTCTGTTTTTTTTAAATTCACAAGCAAGCACGCCAAATCTCAGAACCCCTAAACCGGATATATCCGGTAAAATTTCAGGCAATATATATCCATAATTATTATTTATATATAATCTTTCAGCAGGTATATTATATGTTAAAATTTCTTTTAAAAGTTTTTGCATTTCAGAAATTTTGTTTTTATCTTTGGATTTATAATCTCTTGTTTCTATATACTGATTAGAGCCTTTAATTTTACGAAGTCTAATCATAAAATGTCCCTCCCCATTATCCATAGGAAAAACACGATAAGCACCTTTAATTATACTATTTCTGCCAAATTTGTGATTAGTTTCTTCAACAATAAATTCTTTATGTTCTGACAAAAAAGTGCTAATAACATCTTCATTCTCCTCTTTTGAAAAGGTACAGGTTGAATAAACAAGGACACCATTTTCACATAAAGCATTACAAGCGGAATTTAATATTTCTAACTGTCTTTTAGCACACGCTTTGACACTTTCTAAAGACCATTCAGGTATATTTTCGGGGTGTTTTCTGAACATTCCCTCACCTGAACACGGTGCGTCAACTAAAATTTTATTAAACATACTGCTTAACTTTTTACATAATGTATCGGGGTGGCAATTTGATACTATACCATTTTTAACACCCATTCTTTCAAAATTAGACAAAAGTATATTAGCTCTGCTGTTTATTATTTCGTTTGACCATATAAGACCTTTGCCATTTAATTTAGCTGCAATTTGGGTTGATTTTCCGCCCGGTGCTGCACATAAATCGAGTACAATATCTCCCTCTTGTATATCTAAAAGTTCTACCGCTGCTGATGCTGATGGTTCCTGCACATAATATGCTCCGGCGTGGTGTAATGGATTATTCCCTATGCTTTCTTCACTGCCTGAAATATAATAACTTTCTTTGCAAAACGGAGTCTGTTTTAGTTCAAAAGACAATTTATTTTTTATGTTTTCAAAATTTGTTTTTAATGTATTTATTCTGATTGCACGATAATAAGGTTTATTATAACAATCTATAAAATCATTATAATATTTCTCAGACAATATTTTCTTCATACTATTTTTAAAATCTTCCGGCAGATTTACCATATATAATATTCTCCTGTTATCAAAATTACATAACTATCTTATGATTTTACTTAATAAAGTAAAAAATCATCAATATTTAATATATTCTGTTTTTATCTTATTTACATACCTGTACGAAAATATTATTATGAATTTGATTATATCATAGTACAAATAAAAACACAACGGATAATCAGTTTGATTAACCGTTGTGTCAAATCACTTATATAATTTCAGGATTTAAAACAAAGTTATTTTGCAAGTCTTTCTTTAAGAGCTGCAAGTTCATTAGCGAGTTCAACAGGAAGTCTGTCACCGAATGTTGTGTTGTAGAAGTTTGTGATTTCCTCAGCCTCAGCAGACCATTTTTCGTTATCAATATAAAGAATCTTTTCGAGGTCAGCTTTTGTGAAATCTTTTAGACCTTCGAGATTGATGTCATCAGCATAAGGAACATAACCGATAGCTGTTTCTTGTGCATCAACATTACCTTCACAACGGTTTATAATCCATTCGAGAACTCTGAAGTTATCACCGAAACCAGGCCACATAAACTTGCCGTTTTCGTCAACTCTGAACCAGTTTACATTGAATATCTTTGGAGCTTTATCGCCAAGGATTTCGCCCATATCACACCAATGCTTAAAGTAGTCAGCCATATGGTAACCACAGAACGGACGCATTGCCATTGGGTCGTGTCTTAGAACACCTACTGCACCTGTTGCAGCAGCTGTTGTTTCGGAAGACATTATAGAGCCAACGAATACACCATTGTTCCAGCTTCTTGATTGATATACAAGTGGAGTTGTTTGTGCACGGCGGCCACCAAAAATAATAGCGGAAATTGGTACACCTGATGTTTCATTGAACTGTGAACTGATACAAGGGCAATTTTCAGCAGGAGCTGTAAAACGGCTATTTGGATGAGCACCCTTTTCGGTAGATTCCTGACCGTTCCAAGGATTACCCTTCCAGTCAATAGCATTTGCAGGAGGATTTTTGTCAAGACCTTCCCACCAAACCGTATTATCATCGAGATTATGGGCAACATTTGTAAAGATTGTATTTTTCTTTGTTGATGCAAGGGCATTTGGATTAGACTTAACATTTGTACCAGGAGCAACACCAAAGAAACCATTTTCCGGATTAATAGCCCAAAGTCTGCCATCAGGACCTTTACGCATCCAAGCGATATCATCACCTACGCACCATACTTTGTAACCCTTAGCTCTATAACCCTCAGGAGGAATAAGCATAGCCAAATTTGTTTTACCACAAGCTGATGGGAACGCAGCTGTAACATACTTAATTTCACCGTTTGGTTTTTCGATACCAAGAATAAGCATATGTTCTGCCATCCATTGTTCGTTTTTACCAAGATAAGACGCAATACGCAGAGCAAAACATTTCTTACCGAGAAGAACATTACCGCCGTAAGCAGAATTTACAGAAATAATGTAGTTATCCTCTGGGAAATGGCAAATATATCTCTTCTCAGGGTCAACGTCACAAGTTGAATGTAAGCCCTTAATCCAATCCTCACTGTCACCAAGTACATCTTCAACAGCCTGACCAACACGAGTCATAATCTTCATATTGAGTACAACATAGATAGAGTTAGTAACTTCATAACCGATTTTGGCAAGAGGTGAACCTACCGGACCCATTGAATAAGGAATAACATACATTGTACGGCCCTTATAGCTGCCACGAGCTATATCAAAAAGCATTTTATATGCTTCTTTTGGGTCTTTCCAGTTATTAGTAGGACCAGCGTCCTTTTCTTCTCTGCAACAGATAAATGTACGGTCCTCAACACGAGCAACATCGTTTACCTTTGTGCGATGTAAGTAACAACCCGGAAGTTTTTCTTCATTAAGCTTAATTAATTCGCCTGTTGCAACGGCTTCCGCACGAAGAGCCTCATATTGCTCCTCATCACCTGTAATCCATACAACCTTATCCGGTGTAAGGAGTTCTTTCATTTCATCAATCCAAGCAAGAACTGACTTATTAGTTGTCATAAAATATCCCCTTTCTGCTATTTATAGCAAAAACAATATTGAATTGATTGTCTTTGTCAATCAATACATTTATTATAATACATTTCAATTAATTTATCAATCTATAAATTACTAAATAATTGTACTTTTTCCAATTTTTTAAAAATCGCAAACTTTATGCTATATTTTATATATGTATTTTATAGCAACGACAATTTTCCGCTGATAAATAAATTATTTTAAATAAGAATAATAAAGTATTAAAAAATCATTATAATTGTATTTTAAAAACATCTCAATAACAAATAAGAAAATATTATCAAATTATTTATATACTTTTTTATGTTGATTTGCGTTCACAAACTTTATAGTACAGATAAATTATATATAGAAAAAAGTCCGATTAAATCGGACTTTTTGTTATTAGTGCGGGTGACAGGACTTGAACCTGCACGGGGTTACCACCAGAACCTAAATCTGATATATTTTTGCATAAATACTAATAAAAATCGTATTTAGTGTCACATTTAGTGTCATATAGCATTATTATTTAAATACTCATCTAATTTACTGACACTCTTTTTCTTATATTGTTGGTCTAAATGTGTATAAATTCTTAATGTTGTATCAACTGAACTATGCCCCATTTGCTCCTTAGCAGTTAATACATCTATACCAGCTAAGTATAGCATCGTACAAAATGTATGTCTTAACCAGTGAGCTGTTATATTTGGAATTGTCAAAACTGCCTCTTTATTATACCTTACTTTTGTACTTTTTCTTATACCATATTTATTGTTCAATGTCATTAGATAGCTGTCCCATAAATTTCTCCAACGCTCACCGTTTATCATTCCGTTGGTTTTCGTATCAGGGCAAACTAACAGATTTAATTTTCCATTTGCTCTATCATTATTAAGTTCAGATTTTAAATAATAAAGTAACTTGCTTGGAATATTTACTATTCTTGTACTCGTTTTGGTTTTGCCACCTTGCTTTACCTCTATATTAGAACCTAATAATCTTACTGACTTATTAACTGATATAGTTCCTTCGTTAAAATCTATATCTTGCCAAGTCAAAGGAATAAGCTCTCCCCTACGCAATCCGGACAACATCATTATAATAGCTGCTCGTTGCATTTCGTGTGGAGTATCTAATATCCACTGTTGTTCCTCTTTCGTCAAAGCTCTACGAGATGCGGTCGGAGCACTAATTGGAACAACTATATCTAATGCCGGATTAAATTGTAGTACACGATTTTTTATAGCCAAATCAAATATTTGTTGTATTGCAATTATATAACCTTTTAATGTTCTTTTTGCTGTCGGCTTTTTGGTATGTTCATTATACTTTGCATATTTATTTATTATATCTTGAATATCTTGCTGTTTTATTTTATTAAGTTGAATATCATCTAATGCTGCAAAGCGGTTACGGTATCCACTATATGTTTGATAATCTTTTGCTGATACAGTAGCACTTTTGTTTGATAGCCATTTATCTGCCCACACCTTAAAACTATCATCTTCGTGCATAATATCAAAACCTTGCCTTAGATTTCGCCTAAGTTCTTCTGCTTTTCTATCCGCTTCGGTTTGCGTTTTTCCATAGACTGATTTATATTTCGCAATACCATCAACTTTGCCAATATATATCCTTACTCGATATAATCCGCAATCTATTTTTTTATTTTTCTTTCTTGCCATAATATCAATCCTTTCTTGATTTAATTCTTTAGGAATGATATAATGATATTGGATTTTTCATATATCACCCTTTTATTTTAACCCCAACAGTATTGTCGTACTGTTGGGGTTATTTTTGTTCCACTATTGATAGATTTAAATGAAAATGTGAAGAATGTAACATCGATGTTACAAATATTTACATTCCACTATTGATAGATTTAAATGAAAATGTGAAGAATGTAACATCGATGTTACAAATATTTACATTCCACTATTGATAGATTTAAATTCAAAACTTTCCAGCGTTTAAGTCCACTAGTTTCACCTTAAACACACTTTGAACACACTTTGAACTACCTTGAACCCCAAAAGTCCACAACAATGATGTTTCCTATGCGTTCAACAATCCTTGCTGTTCCCCTTTTTCGGTGTACTTTTGAAGGTTGGTCAAGTCATCTAGGTCTTCAAATGCTTTTTCTTTTCCAAGGTCATTCAGTTTAGTAAACAGTTCAAGAAGTTTGACAGCATCTTTCCCAAACTTTTTCTCAACATGTTCAATTGCAATGACATCTTGTGAAATCTGTTCTTCCCTTTCAAAGCACATCAATTCACAGGGTCTGACATCAAACAACTTTGACATCTGCTGAATATAAGACCTTTTGATGTTTTCAACCTGACCACTTTCCCATTTGTTGATGGCAGCTCTGTTGACAGGTGGATTCAGTTTCTGACCAAGTTCTTCTTGTGTTAGGTCATGGTTTTTCCGCAACTGTTTGATGTATTCACCCATTGTCATTGAAGTTCACCTTCCTTTCTTTCATACTGACGGAATTCCGTTGTATCTTGAATCATAACATATTTAAGAAGATTTTTCAACTAATTGAGAAAAAATATCTTAAAAATTTTCAAAAATCTATTGACAGGTGAAAATCAAAGATGTATAATAAGCTTGTATCTTGAAAGCATACATTTCGACGGTTTTGACAAGATGCAATTGTCTGCTAAATAAAGTAAGAAAAGAAGGTGCAAACAATGAACAAACAGAAGTTGGTTGGAATCATGCATGGAAACGGTGACACACAGGAAATTCTGGCAAAGGCAATTGGAATTTCTGTTCAGCGGTTCAATGCAAAAATCAATGAAACCAATAATGCTGAATTCACACAAGGTGAAATTCAGAGAATCAAAGAAAGATACGACCTGACAGCTGAAGATATTGATGAAATTTTTTTTGCGCGACTTGTATCTTAAAAATGTACATTTTGAAATAATTAGCCAAGCAATCTAAAGACAAATTCAAGGGGTGAGAGTGTGAAAGAACTCATTTTTAGAGCTGATTTGATAAGAGAGGGTATCAAAATTCTATGATTTAATGAGGTGTATAAAATGAACAAATTACAAATTTTTGAAAATGCAGAGTTTGGCTCTGTACGTACAACAACTATTGACGGCGAACCTTATTTCGTAGGTAAGGATGTAGCCACTATCCTCGGTTACAGCAATCCAAGAGATGCCATCAGCAAGCATATTGATGACGAGGATAAGGGGGTAGCAAAATGCGACACCCTTGGTGGCAGACAGGAAATCCTCTTTATTAACGAGTCTGGTCTTTACAGCCTAATCCTCAGAAGCCAGCTCCCTGCGGCGAAGAAGTTTAAGCGCTGGGTAACAAGCGAGGTTTTACCATCAATTCGCAAAACGGGCGGGTATGTATCAGATGATGAAAAGTTTATAAGTACATATCTTCCAAACGCTGATGAGGCTACAAAGCTGATGTTTCGTACAAATCTTGAAACAATTAAAAATCTTAACAATAAAGTTGGAGTACTTGAAACAGAAAATGCATTGCAAAAACAACAAATATCAGAATTACAGCCGAAAGCGAGTTATTATGATGTATGTCTTAACTGTAAAGATTTGTTAAGCATAACAGAAATAGCAAAAGATTACGGTAAGTCAGGCAGATGGCTGAACGATAAATTACACGAACTTGGAATACAGTATAAACAAGGCAGAAAAATATGGTTGCTGTATCAAAAATATGCAGAGCGAGGATATACAAGTACTAAAACACAAACATACAACGGTAATGATGGAGAAGTTCATATAAAGGCACACACTTACTGGACACAAAAAGGGCGACTTTTTATTTATGATAAGTTGAAGTCTAATGATATATTACCTTTGATTGAACAGCAAATTAGTCCGAGGGGGTGATAAAAATGGCAAAGAAAATAATCCGCACTTGGTCTGATGTACCACTCGTACTAACAACAAACCAAACAGCTGACATATTATGTCTGACAACTAATGTCGTAAGAAAAATGCTTCGCAACTCAGAACTTCCTGGTATAAAGGTTAGCCCTAAAAAATGGATTGTTGAAAAAACAACACTTATGGATTTTTTAGGTGTCACACCTTGCGATACAATGACAGCACATTTACAGAAAGGACAAAATTAGAATGAAAATCATAATGAAAAACAACGGTTATAAAGGATATATGGTAAGCAACAGAAAG